>CAKZOO010000035.1 GCA_937136455.1 uncultured Flavobacteriaceae bacterium | reverse complement strand
GCTGCTTCCGAACTGGCCACAAATGAAGAATTTTGGTACCGCGTGCAGCAGGCTTTTACGGTTGATCGAAGTCTTATCAATTTGAATAATGGGGGGGTGAGCCCATCACCCGATTTTGTTCAGGCCGCGATGAAAAAGCACTTAGATTTTTCTAACCAGGCTCCCGTATACAATATGTGGCGAATTTTAGAACCCAGAAGAGAAGGCGTTCGGCAGCAATTAGCAGGTATGTTTGGAGTGGATGCCGAGGAAATCGCTCTAACACGGAATGCTTCTGAAAGCTTGCAGATTTGTCAATTTGGGATGGATTTAAAAGCAGGAGACGAAGTGCTTACGACTAGTCATGATTATCCACGCATGATCAATACCTTCAAACAGAGAGAGCGGAGGGAAGGAGTGATCTTGAAACAGTTTGATTTGCCTGTTCCAGCGGAAGACGAGGATGAAGTGGTTCGCTTATTTGAACAAAATATAGGACCCAAAACCAAAATGATTCTGATGTGCCACATTGTAAATTTGACCGGCCAAATACTGCCCGTAAAAAAAGTAGTACAAATGGCTCGAAAGAAAGGGATTCCTGTGGTAGTGGATGGGGCCCACGCTTTTGCTCATTTTAGCTTCAGCCATGAAGATTTGGATTGCGATTATTACACGACTAGCCTGCACAAATGGCTATTTGCCCCACATGGAACGGGCATGTTGTATGTGAAAAAGGATAAGATTCAGGACTTATGGCCTTTAATGGCTGCCAGTGAAACCCAAGACGACGATATTAGAAAGTTTGAAGAAATTGGTACGCATCCCGCAGCGAATTATCTGGCAATTGGGGAGGCGGTCACCTTTCACGAAGGGATAGGCGCTGAGCGAAAAGAGGCTAGACTAAAATATCTAAATGATCTCTGGATTGATGAAATAATTGATGACCCTAAGGTTGCTTTGCATACTTCAAGAGATGCGCAATTTGCATGTGGAATTGCAACCGTTGAAATTAAGGGGGTTGATCCTGGCGAACTCAGCAGTCAACTATGGAAAAAGCATCAGATTATTGTAACGCCCATTAAGCACCATCAGTTTCAGGGTATACGGGTTACTCCGAACGTCTATACTACCAAAGCTGAAATTAGTCGGTTTACCGAGGCTATGAAAGAGGAGATCTCTTATGCCTAAAAGAATGTTTTTGATCCTATTATTTGGGCTATTCATCACCTCTTGTTCCTACAGTGATCAAGAAGATTCGGATATTTCCCGACCCTTGATGGAACGTGAGGTTATTCAAACCGATCAAGCACCTGCCGCTATTGGAGTATATTCTCAAGCAGTGAAGGTTGGAAATACGATCTATGTTTCGGGCCAGATCGGTTTGGAACCTGAAACCGGAGTACTAGTGGGTGAAAACTTAGATGCCCAAGTGCGACAAACCATTCGCAATATTGAGGCTATTTTACAAGCAGGTGGTTTTGGTTTAGGGGATGTTGTAAGTGCTCAAGTTTTTCTATCCAATTTAGCGGATTATCAGGCCTTTAATGAAATATATGTAGAGTATTTTGAGCAGAATCCACCTGCTCGCATGGTGGTTGAGGTGTCTCGAATCCCTCGAGACGCCAAAGTTGAGATCATGGTGACGGCTTCTCGTTGATTCGGCTTAAAATGGGTAGCGGGTGAGAAGGCGATTAGGTGTGGGTAAAGCGGTGGTGTTTTGGCGAAAAAAAACCCCACTAGTTTTATGCTAGCAGGGCTCATAAAGACTGACTAGAAGCTAATCTACTTAATCAAAAGCATCTATAGCTCTAAGTGAGGTTCTAAACTAAATTCAGGATACTTTTCTTCAATTTCATTATTGAAATCTGGAACTATCTTTGAGTTTATAATTACATAGTACAGTCGTTCAATTAAGTATAAATCAGTATTATATAAATCTGTTCTTGTTTGAGTCAGATTCATTTCTGCATCATATTGATAGTATTCTACTCTACCGTTATCGATGTCGTATTCATATTCACTAGAACTTTGTACAGTACCTTCTGGAGTATATTCTATGAATCCACTTAATCTACCTTCTTCGTTATAAGTGTATGTAGTTCTTGTTGTTCTGCTTTGAAGTACTAATTCAATCAATCTTTCGGTTTGTTGATTTAAGTCATTATAGGTATAGGTATACTTTATTTGTAGAGAGACTCCTCCACTGCCGTCAGGATAATAGCCTGCTTGTTCTAGTAGATTACCATTTGCATCATATGAGAAGGTTACTTTGTTGTTTAGATTTCCTGATGCATCGTACATTTGAGACTCAAGTATGTTTCCGGAATTATCAAAACTATTTACAACTCTAACGGTTAGATTTCCATCGGCATCGTAACCCTTTCGTTCAATGGTGTTGCCATTTTCATCCAATAAGTAGGTGTTACTACTAGATACAGTAGAGTCGGCATTGTAGTTAATTTGTTGATATTCATTTTCACCGTAGATATAAGTATCTCTTCTAAACACAGAACCATCACTGTTATATAAAATAGTTTCTACCCGCCGATTATTCTCATCATAACGATAGGCTTGTTGAATTCCTTCAATCTCTCCATCCCCGTTATAAGTGGTACTTAGAATGATGTTATTGTTTTCATCTCGTTCGTAAGTCTGTCGTCTATACAACGATTTCTCTAATTCACTAAATTCGGCAGTAACTTCAATATCATTCTTCATTTCTATTACAATTGAAGATTCTGTCGAAGTGGTATCTCCACTCCATGTTGAGAACTTATAGTTTTTATTAGGGAGAGCGGTTATTCTTACTTGAGAACCATGCTCATACTTACCATCTTCGTCAGGCTCTATTTCTGTCAGTAATTCAGTAGTGGTAGTACCCTGACCTTGAACTAAGATATTTAAGGAATAACGTTTTAATTGAAATAAAGCGGTTACATTTTTTTCACTTTCAACAGATATAATAGTTGTTGGTTCCGTTCCACTAGCGTCGCCTCCCCATTCGACAAATTCCCATCCCTCCTCAGGATTTGCTGTTAATTGAACTTGTGTGCCATGCTCGTAATCTGTTGATTTATTTTGAATTATCTGTTCTATAATACTTCCGTTACCCTGAACCGATATACTTAAGGGGTAAGATTTAATCTGAAAATTTGCCACTATTTCCATATCTGCTTTACCAACAGCAACGGTAAGTGGATTACTTGTAGAATTAAACTCACCGCCAAAATCAGTAAAAGTATATCCTTCATTGGGGGTAGCAGTAAAAGTTACGGCAGTACCCGCCTCATAGGCATCTTGTTCAGGTGAAACTGAAATACTCCCACCTTCCGTTGGATTCGAAAGAGTGTTTATAGTATAAGTTGGTTCAGGTGCTGTAGAACATGCATACCCAATTAGCAGTAAAGTTATTAATGAAAAATACTTCATAGAATTCTGTTTATTTAGTGAATTATTTTTTGAATCATCCACATTACAGTTTATAATCTCTTACAATTCCAGAAACTATAGGTTTTTACTTTACCAATAGTTTCCAAGTACTTTCCCAACTTTTTCCCCTATATCAGAGTTGTTAAGCAGGTCTACATAATTCTGAGTCGTTTGGACGGAGCTATGACGCACCCACTATTAAATGCAACAAATAAGCCCCACTAACTTTACGCTAGCAGGGCTCAATACCATTACGCCAAATGATGTATGTCTATTTAATCAAAAGCATCTTCTTGGTTTCGGTAAAAGATGGAGTGGTTAGCTTATACAGATACACTCCACTCGATAATCCTGATGCATCAAAGGTAGCAGTATGGTATCCAGCCGACTTCTGCCCATTCACCAGTTCCATTACCTTTTGACCTACGCTATTGAACACCTCTAGAGTAACTTGGGTGGCTTCAGGTAAAGCATACTGAATCTGGGTCGATGGATTGAATGGGTTGGGGTAGTTTTGGGATAGGGTATACTCTTGAGGTAGTAATTCATCTTCTGTAGAAGTTCTCACTCCAGTTGTAAAGGTGTAGGTTTCCGACCATTCTGAGTTACGAAGTTCGTTGTCACTAATACTCATTACCCTCCAATAGTAAGTTGAATTCTGGTTTAGTGGTTCAGTAATTAAATATGAGTCTATAGTTATGTTATCGCTTTCAAAAATGATGTTATTAAATTGACTATCAATGGAAACTTGTAAGCGGTAAAATAAAGCTGAATCAACCTGCACCCAATAAAATTCAGTCATAGTGCCTACGTTCAATTGCCCATTAGAAGGAGAAGTTAATGTGGGTGCTTGTAGTGGCTCTTGTTTAGTGATAAATCCCCAAAATTCACTCCAATTGCCACTTAATTCTCTTATATAATTTATGCCCCTCACCCTCCAACTATAACTTGTGTTTAATTTGAGTTCAAAAGGCATCATAAATATGGTACTATCAAGCAATGTATCTGCAATAGAAATGCTTTGGCTATCTAATAATTGTAATTGATAGTGTGTTGCATTTGAGTCCGCTTCCCACACAAATTTAGGTGTTAATGAAACGCTAGAAGAAGAATCAGTTGGTGTTGAAAGAGTAATTTTAGAAGGAGTTTCAGCTGGGCATGCACCCCAAATTGGTTTGAATTCTTCGATTAAAGGTGATTCAGTAGAAAAATTAGTAGGCTCTGATGTAATTTGAATTACACACCAGTTACTGATATCCTGGTTGAATGAAGAACTGTAAAACATGTTATTCATCGACAATACATTGGATACATCCCAGTTACTAATATCTTGATTAAACCCTGATAAATAAAACATGTGAGACATATTCCTTACTTTACTCACATCCCAATTACTGATATCCTGGTTGAATGCCGTGCTTTGAGCAAACATTGCAACCATTGCATCTACATTGGATACATCCCAGTTGCTGATATCTTGATTAAATGATTCATTCCCTGAGAACATGCCAAACATTGTTATTACTTTACTCACATCCCAATCTCCAATGTCTTGGTCAAATGAAGTGTTTTGGAACATTCCTTGCATATGAAATACATTACTCACATCCCATTCACCAATTGGTTGGTTAAAATCTGAATCCTTAAATATATCCGTCATTCTAGCTACTGACGATACATCCCAATCGCCTATATCTTGATTGAATGAAGAGTTTTGAAACATCCCATCCATTCCTGTAACACTACTCACATCCCAATTGCCAATTGGTTGGTTGAAATCTGAATCCTTAAACATATATTGCATTCTTTCAACACTACTTACATTCCAATCACTTATGTCTTGGTTAAATGGTGAATTAGAAAACATAGCTGTCATAATTTTCACACTATCAACATTCCATTTGCTTATATCCTGGTTAAAGGTGGAATTATTTTGAAACATGCCAGACATATCAGTTACATTGGACACATCCCAAGTACTTATATCTTGATTAAAAGTGATATTGGCGAATAAGCCAGACAAGTTGGTTACGTTACTGACGCATACTTTACTTAAATCTCCACCTTCATTTCTTCTTTGAATGAGTAAGTCTCTGTCTACTACTTCGTAAATTTCTTCGTTAATTAGTCCAGTAATGCCAAAAGGAATATCCTTACAGTTAATTGTTCCATTACTGTTTAAAGAAAATGGTGAGGTTTTGAACTGCCATATATCACTCCATTCTCCGAACCCTTCAGAATTACTCCCCTTTACCCTCCAAAAATAAGTAGTATGTTTATTCAAATTATGTAGAGTTGTAAATGTATCTATAGAGGTTTTTTCAAATTCTATTGTCTCAAAATTATCAAGTGAAACCTCTACATAGAACGAGTCTATATTATTCTCATTTTTCCATATTAACATTGGGTTGATAGTAATATCATTAGAATTGTTGTTAGGTGTTGATAGGGTAAGAGTGCTTGGTTTCTTAGGAGCTACTTCTACATAATATGTTAAAGCATCATTAGAACCGAAGGGTTTAATATTGAGTTGATCACTTTTGTTTACTTGAATCTGTGACAAAACAGTAGAAGTAGTATCTAATCTAAATAAAGCACTATATGTATTTGCCACATTTTCTTCTTCAGTAGCTACAATATTAGATGTAATATTCATGCTCTCATTTGCAAAAGAAGTATTGATAAAATCTAGTGTGTTATAACTATTATCTTGAGCCTGAATAATAATTCTATAGTCTTTATGAAAGTTTAAAACATTATCTTGAACGAGTATATTCTCACTGTCTAGTATCTTAAAATCAGTTATATCATTTGGGTCTATTGTGTTTTTGTATGGTATATATTCCAATACTGGATTAATAACAGCTATTGGTGTACTAAATGTATTATCATCATAAAAATCATGAATCAAGATTGCTGCTTGTGATGAATCTTTGACATCCCAGTAGTTGAGTGATAAATCATAATTATTTAGTGTGCTACTTTTATCAAAGTAAATAATGGTACCATTATTTTCCACGAATGAATTGTAATTACCTTCAAAATAACCTTTTAATAACGGATTTTGGTTGTTGTTATATTGAAATCTGTTTGAATTCATTTTTACAACAGCTTTATCGTACTCATTTCTATGATAAATAGAGATATTTTCATTATCGTGGAAAATATTATTTTCTAAAATATTCACATTTGATATTAGATTGTAACCTGTATTGTTGATAAATTTATTATTAGTTATAACTGTATTGGTGCCAAAACTTGGGAAGAGGCTATTATTGATTCTTCCACCCCAAAACCAATCAAATGAACCTGCTAATGCTATACCCCATACTAAATTTTCATTAACTTTATTTTTTTCAAAAACATTATTTTTTAATTGAACATTACCACCATTAAAAAATACTATTTCGTTATTATTTTTTAATAGTGAATTCTCTAATGTAAACTGGGTGCCATATCTGTTATCTGGATTAGATGTAAATAATAGCCTAGAATTGTTTTCGAATAATATGTTATTACCATAAAAGCTGTGTGTTCTAGTTGCAGCAATTATCAAATGATTATTATTTTTTATCTCAACATTTTCAAAACTATAGTTGCCACCTGCAAAGGATATAATAAAAGGTGCATTAATATTATCTATTTTTGAATTCTCAATGTTAAAATCCACTCTTGGGCCTGGAGCGTTAAAAGAATAGCCTCCTCTAAATAGACTTGAAGTTTTAGTAAATGTGCAATTAAAGAAGTATAAATTACCTGAGAATGGTAGCGTGATTATACCCAGGTTATTATTTGTTTTTACTTCATCAAATATGACATTAATGAAATAGCTACCCTGTTCTAAATTGCTAAAATTACTTGCGATTGAATTATTCTCAAAGATTATGTAAGAACTATTGTTAGGTGATATTCCTCTTAACAATATTTCGTTTTGATTATTCATATTTCCCATCTGAATAAAACTATTATTTAATAAACGTATAGCAGAATTCTCCTCAAAAATTATTTCTACGCCACCCTGCACTTTCACTAGTGAATTCATTATTGTTAAGGTATCTCTAATATAGTATGGGTTTTCATTTGGCGACAATAAGATATCATTTGTAATCAATCCTGTAAGTATAGTTTTACGAGTCCCTTCTATCGTTTTGAATTGATTATAAACCCATCCGCTTTCACCACCATCATTTCTGCTCTTTAAACGAATAAAGTATTTAGTATCTGGTAAAAGACTATTTTTTAAAGTGAATTGATATAGAGTATCATTTGTTTGTATATCGTAGTCAATGTCTGTGAATGTTGAATCCTTACTGATGTTTAAAGTATATGATTTAGCACGTGTTGATTTGCTCCAGATTATATCGATAGTTGTGTCAACATCGGATTCATTAACTTGGGGATTGATAAATTCTGGTGTGAGAGGTTTCTCAATAATGGTTTCAAATGACCAAATCTCATCCCAACTACCATATCCTGCAATATTTGATCCCCGAACTCTCCAATAATAAGTTGTCAAGTAATCTAGCGTATCTTTCAAATGGATTGACACATCTACAATCCCTGTACTGTCAAATTGAACATTGTTAAATGTATTATCAATTGATAATTGAAATTGATAATAATCTGTTTCAGTATTTAACTCCCATGTAAATTCAGGATTTAGACTCACATTTTTTGAATAATTTGCTGGAGATAATTTTTTTAACTCATCAGGTTTTTTGATTTTTGTATCAAATGTATAAGTCAAAGATGTATCAGTCTCAAGTTCACTTTTTGCAATTAATCTCCAATAATATCTTTTATTGTTAAGCAGATTGTTATTAATTACTAAGCTGTTTATTGTACTTATGGTATCGATTTGGAGGTTTAAGAAGGATGTTAATGTATCAATTTGTAAAGTATACTCATCTGCTCCAGTCACCTCTTCCCATCTAAAAGTTGGGTTTGTCACTTCTACTATCGAGCTATCTACAGGGGTAATTATATTGAATGAACCTAGTCTTACTGGACAGGATCCCCAATTTGGAAACATATTTTCGTTCAATTGTGAACCAGTAGCAAAGTTTATGGGTTCAAAAGAGACATTTTCAACACACCATAATCTAAGATCACCTGTAAATGAATTGGCACCTTGAAACATACTTCTCATGTTATTAACATTGCGTACGTTCCAGTTACGAATATCTTGATTAAATGAAGTCGCCCCATAAAACATTCTATACATAGTTTTAGCACTACTGACATTCCAGTCACCAATATTTTGGTTAAATGAAGTCGCCCCATAGAACATGTCATCCATAAGCTCCACACTCCTGACATCCCAATTGCTAATATCTTGATTAAAATTAGATGCTCCGCTAAAAATCCCAATCATTCTTGTAACTCCAGATACATTCCAATTACTGATTTCACCGTTAAATGATTCAGCTCCGCTGAACATAAAGTCCATATAATCAACCTGAGTTAAATCCCAGTCATTTAAATCTTGATTGAATTCTACTGCTCCTGCAAACATAAATTGGGTTGACCTGACATTAGACATATCCCAATCACCTATATCTTGGTTAAATTCTAGTGCACCTTTAAACATATTTGCCATTTGAATAACATTACCAACATCCCAATTACTTATATCTTGATTAAAGTGGGTTGCATTTTCAAACATGCTTAACATGAACGTTACATTACTTACATCCCATTCAGAGATGTTACCGTTAAACCTAGAGCCAGAAAACATATCTCTCATCTGAGTTACTGATGAAACATCCCAGTTACTAATATCCTGATCAAATGATGAATTATTTCTAAACAAAGCTTCCATTGATTTCACATTACTTACATCCCAACTACTTATATCTTGATTAAAAGTCTCTGGTAATGTGAATAAGCTCGTTACGTTTGAGGTACAGACTTTAGTTACATCTCCAGTTGTAAATAGGGTATTCCTGAGTGTATTCTTGTCTACAGCTGTATAAGTAATTCCATTCACAACGCCAGTGCTTCCAATAGTAGCTCCCTCACATACTATGGTAATGCCATTTTCATGCAATTTAAATTCTTGAGCTAATGAAATTGAGGGATTTATAAAGAATAAAAGGAAAATACTTATTTGAATTTTTTTCATACGATATTATTATTAATGAGTAATAATTCACTACACTAGTGGATCTTATATGGTTCCATTTAATACATTCCAATGATTTATTAATAGTTTCCAAGTACTTTCCTAATTTGTTCCCCGCCAACTGACTTGGCAGCTCAGCATAGTTATTAGTGCGCTGTATTGAACTAAAAAGCCCCACTAACATTACATTAGCAGGGCTCAATACCATATCTACGAACGATGAACCGTGAGGTCAATTATTTAGAAGGACAAGTTCCCCATTTAGGGTATTTTTCTTTGGGAAGTGCTGAACCAGTTGCGAAATCTATAGGTTCAGTAGGGATATTAGTTACGCACCATTTTGATAAATCTTGGTTGAAGTCTCTTGCGTTATTAAACATCCTATCCATATTAGTAACTTTAGAGACATCCCAATTAGCTATATTATCATTAAAAAGTTTGTTATCTCTAAACATGTCGGACATATTTTCAACATTAGATACATTCCATTTGGACAACCCCGTTCCGTCATTGATGTAATCAAAATACATATATGTCGAGCCCCAAAACATGCCACTCATATTTTTGACATTACTAACATCCCAAAATCCGAAATAATTTTCTGCGTATTCAGTATGAAACATTCTTTCCATGTTTGTGACATTAGATACATCATAATGAAGGACAGCTACACCTCTGGATGTTACACCCAACATTAGTTCAGACATATCCGTAATACCAGAAGTGCAAGTGCGTGATTTATTGTTAGCATTAATATCATTTCTGCCTCTTTTGGTGATTTGCAATTCATAACGTTTAGAAAAATCAGAATCATATGTAACACCAGGTAAATATTCTAGAAATTCTGTATCACCTAAATTTGCTTCATCACAAATTACCGTATATCCATTTTCTGCAAGCTTGAATGTCTTTTCCGAAAAATTTGCTCTAAAGAATAAATCTTTGTTGGGTGTAAATTCCATAGAATATGATTCGCCTCGGTTCCAATCAATAAATTTGTAACCTTTTTTTGGGTACGCTTCAGCAATAAATGTACCTGATTCTTGTAAGTCTAAGATTAGATTAACGTCTTCGAATAAGGTATCAGAATTTAGATTTTGAGATAAACCTGCCAAACCTGAAACTACTATATATCCATAATTGTCTGGGTTTATATCAAAACTCAATTCTATTGTAGGGTTAGACTCATTGACATTGCAGCTTATAATCAAGATTGCTGACAATGAAAGTAATATTTTTGGGAATTTCATGAATAATATGTTTTGATTAGTGTACAATCACAAATGAATCAAGTAGGTTTTTAATTCCACATAATACCTCAAATCGATTTACTAATAGTTTCTAAGTACTTTCCCAACCTGTTCTTCAAAAACTTAGTTAAGCAGATCTACATAGTTCTGAGAGGTTGAAGTACAATTCCCCATAAAAAAAGCCCATACAACTAGGTCGTACGAGCTTAAAATGTCGAGGCGACAGGATTTGAACCTGCGACCCCTCGGCCCCCAGCCGAGTGCGCTACCGGACTACGCCACATCCCGATGTTTGAAAGATAGCACTTTTCACAAAACCAACCAGCATCATATAGCAATAGTATAGCAACCATTGCTTGTTTACATTATCATATTTGGATTCCGATTATGAGGAGATTTCAGAATAGTTGCTACTTAAAAATTGCTTGTTTAGATTTTTTCTAAATAGCGCTTGACTTTGTATTGAATTATTTAGACATTCTCATTCTGCCAAGACAACGACCGTCGAAAACAGGCAACCTGACAACCTACCTTGACAACGAGCGGCAGCCTTTCTTCGCTCAGCATAGACAACCCGACAATTGAAACTACAGGCATAATTTCAATTCGCTCTGGTTTGGTCATCCAGAGCTTAAACAAGGTTGTGTATGAAAACACTAATAACTTTAAGAAGCTTGGGCTTGAGCTTTGATGAAAATCAGGCCAATGAAGAGGGGTGGCTGACAATAAGTGCGCCACATAGAGGGGATAAAAACCCATCGTTCGCAGTCAATATTAAGCATGGTGGATGGAAAGATAACGCGACAGGAGAATCTGGTAACATTTATGATTTGGTCAGAATTTTGAATCCCACGATGTCATGGCCAGAAATTCAGAAATTTGTAGATGGTTATTACACAACAACATCAGCACCAAAAAAGTATCATATCGATTTAAATTCGGAATTCTGGACCAGCACTATGCTGGATAGACTTCAAAGAGCTCAAGACGAGCTGGAGCATAGCAATTCATCATTACTTGCGACTATAAAGGAGTATGACCTCTTATCACGTGCCACTTTGAAAAATTTTGGATGTGGACTTATAGAATATGACTTCGGAAATGGGAACACTGATGCACTCCTTATACCATATCCAACAGGTGCGCAGGTGTATGCACGCAATGAAAGTGGCAAACAGATACGTATGTTAAAAGGATCTGAGCCAAGAAAAAGCTTTTTTGGTAGTAACATGCTTCAACGTAACAGAAAGCTAATCATCACAAAGTCTCCCAGAGAAGCCATGTTAGCTCACCAACAGCTAGGTGATGAATTTGATGTTCTAGGGATAAGCAGTGGAGAGACCAATAAGATTTCAACCGAACAGGCTGAATTGCTTGAAGACAAGAAGTTCTATTGGGGTCGGGTTTTCATTTCATTCGATAGAGACACACTTCCTGCTGAAGAAACAGCATTTGGCTTTGCACGCGCTGTTTGTGATACAATCGGTGACTATAAGCGAGAGATCCGTCTATTAAACATACCAAAGGTCTCAAATCATGAATGCAAAGACCTGACCGATCTTTACAAGAGCAGATACCTTCAATCAATTGATCAGCTTTTCGAAGAAAACGACTTCGAATTTAGTGAGTATGTCTGGAATACTTATACTGATAAATACCGGTTTTGGAGCATATCTGATAAAGGCAAACTCGAAATCAATGAGGTGAAATTTGCGAATGTACTTGGCAAGTTCGGTTACAAGAAGTCATACTTTGGGGAAGCAGATGTTCCTACACTAGTACAGGATGAATGTAACATCCTCCATGAAGTATCAACACACCAGCTCAGTGATTTTGTACTAGACAAGATTCTGGAAAAGTTTTCGAAATATGTAGATATCGCTCAATTAGATGCTGGTATGAAGATGATACCACTGAGTGATCTCCAAAAAATGTTCTTCAGGTATCGAGATAAAGTCTTATCAACTCAGATAAAAGCCATATTCCGTCAGAAGGATATCAAGTTGCTCACAGATGGATCAAATAATGCCTGCCTGTTCTACAAGAATGGAACGGTAGTTGTTAAGAAAGACAGTTATAAGCTGATTAATCACTCCGAAATGGATGGAAAGATCTGGAAATCACAAATCATGGAGCGTGAATTTGATGATGTTGAACCAGGTGGAAAAGGTGATATTGAGCGTTTCATTGAAAATGTGAGTGATAAGGACCCTATGAAAAAGCGTTGTTTCATGGCAACACTTGGGTACTTATTACATACCTATAAAAATAGAGCTGGTTCACCGGCAGTAATTCTTATCGATGAGAAAAGTAGCCCTATGCTTGCTGAAGGTGGTACAGGTAAAGGCCTATTTGCTCAAAGCATCAAACACATGCGTAAGCAACGCTATATAGCAGGTAAGAATGTTGACCCAAGCAGTCGTTTCTTTTTTATGGACGTTCAACTTGGGGATCAAAGCCTATTCTTCGATGATGTACGACCTGACTTCGATTTTGAAGCGCTCTTCAACATTATCACAGATGATATGCAGGTAGAAGCGAAGTACAAGAACCGAATTACCATACGGTTTGAGAACTCGCCAAAAATCATCTTGTCTACAAATTATGTAGTTCAAGGTTTAGGGAACTCATTCGCTCGCCGTCAACATATTTTGCCATTCAGTGATCACTACCTAAAAAACCCAACTCCTGAAGTTGAGTTTGGGCACAAACTTTTCGATGACTGGGATAAAGAAGAGTGGAAGCGATATGACCACTTCATGATTCGTTGTTTACAACTGTACCTTAAAGAAGGGCTGATCAAGTTTCCAACAGATGCTTATCGAATCAGGGAACTACGCGGATTAACTTCAAATGACTTTTATGAATGGGCAGAGCCCAATCTTGAAATTGAAAGGGAATACCCTCTGAATGTTTTATATGAAGGTCTCGATCGCGCTTCCAATTCAACTATACCACCAAATGTAATGCCGGTAAAATCGAATGGTCTTAAGTTTGCCTGCTTCCTCAATGTTTCAAATGATTTAGCAGAAGGTCAGATGAGAAAATTCCGAGAGTGGATTGACTATTTCGCCAATTATAAAGGTTGGAAGGTGCAAACCAAGATGCGAAACGGATACTCAGTAATTCGATTCACAGAGGGAAAATGATAACTAAAGTCACTATGTCATTTGGTCTAAAAACCAAGTGCCGAAGTGGCCAAGAAAGCAAAATATATCCTGGTAAAGCTCCAGGACTCAAATAAAAAATTATTCTCTACACAATGAGAATCCATAAATGTGAATCTTAGTTATTCGTTTCTGTCTTTATGAACAAGCCAAGCCGCGTCCCGCGGCTTGGCGTCTTTTAGGTAGTTAAACCCAATCTTGCCAGAATCCTCGGGTCCCTTACCCCCGCCTTTCTACCCAGATCAAAAGTGATTAAAGTCCCCTCTAGGCACTTTCCCACTCCGATCCAAAAATCGAACCTGAAATAATTTTCGTGCATTTTTTGGAAGCCCCTTCTGAAATTTCCCACCTAAAAAGAGAGCCGAAGCCCTCTTAGAACAGTCTTTCAGCCCGCAGGGATAGATACCCGCTTGCAGTAAGGATAATATGATCATCTAGTGGGATCCCCATGATCTCTCCGATCTCTTTTAAGCGACGGGTTAGCTGAATATCAGCCGTTGAAGCCTCTAGTCTGCCCGAAGGATGATTATGTGCCACAATGATCGAATTCGCCTTGCCTAGCAGCGCCGTCTGAAAGACCGCAGCAGGCTCAACGATGGTAGCATTGCTGCCACCTGTTGAGATCCGCGACCAGCCCAAGACTTTCTTGGCATTGTTAAGCAGAACGAGAACGAACTCCTCCCTAAGCTCAAGGGTGCCTGAGTCCCATATAGATCGCAGGTAAACCGCGGCCTCTTCGGGCGAAGTGATCTGTGGAAGGGCATCGACAGGCTGAGAGGCTTTGTAGGCAAGTGATACCTCGGTTATGGTAGGCATGGTAAGTAGGGTTGGTTAAGAGTTGCGAAGGCATAAAGACCTTCACTGTTCTTATACCCTAATTATCCCAATTGACTTCGATTAGGTGAATGAGTTTCTTTTACTCAGATAGCAATTAAAACCTTTGAGAGATCACATTGGCAACTCATTCTTCGACAAATAAGCATACACAGTTCAAGTTATTTGGATCACTACTGGCATTCCTGGCTATGAGTTTAATAGGGGCTTTTGTATTTGCTCAGGCTCCAATATCTGTATCAAATATTGAGTTAAGTCCTACACAAATTGCGAATATCTGCAACTCAGTCCGATATAAATCAAAGGGAGAGTATTACGGTTCTGGATACAACTATTGGAGATACGAAGAACTGATCCTAAACTATATGGGAACCACCGTAGAACACCCCAAAGCCCCTGAGAAGATAAAGACCTTCTTCGATACTCAATATGAAAACATCCGGTGTGATGGAAACTCCGTGCACCCAGAAGGGTATCTATTGGAACAGTTTGTGTCCTCAAATTTCGAAGAAGCCATCTATGACTTCGTGATCCAAAACAATCTCGACTTAAACTCCTTAGCTGCTATTAAGAAAGCTACCTTTTGGGAATGGCTTGAATCAGAAGTTTCGAAGGAAAGTATTACTGAATATTCTTTGGAGAACTACACTAACGTCTATAACGACCTCAAAACCCTCAGCGAGTACTATCCCTACACTCCTGAAAACATCGCTCGATGGGAAGAAGAACACGGGTTTTGGTGAGATGAATTAAGGTTAGCCAAGCTGAGACTCAATTTATTATACCCTAAATTCCAAAATACCTGCTCTCAATTCATATCATCCCATACTGTAGTAATTAAAGCAAGAATGTCAGTGAAGTAGAATTTGGTAAATACATGTTTACCAATGTCAACTGCATCTCCATTTTTATCTTCAAACTGCAGATTATTTATTCCATGTTCCCAAGAATATTCTTTCTGTCTGTATAAATCATTATTACTTGAGATATTAAACATCCAGTCATGGCTAACCGCGTTCCTTATATGTCTCAGCAACTGAACATTTTCAGGCCACAAATCAAACCATCTGCCTTTTGAACCATATTTCTTTTCAACTAACGGAAGCATTGATTCCCATGAAACTCTTACAATTGCAGAAGTTGCACCTTCTATATACGCAGAGATATTAATTGACGACTCATCACTATAATGCCTTGTCTTATCATCTATAAAGTGAAAGAAATATCCCTTAGGTCTGTAGCCAATCGATGTAAGCATTGAAATTTCCCATGCTCTAACTACTACTGCAAATGGCATATTTATGGAGAGCATCCTGAACATTCCAGTATGTGGGATTGAAATTTTTCTTTCAGTTAACAATCCTTCACCAACCGTATAGATAACCAAGGCATGAATTAACTGTGTTATTTGATCGTAGAAGGGCATTTCATTGTGTATCAGAATCTTAAACACTTCCTTATCAGGTGAACCCAAATCAAGAATCTTATTTTCTGATTTCTCTATCTCATCTCTTAACTCGTATTTCCTCTTGTTAAAATTATCTGCATCCATATTTGAAACTTTTCGGGTATAAGAATAGTGAGCAATCCCGCTCAATAAACCCATAACGACAATCACATGCCACTTACCAAACTGGTCTTTCAGGTCATTGTCATCATCTGCAGAGGGGGCAAGCCATGAACGACCCAACTCCCCTTGTGGATGCTGTGATCGAGGCCGTCCGGCAGGCCATTAAATACTTCCTGCCGCAACCGCCTCCTGATTCCGGCTCCGATGACAGAGCCCGCTAAAGCCCGCTGATTCCCAGTGGGCTTTTTTATTTGTGCCAACTCAAACCACTTAATCACTTTACCCATGAACATAGAACAACTCACACCTACCCAGGACTGGGTAGACCAGCGATCCAATTACATCGGCGGCTCCGAAGTCGCCGCCGTACTTGGTAGGTCCCAGTACTCCACACCGCTTCAGGTCTGGATGCAAAAGAAGGGACTGCTTCCCCCAAAGGAGCAGACCCCGGTCATGCTGTTCGGAAACTTCTTCGAGCATATTCTGACCAGCTACTTTGAAAGCTGCACCGGGCTTAAGACCCGCAAGGTATCCAAGCCCTTTGTTCATCCCGAGCACTCCTTCCTCCGGGCCAATATAGACAGGCAGGTCCTGGCTGATCCGGACAAGGGACTCGATAGCACGGCGGTCCTCGAACTCAAGACCACGACTTCTCATCGTCTTCGTGCCTTGGATGGAGAGCTGCCTACCGAGTGGACTCTTCAGGTCCAGCATTACCTTGCCTTAACAGGCTACGCTTGCGGGTATCTGTTCATCTATGAGCGCGACACCTGCGAGTTCTTAGAACCCATTCTCATCGAGCGAGACGAAGACCTCATCATCGAGATCGAGTCAAAGCTTGTGGAGTGGTGGAACACCTACATGCTTGATGACAGCGAGGGCCGAAGGCCCGAGCCTATAAATGGCGAAGATGCCTTGCTTCTCTACCCGGAGTCTGAGGACAGCAAAGTGCTGGAGATCACTCCGGGCGGGTACGCTCTTTACCAAGAGCTTCAATCCCTGCGAGAGCGCAAGGACGAGCTACTTCAAATGGAAGAAGCTCTGAAGACCAAACTCAAGGAGAAGCTGGGCAAGGCCGAGCGGCTGGTGGTCGCAGGTAAGACCCTGGTCTCCTGGAAGTCTCAGACTTCAACCCGTCTGGACAGCGCCGCCATCCGGCGCGAGCATCCGGAGTTTTATAAACAGTATTCAATAACCCAATCGACAAGGAGGTTCCTATGTCACTGATCCTAACTCATGATCCAAATGAATATGCCCTGTGTCCACCGGGCATGCATCAGGCAACGATTGTTGATGCGGTCGCCCTTGGCCAGATCGAGACGCCTTGGGGCGCAAAACCTATGGTGAGCCTGGTGGTTCAAACCGAACTGCTTGATGAAACTGGCAAGCCCTATATCCTGGCCAAACGCTTTACCCGCAGTCTGCATGAGAAGGCCTCTTTGAGGCAGGCTCTGGAACATCTTCGGGGAAAGAAGTTTACCCCGAATGAGCTTCATGACGGGATCGATCTGGAAAGCTACGTCGGTATGCCATGCATCATACTCATCGTTCACAATGATACGGCAGAGCGTACTTATGCTAACATAGAGGCATTCCTGCCGCCGGCAAGTGGTAAAGTGGCGAAGATTCCTGAAAACTCTTCAGGAACGTATCAGCGAGTCAAAGACCGCCCGGATTACAAAAGCCCGGATGAGTATGCTCAGCATGTAAACGGAGCTCAGTGAGCTTCGGAAGAGAAGGCTTTGCTTTCTCTTTTAGCTTGACTATAAGTAATTAATTATGCTAATTCTACTTTTGAATGCTCAAGCACAAAAAATAAAAGAATCATCTAGTTGAGGAAATGGCTAATAGCAATCTAACAAAAGCAAAACGTGCGAAAAATGACGAATTCTATACCCAGTACAATGATATTGAAAAGGAGATTTATGCTTATATAGACTACAACCCGGATGTGTTTCGTGGGAAGACTATATTACTTCCATGTGATGACCCCGAGTGGAGCAACTTTACTAAGTTCTTTGCACAGAACTTTGAGAGGTTTGGTATCAAGAAACTCATCAGCACAAGCTATGCAGTAGATAGCAAAATATATAAAGACGGTTATCAAGTAACCATGTTTGAGGAAAGTTCTCCTCAGTACGACAGTAGCAAGACACGCACACGTGGCAAGATTTTTACGCTTACACGTGACATTTCAGGTGATGGAAAGATAGATGTCGATGACTTGGAATGGGATTATTTAGCGGGCGATGGTGATTTCAACAGTCCTGAGGTGGAAGCTCTGCGTGATGAGGCCGATTTCATTATTACCAACCCGCCCTTCTCCCTTTTCCGCGATTTTTTGGCATGGATTGTCGAAGCAGAAAAGCAGTTTGTAATTATTGGAAATATGAATGCAATTACCTACAAAGAAGTGTTCCCTTTAATCAAAGAGAATAAGATGTGGTTGGGTGCTACAGGTAATGGTAGTGATATGGTTTTTGCAGTACCACCAGGAACAAAAGTAGATGAAAAAGACAAGCAGAAAGCAGCAAGATTAGGTTATGTGGGTGATTACACCCGTTTAGGGAATTCATGTTGGTTTACGACTATTGACCATGGACGACGTCATGAACCGATACAACTAATGTCAATGGCAGATAATCAACGGTTTAATAACAAGCTGAAAAGCAATGACAATTCATATCAACAGTTCGATAATTATGATGCAATAGAAGTGCCGTATACTGATGCCATTCCAAATGATTTTGATGGAGTAATGGGTGTTCCTATCAGTTTTTTAGATAAATATTGTCCCGATCAATTTACGATCTTATGGCGAGGAGGTGACATAGAATGGGCTACTAGTGAATGTGATTTTTTTAATCCACCAAAACCGGAAAAGGCTAAGGAATACAAAAAACAAGACAAAACTTGGAGGATTCAAAACCCATATATATTAAAAAATGGGAAGGTTAAAACAGTTTACCAAAGAATTTTTATAAGACACATAAAATGAAAACTACGCTCAGAACAGACATTACCATAGATGCTATCTGTGAAGGTTTTATGTACAACGAACTTGAGGGTAAGGGGCTTTTTGGGCTAGCAGGCAAACTTACCATACAACCCGAATACCAGCGTAACTATATCTATGCCGATGGTAAAAGGGATGTGGCTGTAATTGATTCACTGTTAAGGGGGTACCCACTTGGGCTCATATACTTTGTTAAGGTGTCTGACGGTAATTATGAGGTATTGGATGGACAACAACGAATTACCAGCTTTGGTCGATATGTAACCAACCGCTTTGCAGTGAAAGATGAGAATGGAATGGAGCAGTATTTCGAAGGAATTTCTAAGGATAAGCAGGCTCGTATACTGAATACCAAACTAACCATTTATGTCTGCGAAGGCGAAGAAAGCGAGATAAAGGAGTGGTTTAAGACTATCAACATTGCAGGTGTACCATTGAATGCACAAGAGTTACGTAACGCTATTTATTCTGGGCCATTCGTTTCAGCTGCTAAAGAAGAATTTAGTAATACAAAAAACGCGAATATTCAAAAGTGGGCAGCCTATGTAAAAGGCAGTGCCAATCGACAAGATTTTTTGGAATGTGCACTAGATTGGGTTAGCAAAGGTAATATAGACAACTACATGAGTAGCCACCGTAAGGATACCAACATCAACGAACTCAAGACTTATTTCAACAGTGTGATTGATTGGGTGAGTACCACATTTAAAGATGTGGAAAAAGAAATGTGTGGGTTGGATTGGGGTCGCTTGTATGAAGAACATCACAAAAAGCCTTACGATCCGAATAAGGTATCTCAGCAGGTGAGATCGCTTATTGAAGATGTATTTATTACCGACAAAAAAGGAATATACGAATACATACTCGGTGGCTCAGAGGATACCAAATTGTTGAATGTTCGTGTTTTTAGTGAAGCTACTAAGAAAGCTGTATATGCTAGCCAAACAAAGGAAGCAAAGGCAAAAAATCTATCTAATTGTTCATACTGTGCCATTGGTCATGATTCCAACAAATCTAAGATATGGATGCTTAAAGAAATGGATGCGGACCATGTAGCCGCTTGGAGTAAAGGCGGTGCGACTGACATCAATAACTGCGAGATGTTATGTAAGGCTCATAATCGGGCAAAGGGTAATCGTTAGGCAGATTTTCAATTTCTAGTGGACAAGTGGCGTAATTCTAGTAATAGTTCTTTGGAAATAATTTTAGCCATCTATCTAAGTCACGTTTTTTCTAAAGAAAAATTTTTGTGACATTTCACCACTTCAGCATTTTGAAAAGAACGCCCCGGCCTTCGGCCGGGGCTTGTTGTATATGTACGGTACGTCTAGTCACTCGGTAAGTAAGAGACATCTCAAGCCAATTCCTTACAAAATTTTTTTAGTGTGACATACTCTGTCATCCTGTGAGGTTATAATCCTCAGAAAATGGATGATTTCAGACTGATCCCGGATGTCGGGCAGGAAGCAGTGATCGAGCTCAATGATTATGATGACCACCTGCTAAGGGTATATGAATACGGCGAGCCTACTTTCGTGGATGAGGTGTATGCTGTGATCGTGGATTACAAGCAGCTCGACCCGATATGCTATAAAGGTGGGCATCGAGCGAGATTGAGGGTTAGGCGGGTTGAGTGAGTGGTCAAGTGGGCAATAACAGCTAAACTATTTCATGCATAAATCTAAGAATGGGTATAGATTACAGTTATGGGAGGAAAGAGACTAAATAGAGAGATTATCAATTCCCGTTTGAAGGAACGCGGTATAGTAATGTTGACTGATTATGAAAGACAGTATATACCTGCAGAATTTCAATGCCATAAAGGGCATAGATGGATGGCCAGGCCGGGTAACATTCTTTCGGGAAAGGGGTGTCCTACATGTGGGAGAGAGTCTGCTAGGAAAAAGATGATTTTACCTGATGAAACAGTTCGTCAAAGATTAGCTGATAAAGGAATATCATTAATTGGCCCTTACACCAATACCACTACAAGAACAATATTTTCTTGTGAAAGAGGACACACATGGGTGACTACACCAAATGCAGTTATGAGTAGAACAGGATGCCCAGAATGTGCCGGAAATAATTTGCCTCTATCAAAGTGTATAATAAATGACAGAATCAAAGATAGAGGTATTAAACTGGTAGGTGAATATTTTGGTGCACATGTTTCCACATTGTTTGAGTGTAGTGAAGGTCATAATTGGTTAGCAAGGCCAGCCAATATTATGCACCTTGGTAGAAATTGTCCGCATTGTGCCCGCCAATTCCCGTTAAGCAAAGAGATTGTAAATGAACGGATTGCTGATAAGGGAATTGAGATGTTAGGTGAATATGTAAATAACTCAACTAATGCTCTTTTTAAATGCAATGAAGGTCATACTTGGGAAGCTATGCCAGCTAATGTCGTTAAGAATAATGGTACGGGGTGTCCATTTTGTGCTGGTAATCTTCCCCTTTCAAAAGATATTGTAAATGAACGGATTGCTGATCGAAATGTAACTATGATTGGTGAGTATGTTAATAATAGTACGAGGTCGATATTTATTTGTAATGAAGGCCATACTTGGGAAACCCCACCAGCCAGTGTTCTAAGCGGAACAGGGTGCCCAATTTGTGCAGAGAGATATACCGATAACGATGTGTTTTATATCTGGGTTGCCGGTCCTCAAAATCATGTACATTTAGATGATGGTGAGTATTTGATTAAGTATGGTGTGTCAAGTGAACGTCGCGGAAATCTAAGAATGAGGGAAATAGGTTATGCCTGGGGAACAACAGCGAATGTGGTTGCTATTGTTAAGACAAAAAACAATGCTCTAAACATTGAAAAGCAAGTTGAAGCAATTGGAAGACCAATTTCAAATAACCTTTCTTACCTTGAAGGCTATACAGAGTTTAGAGTTGTTAATGAATCAGAATTAGCACAGTTTTTTTTAATTGCTGAGGAGTCCGCTGAGTATAAAATTGTTTGGAGGAATTTAGTGAAGGGCATTCGACCTTCTGGTTTTGATCAATTGCGCCTTGAATTATAAATCAAAGGGAACAGGCCTCATCTACTTATAAAAAGCCACCCCAGCCGAATCAACGACCAAGGCAGCTTAAGGATATAGATAAGACTCCGCGGAAGGTGATTCCTTACAGAAAAGTTTTCGGGTTTTTCTCCACTTGCCCACTGATTCATTTCAAAGCTCGCCCAACCTGCTCGCTGATATCCATATTAAGTAAATCCGCATATCGCTGAGTGGTCTTTACATCTGCATGGCGTAGCCAGCGCTGCACGGTATAAATCGGGACACCAGCGCGAAGTAATTCAATGCAGCATGTGTGTCTCAAGCTGTGAATGTTCAGGTAGGTCTTCTTGGGCAATGCCTCTCTTAAATACTTATTGAAGATCCGGTTAGTATGGCGCCGGCATTTATGACCGAATAATCGGTCACTGTCTGATGAACACTCAGTTAACTTCTTTCTTGCAATGGCCTTGAGTGGCTCAACCTTTTCAATTGGAAGGATCTGCTTTCGTTTACTTTTGGTGACAAAGTGATCATTGCCAATGGTTATTTCCCAGGTCTCAGTATTTATATCACTGCCCCTTAAGTTCAGTGTTTCTGACAACCTCATTCCGGATAACCGCTGCCAATGAATGAAGTCAACAAGCCATAAGGCATTCGAACTTTTTTTTTGAAAACCTCTTTTAAGGTCTTCCGCCACTTTACCACTTATGAAGGTAGTTAAGGTTTGGATGTCTTCTGGTGTAAAATAGTTGATGACCTCGGACTGTTCATTATCTTCATTATTCACAATTAGTCCATTCTTATTAAAATGAACAAGAGAATGATCAGTCAGCCAGATTAGAAATGACTTCAGAACCTTTTTATAGGACTTTTTAGTCTCATATTTAATATTGGGTTGATTTAAGAAACTGTTGAAATGAGATTCTGAAAGTTGTGTAATACATAATAGAGGATTGATAGTTCTGATAAAACTATTTAGAACATATTCTGTATTTCTTGCTGTATTTACTCGCCAGTCTTTCTTTTTTTTCACCTGTATATATCCATCCATGACTTCCTGTAGAGATGAATCTTTAGTAAGAATTGATTCTCCATGAGAACTTATATCATCTAGCCAAGGATCATACTCACCAGTTGCAAAAAGGTCTTCAAACTTCCTCTGCAATTTTATTGCGGTAGACTTGGTTCGGGTTCTGAGAGGAATTCGTTTTCTTGTTGGTATCCGTGAAGCCGAATAGAACTGTAGGTAATAGTAACTTTTCTGCTTAAATAGACTGGCCATCTGTATAGCAATAGTATAGCAGTGACTGCTATACCGATGCTATACTGGCTAAAGATGGGAAAGCAAAAGTGCTATTTACTTGTCGAGGCGACAGGATTTGAACCTGCGACCCCTCGGCCCCCAGCCGAGTGCGCTACCGAACTACGCCACGCCTCGATTTAAATTGAAAGTCAAAGATAAGGGCTTTAACAACCTAGAGCAATCTTTATTCTTTTTGTTCATAACAGCTTATTTAGCCTTTTTGGTAGTAACTGTTCGAATATTGTTCACCAATGTGTCTCCAATTAAAAAAAGGATACATAGATGGCAACATTAGTCAAGGATAGAAACTTATACTATGCACAATTTTATGATGCACATAAACAACCCCAACGTAAAAAGATACCGCTTAAGACCAGATATAAAGATGTTGCAATTAAATTATATCGGGACTTAGAAAGAAAACATTCACTGGGTTTATTTGATGCTTGGTCAGGGTTCGATGCTACTGCTTCAGACCTGCCCCTAAGTAAAAATTCAAGACTTGGTGACGTCTTGAGTTACTACATTACCCAGAAATCCAGAGAGGATTGGAGAGACCGAACCACTAAGGATACCACCTATGTGCTTCGAGCATTTGAGCGTGTAGTAGGCTCTGAGAAGCCCATATCGTGCCTGTGTGCCAGTGACTTTAATGACTACATCAATAGAGAAGGTATTGCCTTTGCTACTCGTCACAGTGACCGCACCAAGCTCAAACCTTTTGCTAAGTGGTGCGTCCACCATAAGCTACTTCGTATGAACCTAAGCGATGTCAAGGTCTACAACTTTCAGCAGGAACAGAAAGAGGTTGTCTCGTACTTGACCCACTCAGAAGTAGCCACCCTTAAGCAAGTGATTCGTGATAAGGTTCAAGGGGATATCGCTCGAGGGTATCAAAGTAAAAGCAGGAATGCGTTGTGGCTGATAGACCTGATAGATTGGCAGCGATGGAGTGGCATGCGCATCTCAGAAACTCTAAGTCTTACCCCTCGTAGCTTTAATACTGAGACGTGGGATATCACCATTGGCTCAGCCACGTTTACCACTAAGTCTAAGAGGAAACAAGTGTTGCCTATTGGGCGTGTGAAGCCTCTTAGAGAGCTGGCTGAAAGGCTGCTTAATGAATGTGCTACTATCGATACTCCCCTGTTTGGTCACTCTGATTCAAAGCGAACGTCCAGAACCTTTAAGAAGTATGTAAGACTAGCCCTGCCAGAAAGAGAAGATATCCATCTCCACTCGTTAAGGCACACGTGTTGTATAGAGTTGTTACGTAATGGGGTGCCCATTTATACGGTACAACGATGGATGCGTCACAGCTCTGTTCAGACCACTCAGAACTATGCCGACCTGCTAAACTCCGATGTTGGGGAACAAGTTGGGAAAGTACTCTGTAACTAATTGTAATTATTTAATAACTACTTCTCTATTGATTAATAATGCTTGATAACTATATTTTGAATCGTGCATTTTTTTTCAAATAAAGTATATCCCAATGAAATCATACCTCTCTCTTATTGCCATTACAGTAATTCTTTTCTTTACTAAAACAGTCCATGCTCAAGACTTCTACATACATGAAAATGGAGTTACCATCGTATGTGATGATGCTGAAGTGGGTGACACTTGGGATTATTTTGGTGTTACATATACAAAAAGAACTGTCGATCAAATTACAGTTGATAACGCTTCAAGTACTTGTACTAGTGGAATAACTTCGATGAGGTTGCTATTCTTTAATGAGGCGCTTTTTAATGAAAATATTTCGCATTGGGATGTTAGTTCTGTCACAACAATGGACAGGTTGTTTGTTGGAGCACATAATTTCAATCAACCTATAGATAATTGGGATGTAAGTAGCGTTACTAATATGACTTACATGTTTAGTAATGCACAAGCTTTCAATCAAGATATTTCATCATGGAATGTGGGTAAGGTAACTAATATGTATAGGATGTTTAATGGTGCACAAGCTTTCAATCAAGATATTTCATCATGGAGTGTTAGCAATGTGACAAATATGGGTATGATGTTTTATAATGCTAATGAATTCAATCAAGACTTAGGTAATTGGGATGTCTCAAATGTAATGGATATGAGTACGATGTTTCATGGAACTTCTTTTAATCAAGATATATCTAATTGGGACGTTAGTAATGTAACAGATATGAGTCATATGTTTAGAAATACACCATTCAATAAACCTATTGGTAATTGGGATGTAAGTAGTGTTAGGAATATGGATTACATGTTTTTAGAAGCAAATATCTTTAATCAAGACATAAGTGCTTGGAACGTAAGCAAGGTATCAAATATGAACGGAATGTTCTCAAGAGCAACTTCATTTAATCAGAATTTAAGTGAGTGGTGTGTCATATTAATAACATCTAATCCAGAACAGTTTTCGTTTGAATCGACCCTCACCGAAGAAAACGCTCCTGTTTGGGGCACTTGTCCAACTGCACCTAAAAAAATTACACTAGCTTATCCATTCAATCAAAGTGAAAGCATAAACGTAGAAGAAAATCTTAAATGGAATAGCGATTTAAAAGCTACTTCCTATCAACTTCAAGTTTTCAATACTAGTGGTTCAACAATTTTAGATACCACGACTACAGATACAACATTCAACTTATCAAACTATGTATTATACGATACAGAATACTTATGGAAGGTAAAAGGGCTAGCTGATTTAGAAATAGATTTATGGAGCGATTTGTGGTCATTCACTACATCGGCTCCACCATTAAGCTATGGAAAAAACATAGTTCTGAATGGAAATTTCAGTCAAGGTGATACTAATTGGACTATTCAAGGATCTCTTGGTGATATTCTTTTTCAAGATTCAGTTGTAGTTACAATGACAGGGATAGGAGAGCCTTATGATTATTTTATGTATCAAACATTTACAGATGAACAAATATCTGAATTTGGAAAACATGATAATTGGGCCCTAACCTTTGAGGCTAGAAGTGAAATAGATGAAAAAGAATTATACGTATTTCTTGGTGAGTATGGTGGCGGATGGTCTGGATACTTTTCTTCACAAAGGCTTGGTAATGCTGCTCTTAGGACAATACAATTAAATAAACAGGAATTTGAAATTCAAACTGAAATAGTTGACGTTAAGCCAAATCTAACACTTGCCTTTTACTTTGCAGCAGATTATTCAGGGCTTGTATTAGATAATGTGAAACTTAGACCATTAGTTGACAGCACAATGTTTAGTGATCAATTCTATCTAAGCTCAAATGGTGTAACAATTAAATGTGATGATGCTGAAAATGGGAAAATAGGTGTGATTAACGGTATTAATTATGTGAAAAGAAAAAGAAGCGAAATTACTCCAAACAATGCTTCAACTACTTGTACTAGTGGCATCACTGATATTACCTATCTATTTGAGAATCAATCGACGTTCAATGAAGATATATCTCATTGGGATATTAGTTCTGTCACAAAAATGACTGGTATTTTTCATAAAGCTTTCGAATTTAATCAGCCCCTTAATTATTGGGATGTATCCAATGTAACTGACCTTGATAGTGTATTCATGTATGCTATTGCCTTTGATCAAGACTTAAGCAATTGGAGTACCACAAATGTAAATAGCATGAATAAAACATTTTTTCATGCAAGAGCTTTCAACAATAATATTTCTACTTGGGATGTATCTAATGTTAAAAGTATGGAAAATACTTTCGCTGCAGCTTTCAAATTTAATTCTACAATCGAGAATTGGGATGTATCTAATGTTCAGAACATGAATGGTATGTTTACTTCAGCTATAGCGTTCAATCAACCTTTGAATAATTGGAATACTGAGAGTCTTAATTTTGCGCCTTATCTTTTTCGTAGTACTAACTTTAATCAACCTTTGAATAATTGGAAAGTTGATTCAATAGCAGCTTTTAATCAGATGTTTAAAGGTAACACTGTTTTCAATCAAGATTTGTCTAATTGGGATCTTAGTAATGCTACAAGCTTAGCCGAGATGTTCAGTGGCGCAGAAGCATTTGATCAAGACTTAAGTAGTTGGAATGTATCAAATGTGACAAATATGCTTAGTATGTTCAGTGGTGCAGCAACTTTCAATCAAGATTTATCAAATTGGTGCGTAAAAAATATCAAGAGCAAACCAAATAATTTTGACCAGAATGCAATCAATTGGGACAAACCAAAGCCAGAATGGGGTCGTTGTATACAAGCTCCTACTCCTTTTGATTTAATCTATCCAGTTGACAATACGATTGTAAAATTAGACAGTGTAGTATTCAACTGGGAAAGCTCCAATGATCCCTATTCTGATGTAGCAGTTACTTATGACCTCTACCTTGCAAGTGAAGCTGAAGAAGTAGTTTATAAAGTAGGGTTAGACACCTTATTTGGTATTAGTGGATTACTAGAAAATGAAACTTATTATTGGAAAGTTATAGCTAGTAATACAACTGCAACTAAAGAGAATAATGGAGGGTATAGAGCGTTTAAAATCAATTCCTCAAACCAAGCTCCTAGTATACCTCGATTGATTACCCCTACAGATAGCTCTGTTGAAATAACTACTAAGCCATACTTTGAATGGGCTAAATCTACAGATATTGATAATGATACTTTATCTTATGTCTTGCATGTAGAGTCAACAATGGTAGCAAGAGTAATGGCAGCTAATGATCAATTTGGTTTCGTTACTGATCCCATAGTAGAACCTAATTTTAGCACGTCTATTGAATTAGCTGATAACCATCATTTTGCATGGTATGTTGCGGTGAGTGATGGTGATACTACAATCTATTCAGAGCCATTTACTTTCTGGGTAAATACAGAGTTGGAACCACCAGCTCCATTTGAACTTATTAGTCCTTCTAATAACGAGCAGCTAACGACAACTAGACCAACCTTTAATTGGAATAAGTCAATAGACAATGACCCCAATGATTATGCTAAGTATACTTTAGTAGTTTCTAAGGATTCCTTATTTACTGATGTTGTATTGGAACAAATGACTAGTGTCGATACCACCTTTACTCCAGAAGTAGATATGCTGAATAATGCTAAGTACTACTGGAAGGTTATCGCTACAGATACCGATAGTTTAGTAACGGAGAGTAAGACACTTGCATTCATACTTGGTGACCT
>CAKZOO010000034.1 GCA_937136455.1 uncultured Flavobacteriaceae bacterium | reverse complement strand
GCTCAGCCCGCCTTCCATCCTAATGCAACTCAATTTACTTTGAATATAGATAAAAGTATTTTTTCAGTTTGGAGACAGAGTAGAGACAGAAAACAAAGTATCTTTGCAATTACAAATGTTACCTCATCAAAATTTATTTTGAACACTAGTATGATAAATTTAATTGATGATGAAAAATGGTTCGATTTATTAAATCCAGACACTAATTTTCAAGACAATGAACAAATAGAATTAAAACCATACCAAACTATTTGGATAACAAATTTTAATTCGGAATAATAAATTGTTTTAAAATTATAGTGATAAATTAGAGAACGTTAAATATTTATGAAGTTGAATATAAATATATAAAAGAAGTTATGATTAAGAATCAGAACATCATTTGTTCATATAATGAACTGTTCCTCGATCATCAATCTGACTCTTAGCTTGGCCAGTAACATCAAGATGAATTAAATGGGCTCTTGCTTCACCAATAGCAAAGTGCATTTGTTCATCACCAATTTTCCTATCAAATATAATTTCAATAGAATCCATAATCGTTATGCTTCTATTTTCTAATTCATTTAATATGAGGCTTAATCTGTGGTTATGATGTTTTACTAAATTTTTAGCTCGTTCAGCTCCATCCTGGAAGGGCCAGTCATGACATGGAAATACTTTGGTTTCATTCCCAATAGATTGGATATCATTTAAATATTTAAAATACCCACCAAGTCTATCGTCTAGAGGATCAAAAAAATTATCAGAGATGTTTGGAGATATTCTAGGTAACAAAAAATCTCCTGATAAATATAAATTCCTTGAAGAATCCAACATAGAAATATGCTCTGGAGAATGTCCTGAATCTGTTCTTACTATCCACCTACCTTCATTTGATTCAATTTCATGTCCAGCTTCAATGATTTCAAATTCAGGTAGTTCATGTACTCTGTTTTTATATAATCTGGTAGCAGGTCCTTTTGCAATAATATCTTCTTCACTCATGCCTGCTCTTACAAAGACATTTCTAAAAATTTTAGCGTATTCATCATCTGGCATAGCTCTAAAAGTTTTCGCTGTAAAAAGCTCTTTTTTACTGGTGTAGCATTTTATGTCTAATTTATTTTGTAACCATCCCGCCATTCCAATATGATCTGGATGATAATGAGTAATTAGTAAACCAGCAAATTTCTTTCCTTTTAGCGGTCCATTTATTAACGCTTCCCAATGCTCCTCTGAGTGATCAGATTTCAGGCCAGCGTCTAAAATTAAAATACCTTTAGGAGTATCCATGAGAAATAAATTGACATGATTTAATCTAAAGGGAAGTTCAAAATGAGCCCAGTATAAATCATTGGCTATTTGGGTTAATTCTCCAAAATTAGGTTTGATAACTTCAAGTTTTGTCATTTAAATCTCGAAAATAAGTTTGTTGGTAATTATTATTTAAGATGTTAAGAATATACATGAATATTTATTAAGTTCTAGTAAATCTAAAATTTAATTAAAACAAAGTTTTTAAATTTTAATTAGATATATTTCTAGAATTTTTTTTTTAACAATAAGAGAATGTATTATGAACAATTCATTAAATGGAATTAAAGTATTAGATCTAACTAGAGTATTAGCTGGTCCTTATTGTACTCAAATGCTTGGAGATTTGGGAGCTGATATAATAAAGGTAGAAAGACCAGGAAGTGGGGATGATACTAGAGGTTTTGCTCCTCCTTTTGTAAAAAATGAAAATGGTGATGAAACAGACTTAAGTGCATATTTTTGTGGTGCTAATAGAAATAAAAAATCAATTACTATAAATTTGAGTACTAAAGAAGGTCAGAATTTAGTCAGAAAATTATTAAGTAATTGTGATATTTTAGTAGAAAATTTTAAAACAGGTACTCTAGAAAAATATGGCCTTGGGTATAATGATTTAAAATCAGAGTTTCCTAGATTAATCTATTGTTCAATTACAGGTTTTGGCCAGACTGGACCATATGCTGCAAGGCCTGGTTATGATGGATTAATTCAAGCAATGGGAGGCGTTATGGCCTTAACTGGAGAACCTAGTGGTGAGCCAATGAAAGTTGGTGTTCCTATTGGAGATTTAATGGCAGGTATGTTTGCTTCTGTTGGTATTTTGGCAGCAGTTAGGCATCAAATTACTACTGGGAAAGGTCAATTTATTGATATTGGTATGTTAGATACACATGTTGGTTGGCTTGCAAATCAAGGAATGAATTACTTAGCAACTGATCAAAACCCAGATAGACTTGGAAATCAACATCCTAATATTGTTCCATATCAGGTAATGCCAACATCAGATGGATATATTGTCTTATCAATTGGTAATGACCCAACTTTTGAGAGGTTTTGTAAGTTGGCTGGAGAAGAACAACTGATAAATGATCCTAAATTTAAAACTAATGCAGATCGAGTTTCTAATAGAGATTTTGTGACGAATACATTAAACGAAATTACAAAAAGACAAACATCCTCGTGGTGGTTGTCTGAATTAGAAAAACAAAAAATTGGATGTGGTCCAATAAACACCTTAAAAGAAGTATTTTCTGATCCTCATGTTAAAGCAAGAGAGATGGTAATTGAAATGGATCATAAAAAAACTGGAAAGGCTCCATTAAAGCTCATTGCTAATCCAATAAAAATGAATGACACACCTCCAAGTTATAGGTTATCACCACCTTTGTTGGGAGAGCATACAGATGAAGTTTTATCTGAAGTATTGGGTTTGTCAGAAGATGAAATTAAAAAATTGAAAAATGAAGGTGTTATATAACTTTTTACTAATCTTTCATAAATAGCGGATATAAATCAAACTGAATAAAACTATCTTAAATATTGAATATGACAGTTTAAATTCCTGGATCAGGCTTGTTCTTCTATTTTGCCTCGGAATAACAGGTACTGTTGGTATGTGGTCCGTTGTTGTTGTAATGCCAGCAATTGAGAGTGAATTTAGTATAGATAGGGGAAAAGCAAGTTTACTTTATGCAACTACAATGGTTGGCTTTGGCCTTGGTAATTTTTTAATTGGGAAAATAATTGATAAGTTTGGTCTAAAGTTACCAATTATTGTTGCGACTATAATTTTAGTACTCTCATACCTGATTGGAATGATTTCAACTGAGTTCTGGCACTTATTAATTCTTCAAATTTTTATGGGAACTGCTGCTGCTACTTTTTTTGGTCCATCGATGGCTGATATTGGAAATTTTTTTGAAAAAAGAAGAGGTTTAGCTGTAGCTATAATCGCCAGCGCTAATTATGTAGCTGGAGCCTTTTGGCCATTGATCATAAGTCATTTTCTTGAAACCAATACTTGGAAGGATGTTTATTTATATATAGCGATAATTTGTATAGTTATAATGATACCGATTACGTTTTTTTTAAAAAATAATATTTCAAATAATGAAGTTAATCAAAGCGTTGAAGACAATAATTCTAAATTGATAAATCTATCACCAAGCACATTACAAACATTATTAATTCTTGCTGGAATTGGTTGTTGTCTTGCTATGGCGATGCCACAAGTACATATTGTAGCTTTATGTGTAGAAAGAGGTTTTGGCTTAAGTATTGGAGCTGAAATTCTTGCGGTTATGCTTTTTTCAGGAATGATTAGTAGAGTTGGTTTTGGGTATTTATCTGACAGGATCGGTCCGGTATATACTTTATTTATAGGCTCTTTACTGCAAATGATTTCTCTCGTGTTCTTTTTGCCATTTGATAGTCAATTATCACTTTACATAGTTTCCTTAATGTTTGGTTTGTCGCAAGGAGGGATAGTTCCAGCTTATGCAATGATCGTTAGAAAATACCTACCAATTAAAGAAGTAGGAGAACGAGTTGGACTAGTCATTATGGCAACAATTGTTGGCATGGGGTTAGGTGGTTGGATGTCAGGAGAAATTTTTGATCTCACACAATCTTATAAACTTGCATTTGTTAATGGTATATTTTGGAATTTAATTAATTTACTTATTGTCACTTTTATTATGTGGAAGATTTATTTCCAAAAAGATAGATTGATTTATAGCTAGAATCAGAGTTTTTGATGAATAAAATTAAAGAGCTTACAAAATCAAGTCTTGAAATCACTTATGAACTTTTTATCATAATGATTCCTACTCTAATAGTCGTAAAAATTCTAGATGAGTTAGGTTTTGTTCAAATATTAAATAAGTTTTTTTCACCATTGATGTTTATACTAGGCTTGCCAGAGCAGATGTCTTTAGTATTCACAACTTCCATGCTTACTAGTCCTTACGCAGGATTAATCGTTTTTTCTGGACTACCTGCAGACATTCCCTTTACAGCTGCTCAAGCAAGTATATTGGGTCTTCTTATGTTATTCACACATTCATTACCAATAGAAGTTATTATTTGTCGTAAAGCAGGTGTTAGGGCACGTGTGATGATATTCATTAGGTTAGGTTTGGGTATTCTATCTTGTTATTTTCTAAATCTTTTTTTCCAAATTACTGGCTATATGAATTACCCTGCTACTATTCTATTACCAAGTTTAGAAAGTACATCGGACATTATTAGTTGGGGAATAGCTCAGCTAAAAGGTCTTGGATTGATTTTTATCATTATTGTTGCGTTAGTTATAATTTTGGATTTTTTAAAATATGTTGGAGTTGAAAAACTTATTGAAAAAGCCTTAAAACCTTTTTTAAATTTTCTAGGTGTAGGTGAGAAGGCATCAACCATTGCTGTTGTCGGGGTGACGCTAGGAATAGGTTTCGGTGCAGGTCTTTTAATAAAAGAGGTTAAAACTGGAAAACTACATTATAAAGATGTTTTTGGAGTTTTAGTTCTAGTAGGGATGCTTCATAGTGTTATTGAAGATACTTTTGTTGTCTCATTTATAGGTGCTAATATAATCATTACTCTTTTTTTAAGAGCAGTTATTACTTTATGTCTAGTATATGTTTTTATGCGCTTAGGAGCTCAATTCACCGAGCAGTTTTGGCATAAGCATTTTACCAATTCAAATATACCGGAATATAAACCAAATGGTTAGTATGGGATTATAGTGTCATCCCAGGCAAAAATTTTGCCGTCATCATCAGTTGTTTTGCCATCAATCACTTTAACTAATTTTTTAGCAGAAAATTCAGGAGTAAAATATTCTTTACCCTTTTTTTGAAAAGGTTTTGAAAGTTTAGAGTCTACAGTACCAGGATGAAGTCCAAAGACGATACTATTTGGATTTAATCTTTTTTGTTCAATTGATAATCCTTTTAGTATCATGTTTAAAGCAGATTTTGATGCTCTATATGAATACCAACCTCCCAAGTGATTGTCCTCTATACTCCCAACTCTTGCTGATAGAGAAGCAAACTTAGTTGTACGATCTCTGTAAAGAAGGGGTAAAAAGTATTTAGCAATTAATGCAGTGGGTATTGTGTTAGCGTTAAACATGTCTATAAATTTGTTTGCAGATAGCTCTCTAATAGACTTTTCAGGGTTGTCTAATTGACCTATAGCTACAATTACAACATCTAATTTAACTTCTATTGATAATGACGCTTTTTGTAGACTATCTTCATCTAAGTAATTGACAGTTTTGGAAGTAATATTTTTGTGATTTAAATTGTCTCCTTTTCTGGAGAATGAAAAAACATTTTCAATATTTTCTTTATTTGCACATTCAAAACATAAGGCTTCTCCAATTGCACCAGAACTTCCAAATATGGCAATATTTAATGGTTTCATATTAATAACTAGATTTCTAAATATACAATCAGATTGATTAATGTACTTTTTTTATAATGGTATATACTATCAGCAAGCTTGAAAATATAAAGAGTGTAATATGAAAAATAATAAACCCCATTTTCTATTAGTGCATGGAGCATGGCACGGTGGGTGGGTTTGGAAAGAAATGGCTGATTTGCTTAGATATCAGGGTTACGGTGTGTCCTGCCCAACTCAAACTGGCTTGGGAGAAAGAAAACATCTAATTTCTTCTAATATTTCTCTAGACGTATTTATTGAAGATATAGTAAATCATATAATTTCAGAAGATTTACATAATATTATACTTGTTGGACACAGCTTTGCTGGAAGCACCATAAGCGGGGTAGCTGATAGATTAAAAGATAGAATTAAACAATTAATTTATTTAGATGCTGTTATTTTATTAAACGGTCAGTCTCCTTTTGATATTGCACCCGATGAGGTGGTTAAAGAAAGAACTGCTCTTGCAGAAAAATCAGAAGGAAAACTATCAATTCCTCCACCTAAAGCTGAGGCATTTGGTGTTTTTGATGTTAGAAAAGCCATAACCTTAGAAAGCAAATTAACACCGCATCCTATAAGTACCTTTAGATCAAAATTGATTTTGAAGAATGAAGTTGGTAATGGATTACCTCTTAGTTATATTATTTGTACTGATCCAATTTATAAATCTTTAGAGAGTTCAAGGCAGATTGTAAAAAAAATGAATTGGCCAATATTTGAATTAAAATCAGGTCATAATGCGATGTTTACACATCCACAGGAAACATTAAATTTATTAATGAAAATTTGTAAATAATATTTTTGGAGAGAAAAATGTCATCATGTATTACAGGCTGGGCCCACAGTAAATTTGGAGTGAATTCAGAACAAACATCTGAAAATATGATTGCAGACGTTGTTGAAAAAGCTATTGAACACGCAGAAATATCACCTAAGGAAATAGACGCTATTTTTGTTGGAACATTCAATAATGGCTTTCAAAAACAAGATTTTCACGGTGCATTGCCTGCTGTTTCACAATCTGATTTGAGATACGTACCTGCAATGAGGGTAGAAAATGCATGTGCTACTGGTTCTGCAGCTATTCATACTGCAATGAATGCAATAGAGGCAAAAAAAGCTAAAACAACACTGGTTGTAGGTGTAGAGAAAATGACAGATGTATCTTCTGAAAGAGTAGGTGATATATTGCTAGGTGCTAGTTATAGACCAGAAGAGGGTGATACAAAAGGTGGCTTTACTGGTGTGTTTGCTACAATTGCAAAATCCTATTTTCAAAAGTATGGTGATAAATCAGATATTTTAGCAAAAATTGCTGCAAAAAATCATGAAAATGGATGTGCAAATCCCTTTGCACATATGCAAAAAAAACTAGACTTTGAGTTTTGTAATTCTGTATCAGAAAAAAATCCATATGTAGCTGAGCCTTTAAGAAGAACTGATTGTTCTATGGTTTCTGATGGCGCTGCTGCTCTGATCATCCAAGATATTGATCTTGCACTTTCCGCTAAAAGAGCGATTGCATTTAGATCAAGAAGGCATGTGAATGATATACTTCCTCTTAGCAAGAGAGAAAAAACCGAATTTGAAGGTGCACGTCAAGCATGGCAGCATGCTCTTCAAGATGCCAAGATAACCTTAGATGATTTATCATTTGTTGAAACCCACGACTGTTTTACGATCGCTGAGCTTATTGAATATGAAGCAATGGGGTTAACTAAAATAGGTGAGGGCTATAAGGCCATTGAAGAGGGCTGGGTTCACAAAAATGGTAAATTACCCATAAATCCATCTGGAGGACTTAAGTCAAAAGGGCACCCTGTTGGTGCAACTGGAGTATCTCAACATGTTATGTCAGCAATGCAATTAACTGGTGAAGCAGGTGATATGCAAATTGGGAACGCTAATTTAGCTGGTATCTTTAATATGGGTGGGGCATCTGTAGCCAATTATGTCTCAATATTAGAAAGAATAAGATAATTTAAAGTAGAAAATAGAATGATGACGGTTTTAAATCTAATGTTATTGGTTCAAGAGGTTATTATTTAAATATAAAAATCTTTACGCCAGTTCTTTTTCAAATATCCATGTTCAATACCCCAGTTTTCTATTTCTTTAAGTTCTTTCCAAATTTCTCGTCCAATTTGGGCTCGGGCTTTAGCTTTTGCTTTTTCGATTTTTGTATAGCGACCATGTTTAGTTTTAGAAGCTGCGAGGCGAGCAAGGCCGGCCTCTGTACGTGTTCCTGTGCTTGCACCTCCATGAAGTCTACACCGGCCAACAGGTAGTTTGGCGGGTCTTTGACATGGTGTCCCTTTTCTGGTTTTTGCTTCACATCTTTTACCTGGCCAATTAGGACCAAAACGCCAAGGAATTCCTTTTAGTAGATTTTTGTATTTCATCTTATAACCAACAATAATTAATTTATTTTGATTATATCATTAGTAGGATTCCTCCGTAACCGGGGTTAAGTAAAAAAATGTTTGGTGGATTAGAATTTAAATATACGACCTTCAGGTTATGAGCCTAACGATCAAACTCCAAAATATATTAAATTTTCAATTAGATGATTTCAAACCTTACGAACATTAGCTATTTTTTTAGCCATTTCATAATCTTCATCAGTTTTAAATACTAAAAACATGAAAGTTAATCATTGACTTTTTTATAAGTCTAGTAAAATGTACTTATATAAACCTTTCCTTTGATGCTTCAAATAAGCATTAGAGAATTTAAAAGATAGAATGAATATTTATTTTTAATCAGAGAGTATACAATGTTAATGTCAAAATCAGTGCTATTTATAAAACTTACCCTCCTTTTTATTATTTTAAGTTTTAATACCTCAGCAAATGAGGTGGGTAACAAAATTTTTGTCGTTAACCCTATTGCTAAGCCAATCTACACTACCAAAAGTGGTACTAAAATTTATCCATGTGATGGCTATGTTAATAAAAAATTGATACCTATAATTTATAACGAGCTTAAAATGCTTGCTAATGCTAATAAAATATCTCCACCTGATGGTAAAATATGCCATTATAAAATAGGAAATTTAAAATTTGGGTCAAGATCTATCACAACATATAGTGTTGATATGTATATTAACAAGTCAAGTATGATGTCATGTGTGTTTAAAAACTATTGTACTGACTTTAGATCAATGTTTTTTAAGGCAAAAAACAAAAAACTACACAGATCATATATGGTAACAAATGTCGGAAGAAAAATGACTAAAATGATGTGTATAAGTCACTCAGGTAAAGTTGTAAGTTATACTAAAGGTTGTTAAGCCACAAATTGAAATCATTCAGTAATTATTAAATTTGTTAAATAGTTGGTTGCGGGGGTAGGATTTGAACCTACGACCTTCAGGTTATGAGCCTGATATTTTTGCTCGATTTTTGTTTGTGTGTATAGGTTTTGGGTTTAGGTTAATCACCTTATTAATCACTATCATTTATTCAAAATATGCAAGGGGTATTGGTATATAATTGCAATAAACCTAAACTCTTTATAAATTTTTTATTATTCTTTTTTATCGCATAAGGTACTAGTACTTTCAGACTTTTTAGCAATAAGCTTTGATAACTTTTTTGTATTTGAAAGCTTTAAATTTAGTCGATGTACTGTAGTTTCTAATTTAATTTTTGTATCATTAATAAAAGTGATTTTTGTAATTGTCTTACCTACTAGTGCAGTTGGGCTACCCAACATTTGTACCATTAATCTATTATTATCAGCATAAATACGTCTTTCATACTTAATGGTATTTTTGTCAAGAGCAGAATATCTAAACCATTGTAGTTGATCACTGTTATTGAATTTGCCATTAGAAAAAAAATCTGACCCCCCTGCAATTTCAGGAGAATATCTATTATAAGCTCCATCCTTAAAATTACATGGTAAACCACCCAGTGACCACTTTTTATCAAAAAGCTTGTCTAAAGGATTTGAAAAACTTTGATTTGTTGATATCAACAAAATTATTAGTATGTTACTAAAAAAATTAATCAGTTTCACTTTAATTTACCTTAATTAATGATTATTACTCTTTATTCATTATTAAATGTCTATTATTTATTATCTAGTCTATAAAGCAAGATTAAATTACAACCATCAGTCATATAGTCAAAGTTAAAATGTATCATATTAAAAATAATTCTTTCCATTGTTTTAGATATAAATTTTTATTTATATTTTTACTATTATTACAATCTTGTAATACAACGGGATCATTAAAAGAAATTAGTAATAATATTTCTTTACCGTCCATGTCTGCAAATTCTTTTACTAAAAGCTTTTCTCTTCCCAAACTATCTATTCCTCTTTTTAAAAATAAATGCACAACATTGTGTAATCCAAAATTTGTTAAAGATGCAAGTTTAGCTGATTATAAAATATACCTTGATACGGATCACACTTTTGATTCTGTTAATAAGTCTAACGGTTGGACACCAATAATGTATCTTTTAAAATATAGTAGTAATGATGAGTTAATCTTTTTCGCTTTTGAAAATTCTAAAAATTTAGACGTCAAAAGTAATTCCGGTACTCATCCGTTACATATAGCAGCTCAGCATCAATCCTTAGAGATTTTTAATGAATTAATTACATTAGTTAAAAATAAAAATCCTAAAACTCAAAAAGGTATGTCGCTAATCCATTTTGCAGCTCAAAATAAATCTTATGATATCATAGTTAAATTAATTGAAGATGGCGAAGATATTAACCAAAATCATAATGGTTGGACACCCCTAAGCTATGCAGCTTTGAATGGCAGCAGTATCTTAATTGATAAGTTAATTTCTTTGGGTGCTAATAAAGATAAAGCTCAAGTAAATGACTGGAATATCCTTTTAATTGCGGTACAAGGTAGTACAACTAGAAATTATGAGGAAGAAATAGAGGTAATCAAAACCCTAAATAAACATGGTTTAAATATCAAAAGCAAAACAAAGAATGGAAGAAACGCAATTCATATTGCATCAAGTTTTAATAAAGAAGACCCAAAGCCGGTTATTAAATTTCTTTGGGATAATGGTGTCAATATTGATGAGCTTTCAAACGATAATAAAACTGCTCTTCATTATGCTGCTCAAAACCGAAATATACTTTCAACCAAAGCCCTTCTGGAATTTGGCGTGGATCCAAATGTAAGAGATAAATACTTAAATACTGCAATTATGACAGCAGTATACCAATCGAAAGTAAATGTTGATACAATAGTGGAAATGCTCCTTGATAATGGTGCTATTGCAGGGGCAGTAAATAAGGACAACTTTTCAACTTATGGATTAGCCCGTATCAATAAAGTTGTTTCATCTTCTCAACTAAATAGATTATTGCAAGGTGCAAAGAAAACTAGAAAAATACAAGTTTTTTCAGGTAACTTTTATTGTGAAAATAAAATTTGGAGCAATTCATCGTACAGATATATTTCTATTGGAGATGATGGTGGACATTATGCGGTAATGTATGAACTTAAAAGACAAAAATATCCTCAAATTCCTCAAAAATATTTGTGTAGAAATGCAAAATGGGAAAGATCAGGAAATAAACTTAGACCAATTTCTATTGATAAAAATAATTTGGGTGGAGTGTACGCAATTAGGGATAGAAACATTGATTTTTATGTTTACATGAATCCTGATCAGAAAATGGGATTAGGAGCTGATTTTGAGTTAAACTCTATTACAAATAATATTACCTCTGTCAACAACTTCGGTATTTTTACAAATCTTAGTTTCAAACACCGTAATCTACTACGAGGGGCCGAAGTCTTCAGTATCCGACCTATTGCCGGTATAGAACTGAACCTAAACTCAGACAACGGTCGTCTGTTTAATACAATTGATATTCGATTACAAAGTGACTTAGCGACTACAACGATTAGAAACCGTAAATTTAATTATCTTAATAAATCACAATTTCATTTGACGACGAGTTTTAATTATATCTCTCGTTTTCAATTGTATCAATATAATTTATTTTCCCTTTCAGGAAATTTTGACTGGCAATTTGAGAACAGCCGACGAATCATCACACCAGCTTTTGTAAATTTAGTTTTGCCAAATATCGATCCTTTATTTCAACCGACACTGGATGAAAACCCTTTGTTAGCAAGAAGTTTTGATAGACAATTGATTTTTGGTTCTAACTATAATTATCAGTATAACAGTCCAATAAGTCCAAGAGGCATATCGCATAATATGCGAATCAGCGGAGAAGTAGCAGGTACTTTTCTGTCCCTTATTAACTTGGCGACAAACCCAGCTAAGGGCTTTGAGTTTTTTGATACAATTTCTTACTCCCAATATTCAAGATTTGAGTTTAATCGTAACTTAACCATACGATTCAATGAAACAACCTCTTTAGCAAGTCGTGTAAATGTTGGTTTAGGCATACCTTACGGTAACTCCGAAGATATGCCCTATGTCAAACAATTTTTCTCCGGTGGAGATGGAAGTATTCGAGCCTGGCAAGTGCGTGAAGTTGGGCCAGGTGCCTATATTTATCCTTTTTTATATGAAGATGTTGTACCTTTTCAGACTGGTAATCTAAAAATAGAACTAAATACAGAGTTTCGTTTTAAATTAAACAGTAACTATGATGTCGATGCAGCTTTATTTGCAGATGCCGGGAATGTTTGGTTACTCAGCGACCCCGAAGGCTTACATCGAGAGTTTAACCCAGAAACTTTTTTATCACAAATTGCTATCGGAACAGGTTTTGGATTTCGTAAAGATTTTGGATTTTTTGTGATGCGTTTGGATTTGGGCTACAAAGTCCGCACCCCTTACGCCAGTGAAACGAATCAAGTTGGCGACCATTTCTTTCCAAACGGTTGGTGGCGAGATCCGAATTATGTGATTGCGATAGGTTATCCGTTTTAGAGATTTTATATACGTGATTAAAGCAAATTGAAGTAGGTTGAAGCATTTTTTTTGACAAAATGATAGTTTTTTTAGCGTAGTAAATAAGTTTTTAATTGACGTTAAACACCTAAACTTCGTTCTTTGTCTCAAAAAACAATCACCAACATTTCGGTACAGGAAAATCAAGATTTAATTTCTTTTTTGATACTCCATAATATTGGAAATACTAAAAAATTGTGTCAAACTCAAAAACGATACAAGGGATTACAATTTCAACAAAGCTTTGATATATCGCTGAATTCATATTTTACAATGATTGCCTGATCAAAAATCAAAAAAGTGAAACCGAAAAATTCGATTTCACTTTTTAAATATTACTATAGATTCCAAGTGTTCTTATTGATATTTTGTGGGGTCAGGCACACCAGCGAGTTCGAACGCTTCTTTGCGTTCTACACAAGTGCCACACTTTCCACAATGCAATTCTAAACCTTTATAGCAAGACCAAGTTTGGCTATAATCTACATTTAGTTTTGCACCGATTCTCACAATTTCAGTTTTATCAATATCCACAAACGGAGCTAATAAATCAATTTTTTCATAAGTTCCCAATTGCATTGCAGCACGCATTGCTTCCATAAAATTGGTACGACAGTCCGGATAAATCGCATGATCGCCCGAATGTGCGGCTATAGCCACAGCGTTCGCACCTTGACTTTCTGCAAATCCGCAAGCGATAGATAACATAATACCGTTCCGGAAAGGAACGACCGTTGATTTCATATTTTCTGCTGCATAATGACCTTCGGGTATTTCTCCCCCGTCAATCAGCAGCGAAGATTTGAACAACTGCTGCACAAAATCAAGTTTAATAACCGTGTGTTTGATCCCCACCTTATCGCAATGATATTTTGCATATTCCAGCTCTTGATGCGCATGTTTTGAGCCATAATTGAAACTCAACGCACCAATGACGTCATACTCTTTTAAGGAATGATACAAAACAGTAACAGAATCCATGCCGCCACTTAAAAGTACAACTACCTTATTTTTCATCATCACTTAGGTTTGGATATTCTGCAATTGTTGTCAAAGCGATTCCGCCTCTTGCCGCAAATTTTCCTTTGACTTTCATCCATTTAGGTTCACAAACTGCAACCAAGTCATCTAAAATACGATTAACAACTTGCTCGTTGAAAGCTTTGGTGTTTCGATATGAATGTAAGTAATATTTCAAAGATTTAGTCTCTACACACTTAATATTTGGCGTATATTTGATTTCTATCTCTGCAAAATCTGGCTGCCCAGTCACAGGACACAAAGACGTGAAATCTAAACAGTCAAACTGAATAATATAATTTCTTGAAGCGTAATTATTATCAAAAGTTTCTAATTGAGCCTGGCTCGGGCTTGAAGGCATTTCTCCACCTGAATTCCCAAGTAATTTAAAGTTTTTATCTTCCACTATTCCGTATGCTTTAATTTAAAAATATATCAACTTATGAGTAATGTCTATTGTACTTGTTATGTTTATTTTATCTGAAATAATATCTTATGTAGAGTTAATCAAAATAAGGTTACTCTTGAAAATGCTGTTCTAACTCCGCCATTAAAACCGCTTCATTTTTATATAAAATAGCATATAAATTATTTTCATACACCAAGAAGATTCGACCATCTTCAAAGCGATAGGCCGTATAAACCAGCGGCGATTCGTCGATATAGCGTTGCAGGCGAGCGTCAGGTTTCCCCTTATACTTCTTCAATCCAGGCTCAACGTGTTTGCCCAAAACCATTAGCTTATCCGATTGCTTTATTTTCATTGAGAATGATTGACGTTGCTTATTTTAAAACTTCAAATTTACGTAAAAATATTTAATCCACAAGATTGAGCAACCTCATGGATTAAATACAAATAAATTACGCCATTGCTAACTAAAACCGACCAACTACGCTCTACTTTCTCGCTTCCCATTTCACCTCTTCCACCCCTAAGTCCTTTGCTAACAACCGACCAAGTGTGAATAAATAATCCGACAAGCGATTTAGATACTGAATAATAATCAATTCGACTGTCTCATTTTCTGCCAACGCTACAACCAGCCGCTCAGTACGACGACAAACGCAACGAGCAAGATGACAAAACGAAACCGTCGTGTGACCGCCCGGCAAAATGAAACTGCGTAACGGTGGCAATTCTGCCGTCATTCTGTCAATTTCTTTTTCTAATAATTCAATATCCGCTTGATGAACATCAGGCGTAATCATATCTTTAGATGGGTCAGAAGCCAAATTTGAGCCAATCGTAAATAACCGATCTTGTACTTCTTTCAGAATTGTTCTAACCGACTTATTCTCCGTCACATCACGCACCAGACCGATGTACGAATTCAATTCATCAACTGTTCCATACGCTTCAATCCGAATATGATTTTTCGGTAATCTTGCTCCACCAAAAAGCGAAGTTTGCCCTTTATCGCCAGTCTTTGTGTATATTTTCATTTTTTATTATTCAAGTAGTCAGATGTTTGAACAAAAAGTTACCTTTCTGCTGCTGTAATCACCTTATCGTTCATTGTATCTGTTTCGACCAAGCCATCTCGAAGGCGAATGACACGATGTGCATGTTCTGCAATGTCAGGTTCGTGCGTAACTAAGATAACAGTGTTGCCCGAATTATGGATTTTTTCAAATAAAGCCATGATTTCGATAGACGTTTTTGTATCTAAGTTTCCGGTCGGTTCATCGGCAAGGATAATCGCAGGATCATTCACCAACGCTCTTGCAACAGCTACTCGTTGACGTTGCCCACCCGACAACTCATTTGGTTTGTGATCTACCCGATCGCCCAAGCCCACCGCTTCCAAAACAGAACGAGCTTTTGCCAACCTTTCCGCTTTACTCATGCCCGCATAAACCAACGGCAACGCTACATTTTCTAACGATGACAAACGAGGTAATAAATTAAAAGTCTGAAAAACAAAACCAATTTCTTTATTACGAATTTGAGCCAATTCGGCATCTGACAACACACTTACATCTTGTTCATTCAAGACATAGCGACCATCTGTTGGCGTATCTAAACAACCCAGCAAATTCATCAAAGTGGACTTTCCCGAACCCGAAGGTCCCATCAACGCCACATATTCATTTCGGTTGATTTGTAACGATACATCTTTAAGTGCGTGTACCGTCTGCGTACCCATATAATAGGTTTTACGGAGATGCGTAATATCAATAACTGGTTTCATTGTTTCTTTATATTTAAGCACTAAGTTTATTTCTCGATAACTTTCAATACCTTGAAATAACTACCATCGTGATTTGGAGCATTCTTTAAAGCGTCTGCCGTTGTCGTTGATTGATTAACAATATCTTCCCGCCAAGGTTTATTTTCCTCGATGATATGTCGCAACGGTTCAACGCCAGTAGTGTCCAAATCTTCCAACTTTTCAATCATTCCCAAAATATTATTCAAGTCTTTTGTAATTGTTGAGCGTTCTTCGGTTGAAAGTTGTAAACGTGATAATTTTTCTAAGCGTAAGATTAAAGTTTCATCTATCGTCATAACAATATTTTAGAAGTTCGTTATAAATACGTCGGCAAAAATAGGGAAATAATGTAAATGGGTCCTCATTTTTTAGTAGTTCTAAAAATGTAAGATTATTTAATGGGCTTAAAAACGGATAAAATTTGAAAATAAATTCATTTGA
>CAKZOO010000033.1 GCA_937136455.1 uncultured Flavobacteriaceae bacterium | reverse complement strand
CAATGTAAATATTATCTGAAGGATAAATTAAATCTGACTTTCGAACAACTCCTCTCGAATAAACCGATTCGATAATATTTGAAATTGTTTTTTTGAAGTACAAGGTGTCTAGTTTACGCTGTTCATTCTGAAGGACTAGTCCATCTATTTTAAGACTTATTTGATCCATCGCCTTAAGCATTTGATCCTCCTCGTACTGATAGTATGGGACCTGATTTTCTCTAATAGCCTTCTTTTCTGCATCAACTTCTTCTACTGATTTTGTAACAGTAAAATCAAATGGCGCATAGAGGGTTTCAAATTGCCATGGTTTTCCCTTTTGAAATTCGTACTTAAACTTTCCTCCTTTTGGCAGCAAAAAAACGATGAGAATGATTGCAAATACATAAAGGATGTATTTGTATATCAGTGATTGATTTCTAAACAGTAGATCGAGTTTGGTCTTCATTGCTGGGAGTTATTCATCAAAAATAGAAAAATTCAACTTGAATTATCTATTTTAATCATTCAAACCCATGCCTTCCGACTTAATTTTTTAATTTAGTATGAAATATCGCATCATGAAAAAAGTTGTAATTGTATCTGCAGTACGAACTCCAATAGGAAGTTTTATGGGAAGTCTTTCTTCTGTTAAAGCTACTGAATTAGGAAGTACCGCTATCCGGGCTGCTATAAATAAGGCCTCTATAGAACTAAATGATGTTGATGAAGTTTTTATGGGTCACGTAATTCAGGCCGGCTGTGGTCAAGCTCCAGCCAGACAAGCAGCCCTCAATGCAGGATTACCGTCAAATATTCCTTGTACTACAGTAAATAAAGTATGCGCTTCTGGCATGAAGAGTATTATGTTAGCTGCCCAATCAATAGCTTTAGGTGACGCTGAGGTAGTCGTAGCAGGTGGAATGGAAAATATGAGCTTAGCACCTCACTTATCACATTTGAGATCTGGAATTAAATTTGGAGATCAAAATTTAAAAGATTCCATGACTCTAGACGGTTTACAGGATGCATTTACGCACCAAGCTATGGGAATCTACGCTGACCAATGTGCCACAAAACACCATATCTCACGAGAAGAACAAGACGCCTATGCGATCAGTTCCTATGAGCGTTCTCAAAAAGCCTGGAATGATGGATTGTTTAATGATGAAGTTATTCCTGTTAAGGTACCTCAAAGAAAAGGTGATCCAATAGTTATTGATAAAGACGAAGAATATACCAATGTTCGTTTCGAAAAGATACCAGATCTTAGAGCAGCTTTTACTAAGGATGGAACGGTTACTGCAGCCAATGCTTCAACCATTAATGATGGTGCAGCAGCACTTGTATTAATGAGTGAAGAAAAAGCTAAAGAATTAGGACTAAAACCTCTTGCAATAATTCGCTCCTATGCAGATGCTGCATTGGACCCTGAGTGGTTTACAGAAGCCCCTGCTGCCGCACTTCCAAAAGCACTAGCAAAAGCTGATTTAGCTATAGATGCTATCGATTATTTTGAAATCAACGAAGCCTTCTCTGTAGTAAGTCTCGCGAATCAAAAACTTCTAAATATTGATAGTGAGAAATTAAATATCCATGGTGGTGCAGTGGCTCTTGGTCACCCCCTTGGGTGTTCTGGTGCTCGAATTGTTGTAAGTCTACTCCACATATTAAAACAAAACAAAGCTGAATTTGGTGCTGCTGCTATTTGTAATGGCGGCGGAGGTGCCTCTGCTTTAATCCTCCAAAATTTGTAGTGGATTAATGAAATACGGAATTTGTAATTTAAGTGTTATACCCCTTCGATCTGAAGCTAATGATTTAGCTACTCAGCTATCACAATTGCTATACGGTGAATTGTTTAAAATCATCGAACAACGAAAATTTTACAGCAAAATTAGATGCGTGTTTGACGGTTGTGAGGGATGGATTTCTAATTTACACTTTAAAGAAGTGAATCAGGAAGCCTTTTATGAATTAAAAGAGCTCAAGCCTTCTTATAATTATGACTTAGCACATTATGTACACAATGAAAACAACAGTTTGCTGCCTGTTGTCATTGGTTCTGATCTCAGTAAAGCACTTTTTTTAAACCATCAATGTGAACCTTCTTCTATCCCAAATCAACATTCTGTGGTTTCAACTGCGATGATGTATTTAAACGCTCCTGAAATCCTGGGTGGTAAAACACCCTTTGGAATTGATTCAAGTGGATTAACGCAGATGGCCTATAAACTGAACGGTGTTGCGCTTAAACGCAGTGCTAGAGAACAAGCAGCTCAAGGAGAACCATTGAGCTTTATCGAGGAAGCTAAGGCAGGAGATTTAGTATTTTTTGACAATAAAGAGGGAATTATCGATCACGTGGGCATCCTCTTAGAAAACAATTACATCATTCACGCCTATGGAAGTGTTAGAATCGATCGAATCGATCATACCGGCATCTTCAATATTGACACCAATAGCTACACTCACTCAGTTCGAGTTATCAAATCGATACAATAAAAAAAGCCTCGTAAAAACGAGGCTTTCATAAGAGATAAACTCTTTTTTATTGATCGATTAAATCTTGAACTCTCTTATAATTTACGAAGTCACTTAAAGCACCGTAAATATTCTTTAACTGTTCTAAAAGTTCTTTGTTTTCAGGATTCGTTTTATATGCAGCTTCAAGAGCATCAGCACCTTTTTTAAACAATGCCTCTTTTTGAGCTTTTAAAGAATCGTATTTAGCAATGTCTTTTGCAGAGTTTCCTCTAATCGCGTTCATTTGCTCTACTAACAGGTTCCCTTCATTAATATACGAAGTTGATAAATTTAAATGAGCATTGATGTAAGAGGGATCAATTTCAATACATTTTGAATAAGCAGCTCTTGCAGCTTCGTAGTCGTTTTGCTCCATACTGATGACACCTATATTATAGTGCAAGTCGGGATTCTGTGGATCTACTTCTATTGCTTCATTCATCAAACTCTTAAATTTGTCTTTATCTCCTTGTTTAAAATAAAGATTTGCTTGATTTAAAATTAATGAAACATCATTTGGATTCACTTTTCTTGCATCCACATAAGCTTCCATTGCTTTTTCGTCATCGCCTTCTTGAGTGTAAATAAGGGCGATATTTTTGATGATTTCAGAACGTTTAGACTCTGTTTTTTCATCTTTAGGATCTTTGTGTGTTCCCGCCTTTACCATGATATCACGTTGTGCTTTATCCATTGCTACACGTTCACCTGTAGCAACGTCAACTGCTGTGAATTTCACTTCTGAACCGTCGTAGTTAAGATCTTTTAATTCGTTGTAATACTGTAAAGCCAAAGGATAATCTTTTCCACTGACGGCACTTGATGCAGCGTAGTATAAATAGATCGTATCTCTTGGACTGATTGAATAACTCATGTGTAATTTAGTTGCAGCATCCACAAAATTTGAATTTTGGTTATCCGCTACAGCTGAATTTACAAGATCATTTGAAATACCTTTCAATTTGTCAGCAACTTCATTAGATTCAACTTGCTGATATGCTTTAATAGCATTTTCAAATTGAGAATCATCTCCAGCTTTTGCTAGGATCGTGTAAGCATCACCTAATAACTCATAATAAGCTACTTTAGATTTTTCATCAGCACTGTCAATGGTTCCCTCTACTGGTTTTAAAGCATCTAAAACTCCCTGAGCATCATTAGCTTTTAATGCTTTTTTAGCAGCCTTTAATTCATCTTTTTGAGCAAAGCTAATTGCAGATACGAAAATGGCCACTACTAATAATAATTTCTGTTTCATTTTTAAATTTAGTATAGTTATCAAATTATTCCATTTCTGATGGAGTAGATGTTTCGTTGTCATTGACTTGAGATGCTCCGTTTACTTCGATATCGTTAACTTCTATATCATCTTCTACATCTTCCTCTTTCATTACTTTTGCAACTGCTGCAATGGAGTCATTGTCTTTGATGTTGATGAGTCGAACCCCTTGTGTCGCTCTACCCATCACTCTTAAATCCTCAACTGCCATACGAATTGCAATACCCGATTTATTGATAATCATAAGGTCATCAGAATCGGTAACATTTTTTAAAGCTACTAATTTACCGGTTTTTTCCGTAATGGAAATAGTTTTAACACCTTTTCCACCGCGATTGGTAATTCTGTAGTCTTCAATGTCAGATCGTTTTCCGTAGCCTTTTTCTGAAACTACTAGAATGTTATCTTCTAAATTGTTAACAGAAATCATGCCAATTACCTCATCTGAATCATCTGCAAGTGTAATTCCTCTAACACCAGCAGCATTTCTACCCATCGGTCTAGTCTTGTTTTCTTCGAATCGAATTGCTTTACCTGATTTTAATCCAAGGAATACATGAGAAGTACCTGTGGTTAATTTTGCTTCCAGCAATTCATCACCATCTCTCACAGTAATGGCGTTGATACCATTGGTACGAGGTCTAGAATACTGCTCTAGGGTAGTCTTTTTAACAACTCCCTTTTTAGTAGCCATGATCACATAATGAGAATTGACGTATTCTTCATCTTTGAGATCTTGTGTGCAGATAAAGGCTTTTACCTTATCGTCTGGCGCAATATTAATGAGGTTTTGAATAGCTCTACCTTTTGAAGTTCTACTTCCTTCTGGAATTTCATAAACACGCATCCAGAAACATTTCCCAGTCTGTGTAAAGAAGAGCATGTATTGGTGGTTGGTTCCCACAAAGAGGTGTTCTAAGAAATCTTCATTTCTTGTAGCAGACGCTTTTTGACCTACTCCACCTCTGTTCTGAGTCTTGTATTCAGAAAGCGGTGTGCGTTTGATATAGCCTGCATGAGAAATGGTAATCACAACTTGCTCATCCGGAATCATATCTTCAATACTGAGGTCTCCTCCTGCATAGTTGATTTCAGAGCGACGCTCATCACCGTATTTTTCTTTTACTTCGAGGAGTTCGTCTTTAATAATCTGCATACGACGTTCTTTATTTGCTAAGATCTCTTTACAATCTGCAATAAATTGGATAATCTCATCGTACTCAGCTCTTAACTTATCTTGTTCAAGACCCGTCAACTGACGCAATCTCATTTCTACAATTGCCTTAGCTTGAATCTCAGTAAGTTCAAAAGCTTTCATTAAAGCTTCTCGAGCCTCATCTGGACTCTTAGAAGCTCTGATGATTCGAATCACTTCATCAATATTGTCAGAAGCGATAATCAAACCTTCTAAAATATGTGCTCTAGCTTCTGCTTTAGCCAATTCAAACTCTGTTCTTCGCACTACAACCTCATGACGGTGATCGACAAAATGACGAATCATGTCTTTAATATTTAGCATTTCTGGACGCCCTTTAACCAATGCAATATTATTGACACTGAAAGACGACTGTAGTGCTGTATATTTATAAAGCATATTGAGTACGATATTTGGAATGGCATCGCGTTTTAAAACGTAAACAATTCGCATTCCATTTCGATCTGACTCATCTCTTATGGTTGAAATACCCTCTATTTTTTTCTCGTTAACTAAGTCGGCTGTCTTCTTGATAAGGTCCGCTTTGTTTACTTGGTAAGGAATTTCAGTAACCACGATACACTCGCGATCTCTAACTTCTTCCATAGTTGCTTTACCACGCATCACAATACGACCTCTTCCTGTATGGAAGGCTTCTTTCACACCATCGTAACCATAAATAATTCCTCCAGTAGGAAAATCAGGAGCTTTGATGTGTTTAATGAGCTCGTCTATTTCAATATCGTTGTTATCGATATAGGCCACCGTTCCATCGATTACCTCAGTTAAGTTATGTGGAGGCATATTGGTTGCCATTCCAACTGCTATACCAGAGGCTCCGTTCACTAATAAGTTCGGTATTCTGGTAGGTAATACAACTGGCTCTTTTAAAGAGTCGTCAAAGTTGAGTTGGTGATCAACTGTGTCTTTTTCAATATCTGCCAACATGTCTTCTGATATTCTACGCATACGTGCTTCCGTATAACGCATTGCAGCAGGGCTATCGCCATCGACCGAACCGAAGTTACCTTGACCGTCAACAAGCATATAACGAAGTGACCACTCTTGTGCCATACGCACCATAGTGTCGTATACTGAAGAATCACCATGTGGGTGGTACTTCCCCAATACTTCACCGACAATTCTCGCTGATTTTTTATAAGAACTATTAGACCTAACTCCTAGCTCGTGCATTCCAAATAATACTCTTCTGTGTACAGGCTTTAAACCGTCTCTTACATCCGGTAGGGCACGTGACACAATGACCGACATAGAATAATCTATGTAGGCTGACTTCATTTCATCATCAATATTAATTGGAATTAACTTTTCTCCTTCTGCCATAGATAATTATATAATATGGTTAGTGTTATAATAATAAGGCAAGATAAACAAATTAGCGAGCAAACAAAGGAGCTCGAATAGCTATTATTAAACAATTTATCAACATTTTTCACCCCTCAAAAAGTTGATAAATAATTCTAGCATTTCTTTGATTTATGAGTTTAATTTTGTGAATTGTATTCAATATCAAATTGAATTAGGTATGATATTTGCCAAAGAATTAGTAGAGATTTATTAATTTTAAAGGAATAAGAGAATTTTATGGATGAAAATTTTTCACCTAGAGTAAAAGATGTTATTGCATATAGCAAAGAAGAAGCCTTGAGATTGGGACATGATTTCATAGGCACAGAACATCTATTGCTAGGATTGTTGCGAGATGGAAGCGGTAAGGCGATTAATATTTTGGATGCTTTGGCGATCGATTTTGAACTTTTGAGAAGAAAAATAGAAGCTTTAAATCCTGTTGATGTCAATCAACCTAGTCTGAATGACCAAAACAATCTGCATTTGACTCGACAAGCAGAACGCGCTTTAAAAACAACTTTTTTAGAAGCAAAACTCTTTCAGAGTACAGCCATCAATACTGCTCACTTATTGCTTTGTATTTTAAGAAATGAAAATGATCCTACTACAAAGATTCTCAATAAAATGAATGTGGATTACGAAGGGGTAAAAGAACAATTTAAGACCATGCTTACAAACGAAGACAACTATATTTCAGAAACACCGAGAAGTTCCTTTTCAGACGAACACGAAACGCCTCAAGGTGAAGAGCGTTTTAGCAACCCTACTAAAGCTAAAACAGCCAAAAAATCTAAAACTCCTGTATTGGATAATTTTGGAAGAGACCTCACTCACATGGCAGAGGAAAACAAATTAGATCCTGTCGTTGGAAGACTTAAAGAGATCGAACGCGTTTCTCAAATCCTCAGTAGAAGAAAGAAAAACAATCCGCTTTTAATCGGTGAACCCGGTGTTGGAAAAAGTGCTATTGCCGAAGGGTTAGCACTTCGAATTATTCAAAAAAAGGTGTCTCGTGTATTGTTTAACAAACGCGTTGTCACACTAGATCTAGCTTCTTTAGTTGCTGGAACCAAATACAGAGGACAGTTTGAAGAGCGTATGAAGGCTGTGATGAATGAAGTTGAAAAAAATGATGACATCATCCTCTTCATTGACGAAATTCACACTATTGTTGGAGCTGGAGGTGCTACAGGAAGTTTAGACGCTTCTAATATGTTTAAACCTGCACTAGCTAGAGGTGAAATTCAATGTATTGGAGCGACAACCATCGACGAGTACCGCCAGTACATCGAAAAAGATGGAGCCTTAGAACGCAGATTTCAAAAGGTAATGATCGAACCGACAACCATCGATGAAACCATAGAAATCCTCAACAATATTAAAGCGAAGTACGAAGACCATCACAATGTCATCTTTACCGATGAGGCTATTAAAGCATGTGTCACGCTTACAGAGCGTTATATGTCGGATCGTTTCTTACCAGACAAGGCCATCGATGCCTTAGATGAAGCCGGATCGAGAGTGCATATTACCAACATGAATGTACCTCAAGAAATTGTCAACTTAGAAAAAGAACTAGAAGAAGTTAGAGAGGCTAAAAACACCGTTGTCAACAAGCAGAAGTACGAAGAAGCTGCCAAATTAAGAGACGACGAGAAAAAAATTGAAAAAAAGCTTCAAATTGAACAAGAGAAATGGGAAGAAGACGCTAAAAAACACAAAGATACCGTTACAGAGACGCATGTAGCTGATGTAGTATCCATGATGAGTGGAATTCCAGTAACCAAAATAGCACAAGAAGAAAGCGTTAAGTTAGCTGAACTTCCAGAGCTTATCAAGGGATCTGTCATTGGACAAGACGACGCAGTTGCGAAAGTCGCCAAGGCAATTCAACGAAATAGAGCGGGATTAAAAGACCCTAACAAACCGATTGGATCATTTATATTTTTAGGTCAAACTGGGGTAGGTAAAACTCAGTTAGCTAAGGTGTTAGCTAAAGAAATTTTTGACTCCGAAGACGCCTTGATTCGCATCGATATGAGTGAGTATATGGAGAAGTTTGCAATCTCCAGACTCATTGGCTCTCCTCCGGGCTATGTAGGTTATGAAGAGGGTGGACAACTTACTGAAAAAGTTAGACGCAAGCCTTATTCAGTCATCTTATTGGATGAGGTCGAAAAAGCACATCCTGATGTATTTAATATGTTGCTTCAAGTTCTCGATGATGGCTATTTAACAGATAGTTTAGGACGTAAGATTGACTTTAGAAATACCATTATCATCATGACCTCAAACTTAGGTTCAAGACAGCTTAAAGATTTTGGTCAAGGAGTTGGTTTTGGCACAACTGCCATGAAGTCTCAAGAAGACAAACACAGTCGATCTGTGATCGAAAATGCTCTTAAAAAGGCATTTGCTCCTGAATTCCTTAACAGAATAGACGATGTAATCATCTTTAATGCTCTTGAAAAAGAGGATATCGCTAAGATTATCCAAATTGAGTTAAAACAACTTTACAAGAGAATTGAACTTTTAGGATACCAGTTAACACTCTCCAAGAAAGCCATTGATTTTATTGCTGAAAAAGGCTTTGATCGACAATTTGGAGCAAGACCTCTCAAAAGGGCGATTCAAAAATTTATCGAAGATGAACTAGCTGAACAAATTGTCAATTCTAAAATCGAAGAGGGTGATACCATTAAACTCGATTATAAAGCTAATGAAGAAAAATTAAGCTTTACAGTTCTTAAACCTAACAAAACTAAGGAAGAGATTTAAGAACACCACATCGATAGGCAAATCCAATTTACATTAATTCAAACAAGGGAGGTATTTTTTATGAAATCATCAAAAATACCTCCTTTTACTTTTATTTAAATATATATAACCTATTTTTGGATTGTGAAAAGTTAATTTTCCTATGAATCAACACGTATACACCTTAAATCTTCTAAAGCGTTCTGCTTCTACAGCTACGACTACAACCCCTTTGGGGTAATTTTTATATATATCTTCCGTCCTAGCTCAATGCGTGTTAAATCCATATAAATCAAGTTTATACATCTTATGAAAGTATTAAAATTCGGAGGCACTTCAGTGTCAAATGCCGAAAACATATCCAAAGTAAAAGCAATTGTCAGTTTAGAATCTAACAAACACTCTGTAGTAGTTGTATCAGCATTAGGAGGAGTCACAGACCTCCTTCTCCAAGCTTCTGAAAAAGCAGCTAACAAGGATCAAAGCTATTTAGAAATCCTATCAGAAATCGAAAACAGACACCTCAATGCTGTTAAATCATTGATTAATGTTCAATATCAAAGCGAATTACTATCTAAAATTAAGGCTGAATTAAACAATTTAGAAACACTCTTAGAGGGTTCATATTTAATAGGTGAACAAACTCCAAAACTTTCTGATAAAGTTGTGAGTTACGGAGAGCTGCTTTCTTCTTTTATCATTGCTTCTTACTTTAAAGCTGAAGGTTTAAATTCCGAGCTCCTAGATTCTAGAACCGTAATTAAAACCAATTCCAACTACAATAAAGCTCAGGTTAATTTTGAAGTAACTAATCAAGCCATTGCAGAATATATATCTAAAGCACCCCACCAAATCACTGTGATGGGTGGATTTATCTCCTCTTCAGAATCAGGAGAGAGTACTACTTTGGGAAGAGGTGGTTCTGATTATACAGCAGCAATTGTTGCAGCTGCCATTGACGCAAAACAACTGGACATCTATACCGATGTTTCCGGAATGTTTACTGCTAACCCTAAGATGGTCAAACAAGCCAAACCAATTGACAATATTTCTTATGAGGAAGCGATGGAACTTTCTCACTTTGGAGCAAAGGTTCTCTATCCTCCTACGATTCAACCAGTTCTCAATAAAGAAATTCCAATCGTAATTAAGAACACCTTCAAACCTGAAGAAAAAGGAACTACAATTGCTAAAAACAATTCACCTGAAAACAAATCGGTTCAAGGAATTAGTCATATCGATCAGATTGCTTTGTTGTCTCTTGAAGGAGCTGGAATGGTAGGTATTCCAGGGATCTCAAAGCGTTTCTTCGAAGTGCTTTCCAATGCTCAAATCTCTGTTGTTTTAATTACTCAAGCATCATCTGAGCACTCTATTTGTATCGGTGTCAATGAAAAAGATGCTGATCTAGCAGCTTCACTTGTCAACGAAGCTTTTGAATTTGAAATTAGCAAAGGTAAAATCAAGCAAGTAACTCCTGAAAAAGAATACTCAATTGTCGCTCTAGTGGGTGATAATATGAAATCACATCAAGGCTTAAGTGGTAAGATGTTTAGTACTCTTGGAAAAAACAATGTCAATATTGTAGCTATTGCTCAAGGTGCTTCTGAAAAGAATATTTCAGTAGTTATCAAGACAAAAGACGTCAAAAAAGCTTTAAACACCCTACACGAGACTTTCTTTGAAGAAAATGTCAAACAGCTCAATTTGTTTGTAATGGGAGTTGGAAATGTAGGTGCTCGATTTATGATCCAATTAGAAGGACAAAAGAGCTACTTAAAGAAAAATTTAAAACTCAATATTAGAGTAATAGGAATTTCAAATTCTAGAACCATGTACTTTAATGAATCGGGGATTGATTTAAAGAATTGGAAGGAATTACTCGCTGGTGGACAACAAGCCGATAAAAAACGCTTCTTTGAGCAGGTTACTGAATTAAACCTCAGAAACTCCATCTTTGTAGACAATACGGCTAGTGCAGAGGTGTCACAGACCTATGAGTCGTATCTCTCAAAGAGTATTTCAGTGGTTACCTGTAATAAAATAGCCTGTTCATCTGAATATGCGCGTTACAAAAACCTCAAGTATTTAGCCTCTGAATACAATGCTCCATTCCTTTTCGAAACCAATGTCGGTGCAGGATTACCAATTATCGATACCCTTAAAAACCTCATCGCCTCAGGTGATAAGATTTTAAATATCAAGGCTGTATTATCCGGTAGTCTCAACTTTGTGTTTAACAACTTTAACGATAGCACTAAATTTGTAGACATCGTTAAACAAGCCCAAGAAGAAGGATATACTGAACCAGATCCAACTATTGATTTAAGCGGTATTGATGTCATGCGTAAAATTCTTATTCTCGCGAGAGAATCTGGAAATCAACTCGAGCTTGAGGATATTGAAAATCGATCATTTTTACCTGAAGAATGTCTTAAAACTTCTTCTAATGAAGAATTCTTTGAGAGTCTGGTAAAATACGAAGAACACTTTCAATCACTCTATCAATCGGCAGCAGCTAAAGGCTCTAAACTCAAATACGTTGCGAGTTTTAACCAAGGTAAGGCAAGTGTTGGTCTAGAAGAAATTCCTCAGGGACACGATTTCTACAATCTAGAAGGAAGTGACAATATTGTTCTATTCTTTACAGAACGCTATCCAAACCAGCCAATGATCATTAAAGGAGCAGGTGCAGGTGCTGATGTAACAGCCTCTGGAATCTTTGCAGATATTATACGAATCGGAAACTACTAGTTTACTACTTTTACCAAAACACAACATATGAGTATCCTTAGTGAAATAGAAGTTTTTTGTCCTGGTACCATCGCCAATGTTTCCTGTGGATTTGATGTGATGGGATTAGCCCTTGACGGTATTGGAGATCGAATGCTCATTCGAAAATCAAACCAAAAAGGAATCAGCATCACTAAAATTGAAGGTCAGAACCTTCCCTTAGAAACGCATAAGAATGTTGCTGGAGTAGCTGGTTTAAAACTATTAGAACATTTAAATTCTGATCAAGGATTTGAAATTGAAATTTATAAGAATATTAAGGCTGGAAGTGGTATCGGATCTTCTGCAGCAAGTTCAGCAGGTGCTGTTTGGGGAATCAACTTTCTTCTAGGCGAACCTCTTTCCAGAAAAGAGCTCGTTGAATTCGCTATGGAAGGCGAGCGGTTAGCATCGGGCGTAGCTCATGCTGATAATGTAGCTCCTGCCCTACTTGGTGGTTTTACGCTAGTTCGTTCTTACGAACCTCTAGATGTGATTTCACTGCCGCACCCATCAGAATTATACGCAACTGTTATTCATCCTCAAATAGAGGTTAAAACAGCTGATTCTAGAAGAATACTCAAGCAAAACATCACCATGAAACAAGCCATTACTCAGTGGGGGAATGTCGGTGGTTTAGTAGCGGGATTATTTACAGAGGATTACGATTTAATCAGTAGATCACTAGAAGATGTTATTGTAGAGCCTATTCGTTCTATTTTAATTCCTGAATTTGATCGTATTAAAACATCTGCAAAAGAAGTTGGTGCTCTGGGCTGTGGAATCTCGGGATCAGGACCATCAGTGTTTGCACTCAGTAAAGGGGAAGCTACTGCAAAAGCAGTTGCTCAGCAAATGAATAACATCTATACGCCTCTTGGAATTGATTTTGAAATCCACATTTCAAAAATCAACACAGAAGGAGTTAAACAATTGTAATTACATGAATTATTTCAGTTTAAATACACCAGAACACATATCTAGCTTTAAAGATGCTGTCATCAGAGGAATTGCCCCAGATAAGGGCTTGTACTTTCCAGAGTCTATTACAGCATTAGATCCTTCCTATTTTGAAAATATTCAAGACTATTCAAAAGTGGATCTAGCCTATGAAGCCATACAACAATTTATAGGTGATGAAATACCAGAAGTGGAACTTAAATCAATTCTATCTGAAGTATTGGACTTTGAGTTCCCAGTAGTTGAATTGGAAAAGAATGTCGCAACTCTTGAACTCTTTCACGGCCCGACTATGGCCTTTAAAGATGTTGGTGCTCGTTTTATGGCGCGCTGCTTGGGGTATTTTTCAAAACAATCAAACACTAAAGAAAATGTCACTGTACTCGTGGCTACTTCTGGAGATACTGGTGGAGCCGTTGCAAATGGATTTTTGGGAGTTGAAGGAGTTGACGTCGTTATTTTATACCCCAAGGGTAAAGTCAGTCCTATACAAGAAAAGCAGTTGACAACTCTAGGTCAAAATATAAGAGCCCTTGAGGTCGAGGGAAACTTTGACGATTGTCAGGCATTTGTCAAAAAAGCCTTTCTGGATGAATCCATCACCAATCATATCAAATTAACTTCAGCGAACTCCATTAATGTAGCCCGTTGGTTACCACAAATGCTCTATTATATTTTAGCCTATAAGCAAGTAAAAGACAAGGCAGAGAAACTCGTATTCTCTGTTCCATCTGGAAATTTCGGGAACATCTGCGCCGGAATTGTCGCTTACAAATTAGGACTTCCTGTGGATCACTTTATCGCATCCACCAATGTCAACAGAGTAATTCCAGATTATATGGACACTCAAACCTATACTCCTAGAGCTTCACAGCCTACCATTTCAAACGCTATGGATGTCGGAGACCCCAGTAACTTTATCAGAATCCAAAAACTCTTTTCAAACGATTACGATCAATTAGCTGCCCTGTTTTCATCTGAATCGTTTGACGACGATCAAACCAAGGCTGCCATGCTTAAATTGTTTATCGAAAATGAGTATATCGCTGATCCTCATGGAGCAGTTGGTTATCTTGGATTAGAATCTTATTTAGAAAAGCATCCTGATACCTACGGAATCTTTTTAGAAACTGCTCATCCAGTTAAATTCTTAGAAGTTGTAGAAGAAACCCTTCAAACAAAAGTGGCGATTCCACAGCAGATACAAAAAGTTATGGGTGGTCAAAAGAAATCTGTTGAAATCGCTACCTATGAAGAACTCAAATCCTTTTTACTGGATTGATTCAAATTGGAATAAAAGCATTTTTAAAATATTTATAAGTCTATGAGTGATTCGTTGAAAAGAATACTATTTTTACAGTCGAATTAATTATCAACACCCTCATGAAGACGATAGCTTTAAATGAAAAACACCAATCTTTAGGTGCTAAAATGGTTCCATTTGCAGGATTTAACATGCCTGTTTCCTATGCTGGAGTAAATATAGAACACCAAGTAGTAAGAGATTCCGTTGGAGTATTCGATGTATCCCATATGGGAGAATTCTTTATTTCAGGACCTACATCTGAAGCACTCTTACAAAGAGTTTGCTCTAATGATATTGGCAAACTTAGTATTGGACAGGCACAATACAATTGTATGCCAAATGAAACTGGAGGAATTGTAGACGACTTAATCGTTTACAAAATGGATGAAGATTCCTATATGGCTGTTGTCAACGCCTCGAATATCGACAAAGACTTTGCTCACATTTCAAAATACAACAGTGAATTTGGAGCAACTCTAGTCAATCATTCAGATGATTATGCACTTTTAGCTGTCCAAGGACCTAAGGCTACCGAAGTATTGCAACAGTTGACAGAGGTTGATCTATCTGCTATTAAATTTTATCATTTTGAAGTAGGCACAATCGCTGGTATTAGTGATATCATCATCTCAGCAACCGGTTATACGGGTTCTGGAGGTTTTGAACTCTATTGTAAAAACAAAGATGTAAAAGCGCTTTGGAATGCGGTTTTTAAAGCTGGAGAATCCTATGGTATTCAACCCATAGGACTTGCAGCTAGAGATACGCTTCGTTTAGAGATGGGATATTGTCTTTATGGAAATGATATTGACGATACGACTTCTCCACTAGCAGCTGGATTGGGGTGGATCACAAAATTCACCAAGGATTTTGTCAATTCAGAATCACTTGCCCTAGAAAAAGAACAAGGTAGTAGTGAAAAATTAGTTGGATTTGTCTTAGAAGAAAGAGGAATCCCAAGAACAGGATATGAGATTGTCGATCAAGACGGTACTGTTATCGGTAGGGTTACCTCTGGTACCATGTCTCCTTCTCTATCTAAAGGAATTGGATTAGGGTATGTATCTACTTCTCATTCAAAGATCGATACTCCAATTTGGATTCAGATCAGAAAAAATCAGGTGGCTGCAACCATTACAAAACTGCCTTTTTACAAACAATAAACAAACAATTAAGATGTCAGATAATAAATTAGTAAAACTAACAGAAGAAGAAATCAAAGAAAACTTAAAGCACTTACCACATTGGGGATATAAAGAAGACTCATTGATGAGTAGCTTTCAATTTCAAGATTTTAAAGAAACCTTTTCAGCGATGACTCGAATTGCATTTGAATGTGAAAAATTAGGTCACTATCCAAAATGGACAAACACCTTCAATACGCTTCTTGTTAGTATTCAAACACCTTCTGTAAAAGGAGTATCCATCAATGATTTCGCTCTTGCTGAGCGTATCGAGCGTTGTATTTCAAACGGAGAATAAGAAAACACCAACTAGTATTAGTTTAGCTACTTTTTTCTATTTTTGCCACTATTAAATAAAATTAAGACAGATTATGGGAAGAGCTTTTGAATTTAGAAAAGCACGTAAAATGAAGCGTTGGTCTGCAATGTCCAAAGCATTTACTCGTATTGGAAAAGATATCGTAATGGCCGTTAAAGAAGGTGGTCCAGATCCTGATTCAAATTCTAGGTTACGTGCGGTGATTCAAAACGCCAAGTCTGTCAATATGCCTAAGGACAATATCGAACGTGCCATCAAACGCGCTAGCGATAAGAGCCAAGGGGATTATAAAGAAGTTCTTTTTGAAGGATATGCTCCTCATGGAATTGCTATTCTTATTGAAACAGCTACTGACAATAACACAAGAACGGTTGCAAACATTCGTTCCTATTTTAACAAATGTGATGGAAACCTTGGAACCTCTGGATCTGTCGAGTTTATGTTTGATCACACTTGTAACTTTAGAATTAATGGTGAAGGAATTGATCCTGAAGAATTGGAATTAGAAATGATCGATTTTGGAGCTGAGGAAGTATTTGCTGATGAAGATGGTATCCATATCTACGCTCCTTTTGAGAGTTTTGGAGCCATACAAAAAGAATTAGAAAGCAGAGAAATTGAAATTCTCTCTTCTGGATTTGATCGTATTCCTCAAGTCACTAAAGCGCTTAGTGAAGAAGAAAAAGCAGATGTCGAAAAGCTTTTAGAAAAGATTGAAGAAGACGACGATGTTCAGAATGTCTTCCATACCATGGAAGAATAATTAAGAATCTTAGGTATTCTCTGGTATTTTGCCCACTGCATCCTTATAAAATGATTTGATAAAGGCCATGTCTTTTTCCATATGTTCAGTGGTGTAAAAAGGTGGAGCGATTCGGATTTCCTTTTTAGAGTAATCCATAGCAATCATTACTATAGGTACTCCTGCACCTTTTGCGATATAATAAAACCCAGTTCTCCACTCTGAAACTTTTTTGCGAGTTCCCTCAGGAGCAAGTGCTAATCTAAATTTCTCATTATTTTCAAAGACTTCAACAATCGATTGAACTGAATTTTTATTTCCAGATCGATCCACTGGAGCACCTCCTGTCGCTCTAAAAAACCATCCTATGGGCCATTTAAACAAACTGGATTTTCCGATATAATTAGTTTTTAACTTTAAGATATAACGAACCGTAATCCCCAATATAAAATCCCAATTAGAAGTATGGGGAGCCGCTATAATTACGTATTTATCCAATTGTGAGAATTCTCCTTTTACAGACCATCCCAATAAACGAAATACATAAGCGACTAACTTTCTCATTACAAATATTCTTTTAATTGTCCTATGTGATCCAAATGCAAATAGGTGTCTTCTTTTTTAGGTTGAATTACCTCATGTGCCCAAGTGGTATGGAAAGGAATATGTACCGCTTGAGCGCCTAATTCCAAAACAGGAAGCACATCGGATTTAAGAGAGTTTCCAACCATTAAAAAATGCTTGGGATCAATTTCTAAATGCTCCAATAAATCCCTATAATTTTTGGGCTTTTTATCACTCATAACTTCTACGTGATGAAAGAAAGTTTCAAGATTGGACTGTTTTAATTTGCGTTCTTGATCTAACAAATCACCTTTGGTAAGCACAATGAGTCGATAGTCCTTGGAAAGAACCTCAAGTGTTTGTTCTACACCTTCCAATAATTCAACAGGTTTGTGAATCATCTCCTTTCCGTATTCAATAATGGTCTGAATTACTTTTGGAGAAATACGTTCATTGGATAGTTCAATTGCAGTTTCAATCATCGACAAAATAAACCCTTTGATTCCATAACCGAACAATGGAAGGTTTTCCATCTCTTTTTTAAAGAGTTCCTGGTCTATTTTGTTTTGAGTCTCGTATTGATCCAAGAGTTCAGCAAACTTTGCTTCAGTATCTCTAAAATAAGTTTCATTGACCCAGAGTGTATCATCTGCATCAAATCCAATAACTTTAATATTTGAATAATCTATCTCCAAGCTTTTCTTGCGTTTACGAGATCCTCAGGAGTATCAATGCCGATTCCATCTTGATCTGTGCGAACCATTTTAATTTTTTTACCGTATTCTAAATAGCGAATCGCCTCAATTTTTTCTGCGGCTTCCAAGGGACCCATTTGAAGTTGAGGAAATTCTAATAATGCTTCTTTTCTAAAAGCGTAAATACCCTTGTGTTTGTAATAAGTAATCGATTGATCCTGATCTCTAAGATATGGAATTGGTGCTCTAGAAAAATAAAGTGCATTGGACTGCTGATCGACAATCACTTTGACGTTATTGGGGTTCTCGATGGATTCTTGATCTTTTAATGGATGCATCAGTGAAGCTAGATCGATCTCTTTAGTTGAGTCTACTTTAAATACAGCTATTAATGCTTTAAGACTATCTTTTTCAATAAAGGGCTCATCTCCCTGAACATTGATAATAATATCAGCTTCGATGGTCTGAGCTGCTGCTGCGATACGATCAGACCCACATTCGTACTCCTGGGTGCTTTTGATAACAGTCCCACCGGCTTCTGTCACAACTTTTTCAATTAGATCACTATCGGTTACTACATATACCTGATCAAATAAATCAGTATTCATCGTAGCCTCAAGAGTTCTCACAATAACCGGAGCTCCGTTTAAGTCTTGCATCAACTTAGCCGGAAAACGACTTGCCGCATAACGAGCTGGTATCATTGCAACTATTTTCATAGAATTAATTTACTTTAAAGATATTACAAAAAGAATTCATTTTTAAATCCAATCAAGTACAATCGATCTTGGGCTCTTGTGATGGCCGTATAAAGCCATCTCAAATATTCCTTATCGACTCCATCGGGCAAATAGGGTTGTTCTATAAAGATTCGTTTCCACTGTCCACCCTGTGATTTATGACAGGTAATCGCATAGGAAAACTTCACCTGTAAGGCGTTGAAATACTCGTTATTCTTGACTCCCAAATACTTTTTATACTTGGATTTTTCATTTTCATAATCTTTGAGCACCTCTTGATAAAGCCTGTTGGAATCCTCATAGGATAAGGATGGAGATTCCGAACTTATGGTATCGAGCATCAATATGGTATCAAAGGGTTTTTGATTGGGATAATCGACCATTTGAACCCTTACTTCAGCAAATTTAAATCCGTATAATTCCTTTATGGCTCTAATCTCCAATACTTCAATAAGGTCTCCATTTGCAATAAAACCAACTGATGATGACGTTGGAAGCCAAAAATAATTATTCTTGACCACCATCATAAAATCACCAACTGCCAAATCGTGTTCTAAAAACAAAATTCGACTTCGAATACTTTCATTGTATAGATTTGCTCTTTTATTGGATCTCACTATAAATGCTGTTTCCTCCTTCCCTACTTCTCTGTAGGCTTCTTCAATGGCCTCTTGAATTTCATTTCCCTCGATGAGTCTAACTATATCGCTAAATCCGTCAATTTGGAATCTAAAATCTCCATAGAGCTCTTTCTCTAACTGGGTGCGAATTTGAGTTGCATTGACCAAAATACCTGACTGTTGTGTTTGACGAACAACCTCAGAGAGTTCCGATAAGATGACTTCTTTCTGGTAATCCATCTCCAAAACAGAGGGATCTAATGCGGGACTAATATTGAGTTTTACCGGTGGTAACTGAGCGACATCTCCAACAAACATCAATTTACAGCGATGCCCCGAATAAACGTATTGAATTAGATCTGCTAATAAAGAATCATTTTCAAATAGATTTGCCTCTAGTGATCGATCGGAGATCATCGATGCTTCATCTACAATAAACAAGGTATCCTTATGCTTGTTCACTCCTAAAGTGAAAGAGACTCCACCATTGGATTGTTTCTTTGGAAAGTAAATTTTCTTGTGGATCGTATAGGCCTTTGAATTAGAAAAACCACTCATGACCTTTGCAGCTCTTCCTGTGGGTGCAAGCATTACTGATTTTTTCCCAACCGTCCACAATTTTGCAACCAAAGCACCTATCAGCGTTGTTTTACCAGTTCCTGCATAACCTTTTAGTAAAAACAATTCATCTTTATTCTGACTAAAAATAAAATTAGAAAGTTCCCTTAAAGTATCCTTCTGATCTGTGGTTAATTCATACTTAAATGAACCCTCAACTGCTTTGTATAAATCTTCTGATTGCTTTCCTATCATGGACTTCAAATATAATCATGATTTTTAAGCCAAAACCTTTCACGATTAAAAAAAAATTGTAGATTTGTCTTTAGTCATAAAAATTAAACAAACTATATCTGTAATGAAAAAACTTATTACGCTTGCACTATGGATTTTAGCTGCGGTATTTGGTTATCAAATTTATAAATCTGTAAATGCTCCAATTGAGTTTAAAAAAGCAAAACAAGAACGTTTTCAAGCTGTTGTAAATTCTCTTAAGGACATCAGAAACTCTCAAGAAGCCTACAAGACTGTAAATGGAAAATTTGCTGCAAATTTTGAAACATTAGTTGAATTTGTTGACAATGGAGAATTTACATTAGTTCAAAAGAGAGATTCTTCTTATATGAAATTCAACAAAGTTTACGGTATTGATATGCTCGAAGAAGTTCAGATCATCGATACTTTAGGAACTGTTTCTGTTAAAGACTCTATTTTCAAGAACTCAACTCGTTACAAAACTATGATGAATGTTCCTTTCGCTCAAAATGGAGAGAAATTCAAAATGGAATCTAAAGTTATTCTAAAAGGTGGCTATAAGGCTGCTGTTTTTAGAGCATATGTTGAAAAAGATGTAGTGTTATACGACCAACCAAAAGACTTAGTTGCTAAAGAAAATGCAGCTGTTAGTGTTGAAGAAATCAATGGAAATATCATACAAGTAGGATCGATCAACGATGTAAGCTTGAATGGTAACTGGCCTCCGATATACGATAAAAAACAATAAATGACAAGGTTATAGAAACCGAGATTCACACCAATTATAAGTTGTCCATTCAATTGAGTTTGAATGGACTTTCTTTTTGTATCACAAACTTAGATCGCAACGAAGTGATTCAGGCTCAGCAGATACAATACTACCAACCTATTGCCTTGAGTCATCTACCGGAAGAACTCTTCAATTTTTTGGACAAACATCAGGTGATGCAAAACGAGTATCAACAAGTACTTGTAGTTCACAATAATCCTTGGTTTAGCTTGGTTCCAAATTCGCTATACGATCCTAATTGTTTGGGTGATTATCTAAAATACAATGCAGCGCTTTTAGCTGATGATAATCCAGCCATTGATTATTTAGTTGATCTCGATCTTCACTCTATCTACATCCCTTTTACTCATGTAAATAACGCGTTACTAGATCGTTTCTCTTCATTTGATTTCATTCATCACAGTACGGCCCTCTTGAGAAAATTATATCCTGTTCAAAAACAATTGAATTCAGATAAGGTGTATGCTTACATAGAAGGGCACTCTATGAGTTTATCACTATTTAAAGACAGAAAATTGGCTTTGTTCAACGTTTTTGAGATTCAGAATCCTGATGAACTCCTCTACTACTTGCTATTTAGTCTTGAACAACTCTCCCTAGATCCTGAATTAATCGACCTTGAACTCTTTGGAGCAATTAGTGTTAATGATGCAAACCACAAGAGAATCTGTGAGTTTATAAATAAGGTGAAATTTTACATTCCAGAACTACCCTACCAATTTAACTCTTCCATTAACGCTGATCAAATTGAACTCTTAAGTCTTATTGCACAATGAGAATAATTTCTGGTACCTATAAAGGAAAAAGACTACAGGCCCCTAAAAATCTACCTGTAAGACCAACTACTGATATGGCTAAGGAAGGCTTGTTTAACATTCTCAACAATCGCTATTACTTCGATGAGTTGAACGTTTTAGATCTCTTTTCTGGAACTGGAAACATCGCCTATGAATTTGCCTCAAGAGGAAGTATCGATATCACAGCTGTCGACGCTCATTTTGGATGTGTCAAATACATCGAAAACACTTCAAAAGAACTCCATTTTCCAATTAATGCCATCAAAATGGATGTCTTTACTTATTTAGAGAAAACAGAAGATAGTTTTGATTTAATTTTTGCCGATCCTCCTTATGATATGGATGTTGCAGACTTTAATAAACTAAAAGAGATCACCTTTGAACGAGAACTCTTAAACCCTGGAGGTAGTTTAATTATCGAACACGAGAAGCACACCAAGCTCAAAGAAGATGAAGACTTTTTAGAAAATAGAAAATACGGTAGTTCAGTATTTAGTTTTTACACCAACGATAAGGAAGAATCAGAGTAAACTTTGATTAATAAAAAAAGCAGACCATAAGCCGGATTCTGTATATCCTTACCATTTATCTAGGCCAGTGGTTACCCAAAGGCTCAATCCGCCTACCCTTCGACTCAGACGTGTCGCCTTCAAACGTCGATTTACATGGCGTTGCACCGCATAGAGTTTACCTGGTTTCACTACAGCTTAACCTGTACATTCTTTCTGTTGCACTTGTCCTCGCCTTTCGACGGACGGGCGTTACCCGCTATGCTACACTGTGGTGTCCGGACTTTCCTCTCTAATTAAAGAGCGATAAGGTGGTCTGCTGCTGCAAAAATAAACAAAACTTCCACTAGGTTGTTAATAACTCCTCATTTAATTCAAAGGTGTCTATAGGACATCTTGACAAGGATTTTTATATTTGTTTCTATGGAACCATTCTTAGTATCTGCTCGGAAATTTCGACCTGAAACATTTAAAGATGTTGTTGGACAATCTTCTATTACCGATACCTTAGAAAATGCCATCAATAAAAATCACTTAGCTTCTGCATTACTATTTTGTGGTCCTCGTGGAGTTGGAAAAACAACCTGTGCTAGAATTCTCGCTAAAAAGATCAATGCCACTGAACACACCAGTGAAAATGAAGACTTTGCATTTAACATCTTTGAGCTCGATGCAGCTTCAAACAACTCTGTAGAAGATATTCGATCCTTGATTGACCAGGTTCGAATTCCACCACAACAAGGAAAGTACAAAGTCTATATTATCGATGAGGTTCATATGTTGTCTCAATCAGCTTTTAACGCTTTTTTAAAAACATTAGAAGAACCACCCGCACATGCCATTTTCATCTTGGCAACCACTGAGAAACACAAGATTATTCCTACAATTCTTTCTCGTTGTCAGATCTATGATTTCAAGAGAATCACAGTTAAAGACGCTGTCGAGCACTTAAAATATATTGCCCAGCAGCAAGAGATTGAGGCAGATGAAGATGCCCTTCACATTATAGCTCAAAAAGCAGATGGTGCCATGAGAGATGCACTCTCAATTTTTGATCGTATCGTTAGTTTTGCACCTGAAAAACTCACAAAAGAAGTCGTAGCTGAAAATTTAAACGTTCTCGATTACGAATCGTATATAGAATTTACAGAACTGATCACAAAAGGAGCGATTCCTGAATTAATGTTGGCCTTTGACGATTTACTCAATAAGGGATTTGATGGACATCACTTCATTACAGGACTAGCTTCTCACTTTAGAGATTTGTTGATCTGTCAGTATCAATCTACAACTAGCCTATTGGAAATAAGCCAACAAGGAAGAGAATTGTACCAACAGCAATCAAAAGTAGTCACTAGAGATTTCTTAATAGATGCCATTGATCTTGCCAATGATTGTGATCTCAACTATAAAAGCTCCAAAAACAAAAGACTGTTTGTGGAACTCTGCTTGATGAAATTAGCTACTCTTGCTTTGAGTGGTGAAAAAAAAAAGCCACTAACTAATCAAGGTTTAATTCCTACAGCTTATTTTAAATCTTCTGCAGTGCATACTCCAGTTGATCGTATTGACGCTTCGATTGAAGAAAAAATAACAACTACAGCTACAACTGAGCCTATTAAAGAAGAGGTTCAAATAGAATCTGAAGTTGAAAATCCACTCGAAGAAAAATCTGAAACACCTATAGCCGATAAGCCAGTTGAAGCAATTCCTTCAATTAATATAGCTCCAAAATCAGTTTCTGCCTATTCTCTTTCGAGTATTCGAAAGAAGAAAGAACATTTAGAAGAGCTCAATTCAAATGCAAAAGAAGAAGAAATACTTCCTGAAGATGCTTTTGAAGAAGCTAAAATGCAAGAATTATGGGCTCAATACGTTGAAGAAATTGAAACTAAGGGTCAAAAGATACTCGCATCTAATTTAAATTCTGACGTTCCTAAGCTATTAAAAGATCATATAATTTGGATTGAACTTCCAAATGATACGATGAAAAAGGAAGTTGAACGCTCCCAATCGGGTGTTTTAAACTTTCTAAAGAAAGAGCTCAATAATTACGCAATCTCTTTAAAAATAACCGTTAGTGAAGAAGTAGCAAAACAATTTGCATTCACACCAGAAGAAAAATACGAAAAGTTGAGAGAGAAGAATCCAAATGTGGATTTACTTCGATCAAAACTTGATTTAGACATTTCATAATATGTTAGGACTTAAGCTACCTACCGATCCCCGATGGGTCAATATTGTAGAAAAAAACATCGATGATATTTTAACCGATCATGCATTCTGTGAACAAAAGGCAGCCAGTACTGCAATTTCTTTAATTGTAAGTTTTCCAGAATACACCGAACTAGTCGATGAAATGATTGCGCTTTCTAAAGAGGAAATGACTCATTTAAAAATGGTTCATGAATTACTCAAGAAGAGAGGAATGAAACTCGGTCGCGATCGCAAAGATGAATATGTGATTCAACTTTTAAAGTTTTTTCCAAAAGGCGGAAGTAGAACGACTCAACTCGTTCACAGGTTACTCTATGCAGCACTGATTGAAGCGAGGAGTTGTGAGCGTTTTCGACTACTTTCAGAAAATCTCAAAGACCAAGAACTAGCCAAATTTTATCGCAACTTAATGATCAGTGAGGCCAACCACTATACTTTGTTCTTGAACTTTGCAAGACAATACGGTGGTAGAGATAGCGTCGATCCTAAGTGGAACAAACTTCTAGAATACGAAGCTGAAATTATGAGGAATCTAGGTACTAAGAGTGAGGTACACGGTTAGCTCTGATTCGATTCTAACTTATTCTGATAGTATTTATAAAGCTCAAATTGCGATCTAAAAGGTTTTTCTCCTTTTTTGGGCTGCTTATAAGGACTAATGTGCTCATCGATTAATAATCGAGCCTTTACATTGTCGTTCCAAGAAATTTCAAAAGTATCGATCAATTCTTGTTTTACATCGGAATCGTAAACAGGACAACTAACTTCTACTCTATTGTCTAAATTTCGAGTCATCCAATCAGCAGAGGAAATATAGACTTTAGGATCTCCATCATTTTCAAAAATCAATAATCGAGGATGTTCTAAAAATTTATCAACGATAGAAATCGCTTCAATATTATCACTAATACCTGGAATACCTGGAATTAAACAACAGTTCCCTCTTATGATCAACTGAATTTTAACACCTGCTTGAGACGCCTGATAGAGCTTGTCGACCATTTTATAAGAGGTAAACGAGTTTAACTTAATTCGAATCCCAGCTTTCTTACCTGCTTTAGCATTGGCTATTTCATTATCGATTAGTTTTCTGAATCCCTTCTTAGTCGTATGAGGAGACACAAATAAGTGTTTGTATTTATAAAGCATAAATGGCGTGTCTAAAAATTCAAACACCTTAGTCACTTCTTTTAAAATGGCCTGATTTGCAGTAAACATGGTGTAATCCGTGTATACCTTAGCTGTAGATTCATTAAAGTTACCTGTGCTAATAAAGCCATAACGCATCAATTTTCGTCCTTCCTGACGTTCAATAACACAAATTTTAGAATGTACCTTGAGTCCTTTAACACCAAAAATGACCTTGACTCCTTCTTTTTGAAGTAATTCTGCATAACTAATATTAGCGTGTTCATCGAATCGCGCTTGTAATTCGATCAGTGCCGTTACATTTTTACCGTTTTTAGCAGCATTGATCAACGAAGATACTACTTGAGAATTTTTCGCCAAGCGGTAAATGGTAATTTTAATAGTTTTAACCTGTGGATCTAAGGCCGCTTCCTTTAAAAACCTGGTAATATAAGAGAAGGTATGATAGGGAGTGTATTGTAAAAAATCTTTTTCAGCTATTTGCTTGATTAAACTCCCTTCTCTTTTGATTCCTTTAACTAATAATGGTTTTACAGGCTCATAGGTCAATTCCTTTTTTCCTAAACTCGGAAAGGAAATATAATCCCTTCTATTGTGATAACGACCTCCAGGAATAATACTGTCGGTATTCTCTACGTGCATCTTAGCTTTTAAATATTCTAGGGTATCCTCTCCTATTGTTCTATCATAGACAAAACGAACAGGATTGCTAATTTTACGATCTTCTACAGAATGGTACAGTTTTTCAATAAAACTCTTACTCACATCGTTGTCTAAGTCTAATTCTGCATCACGTGTAATTTTAATCATGTGAGCACAGATATCCGTAAATGAGAACATTGAAAACACCTTTCCGAGATTAAATCGAATGATATCATCCACCAGCATTATGAATTGTTTATCTCCCTCACTAGGTAATTCAACAACCCTATCGATCTCTTTAGGTATTTCAATTAGAGCATATCTGTTTTTAGATTTTCCCTCGTTTAAGGTCATTTTTACAGCCAAATAAGCAGCTGAATCCTTTAACATGGGGAATTCAGTTAAATCATTTAATATAATGGTTACCAGTATATTACTAAGGTGATTGATAAAGTAATCCGTCACATAGGTCGCTTGACTCTCATTGAGTTGCGTTTCATTGAGTACGAATATATTGTTCTCATTGAGTTCATTCTCAATATCAACAAGGATTCTAAGAGATCTATTCTGTTGATCAATTACAATCTTAGTAATGGTATCCAACAATTCTTTAGAACGCTCTAATTTGAGTTTATTTTCTAATTCCTTACCACCATCTACAATTCGTTTTACTGTGGCATAGCGTACTTTAAAAAATTCATCTAAGTTATTAGAAAAGATTCCCAAAAAGCGCAATCGCTCTACAAGTGGAACCGTTTGATCATAACTCTCTTGAAGAACTCGCTCGTTAAAACGAAGCCAACTGAGTTCTCTATTGATGTATTTTTTTTGTTCTTCTTTCATTGTTTTAATTGCTTTGGAAATAGTTGACAACTCAATTGAGCTGATGTAAAATCCTCCCACTTATCAACTGATGCGGTTAAAAAACTCAGGCCTGCAGTTGGAATTTCAACTCGACCCTGCTCTGATAACCAACTTACTAGAGTACTCATCGCATTGTTGTGACCAAATAGTGCAACTGTATTGTAACTATCATCGAGACATCGTATAAATTGATTGAGCTGTTCCCCTGAAAAATCATAGAGTGAATCCGACAATTGAAAGCGGTTTAAATCACAGTTATTAACTCTACAAAAGATCATTGCTGTATGCATTGCTCTATTAGCGGGACTCGAATATACAAAATCAAATTCGATTCCCTGTTTTGAGAATTCATCAGCAACTAAATAAGCGTCGTCAACACCTCTTTGGGTAAGACTTCGATCCAGATCAGAAACTTGTAGGTCCCAACCACTTTTGCCATGTCTCATCAGTAGAAGCTGTTTCATCTTAAGGTGCTAAACGTTCAATCTTCCAATTGTAATCAGCCTCTAAATTATAGCGAATACGATCGTGTAGTCTATTGTCTCTACCCTGCCAAAATTCTATAGATTGGGGACGTATGAGATAGCCTCCCCAATGTTTGGGTCTTTTGAGTTCAGATGCATCCAATGACTCTAGTCTCTGTTTCTCATTTTCAATCACTTCTCTAGAATCAATAACTTCGCTTTGAGGCGATACTATAGCTCCAATACGACTGCCAATAGGTCTTGAATCAAAGTAATTATCAGAATCCAATTCAGAGGTTTTTTCTGCGAGTCCTTTTACAATCACCTGTCGTTCCATTTTGGGCCAGAAAAATGACATACACACATGAGGATTCGCCTCTAAGGCCCTCCCCTTTTCACTATTGTAATTGGTATAAAACACAAATCCTTCTTCGTTGTACTTCTTTAACAATACGACTCTCGATTTTGGAAATCCATCCAAACCAATTGTACTAATTGTAAAGGCGTTGGCCTCATCCTCTGGAAACAACTCATCTACCTGATAAAACCACTCCTGAAAGAGCTGAATTGGGTTGTCAGGGACAGATTTTTTTGACAAGTTTCCTTTGGTATACGCTTTTCTGTAATGTGATAAATCTTTTTCCATTTATAACAAATATAAGGACAAATAGGTTTTTAAAAAATAGAAGAATTTAAAACTCAAAATGCCTTCCATCGTCTGCTAAAAGGACGTTCTCAAATACTTGATTCGCCTCTTCTAAAAAGGAATTTAAATCCCCATATCGAGTCGAATAATGACCTAATAAGAGTGTATCCACCTTGGCTTTTGCGGCGATGGTAGCAGCTTGGAGCGCAGTAGAGTGTTTGGTTTTTTGGGCGAGTTCTAATTCTGAACTCAAAAAGGTACTCTCGTGATAGAGCACATCCACTTTGTGAATAAGATCAACTATGGACTCACAATAGGCTGTATCGCTGCAAAAAGCGTAGGATTGTGAAGGCTTAGGATCTAAGGTCAATTCCTTATTGGGAATCATTCTTCCATCTCTAGTCTCAACATCTTTTCCGTCTTTAAGTTGTTGATAGGTGTATTTATCGAGTGGATAGTTTTCAATTTTTTCCTTGTCTATTCGTCTTGGATGGGTCTTTTCTCTAAATAAAAACCCATTAGTGTACACTCGGTGATCCAAAGGAATCGTGTAAACAGTTACTTTATCATCCTCAAATACTAATTCTGATTCATTCGATGTTAATTCGTGGAAATGCAAGGGGTAATTGGTCCAAGAATCTCCAAGTTTTAAAAGCAAAGTCACCGCCTCTTTGATACCCTTAGGCCCATAAACATGTAATGGAGTTTTTCTACCTAACAATCGAAATGTAGCCACCAGTCCTGGTAACCCAAAAAAGTGATCACCGTGAAGATGTGAAATGAATATATGATTGATCTTAGAGAATCGTATTTTTAATTTTCTGAGTTGAATTTGAGTTCCTTCTCCACAATCGATTAAAAAAAGGTGTTTTCCTAGCTCAATAACCTGAGAGGTTGGATTGCTGATCGTCCTTGGCGTTGCTGCATAACAGCCTAATACCGTTAACTTCACAATCCCAAATCTCTTTCGATATTCTCCATTTCAATCACATCTTTAGCTTCTTGGATTGTTGGAACTATAATCAGTGTTTCTGGAGCATCTTCATAAGTAATCGTATCCGATACAATTACAAATGATTTTTGCCTTTCGAATTGTTGTTCTACAAATGGTAAGAGTTCTAACAACTCTTCATTTTGAAGTTTGTGAATCCCCTCTAAATTGATGATGATGTGAAAAGAATTCCACTTTTGATAGTCCTTCTTAAAATTGGAAAGAAACACAGAATAGGGATCGTTTGCCTGAGATAAAATAACAGTATCTTGAAATTGATCTACAAACATTTTATTTGATTTTAGAAGCTAAAAGATAGATGACAGCCATACGAACTGCCACACCGTTTTCAACCTGATCTAATATAATTGACTGTGAAGAGTCAGCTACTTCAGAAGTGATTTCGACTCCTCTATTGATAGGACCTGGATGCATCACCACTATTTCCTTATCAAGGGAATTAAGCAGTGACATATTGAGTCCAAATTGTTTGGTGTATTCACGAGTGTTTGGAAAATAACTCACATCCATGCGCTCGTTTTGAATTCTGAGCATATTGGCAACATCACACCAATTCAAAGCCTTGCGAAGATCTGTTTCTACAGTGACTCCTAATGATTCTATGTGTTTAGGCATCAATGATTTAGGCCCGCATACTTTTACTTCTGCCCCTTGTAATTTGAGGGCGAAGATATTTGACAAAGCAACTCTTGAGTGAAGGATATCTCCGACGATAACTACCTTTTTACCCGCAACATCTCCAAGTCGTTCTCTGATAGAAAACGAATCTAAGAGTGCCTGAGTTGGATGTTCATGAGCTCCATCTCCAGCATTGATAATCGCTGCCTTGATGTGTTTAGAAAGCATGATTCCCGCTCCTGGATTTGAGTGACGCATGACCACCATATCCACTTTCATAGAAAGGATGTTGTTGACGGTATCGATTAGGGTTTCTCCTTTCTTAACTGAAGATTGAGCTGCAGAGAAATTGACAATATCTGCTGACAATCGCTTTTCAGCTAATTCAAACGAAAGTTTTGTTCTAGTGGAATTTTCAAAGAAGATGTTAGCTATGGTGATATCTCTTAGCGAAGGAACTTTTTTAATGGAACGGTTGATGACTTCTTTAAAATGGTCTGCCGTTTCAAAAATGAGTTGTATGTCATTTTCGTTGAGGTATTTAATTCCCAATAAGTGATTGACACTTAATTCGCTCATAGATTTATCAATTTACTAAATACACAATATCTTTACCATCCTCTTCTTCCCACAATACTTGAACCTTTTCATCGTTGATTACATCGACCTGTCTCCCTCTGTAATCAGGCTGAATAGGAAGATGTCTACTAAACCTTCTGTCGATCAAGGTTAAGAGTTCAACTTCTAAGGGTCTTCCAAATGATTGTAAGGCCGTCAGTGCCGCTCTTATACTCCTTCCAGTAAAAAGGACATCATCGATAAGAACAACGCGCTTATCGTCTACAATGAAGTTGATATCTGTCTTATTTGCTTTAAGCGTCTTATCGCCTCTTCTAAAATCATCTCTGTAAAAAGTGATGTCTAAAAAACCTAATTTGATATCTTCTACCTTATACTCTTCCTTTAGAATCTTTACAAGGCGTTTCGCTAATGCCGATCCTCTAGGTTGTAATCCAATTAGTAAGGTTTCTGAAAAATCGAGATGTTTTTCTAAAAGCTGACAAGCCAATCTGTGAAGAATGATATTGATCTCTTGTGCGGAAAGCAGTTTTTTTTGGCTCATAGGCTAGTAATATAGCTCTTTGAGTAACAAAATTAAGCTATTTTTTAACATATGCCAATAAAAAAGCCCGAGTATTAAACTCGGGCTTCTATCTATTTAAGATTTAGGGAATTAATTTTTTCCTTCCATCTTATCTTTTAAAGCTTGTAACGCTTCATTAGCATCACCAATCGTTGGTTTTGCTTCCTCAGCTTTAGCAGCTTGTTTTCTAACAGCAGCTTTAACCGCACGTTTTTCTTCTTCCTTGAAGATAGCCGTATGCGATGCTACAACTCTTTTGAATTCTTTGTTGAATTCAATGATTTTGAATTCTGCCTCATCACCTTTTCCTAACTTAGATCCATCTTCTTTCTCTAAGTGACGTTGTGGTACAAATGCAGTGATATCTTCATTGAAAACTACGGTAGCTCCTTTGTCAACGATTTCAGAAATTGTTGCTTTGTGAACTGTTTCTAAAGCGAATTCAGTTTCGTATTTATCCCAAGGGTTGTCAGTAGTTTGCTTGTGACCAAGACTTAATTTTCTACCTTCAACGTCTAATTCTAATACAACTACTTCTAAAGTGTCTCCAACTGAAACGAATTCAGATGGGTGCTTGATTTTCTTAGTCCAAGAAAGATCAGAAATATAAATCAATCCGTCAATTCCTTCTTCTAATTCTACGAATACTCCGAAGTTAGTAAAGTTACGAACGATTCCTTTATGTTTAGAACCTACAGGGTATTTATCAGTGATATCAGTCCATGGATCTGGAGTTAATTGCTTAATTCCTAATGACATTTTACGGTCATCTCTATCTAAAGTCAATACAACTGCTTCTACTTCATCTCCAACTTTTACAAAGTCTTGAGCTGAACGCAAGTGTGTAGACCATGACATTTCAGATACGTGAACTAAACCTTCAACACCTTCAGCAACTTCAACAAAAGCACCGTAATCAGCGATCACAACCACTTTTCCTTTTACTTTGTCACCAACAGTCAACTCTTCTCCAAGAGCTTCCCATGGGTGTTTTTCTAATTGCTTAAGACCTAATTGAATTCTTGATTTGTTATCATCAAAGTCTAAGATAACAACGTTTAATTTTTGATCTAATTCAACCACTTCATTTGGATGGTTAATTCTAGACCAAGAAAGATCTGTGATGTGGATTAATCCATCAACACCACCAAGGTCGATAAAGACTCCGTAAGAAGTGATGTTTTTAACAACACCTTCTAAAACTTGTCCTTTTTCTAATTGACCGATGATTTCTTTCTTTTGTTCCTCGATATCAGCTTCGATAAGTGCTTTGTGAGAAACAACAACGTTTTTGAATTCGTGGTTGATTTTCACCACTTTGAATTCCATGTTTTTACCAACGTATTGATCGTAATCACGGATTGGCTTCACATCGATTTGAGAACCTGGTAAGAACGCTTCGATTCCGAATACGTCAACGATCATTCCTCCTTTAGTTCTACATTTAACAAATCCAGTTACAATCACTTCTTTTTCGTGAGCATCGTTTACGCGATCCCATGCTTTGATAGTTCTTGCTTTTCTGTGTGATAATACTAATTGACCAGTTTTATCTTCTCTGATGTCGATTAATACTTCAACCTTGTCACCAACTTTTAAATCTGGGTTGTAACGGAACTCATTTAATGAGATCACACCTTCTGATTTTGCGTTGATATCGATGATTGCTTCACGATCAGTTAAATAAACAACTGTTCCAACAACTACATCTTCATCTGCAGTATCGACAAAATTTTCAGAAACTAATTTTTCGAATTCCTCTAATTTAGACTCATCAACACGCTCAATACCTTCTTGGTATTTATCCCAGTTAAAATTGTCTAAAAATTCTTGAGTGTTTTGTGTAGTCTCTACTTGAGCTACAGGAGCTGCTTGTTGTTCTTCAGCAGCAGGGGTAGATTTTTCTTCAGCCATTTGAAGATTTACTTTGTATTCCGACTCTTGAGAGTGCTAACACAGCGATCGGAAGTGTTTTACATCTTTAAAATAATCCCTTTTCCACTCTCTTTAATGTTAAAAAGGAGTGCAAAATTAATCTAATTTTAATGGTATGCAAAATAATTGACTAAAAAAGAGTGAGTTAAGTTCTAAAAAACTCAGTTTTATTGCATCTTTTGGTGTGCATAGTTTAAGATGAGCTCTAATTGTTCTTCTGGACTCATATTGGAATTGTCAATTACAACAGCATCATCAGCCTGAACTAAAGGTGAAACCGCTCTTGTGGTATCCATTTGGTCTCTGGATTGTATATTGTGCAAGACCTCTTCAAAACTAACTTGATCACCTGAATTAATGAGTTCTTTATACCTTCGTTCTGCTCTAATTTGAGCTGAACAACTGACAAAAAATTTGAGCTCTGCATCTGGAAAAACCACTGTTCCAATATCTCTTCCATCCATGACGACCCCTTTATTTTGACCAATTTCTTGTTGAATAGCAACAAGTTTAGATCGAACTTCTGGAATTGCTGCAATGATACTGACCTTATTGGACACCTCAATGGATCTAATTTGATCCGACACATCCTTACCATTGAGATAGATATCTGAAAAACCTTTTTGTTCGTTAAAAACAAATTCTATTGAAAGCGTTGAAAGTGATTGAATCAACGCTTCTTTATTTACTTTTTGATCATTAATGAATCCGTTATTCATCGCATAAAGAGTCACCGAGCGATACATGGCTCCTGAATCTACATAAATATATCCTAATGACTTAGCCAATTGCTTTGCCATGGTACTTTTTCCTGTAGATGAATAGCCATCTATCGCTATGGTGATCTTTTTATGATTCAACTATTTGAGGTCTTTAGCGTTTTTCACTTTTTGTTTTGTAAGTGCTAGATCAATGACTTCACTCATTTCACTTACATAATGGAAAGTTAAACCTTTTAAATATTTTTCGTTGATTTCAAGGATATCTTTTTTGTTCTCTTCACAGAGAATAATCTCCTTGATTCGCGCTCTTTTCGCTGCTAAGATCTTTTCTTTGATTCCTCCTACTGGTAAAACTTTACCGCGTAAGGTAATTTCACCTGTCATCGCCAATTTACTCTTTACTTTGCGCTGGGTTAAAAGCGAAATCAATGAAGTCAGCATCGTAATACCAGCACTTGGTCCATCTTTTGGAGTAGCTCCTTCAGGGACGTGTATGTGAATATTGTAACGATCAAACAGTTCAGGAGCTAATCCAAAATTGTCTGCGTTAGCCTTGATGTATTCCAAGGCAATCGTTGCCGATTCTTTCATGACCTTTCCGAGGTTTCCGGTGATAGATAACATGCCCTTTCCTTTTGAAAGAGTCGATTCAATAAATAAGATATCTCCTCCTACTCTAGTCCATGCCAATCCAGTAACCACCCCTGCAACTTCATTGTTTTCATATTTATCACGCTCTAAGCGAGGAACTCCCAATACCTTTTCAATTTGATCATTGGTAACCTTAAGATCGTACTCTTCTTCCATAGCGATTGACTTAGCAGCATTTCTAACCATCTTCGCAATCTGCTTTTCAAGAGTTCTCACACCGGACTCTCTGGTATAGCCTTCCACAATCTTTTCCAATTGAGGCTTTGCAATCTTTAAATCATCAGTTGATAAACCGTGTTCTTTGAGCTGTTTTGGCAAGAGATGTCTTTTAGCAATCTCCACCTTTTCCTCTATGGTATAACCACTCACATTGATGAGTTCCATTCGATCTAAAAGAGCTGGTTGAATGGTCGATAAATTATTAGCCGTAGCGATAAACATCACCTTAGACAGATCGTAACCCATCTCCAAGAAGTTGTCGTAAAACTCACTGTTTTGTTCTGGATCTAAAACTTCAAGCATTGCTGATGAAGGATCTCCTTGAAAACTACTGCTGAGTTTATCGATCTCATCGAGAATAAAAACAGGATTCGAAGTCTCTGCTTTTTTGATATTCTGAATAATTCTTCCAGGCATCGCACCTATATAGGTCTTACGGTGTCCTCTGATCTCTGCCTCGTCACGAAGACCACCCAATGACATACGAACGTAAGATCTTCCTAGTGCTTCAGCAACTGATTTCCCTAGCGAGGTCTTACCCACACCCGGAGGTCCATACAAACAAATAATCGGCGACTTCATATCGTTCCTGAGTTTGAGAACTGCTAAGTGTTCGATAATTCTCTTTTTGACTTCTTCAAGTCCAAAATGATCTCTGTCTAATATTTTTTGGGCTCTCTTTAAGTCAAAAGAATCAGTAGAATAATCATTCCATGGAAGCTCCAAAAAAAGCTCTAAATAATTGCGTTGAATTCCATATTCAGCGACTTGAGGATTCATGCGTTGAAGCTTTGAAAGCTCTTTATCAAAATGCTCTCCTATTTTTTTAGACCATTTTTTCGTTTTAGCCTTCTCAGCCATTTCATTAACTTCTTCTTCATAAGAAACCCCTCCGAGTTCTTCTTGAATGGTCTTGAGTTGTTGATGTAAGAAGTAGTCGCGTTGTTGCTGATCCAAATCAGTTCTAACTTTAGATTGGATATCGTTTTTAAGCTGAAGCCTCTGTAACTCTAAATTCATAAACTTCAAAGTCGCCAAAGCACGCTCGGTTAAATCCTTAAGTTCTAAAAGTTCTTGCTTTTCCTTAACTGAGATACTGAGATTGGAACAAACAAAATTGATTAGAAATGAATTACTCTCGATATTTTTGATGGCAAATGATGCCTCCGAAGGCAAGTTAGGATTGTTTTTAATAATCTTTAGAGCTAACTCCTTAATCGATTCAATAATGGCGTTAAACTCATTATCAGACACTTCTGGCTTGGTCCAAGAGGATGGTTTTACCAATGCTTGTAAGTAGGGAGTTTCTGATACGATTTCAGTTATTTCAAAAGGTTTTTTTCCCTGAATAATGACTGTTGTATTTCCATCAGGCATTTTTAAGACTCTTAATATACGAGCGACTACACCCGTGTGATAAATATCTTCTCCTGTTGGATTTTCAACGTTTTCATCCTTTTGAGCCACTACACCAATTACTTTGGAACCGTTATTTGCATCGTTTAAGAGTTGAATGGATTTATCGCGACCAGCAGTAATAGGCACTACAACCCCTGGAAACAACACTGTATTCTTTAAAGGTAGTATCGGCAAGGTATCCGGAAGCGGTTCCCTATTAATTTCCTCTTCATCTTCAGGTGTCATCAACGGAATTAAATCAGCATCTTCGTCCAATCCCTGAAATGACATACTGTCAATACTTAAAAATTTTCGATCTTTCATAGGTATATTTTAACGTCATAATGTCATCTTTAAATGCATTACAACTTTAAATTAAATTTCATGTTAATGTAATAAGCAGTTAATTCACAAACATCTAGAGGAAATTCACTTGCTATTACTACCTTTATTAGACAATTCCTGTGCCAATTTGATTTTTTTAATCAATAAGTGTAACATTTTTGATTCTGATGCATCATTAATACAAAGAACTAAGATTTTTGAACCGAGCCAACAGCAAAGAACTAGCCCTTTTACTCGACGCCTGTAAAAACGGAGTAGAGAAAGCCCAACTACAACTCTATCAGTTGTACTACAAGGCTATGTTTAATACGGCTCTTCGAATTGTCAAAGAAGATGCTCTAGCTGAAGATGTAATGCAAGAATCCTTCTTAGCGGCCTTTGAAAAATTAGATCAGTATAAAGGTGAAGTGAGTTTTGGAGCATGGCTCAAAAAGATAGTCATCAATAAGAGTATTGCTGAGTATCGAAAAAAGGTCAAAGAAAATTGGCTTTCTATTGATGAGTCAAGAGTTCAAGAGCCTATTAATGATCATTCTAGAGAAGATCACACCGATAAAACAAGGTGGATCTACGCTAAGATTAAAAGCTTAAACGAACGTTATGCAATGACGCTCACTCTAAATCTGATCGAGGGCTACGATTATAAAGAAATCGCAGAAATACTTGAGATTACAGAAGGAAATAGCAGAACCTTGCTATCAAGAGCAAAAGATAAATTGAGAACTGAAATAACAAATGATCCAAAATGGAAGAAGATTTCGTAATAGAAGCAATAAATGAGATGGAACTCGAAAATTTAAATTCGAGAGAACCTCAAAAGGGACATGAAAAGCGTTTTGCAAAAAAACTAAAGAAGAACTCAACTAGAAAACCAAGGTTCCCGTTTATTAGAATTGCCGCAGCAATTGGAGTCCTTTTGAGTGTTTACGGTGTTGGAAAACTGTCACAACCAGATCCTACTCAAATTGAAATAGCCTCCTTTTCTCAGTATTTCAATAGTATCATAGAAGAAAAGACCAGTGATTTAGATCAATATACCACCCAAGAAGAGCGCATCGTGATTCTCGATGCGTTGGCCGAGCTTTCCGAATTAGAACAAGATGCTCAATTATTGTATAAAGATTTAAAAGAAGGTGGTGATCCCCAACAGATTATTAAAGCGATGACTGACAACTACAACTCGAGGCTACAAGTCCTCGATCGATTAACAATAGATTTAAATGAAATAAAACAATAAAAAGATGAAACTGCTTATTAAACACTTATTAATTCTTTCTTTGATCGTTCCTTCGATCATTTTTGCCAATGATTTTGAAGGGCGCTATACACGAGAGAAAAAGCTATCAAAATCTTACAATGTCAATTCTGACGCAAAGCTAGTAGTTGAAAACAAGTACGGCAATGTTGAAATCAGCCCTTGGGATCGCGATGAGATTTCTATCGAAGTGGTGATCCGTGTAACTGGAAATAATGAATCCAGAGTTGAGGATAAATTAGATGATATCGATATTGAATTTAGAGGAAATCAATCTCTTGTTTTTGCCAAAACTCATATTGAAAGTAGCAATAGTTGGTTTAATTGGTTTAATTCCAATGTCAATTACAAAATCAACTACTATATCCATGTTCCTATTTCAAGTAAGCTCGATATTAAAAACAAATACGGAGATACTTATATCGAAGAGTCTAAGGGTGAAGTAAAATTAACTCACGATTACGGTAAGATTGTTTTGGGAACCCTTCTCAATGAGCGTAATGAAATCGATATGGATTATTCAAAATTAGAAGCTGACTACATCAAAAACGCTGGGATTTCTTTGGACTATTCTGACTTTTCTGTCGGTGAACTTGAAACCTTTACCCTTAACGCAGACTATAGTCATATCAACCTAGGTAAAGCCATCAAAGGAAGTTATGATCTAGACTACGGAGGGCTAACCATAGAAGCTATTAATAGTTTAGAAGGTGATAGTGATTACGCTGATATCAGAGTTGATCTTCTTGGAAAAGCTGCCAACTTAAGTGCCGATTACGGTAAGATTACGATTGGATTGGTATCCGATGCTTTAGAATCCTTAACCCTTGATACCGATTACACTGGTGTTAAAATTGGATACGAAGAGGCTTCCAATTTTAATTTTGAAATCAATTCCAAATACACCGATGTAGAAGGCCTTAACGACGATTTATTCAATCTGGATTACAGAAATGAAAAATCGAGCTCTAAACACCTCAAGGGAAGTTTTGGAAGATCATCTTCTGATCATTCAATCAATATCAATTCCTCATATGGTCACATCAAATTCAGAAAAAAATTCAATTAATAATAAATAATAGATCATGAAAAAAATAGTCATACTTATTGCATTAGCCTTAGTTAGTATCCCTACTCAAGCTCAATGGGGTAAAAAAATCAGAGGGAATGGAGACACTACTAACATCGTAAGAAATGTCGGTGATTACGACAATGTTAAAATATCAGGTTTTTTTGACACTACCCTAGTTCGCGGAACAGAAGGTAGTATTGAACTAAGTGGAGAATCAAATCTTTTGGAAAACATTGAGGTTTTTGTTGATAATGGTACTCTTACAGTTAAAACAAAACGATTAATCGAGCTCATTCCTTCTAGAAAAACTCCAATTTTAGTTACAATTCCAGTAAAAGAAATCAATGGAATGACCCTTTCTGGATCTGGTAGTAT
>CAKZOO010000032.1 GCA_937136455.1 uncultured Flavobacteriaceae bacterium | reverse complement strand
CCAAATGTCCATTGACAAAGGTATGAGTAACCCGATTTGAAAATTCTATCCCTTCAAAAGGAGACCAGCCACATTTATAGGCGATAGTATCTTTTGTCACCTTCCACTTTGAATTTGGAGCTACGATAGCTATGTCCGCATAATAACCCTCTCTGAGGTACCCTCTATCGCTAATGTCAAACAAGATAGCTGGATTGTGACACATCTTTTGAACGATTTGTTCAAGAGTGATCATCCCTTGCTCGTATTTCTCCATCATCCCAACTAGAGAGTGTTGAACGAGTGGACCTCCCGATGGAGCCGTCAAATAGGTGTTATTCTTTTCTTCAATGGTATGAGGTGCGTGATCGGTCGCTATAATATCGATGCGATCATCGAGCAAAGCCTTCCATAGACCTTCTCGGTCTTGAGCAGACTTTACAGCAGGATTCCACTTAATGAGACTTCCTTTTTCCTTGTAATCTTCTTGGCTAAACCAAAGGTGGTGCAAACAAACCTCAGCGGTTATTTTCTTTTCACTCAAAGGTATATCATTAGTGAAAAGGGCCGTTTCGATAGCTGTCGATAAATGAAACACGTGTAATCGAGCTCCAGTTTGCTTTGCGAGTTCAATCGCTCTTGAAGACGATAAATAGCAAGCTTCAGCTGATCTTATTTCAGAATGCATACCCATTGGAATTGCATCACCGTACTGTTCTTTTGCCGCTTCTAAATTTCTTCTGATGGTTCCTTCATCTTCACAATGTGCTGAGATAACAAGTGGTGTTGCCTTAAAAATACCTTCGATGACCTTTTCGTCATCGACAAGCATATTTCCAGTGGAAGATCCCAAAAACAATTTAACACCTGAAGTTGCTTTTGGATCCAATCGCTTCAATTCTTCCAAATTATCATTAGTTCCTCCAAACAAAAAAGAGTAGTTAGCAAAAGAACTCGCTGCTCCCATTGCCATCTTTTCTTCCAAACGTTCAATGGTAACTGTCTGAGGATTGGTGTTGGGTTGTTCCATAAAGGAGGTAACACCTCCAGCTAGAGCTGCTCTACTCTCCGAAGCAATATCTCCCTTATGAGTAAGTCCGGGTTCTCTAAAGTGAACCTGATCGTCGATCACTCCAGGAAATACATAGGATCCGTTCAAGTCGATCACCTCAGCCACTTCAGAACTCAAATTAGCTCCAATTTTATCAATTCGCTCTCCTTTAATTAACAGATCTGCCTCGTAAATACGACCTTCATTAACTAGTTTTCCATTCTTGAGTAAAAACGTTCCCATTAAAAATTCTTTTTGTTAAATATACTGTTGAATTTTAATTGAATCACTCCCAAAATTCCCTCTTTGATAATCGAAGAAGACATTTTGGAATAACCCTTTTCTCTATCCTTAAACACTATAGAGACTTCCTTAATCTTAAATTTCTTTTTATAGGCCTTGAACTTCATTTCAATTTGAAATGCATAGCCTACAAATTTAACCTGATCCAAATCTATTGCCTCTAAAACACGTCTTCTATAACAGACAAAACCAGCAGTAGGATCTTGAACCCTCATCCCTGTAATCATTTTGACATAGATGGAAGCTCCAAGAGACAACAAAACTCTTTTTAGCGGCCAATTGACTACGTTAATTCCTCTGATATACCTCGAGCCAACGGCCACATCAGCACCCAACTCACAAGCTTTATTTAAGCGAATTAAATCTTCTGGATTGTGTGAAAAATCAGCATCCATTTCAAAAATATAGTCAAAATTTCTAGCTAGAGCCCATTTAAAACCGTGAATATAGGCTTTTCCCAAGCCCTCTTTTTCTTTTCTAACCTCTAAGTACAGTCGGTCGGTAAATTCCTGTTGAAGTTTTTTGACGATTTCAAAAGATCCATCTGGAGAATTATCATCCACAATCAATACCGAAAATGGAATCTTAAGCGAAAAAACCGCTCTAATGATGGCTTCTACATTCTCCTTTTCATTGTAAGTAGGTATGATTACCAGACGCTTGGACATAGTTGAAATTTCTACAAAAATAACAATTAGAGAGCAGAAGAAGACCTCTAGAGCGGATTAATTTGTAATTTTGAATTCATTTTTCAAACCAAAAGAAGGAACATTTAAAAGTGGAAACAAATCTCAGAACACTATTTCAAGAAGATTGGATGGCACTACTAATAGTGGGATCTATGATGCTTTTAAGTTGGTCTAAATACTTATACCCACAACTCTACAGTCAATTTAAGTATGTTTTAGTCAATCAAAAGTATCAGTTGAGTTTTCACAAAGGAAAAATGCTCACACATCCATTCTCACTAATGATGAGTATTAGCGCCTGGATCCATTTGAGTTTGTTTGCCTATATTCTAATTCCAGAAGTTACCCCTGATTTAGAACGGTACTTTGAATTGTCCTTTATACATATTGCAATCTATACTGCAGTCTTCCTTTTGATCAAGACTTGGACTCAAATACTCCTCGCCGATGTCTTTGAAAATCAACTCATAAAAAGACTGCTATTTTCCAAAATGAGTCTACTCAGCTTCAATTCCTGGATATTAACACTGAGTTCCATTTTGTTGATTTACCTATCAAACCACAACCTAATTATTATATATTCAGCTATTTCAGTGTTTTTATTGTTATATACAATAGGATATATCAATGCGTTAAGAAATCACAAAAACCAGCTTTTTAAACAATTTATGTATTTTATTCTGTATCTTTGCACCTTGGAAATTGCACCAATATTGATCATTATTAATTATCTCAAGATTGCATAATTATTTATGAAAGTAAAAACAATCCTCGTTTCACAACCGGAACCCAAAGTTGAAAACTCACCCTATACGAGACTTATTGAAAAGGAAAAGGTAAAAGTTGATTTTAGACCTTTTATTCATGTCGAAGGAGTCGATGCTAAAGAAGTAAGACAGCAGAAGATCGATTTAAAAGAATTTTCAGCTATCATCTTAACTAGCAGAAAATCAGTTGACCATTTCTTTAGGTTAGCTGAAGAGATGCGCTTTAAGGTTCCTGATACACTCAAGTACTTTTGTATGTCAGAAGCTGTTGCTTATTACTTACAAAAATACGTAGTTTACAGAAAGCGAAAAATCTATGTTGGTACTCATACTTTCAAAGATTTAGCACCGCTGATTAAGAAGTACAAAGACGAAAAGTTCTTACTTCCTAGTTCAGATGTATTAAAACCTATAATTCCAGAAACCTTAAACGAATTAGGAGTTAATTGGAAAAGAGGAATCTTTTACAAAACTGTGATCAGTGACCTTTCTGATCTTAGTGATGTAACTTATGATGTTTTAGTATTCTTTTCTCCATCTGGAATCGAGTCTTTATTTAAGAACTTCCCAGATTTTAAACAAAACAATACAAGAATAGCCGTTTATGGAAACTCGACTATTGAAGCTGCTAAAAAGGCAAAATTAAGAGTCGATATAGCTGCTCCAACTCCTGAAGCACCTTCGATGACCATGGCGATTCAAAACTATATTAAATCGAACAAATAACATTCGATTGATCATCCTGAATTAAAGGCCTTTTCTAGGCCTTTTTTTAGCTCAAAAAACAAGGCCAGCTCCCCAGCTGGCCTTATTCATTAAACATGAACTAACACACTACAACGTCACACTACAACATTGTAGTTTTTCTTGAATATCGCACAGGTCCACCTCTTCTGATTTCCTCAGAAGTGTCTGCCTCGAATTTCTTAAAGTTATCTTTAAAGGCATGTGCCAATTTAAATGCAGCATCGTAATACGATCCAGCATCTCCTAACCAAGAAGTTCTTGGACTTAAAATTTCATCAGGTACTCCTGGACATTTTCTAGGTTGGGCAGTACCAAACACAGAGTGGATGTGATAGTGTTCGTAATCATAAGGACCTAAATCACCTCGCATCGCTGCATTGATCATCGCTCTTGTATATTTGAGTTTCATACGAGATCCTACCCCGTAAGGACCACCAGTCCATCCAGTATTTACCAACCATACATCAACACCTGCTGCAGTCATTTTTTCAGAGAGCATTTCTGCGTATTTTGCAGGGTGAAGCGGCATAAATGGCGCTCCAAAACAAGCTGAAAATGAAGGCTGAGGTTCCTTAACACCTGCTTCTGTTCCCGCTACCTTTGCTGTATATCCAGAAATAAAGTGATAGGCTGCTTGAGCGGCGTTTAATTTAGATATGGGAGGCAGCACTCCAAAAGCATCTGCTGTTAAGAAGAAGATGTTCTTAGGGTTAGAAGCTATGGAAGGAACTTGAATGTTTGGAATAAAATCAATTGGATAACTCACACGAGTGTTTTGAGTGATACTACTATCTGAAAAATCCACTACACCATTTTCGTCAGCGATGACATTTTCAAGAATCGCTCCTTTTCGAATTGCTCCAAATATTTCAGGTTCGTTTTCTGCAGAAAGGTCAATCACTTTTGCATAACAACCACCTTCGAAGTTGAAGACCTTGTTTTCTTTGGTCCAACCGTGCTCATCATCCCCGATCAACTTTCTAGAAGCATCGGCAGACAGGGTTGTTTTACCAGTACCCGAAAGCCCAAAGAAAATTGAGGTATCTCCATCCTCTCCAACATTAGCAGAACAGTGCATTGGAAGCACTTCTTGATAAACAGGAAGCACAAAGTTCAACACTGAGAAAATACCTTTTTTGATCTCACCTGTATAGGCAGTTCCCCCTACGATAATTTTCTTCTTCGTAAAGTTGATAATCGCAAAGTTTTCTTGTCTTGTTCCGTCAATTTCAGGGTCCGCCAAAAATCCAGGAGCGTTTAAAACGGTCCATTCAGGATTTAAATGCTCTAATTCTTCCTCAGTTGGACGAATAAACATATTGTAGGCAAACATATTAGACCAGGGATATTCTGTCACTACTCTTAGAGGCATATGGTACTGTTCATCTGCACAGGCATAAGCATCTCTTACATAGATTTCACAATCTGATAAATAGTGAGCAACCTTGTCGTAAAGCGCATCAAATTTAGAAGCACTAAAAGGAATATTGATATCACCCCACCAAACTTTATCTTTAGTCGTGTGATCTTTTACGATAAATCGATCTAATGGAGAACGACCTGTAAACTTACCTGTATTAATTGCAAGGGCTCCTGTACTTGATATGAATCCCATATCCTTTTTTATCGCATCCTCAGTTAATTGATCAGGGGTATCTTGATAGTGAATAATTTCACTAGTGATACCAATGGACCTTAAAGAAACTGTAAGTTTTGGTTCTCTTGTAATACTCATAATGATTTATTTAATGTTATGTAAATGATCTATCAAAATTCTTTAACAAAGATACAGCCAGAAAAAATGCAGAGATATGACTTATATCATATTGAAAAATTAAGGTTTTTTAAAGGTGTAGATAGCTGCGAGCATCCACCCAATTAAAAACAGTATTCCTCCCAAGGGGGTTAGGTATACTACAAACTTTAAATCAATTCCCAACAGTGGAAATAAGTAGTACACATAAATGGATCCAGAGAATAAGAAAATGCCCCCTAAGAACAAATAAAACAAGCGCTGTAGCTCTTTGATATTAAATCGATTGACACTCCCTATAATTAGAAGCACAACACTGTGAATCATCTGATAATAAACCGCTGTTTTAAATGACTCCAAAGCCTTGTTGTCGAGAACTTCACTTAGAGCGTGAGCTCCAAAAGCACCCAAGGCCACAGCGGTAAATCCCAATAGAAAAGCCGTTGTTAAAATTGTTTTATTCATAACTTTTTATATATTTATAGTTACATATGTAAAAGTACATATCTAATTCATTACATCAAATTTACAATATAAAAAAAGCAGATGCGTCGAAAAATCGGTTTAATTGGAGCAGGAAAATCAACGAGTTATCTCATAGCCTATCTATTGGATAAAAGCGCTCATGAGGAGTTTCAATTGCATATTGTTGACCTCTCTTTTGATCAACTCGATCCAAAGTATGAGAACCATCCAAATTTAATACTTCACAAAGCCAATATGTTGGATGATCAACAGCGGTCTAAATGGATTGCATCCATGAACCTTGTCGTTTCAATGTTGCCAGCTCGTTTCCACCATCTAGTTGCAAGGGATTGTATTGATTCTGGTGTTCAAATGCTAACAGCATCTTATGTCAGCGATGAAATCAAATCCATGGAAGCTGAAATTGCAGAAAAGGGATTGCTCTTTGTTTTTGAAATGGGGGTCGATCCTGGAATTGACCATATGAGTGCCAAACAAGTAATCGATCGCATCAAGAGTCAGGGTGGAAAGATGTTGCTCTTTGAATCCTTTACCGGAGGGCTAGTTGCACCAGAGAGTGATGACAATCTATGGAACTACAAATTCACCTGGAATCCCAGAAATGTAGTGGTGGCTGGTCAAGGTGGTACCGCTAAATTCCTTCAAGAAGGAACTTATAAATACATCCCTTATCAAAAACTTTTTAGAAGAACTGAATTCCTCGACATTGAGGGATTTGGCAAATTCGAAGCCTATGCCAATAGAGATTCTCTCAAGTATCAATCTGCTTATGAATTAGACGATATTCGAACCCTATATAGAGGTACCATTCGAAAGGTTGGCTTTTCAAGAGCATGGAATTTACTTGTAGAATTGGGGATTACCGATGATACCTATCGCATATCGAATTCAAAGGGAATGAGCTATAGAGCATTTACCAATATGTTTCTCCCTTATTCTCCGACCAATACGGTAGAACTCAAACTCAAACACTATCTCAAAATCGATCAGGACGATATTGTGTGGGACAAACTCATCGATCTCGACTTATTTAAAGACGATTGTTTTATTGAAACTGACAACGGAACACCTGCTGAAATACTACAAGAAATTCTCAGCAAAAAATGGAGCTTAAAAGAAAGCGATAAGGATATGATCGTGATGTATCATCAGTTTGGATATCAGCTCCATGGAGAACTCAAACAAATCGATGCTTCTATGGGGGTTATTGGATCCGACCACCGCTATACTGCCATGGCTAAAACAGTAGGACTTCCACTTGGAATTACTGCCATTCAAATGCTCAATAACAAATTTAAACTCAAGGGTATTCAAATACCCATTCACAAAGATATCTACGAGGTCGTCTTAAAAGAATTGAACGAGTTTGGAATTCACTTTAAAGAACGCGAATGTGATTACTTAGGCTACAATCCAGAAGTCATTGGACTGTAATCTTATTTCGTATATTTGTTACAAATTGAAATCAAATAATGAACTTTACCAACAATACGTTAACTCTAGATGGGATTGACAAAGAAATCCTAAGATTTTTGATGGAAGATGCCAGGAAACCGATTCTTGAAATCGCAAGGCATATTGGGATTTCAGGAGCTGCTATTCACCAACGTCTTCGAAAATTAGAATCCTCAGGTATTATCAAAGGATCCAAGTTCATTGTTGACCCAAAAGTAGTAGGCTATAACACTATGGCATATGTGGGTATCTTCTTGGACAAAGCCATGAGCAATCCAAAAGCAATCAAAGCCCTAAAAGCCATACCCGAAGTATTAGAATGCCACTACACTACTGGAAACTGGTCGATTTTAATCAAAGTGCTCTGTCGCGACAACGCCCATTTAATGGACCTTCTCAACAAAAAGATTCAGCAAATTGAAGGGGTGTCTAGAACTGAGACTTTTATCTCTCTAGATCAACAAATCGATCGACAAATTCAATTGTAGATTAGTCTCTAGATCCTAAGAATCGAAGCACGAAATAAGCCAAGGTAGCCAAGGCTCCAATGGCTGCTACCAAATAGGTTCTCGCAGCCCACTTTAAAGAGTCTTTAGCTCCTGCTAATTCTTGTTGATTCACAATGTTCTTGGCTTCCATCCATTTGATCGCTCTATGACTGGCATCGTATTCAACTGGTAGGGTCACAAGCGTAAAAGCAGTGACAATTCCATAGAGAATAATTCCCATAAGCATCAAGCTCGATCCCAAAGCTGAAGTAGCCGATAAGATTAAACCTCCCATAATCACCCATTGTGACAAACCAGAAGCAACCTGAACCATAGGCACCATCTGAGATCTCATTTGAAGCCAAGAATAAGCCTGAGCATGTTGAACAGCGTGTCCACATTCGTGAGCGGCCACAGCTGCTGCTGCTGCATTTCTTTGTGCGTATACCGCTTCAGATAAATTAACCGTCTTGTCCTTGGGATTGTAGTGATCTGTTAAACGACCCGGTGTAGAAATCACGCGAACATCGTAGATACCGTGGTCGTGAAGCATTTTTTCAGCAACTTCTGCACCACTCATACCATTAGAGAGATGCAATTGAGAGTACTCTTTAAATTTTCGTTTTAATTTACTGCTCACCGACATCGATACAAGCGCTATCAGTCCAATGAGAATATAATAAGTCATCATAGTTTTAAGATTTTAGATAGAAACTCTAAAACAAAAATAGAACCAAATCGAATTCAATCTAAAAAATTAACAGACTTTAGCAGCTAACTGACAAGCTGTCTTATTTGTGTTTGATCTTCAGTATGATGATTGAAAGTGCCAAGAGCGCAGTAATCGTATTAGCAATAATCATCGGCATCGATTCTAAATGAATTCCATAGATGAGCCAAAGAACCACTCCTGTAAAGAACACTAGATACATCACAAGTGAAATATCCTTGGTCGATTTATCTCTATAGGATTTAACCACCTGTGGCACAAAAGCCAGAGTAGCTAGAGTAGCTGCAGCATAACCTATGAGTTCAAATGGATCCATTAACCGACAATATTGACTATTTTACCGGGAACAACAATTACTTTCTTAGGAGTACGACCTGCTAATTGTTCTTGAGTTTTTGGATGTTCTAAAACTCTCTTTTCGATCTCCTCTTTCGATAAGTCCAGTGGTAATGAAAAAGTAAAACGCATCTTTCCGTTAAATGAAATTGGATACTCCTTTTCATCTTCAACTACATACTTCGATTCAAATTTAGGAAAGGCTGCAAATGCAATCGACTCTGTATGCCCCATCTGCTCCCACAATTCTTCTGCAATATGAGGTGCATAGGGAGAAATCAACACAGCCAATGGCTCTAAGATCGCTCTCGAAGTACACTTTTGACTACTGAGTTCATTGACACAGATCATAAAAGTTGATACCGAAGTGTTAAACGAGAAGTTATCGATATCTTCGGTTACCTTAGCAATCGTCTTATGTAAGGTTTTTAAGGCATCCTTAGTCGGTTCACTCTCGGTCAGCTTAAGTCCATTTTGATCAAAGCAAAGCTTCCAAAGTTTTTTTAAGAACCCGTGAGTTCCTGTAATTCCTGCCGTATTCCAAGGTTTTGATTGTTCTAATGGCCCAAGAAACATTTCGTAAAGTCGAAGTGAATCTGCCCCATAAGTTTCACAAATTTCATCTGGACTTACAACATTGTATTTGGATTTGGACATTTTTTCGACTTCCCTTGTACAAACCATCAATCCATCTTCCAATTCAAAAGAAGCGTTTTCAAATTCAGGTCTCCAAGCTTTAAAAGCTTCAATGTTTAACTCATCCGAAGCATTCACCATTGACACATCGACGTGAATCGGTTGTAATTCTCTAGATCCGATAAGACCTTTTGACACAAAGGTATTGGTGTTTGGTATTCTGTGTACAAAAGCAGAGGTCCCAGTAATCATACCTTGGTTGATGAGTTTCTTAGCAAATTCATCCTTGGTCACAATTCCTCTGTCGAAGAGAAACTTTTGCCAAAAACGCGCATAGAGCAAATGTCCTGTAGCATGCTCTGAACCACCGATATATAAGTCGACATCCTGCCAGTAGTCCATCGCCTCTTTGGAGAAGATTTCATCAGCGTTATGAGCATCCATATAACGATTAAAGTAGAAGGAACTTCCAGCCCATCCTGGCATGGTATTGAGCTCTAATGGAAAAACCGTCTGGTGATCGATGAGCTCGTTTGATACCACCTCATTTGCCTTGGTATCCCATGCCCAAACTAGGGCATTACCCAGTGGTGGTTCTCCTGTTTCAGTAGGAAGGTATTTTTCAACTTCTGGAAGTTGAAGTGGAAGATGTGAAGCATCGATTAGTTGAGGCATTCCATCCTTATAATAAATTGGAAAGGGCTCTCCCCAGTAACGCTGTCTACTAAAGACGGCATCTCTGAGTTTAAAGTTCACTTTCGCTTTACCACAGCCTTTTTCTTCAATAGCTGCTATTATTTTTTTCATCGCTTCTTTATGAGTTAAACCCGTCAAGAATTCAGAATGATCTATTTTGGTATTCGCCTTGTCTTCAAAAGCCTCCTCGCTGATATCCACATCCATAAAGATATTGGGAATTTCAATTCCAAAGTGCTTTGCAAAATCGTAATCGCGTTGATCACCACAAGGAACGGCCATTACAGCTCCCGTTCCATAACCAGCTAATACGTAATCTCCAATCCAGATAGGTACTTGTTCACCAGTAAATGGATGCGCCACATAAGAACCCGTAAAGACTCCACTGATGGTTTTTACATCAGCCATACGATCGCGCTCTGAACGCTTTGCTGTCGCCTCAATATAGGCTTCAACCGCTTCCCTCTGAGCTTTAGTTGTCAATTTTGAAACCAATTCGTGTTCTGGTGCTAATGTCATAAAGCTCACTCCAAAAATAGTATCCGGTCTTGTAGTAAAAACTTCGATGTCAAATTCCTGAGATTGATCTTCGTTTGGAATCGTTTTAAAAACAACCTCTGCTCCTGTAGAACGTCCAATCCAATTGGTCTGTGTATCTTTTAAGGGCTGTGGCCAATCGATCTTTTGCAAATCGTCTAAAAGTCGTTGAGCATAAGCTGAGATTCTCATACTCCACTGCAACATCTTTTTTCGAACTACTGGATGTCCTCCTCGTTCGGATACTCCTCCTACAATTTCATCATTAGCCAGTACGGTTCCCAGTTCTGGACACCAGTTTACTTCAGTTTCTGCCAAATAGGTCAATCGGTATTGAAGCAAGATCTCTTCTTTTTGCTTTTGATCAAATCCCTTCCAATCTTCTGCTGAAAAATCAATCACATCTGGATCACAAACGGCATTCACCTCTTGATTTCCACTGGTTTCAAAAAGCTGAATCAGCTCCTGAACAGATTCGGCCTTATCAGAAGTTCGATTGTACCAAGAGTTGAACAATTGAGAAAAAATCCACTGAGTCCATTTGTAATAATCTTCATTAGAAGTTCTCACCTCTCTACTCCAATCAAAAGAAAACCCAATTTTATCCAACTGTGAACGATAACGCTTGATATTCTGAGCAGTGGTCACAGCAGGGTGAGTTCCTGTCATAATAGCGTATTGCTCAGCCGGGAGTCCAAAGGAATCATAACCCATTGGATGTAAGACATTATAACCTTGATGTCTCTTAAAACGAGCGTAAATATCAGAGGCAATATAACCTAGTGGGTGTCCAACGTGTAATCCAGCTCCAGAGGGATAAGGAAACATATCTAAGACGTAATACTTAGGCTTATCTGAATTGTTGACCGCTTTAAAGGTTTGGTTTTTTGACCAATAAGCCTGCCACTTGGCTTCTATTTGATTGAAATTGTAATCCATAACTTGTAATAACTCTAATGAAGAGGGCACAAAAATAACAAAAATGAAGCAGTCCCCTAGCCTTAGAACAGCTAATTTCCTATTATTCAGATGAATTTGATTCAATTAAATACATGCTGTTACTTCTGCCGCTTTTTATTTACCTTTGAGAACTATATGAGTAAGGCATTTGACAAATACCAAAAACGCAGGTTAATCTCCTCCTACTTTTCAGTCAGTTTGAGTATTAGCCTCGTCCTGTTTCTGATGGGAATTCTAGGAATATTAGTGTTAAACACACAACGTCTTGGAGATCATTTTAAAGAACAAATCAATATCAATATCTTTCTTTCAGAATCCGCTACAGAGGTCGGTATCAAACAATTGGAACAACAGCTCACCATGGCGGAGTACACCAAGTCGAGTCGCTTTATTTCAAAGGAAGAGGCCGCAAAAGAATTTTCAGAAGATATCGGCGAAGACTTTATGGAATTTATTGGCTATAATCCGCTACAAGATGCCTTTGAACTGAGTTTAAAAGCAGACTTTGTCAACCCAGCGATGATACAATTAATCGCTGATGAATTAGCATCAATTGCTGAAGTTTCTGAAGTCTCCTATGACAAACCCCTTGTAGAATTGTTAAATGAGAATGTCAAAAGAATCAGTTTTTGGATCTTAGTGATTAGTTCTGTGATGAGCTTTGTAGCTTTTTTACTGATCAACAGTTCTATTAGACTTTCGATATATTCCAAACGCTTTATCATTAAAACCATGCAACTTGTTGGAGCTACAAAAGGCTTTATCAGAAAACCATTTATCCTTCAAAATATTAAATTGGGAATCATCGGAGCTTTTATTGCTAGTGTTGCTCTATTAATTTGCCTGTATTACGTACAAGTCAATCTGCCCGAACTCCATTTACTAGAAGATTTCAAAACCATGGCAATCGTCATTGGCGGGATTTTTGTGTTAGGAATTCTAATCGCTTGGATCAGCACTTTTTTTGCGGCACAACGATTCTTAAACTTGAGAACCGCTGCACTCTATTACTAAGAATACGACTATGAAAAACAGAAAAGAGGAATCAAAAAAAGAGTTTTTATTCCAAAAGAAAAACTATAAATTTTTATTCATCGGCTTAGGATGCATGGCCTTGGGATTTATACTCATGTCTGGAGGTCATTCAGATGACCCTAATGTTTTTAATCCAGAGATCTACAATTTTAGAAGAATTCGTCTTGCTCCTACACTAGTTTTAATCGGACTGGGAATTCAAGTGTATGCAATCTTAACGACCTCTAAAAAATAACTATGGAAACAATTGACGCGATCATCCTTGGGATCATCCAAGGACTTACTGAGTTTTTACCCGTATCATCTAGTGGTCATATCGAGCTTACCAAGGCCATACTAGGTGATGGCCTAGTGGCAGAGCAAAGCCTTTTGTTTACCATTGTACTTCATTTTGCAACAGCACTTTCTACCGTAGTAGTCTTTTACAAAGACATCTTAGACCTATTCAAGGGACTTTTTGCCTTTAAGAAAAACGAGCAAAGCCTCTATGTGTTGAAGATTGTAGTGTCGATGATACCTGCAGTTATTGTAGGTCTTCTCTTTGAAGAACAGCTCAGCGCCTTATTTACTTCCAATGTGTTACTGGTTGGACTCATGCTCGTTATCACAGCAATTTTACTCATCTTAACGGACCGAGCTGCAAAAAGCGATCGATCCATTTCAATAAAATCATCAGGAATCATCGGGATTGCACAAGCAATTGCCATGCTTCCAGGTATCTCGAGATCTGGTGCTACGATTGCTACTGCAGTTCTCTTAAAAACAGACCGCACTAAGGCTGCTCGATTTTCGTTCCTAATGGTCATCCCGCTCATCTTTGGAAAAATAGCCAAAGACGCCCTCTCTGGTGACATTGTTTTTAACCCAGCAGATACGACTGCTGTGATGGCTGGTTTTATCGCAGCTTTCGTCTTTGGACTCATCGCTTGTAAATGGATGATTTCATTGGTTAGAAAAAGTAAATTACATTATTTTGGATACTATTGTGCTGCAATAGGAATCTTATCTATTGCCTATTCTTTGTTTGCTTAATATGAAGACACTTACTGCTGAAGACTTTACAAAAGGACAAACACTTTTGATTGACAAAGAGCTCCACTGGACCTCCTTTCAAGCAGTGAATGCAATCAAGTGGGCCATTCGAAAACGCTTCGATATAAAAAAAATAAAGGTGGGGCATGCTGGAACACTTGACCCTCTCGCATCTGGCCTATTAATTATATGCACCGGAAAGCACACCAAAACAATTCAAGAAATTCAAGGTCAGACCAAAATCTATACAGGAGCAATCACCCTTGGAAGCACCACTCCTTCCTATGATCTTGAAACAGCAATTGATAAGACCTACCCGACAGATCATATCAGTGAAGAACTCATTTATAACACTACCAAACAATTCATCGGAAGTATTGAACAATACCCTCCTGTGTTTTCTGCTTTAAAAAAAGATGGTAAGCGTCTCTACGAGTTTGCAAGAGCTGGAGAGGCTGTAGAAATCAAACCCAGAACCATTCAAATCGATCAGTTTGAGATCACCGCTATTGAATTTCCAATAGTGAAATTCAAAGTCGTATGTAGCAAGGGAACCTATATTCGATCTCTCGCTCATGATTTTGGACAAGCACTCAACTCTGGAGCGCATTTATCGGCACTTCGAAGAGAAGGCATTGGAGCATATAATGTAAAAGACGCACTCAGTATCGATGAATTCAAAACCCAAATAGGTTTTAAAGATCAATAAGATGAATGGGTTCGACAACTTCTTAAGCGTCTTTGTAAAGTGGTCTACTTACCTCAACAGAAAACAATGGGCACTGGCGATTAGCAGTTTAATTTTAGTCGTTTTTCTCTTCCTATCCTATCAACTCAAACTCAGAAGTTTCGCCAATGAAATTCTGATTGAACTCAACATAGAAGAACCCGAGGAAAAGGAACCAGAAATCGACGAAGAAAAAAAAGAAGAAAAGCCGATTGAAGAATCTACTCCAAAGACTAACAAAGCCTATAACAGTTCTCTAAAAGAAACCTTTGCAACCCCTCCGCCAGCAAAGAATACTCCCAACGCTCTTGAAAAGGCAGAGAAACTCAATGAGGAAGGAGCATTAGAAGGAATTGCCTCTGATTTTGAACTCAAGCTCAGAGCACTACAGGCTAACAATATTCAAGACCGTATTGATTCCATAGGTATTCCCGATGAGGTCAATAACTTTAAAAAAGATACTAGAATTTGGTATAGTCTAGCCAATAGAACCCATCGAAAAATAGCAGTTCCCATCTATATCTGTGATATGGGTGGTAAAGTTGCAGTCAATATCTTAGTAAGTGCCTCGGGCAATGTCATGGAAACGAATATCAATCAAAAGAGTTCGACTACCAACAATGGATGTTTGTTAGAAACAGCTCAAGAATACGCTCAAAAAACCACCTTTATGCCTGGAAAAGACGGCAACCAATGGGGTGTCATCTACTATTTATTTTCGAAGCGTTAATCTTTATTCAAAGGATGACAAGGACAGCTTGTTAAATGATCGTTGACCATTCCAGTCGCCTGCATATGAGCGTAGATAATGGTAGACCCAACAAATTTAAAACCCCTCTTTTTTAAATCCTTACTCATAGCGTCTGAAAGCTCCGTAGTTGCAGGGACCTCTTCTTTAGATTTAAAGTGATTGAGGATGGGTTTTCCATCAGTCCACTGCCAAAAATAATTTGAAAAACTCCCAAATTCCTCTTGAATTTTCATGAAAGCTTGAGCATTGCTAATCGCCGCTTTTATCTTTAGTTTATTCCTGATTATTCCCGAGTCTTCTTGAAGTTTCAGCTGTTTCTCTTCAGAATAGGTAGCGATCTTTTGATACTTAAAATCATCGAAAGCCTTTCTAAAATTTTCTCGCTTTCGAAGTATGGTGATCCAACTAAGTCCTGCCTGAAAGGTCTCTAGGAGAAGATATTCAAATAGGAGCTCGTCATCGTATACTGGAACTCCCCACTGCTTGTCGTGATAAGACTCATAGAGGGCATCCCCTTGTGACCACCAACAGCGTTTGAGTTCCATGATGATTACAATTTAAAATGGAAGGTCGTCTGAATCCTCTTCTAAGATATCATCAGCTGGAGTAAAGGCTTCTGCTGGAGGCATCGGTGGCATCCCATTGGAAGGTGCCTCAGCGGTCAATGCTTCTATTCTCCAACCTTGAATCGAGTTAAAATAACGAACTTCTCCTTGTGGACTCGTCCATTCTCTTCCTCTTAGATTAATGCTAATTTTAACATCTTGACCTACTTGAAAAGAATCTAAAACATCACATTTATCCTGCACAAATTCAACTAATATGGGTTGTGGATATTGCTCTTGAGTATTGATAACGATCTCTCTTTTTCTAAAACCTTTATTTCCAAAAACCTGTGTGTCTTTTAAAACTGTAATCTTTCCTTGAATTTCCATTGTGAATTTGTGTTTGTAAAATTGGGTTATAAAAATAAGAAATCAACATTAGAACTACAGATTTCTGTGGACTTTTTACAATAAAAAGTATCTTTAGGTAAAAATCGACACTTTTGAAATTCACTTATAACGAAATACGTTGGGTCATCATTCTCAGTGCGCTGGGTATTGTCAGTCTTATATTGTGGAATACCAATGTGTTTTTTGAGAAATTCAAAACCCTTGAGAGAGAAAAGATGGAGATATGGGCAACTGCCCAGACTGAATTTATGGCTTCAACTGATCAAATGAATCAAGGGCCTTTAATTCTTCAAATTTTTCAATCCAATAAGGACACTCCCATGATTTTGGTCAACAAAGACGGATCGACAGGAGTTAACAATATGGATCAATCCATCTTGAAACAAACTGATAAACTAAAAGAAAAGCTCGAAGAATTTAGATCACAGAACAAACCCATTTTATTAAAACACGAAGACAGTTTAATCGCAACGCTTTACTATGGCGATGCTCCTATCTTAAACAAGCTCAAATACTACCCATTAGGGCTTTTATTTATTCTAGTATTGTTTTCTGCGATTCTCTATTTCTATATGAAATCCGTTAAAGTATCCGAACAAAACAAACTTTGGGCAGGTATGGCCAAAGAAACAGCACATCAAATTGCCACTCCTCTATCGGCGCTAATGGGATGGAACAACCTACTAAAATCCAAAGGAGTTGAACAAGAAATCACCGATGAGATGGACAAGGATATCGATCGACTTAATTTGATTACCGATCGATTCTCAAAGATAGGCGCGAGTCCAAAATTGACACTTTACCCACTGGTAAAAACTACCTCAGAAGGGGTTCTCTATCTCAAGAGAAGGTTTCCAGAGCACATTGAGCTCACTGTGGATGAATCCTTTTCAGAGCAACAAATAGCCCTCAACAAACCGCTTTATTTTTGGTGCTTAGAAAACATTATTAAAAATGCCATCGATGCCATGAATGGAAGTGGTAGGGTTGAAATCAGCTTTAAAACACAACATTTATCCTGCTCTGTTTATATAAAAGATCAGGGGCCAGGAATACCACAAAACAAACTCAAGTCGATATTTAAACCTGGATACAGCACTAAAACCAGAGGTTGGGGCTTAGGCCTTTCACTCGCCAAAAGGATTGTTGAAGAATATCACAAGGGTAAAATCTCCGTAATTGAAAGTTCATCCAATGGAACCACCTTTGAGTTAAAATTTAGAAAGGGAATAGCGGAATCTTAAAGCGCCGCCTTAATCGAATCACATACAGATTGAAAATCTTCTTTAGAAAGGGATTCTTTCTTTCCAAAAGTAGCATCTGCCATTGTATTGAGTGGAATCAAATGAACGTGAACATGAGGAACCTCAAGTCCAATTACCGTAAATCCAACACGTTTACAGACAACCGCCTTTTCAATTGCAATTGCCACTTTTTTAGAAAACTTCATCAAGGACAAATAAGTCGCATCATCTAAATCGGTAATTTTATCAACCTCTTGTTTTGGAACACATAAGGTATGACCCATTGCATTGGGGTTAACGTCTAAAAAGGCAATACAATCCTCGTTCTCAGCTATGATATAGGCTGGAATTTCACGATTGATAATTTTGGTAAAAATACTTGCCATTAGGATCTAGTAATTTCTAGAATTTCAAATTCAATCGTTCCATTAGGAACTTTAATTTCAGCAGTATCTCCTACTTTCTTACCTAAAAGCCCTTTTCCAATAGGAGAACTTACAGAAATCTTATTGGTCTTGAGGTCGGCTTCACTTTCTGCAACAAGTGTATAGCTCATTTGAGCTCCGTTGACTTTATTTTTAATCTTCACAGTCGAAAGGACTAATACTTTTGAAGTATCCAATTGAGATTCGTCGATGATTCGCGCATTGGCAACCACCTCTTCCAATTTTGAAATCTTCATTTCTAAAAGACCCTGAGCTTCTTTGGCTGCATCGTACTCGGCATTCTCAGATAAATCACCTTTATCTCTAGCCTCTGCAATAGCCTGAGAAGCTTTGGGACGTTCTACATCACGTAAGAAGTCCAGTTCCTCTTTTAGCTTTTTTAATCCTTCTGCGGTGTAATAACTGACATTACTCATCTTAATTCGTTTTATAAATAGAAAAATCCTCTCGAAGAGGACCTTGTACAAATATATATATTATTTTTAATACCACGATGAAATTAACAGATGTTTAGATACTTTTCAAATAGTACTTTTTTGATACTTAGCTTATTAGCAATCTCTTGTACCAAGCAACAAACAAGGAGGAATCCCTATTTACAAGAAGTTCGATTTTCAGTATCTGTCAATTTGAGTTTACCCTCCTATAACAATTTAACTTCCATCGGTAATCCCGTCTATATTAGTGAAGCTGGAGTAGGCACTAGAGGTATTTACGTAATGAATGTAGGATTTGATCAGTTTAGGGCCTTTGAAGCCAGTTGCTCCAACCACATCCCAAATTCCTGCTCTCTCCTACAAGTGACAGGACAAAGCGGAATTTGTGATTGTGATGAATTGAATTACAGTCTTTTTACCGGTCAATTACTCAACCGTCCCTCTGAAGGGGTGTATTACGACCTTTTAGAGTACAACACCCAACTCTCGGGTGATGTCCTTAGAATCTACAATTAATTAAAAGCCAATTACTGCTCCAAATAAGAAGTTCCTAGTCGCCTGGGGATAATATCCAGCACCTTCAATGGTGGTCGTCACTCCAGGAGTTGACCAAGTATCGTCATAGGTATAAAAATAACCATTGCTTACGTATTCAACATTAAAGATATTGTTGACCAAAAGGTTCAGTTGAATGTCTAAATTCCAATTGTTTTTAAGTGTATAGGAAGCATTGAAATCACTCACAGTATAAGCTTCTAAAAGTGAATTCTCAGAGTCGATATTTCCCATATACTGATCCGACACATGCTTTGTCATCAGACTTAAATTCAAGTTTTCCGAAGGTGTATACATTAGAATATTTCCGACAATTAATCCTGGAGAATAAGCGATATGGGTGTTTCCTAAGTCTTGAAGTGAGCCGTCTCTTTCAAAGAAGAAGTCCCTATTTCTGTGCTTGCTAATACTGATGTTGGGCATCCAGTTCCATTGATCGTTAAGTCTTACAGAGGCATCGATTTCGATTCCCATTCGAAAGCTAGATCCGATGTTTTCACGAATAGGTGCACCAACCTCACTAAGAGCTCCTGTGAGCACTAATTGATCTTTATAATTCATATAAAACCAATTGACATTGAGGGCACTTTTCGAATTTAAGAAACGATATCCCAGTTCAAAATCATCAAGTGATTCAGGCTTGGGGCTTCCATTTTTGTAATCGGTACGATTCGGCTCTCTATGCGCCTTAGCATAGGAAGCGTAAAAATGTTGTGCCTTATTGATGCTAAAAGTCAATCCAGCCTTAGGGTTAAAGAAACTAAATTGATCATCGATTTGCTCACCCGTTTTAAGCTCTGTTTGATAGGTCACCCAACGGTTCTGCACATCAAAATAGGTGCTCCAACGATCATTGAGATCATAGCGGTATTTGAGGTAAAAGTTTAAATCATTCTTATTGGAATCGTTGTCGTAAAAAAGACTACTTTGAGCTGAGGAACTGTTTTGAAACCAAACGTATTCTCCAAAATGTCTGCCCTTATAGGTGTTGATTCCACCACCCATGATTAATTGACTCTTATCATCTGACTTTTCAACTGAAAAGACCGATCCGTAAAAATCATTATCTAACCATTTTCGAGTCACGTCATCATCACTTCCGTTTTCGTTGTACTCCTCGTAAAAACCTTCACCATGAGTAAAGTGTAGTGCCATATTTGAAGACCATCCATTAGATAGTTTTTGATTCCAAATCAACTGCATATGATTTTGCAAATAGTCATCGACCTGATCTTCATAAAAGTTTACCTGGTCAGCATCATTGAGGTAATAACCCGCATAGTTGTAGGTTCTATCATTTTCAAGAGTGAAAGCATCAACTCCATACCAAGCTTGATAAGTGCGTTCGTGTCCTCCAAAAACTAGGGCCTTAATATGCGTATTCTCATCTTTAAAAGCTCCTTGAACGAAATAGGACTTCAGATCTGAAGAAGCTCGGTCGACATAACCGTCAGATACAATCTTTGAAAAACGTCCTGAAAATGAAAAGCCTCCATATGCTTTGGTGTTAAAAGAAACACTGTTATTAAAAGTGTTAAAACTACCTACAGAAGATCGAATCATCCCTGAAAATTCTTCTGATGTAGAAGATGTACTCAAATTCAAAGAAGCTCCAAAAGCTCCTGCTCCATTGGTGGAAGTCCCCACTCCTCTTTGAAGTTGAAGACTCTCAACAGAAGTAGCAAAATCAGGCAAATCCACCCAATAAACTCCTTGAGATTCGGCGTCATTGTAAGGAATTCCGTTAATGGTAACATTGACTCTGGTCGCATCCGAACCTCTTACACGAATACCGGTATAACCAATACCAGCTCCTGCGTCAGAAGTCGTTACCACTCCTGGAAGATAATTAAGCAGAATTGGCAAATCTTGACCGAGATTTCTAGTCGCTAACTCTTCTGCTTTCACATTGGTATAACTCACAGCCATTTTTTTGTCGGCCCTAATAGCTGACACAAATACTTCTTCGAGTTCTACCTTTTGAATACTGTCCTGAGATTGTTGTTGAGCATTGACCGAAAGACCAAATAGGACTGCGCTCATTGTTGTGAATAAAATTTTCATTCGTATAAAAAATTACGAATAAAAGGGGTCATTATTCAGGTTAAAAAATAAATAGTTTAAATAATCCCTTGGCAGCATTACCTGCCCAGGTTCGTTGGGTATAATCTCAGCTCTTGGAAGAGCACCCCTTTGAGATAGGTCAAAGTTATAACTAAATTTTAGATTTAATTATTTTTCCTTTTATTTTTTGAAATGAGTTCATCAATGACCTTTGTTGCAGTAGCTAAGCGCTGCTTTTTATCTCCTTTGAGGATGATATACGGTTTATTATATCGATCCAAGGTATTTTTAAAATGCTCAAAGAGTTCCTCTCGTTGGTCGGGACGATCTCTTAAATCATCGTATTCCCAAGGCACATCGATATAGGTTAAAAAATACAAATCATAGGAATTAGCAAGTGCAGCCTCTTTAATCAGCGGATCACAAGTTTTGTAATAAAGCTCGTAGTACACCATGGTCTCTAAGAGATCCGTATCGCAAATAAGAACGTCCGTTGCTTTTTGAGCGAGTTCATTTTCTGTTTCAATCTGACCGAAAGCTATGGGTAACATGTCTTTTTCTTCACAGACTTTACGCTCGTTATTCCACTTTTTTTGAAGGTATTCTCGGGCGTATTCTGGACACCAAACCGAGTTGTAATAGCGTGCTAAGTGTTCTGAAAGTGTTGTTTTACCGGTAGATTCAGGGCCAAATAAAGCTACTTTTACTACTGTTGAAGGTTGTTGTCTAAGCGTCTTTTCCATTCCATATAACCCATTAGGGCAATTGCTGTAAAGATTAAATATTGAAACGAGGTAAAGATAAGGCCTTTATACCAATAAAGGGGAATCGATATCAAATCCCCTACAATCCAAAAGGTCCAGTTTTCAATTTTTTTCTTTGCCATCAGCCACATTCCAACAAAAAATATAGCGGTGGTAATGGTGTCAACATAAGCAGTCCAAGAAGTGAATTTATCAAAATAACGATACACTAGAATTACAAAGAGCATTGTGATGAAAATGAAAATGACTGATTTTCTCTTCTCTTGAGGACTGGTCCTAGAGATGGAGACGACATTGTTTAAATCATCCTTTCTTGTCCAAACCCACCAACCATATACACTTAATGCAGTGTAATAAGCATTGATCAACATATCGCCTAGAAGTGAGTATACCCATAGCAGGTACACAAAAAGAACAGTACTAATAATACCCGTTGGAAATACCCAGATGTTTTCTTTTTTAGCATACCAAACGCTAAAAAACCCAAAGAGTACAGCGATCATTTCAAGGACAATGAGATGGGTGTCCATTGAATAATAGGGTTCAAATACCAGATACCAAATCGATCGTTCTTCCATGAGTTAGGCTAATGCGTATACCAAGCAATAATTTTCAACAGGTTCAAAATGCACATCGAAATACACCCTGGCATTGTTAAAGTGAATATGACCTGTGGTCTTTTCATCTACAAGGTGAAAATCATCGATATCAATATGTTGTAAAAAGCTCAAACCTGGCTTGGGGTAAATCTTGTAAATGGATTCCTTTGCTCCCCATATACAGGTGAGTTTCGCAATGATTTCAGCATCGTTTCGCTGATGTTCCAAAAGTGGATAAGTCGAAAACTTATGAGCGATCTTTACTATTTTAGGACGTTGTTTTTCAATGTCAATTCCCACAGCTCTATTGGAACTCACAATGATGGCGGTAAATTCAAATGAGTGGGTGATAGAAATATAGTGATCGTTTTCTAAATGGGGCTTTCCATTGTCGTCGTAATAGAGATCATCATCCGATAGCTCCTCAATTTTAAGCAAGTGACGAATACTCAAATACCCTCTTCGATGCATTTCAGATTTCATTGAATTGACCCTCTTGACACTCGAAGGTTTGAGCCTAATTCCCTGATGAAGTTCTTCTTCAGTTTCAGTGAGTTTCCAAAGGTGCACTCTAGTGTTCTCATCAAAATGTATGGATTTGTAAAGTGGCATAAATCGAATTCTGTTTTGTATCTTTGCGGTCTAATTAAAAGCTATACTACGAAAGTAATCAAAAGTTATGAGTACATCGACAATACCTTACGTTCCCTTTAAAGTTAAAGATACTTCTTTAGCAGACTGGGGTAGAAAAGAAATCGAACTAGCGGAAGCTGAAATGCCTGGACTGATGGCGCTTCGAGAGGAATACGGAGCACAACAACCACTTAAAGGAGCTCGTATAGCTGGATGTTTGCATATGACCATTCAAACAGCGGTACTGATTGAAACCCTTGTGGCTCTTGGAGCTGAAGTGACTTGGTCTTCTTGTAATATCTTCTCAACTCAAGATCACGCTGCTGCGGCTATCGCAGCTGCAGGGATTCCTGTATACGCCTGGAAAGGAATGAATGAAGAAGAATTTGACTGGTGTATCGAACAAACACTCTTCTTTGGAGAGGATCGCAAGCCACTTAACATGATCCTAGACGATGGTGGAGATTTGACCAATATGGTTTTAGATCGCTATCCAGAACTCGCCTCAGGTATCAATGGTCTTTCTGAAGAAACAACTACTGGAGTTCACCGTTTATACGAAAGAGTTAAAAACGGAACACTTCCAATGCCAGCAATTAACGTAAATGACTCGGTTACCAAATCGAAATTTGACAATAAATACGGATGTAGAGAATCGGCAGTTGATGCGATTCGTAGAGCTACCGATGTGATGCTTGCCGGAAAACAAGTAGTCGTTTGTGGATATGGTGATGTAGGTAAAGGAACTGCTGCTTCTTTTAGAGGAGCAGGCTCTATTGTAACGGTTACTGAAATAGATCCTATTTGTGCACTTCAAGCCTTGATGGATGGTTTTGAGGTAAAGACCTTAGAAACTGTTGCTCCTAAGGCTGATATTGTGATTACCACCACTGGAAATAAAGACATTGTGAGATGTGAGCACTTTGAGGCATTTAAAGACAAGGCTATTGTATGTAATATCGGTCACTTCGACAATGAGATCGATATGGCATGGCTCAACAAAAATCACGGGGCTTCTAAAATTGAGATCAAACCACAAGTAGACAAATACACCATCAATGGAAAAGACATCATCGTCCTTGCTGAAGGAAGACTTGTCAACCTAGGTTGTGCTACAGGTCACCCATCTTTTGTGATGAGTAACTCGTTCACCAATCAGACTCTTGCTCAAATCGAGCTTTGGACGAATGCGGATGCTTATGAAAATCAAGTGTATATGTTACCAAAACACTTAGATGAAAAGGTAGCTGCGCTTCATTTAGATCGTCTTGGAGCAGAACTTACCGAGCTCAAGCAAGACCAAGCTGATTATATAGGAGTACCACAAAAAGGTCCTTTCAAACCAGAATACTACAGATACTAATCTAATTAGCATCTAGTTTAAATACAAAAGCCTTCCAAATGGAAGGCTTTGTTGTTTCAAGGATAATGTCTTTTTTATAATTAAACAATAGACAAAAAAAGCCTCCCAAATGGAAGGCTTTGTATCGTTAAGGTCTCAAGTTCATCTTAAACCTCAAAAGGCTCAATAGATACATAAGATTTTCCGTTAGCTTTCTTTTGGAATTTAACCAAACCGTCAACTTTAGCGTGTAAGGTATGGTCTTTTCCTAAATATACGTTATCACCTGGATTGTGTTGAGTACCACGTTGTCTAACGATAATATTACCTGCAATTGCAGCTTGTCCACCAAAAATCTTAACTCCTAATCGTTTCGATTCTGATTCTCTACCGTTCTTCGAACTACCAACTCCTTTTTTATGTGCCATTTTTTAACTTTTTATCGGTTAACTTAATGCAGCGATTAAATCTGCTTTCTTCATTGAAGAAATTCCTTCAATTCCTTTAGCTTTCGCTAAATCTTTCAATTCAGCTACAGTCTTTGAACTTAAATCTTCAGAGGCAACTTCAGCTTTCTTTGGTGCAGCTGGTTTTGCTTCCGCTTTAGCAGCTTCTTTCTTAGCAGCTGGTTTAGAACCAGAAGCAGAAATACCTTCGATTAAGATCTCAGTCAAATATTGTCTGTGACCGTTTTTCTTACGGTAACCTTTACGTCTTTTCTTTTTGAAAACGATTACCTTATCACCTTTAAGGTGCTTTAAAACTTTTGCTTCAACAGAAGCTCCGTTTATAGCCGGGGCGCCAATAGTTACATTCTTCTCATCATCTAACAAAAGAACGTTGTCGAAATTTAATTTCGAACCCTCTTCTGCGTCCAAACGATGAACGAATACTTTTTGGTCTTTTGCAACTTTAAATTGCTGCCCTGCTATCTCTACAATTGCGTACATAGCTTGATTATTATAATAAATTAATGATACCTTTTTATAAAGGCGGGTGCAAATATAGCTCCTTTTTAGAAAATAATAAAGTTTTTTTAATCAAATAATCACAGCTATACAGCTTAACTACAAAATCATACACTTTATCCGCTTAATTTGTTAGTTCGACGAATATTGATTAATTTCATTCTTCAATTATCAAACTTAAAAATTATGCATAAACTTTTAAAATTGTCCCTCTTTTCTTTGATCTTCACTCCTGCAATGGCGCAGCAAGTGAGCTTTGAAGAATACAATCTTGACAACGGTCTCCACGTGATCCTACATCAAGATCAAACGGCTCCACTAGTGACCACCTCAGTCATGTACAACGTAGGAGGTAAAGATCGAACAGAAGGTCGAACCGGCTTTGCTCACTTTTTTGAACACCTCCTTTTTGAAGGAACTAAAAACATCGAAAGAGGAGAGTTTATGAATATTGTTTCCTCAAGAGGAGGAAGGCTCAACGCCAACACCTCTCAAGATCGAACCTATTACTATGAAGTGCTCCCTTCAAATCAAGTTGAATTAGGTCTTTGGCTAGAATCCGAACGTATGCTCCATCCTGTGATTGACAAGATTGGTGTGGATACTCAAAATGAAGTTGTCAAAGAAGAAAAAAGGCTTAGAGTAGACAATGCCCCCTATGGAAAGTTTTTGACCACTGTAGAGTCAAATCTATTTAAAGTCCATCCTTATAAGGACCCTAACATCGGTTATATGGAAGACTTAGACGCTGCAACATTAGAGGAGTTTATTGAATATAAAAATAAATACTACCATCCAAACAATGCGGTTTTAGTTGTTGCTGGAGATATCGACATCGATCAAATTAAAACTAAGATTGACGAGTACTTCTCTCCTATACCATCAGGGCCTAAGGTAGAGCGTAATTTTCCTGCCGAAGAACCAATTATCGAAGAAATCAGAACTACTACCACTGATGACAACATTCAAATACCTGCGATGATCACTGCCTATAGAACTCCTGGTTTTGCAGAGCGTGACGCCTATGTACTCGATATGATTTCCACCTATTTGAGTGGTGGCAAGAGCTCTAAACTCTATAAAAAAATGGTAGATGAAAACAAACAAGCCCTAGAAGTAGGTGCCTTTAACATCGGCTATATGGACTATGGAATGTACGTGATCTATTCGCTACCAGTAGGAGAAACTTCCCTAGATGTTTTAGTAGACGAAATTAGCAGTGAAGTTGAAACTTTGAGATCAGAACTCATTTCAGAGCGCGATCACCAAAAATTACTCAACATTTTTGAAAATAATTTTGTCAATGCTAATTCAAGTGTCGAAGGAATCGCTAATTCTTTAGCGCGTTATTATTTATTATACGGGGACACCAATTTAATCAATGATCAAATTAATATCTACCGATCGATCACAAGAGAAGAAATTAAAGCAGTTGCCGATAAATACCTAAAAGATAACCAAAGAGTTGTGATCGATTACTTACCAACCCCATCTAAAACAGAATAATATGAAAAAGTTACTACTTATAGCATTTGTATTGGGGCTTGTCATCCCTGCAACCGCACAGATCAATCGATCTACCATACCACAGGCTGGGCCCATGCCTAGTATTCAATTGAAAAAACCTGAACAATTTAAACTTAAAAATGGCCTTCAGGTATTGATCGTTGAAAATCACAAATTACCAAGAGTATCCATTCAACTAAGTATTGACACTCCTCCTATCCTAGAGGGTGACAAGGTAGGAACTAGTAGCCTTTTATCGGCCATGCTCGGAAAAGGTTCTGCTTCCATTTCTAAAGATGACTTTATCGAAGAGGTTGATTTTCTGGGAGCTCAATTAAGTTTTGGCGCCCTTTCTGCCTATGGACAATCCCTGTCTAAGGTATATCCAAGAATCATGGAACTTATGGCGGAAGGTGCCTTAAACCCTTCTTTTGATGTAGAGGAATTCGAAAAAGAAAAAGAAAAGATCATTACCGGACTTAAGTCCAATGAAAAAAGTGTAGAAGCCATTGCTGCTCGTATTCAAAGAGCTGTTGCCTACGGAAACGATCATCCCTACGGTGAATTTGAAACTCCTGAATCTATTGAGGGAATTACTGTTGATGATGTAACCAAATTTTACAAAGAACATTTTATTCCAAATAATGCTTATCTGGTCATCATAGGTGACGTAGAACTTAAAGAGGCTAAAAAATTAGCAAAAACACTCTTTGGAAACTGGAAAAAAGCTGATGCAGTTGCTTCCTACCAACCCAAAGCTAAAACTTCTGATGAGGTAGCCATCAACTTTGTCGACATGCCAAACGCAAAACAATCCGTTGTTGCAGTTCAGTCATTGGTCGATCTAAAAATGAGTGATGACGATTATTTAGATGCGCTTTTAGCTAATAAAATTCTAGGAGGTGGCTCCTCTGCTCGTCTGTTTTTAAACCTTAGAGAAGACAAGGCCTATACGTACGGGTCGTACTCTACTTTGAGCAATGACAAATACGACAAGGCCCGTTTTAGAGCCTATGCCTCCGTTCGAAATGCCGTAACTGACTCTGCTGTAGTTCAACTCCTTGAAGAGGTCGATCGCATTCAAAATGAACTAGTAAGCGATAAAGAGTTAGCGGATGCCAAAGCGAACTACATTGGCTCCTTTATTATGGATATTGAAAAACCAGAAACCATAGCTCGTTACGCCTTAAATATAGCCACCCAAAATCTGCCAGATGATTTTTATGAAAACTATCTAAGTCGACTCGAATCAGTAGAATCCAAAGATGTGTTAACAGCTGCAAAAAAGTATCTCAACATCAATTCTACACAGGTCTATGTAGCTGGAAAAGGACAAGAAGTTTTAGAGCCCTTAGAAAATATGACTTTTAAAGGACGTCAAATTCCTGTCAATTATTTTAGCAAAACAGCTAAAGCAGTTGTTCGACCTAGCTTTGAATTAGAACTCCCCGAAGGTGTAAACGCAAAAAAAGTGATTGAAGCGTACCTCGACGCCATTGGAGGCAGATCTCTTTTAGAAACCATCGAGGCGATCTCCTATAAAGCCAAAGCAGAAATGCAAGGAATGACTCTTGAATTTTCAGTATTAAAAACTTCTGATCAACAATACAAGCAATCCCTTTCGATGATGGGGAATGTGATGAGCGAACAAGTCTTTAATGGAGATAGTGGCTATATGACCCTAAGAGGACAAAAAATGCCGATTCCTGAAGATCAAATCGACAAGGTGATTCAAGAAGCGCAACTCTTTAAAGAGCTTAAACTCGATTTAGATCAACTCAAAATAGAATCCATCGAGCAAATTGGAGATCAAAAGGCCTATAAAATAAGTATCACTGAAGGTCAATTCGCCTATTATGACACTAAATCTGGACTAAAAATCATGGAGAGCACCTCTGTTGAAATGAATGGACAGACGATGGAAACTACAATTAAATTCAGTGACTATAAAGATCAAGAAGGAATTCAATTTCCCTTTATCTTTTCTCAACAAATGGGTCCACAAGAACTAGAATTTAAAGTGGAAGAACTCAAGATTAACCCTACGATTACACAGGGAAGTTTCAACTAAACTAAAAAGCCGAGTGTTAAACTCGGCTTTTTTTATTCTTTTGCTAAAAGTATTTCAGCTCGTTGAATACTATTGAGAATTTGATCTCTTACCTGAATAATTTCCACCTCTTCTTCCAAGAGTAATTTCATTTTGTCATCACTTATTTCAGCTCCTTTAAGAATTTCATCAGCTGAAAATTTTCCTCCAAAATCACGCATCCAATCCATCATATTTGTCTTGGCAGCTCCTAGATCCTTTACAGCTTGCTCTATTTCATCGTTCTCCCCCTCTGCTTCCATTTTTTCATTGAGCTCTCTAGCCAATCGAGCAAGTGTCCCCATCTTGGGCATTACCTGATCGTGAATAGCAATAACCTCTTTCATTTTTGAGGTGTTTTCCGATTGTTGATTGTTGGAGTTGCAGGAAGCTATCAGCGCAACTAAAACTGTAAATACTACTTTTTTCATTCTGTAAAATTGAGACAATAAAGTTAATAAAACCTCTTAGTTCCAACGAATAGATTCCATAAAATCTTTGAGATCTTCCATGACGTAATTTGCCGCTGGCAAGATGGAATCGTAATTGGGTTTAGTCTTAAAATACAGTGCTCCGTGAATAAAATGTTCCTTATGGTCAGAGATATAAAATTGGGCCTGTGAAGCAGCATTGCCTTTTATTTCATATAATGCTCCTCTACTATTTGAATCTGGATTTACAAAGGGGTGCATGATTATTTCAGAAGCCATTTTTTGGTGATCTGCTACCTTTTGTTCCAAATCATAAAGTCTTTTTTCAATTCCCTCTGACAGATCGAGGTAGTACATAAACACAGAAGCTTTGAGCTTGGGATAATAAAAACTAAACGATTGTTTTGAGGTAGGCATCAGTCGAGCCTGTTCATTGTACCTGAATTCAAAGCGATCGTTTCGGTACTGATGTGCGACAGGAGTTGGATATTCCAAGGCTAATTTGGCCTCTGGTTTAGGATAAACCTCAACCTCATCACAGGAAATTCCCAATATAAAAAGCAGTAATACTAGGAGCCTTTTAAGCATCTTTTGGCAGCGTTACTTTGATTTGTTTAATCCTTCTTTTATCGAGGCTCTCTACCTTAAATTTAAATTCGTTAAAAGAAATAACTTCAGAACGCTTTGGGAAGCTCTTCGAGAGTTCCAATACAAAACCAGCAATGGTTTCTGACTCGCCTTTTTGTTCCTCAAAAAGGGTTTCATCTTCTATGCCGATTACCTTGTAAAAATCCTTGAGAGTTGTCTTTCCTTCAAAGACGTAATTGTAATCATCGAGTTTCGAATACACTAAATCTTCATCGTCGAATTCATCGGAAATATCTCCTACGATTTCTTCGATAATATCTTCTAGAGTAACAATACCTGAAGTTCCTCCAAACTCATCAACTACAATAGCTAGGTGATTTTTCATATCCTGAAATTCCTTGAGTAAATCATCAAGTTTTTTGTTTTCAGGAACAAAATAAGGGTCTCTAATAAGCTCCAACCAGTTGAATTGTTTACGATCTAAATAAGGCAATAAGTCCTTAATATAAAGTACTCCAATAACAGTGTCGATATTCTCTTTATAGACAGGAACTCGTGAAAATCCATGTTGGGTGATTTCATTGAGAACCTCTGTAAATTTTAATTCTTGACTCAATCCAAAAATATCCATTCGAGGACGCATCACTTGCTTAGTATCAGTATTACCAAAGGACACAATTCCTTGAAGTATTTTTTGTTCCTCATCAGTAGTATCTCCTTCAGAGGTCAACTCCAAGGCTTGCGATAGGTGATTTACACTGATATTAGTCTTTAACTTCCCAAAGCGTTTGTGCAAAAACAAACTAATGGAACGCATGGGCACACTCAAAGGCGTAAAAATAAAATCAGCCACTTTTAGAGGATATACCATGAGCAAAGCAAAACTCATTCGATTTCTATTGGCATATACCTTAGGTAAAATTTCACCAAACATTAAAATGAGAAAAGTCACTGCGATGACTTCTACAAAAAACTTGAGATCAATCAAATTAAATAGAAGTTGAGGTTCTTTAAATAAACCGTCCATCAAAGAGCTAAACAAGAGAACAATAGCAATATTGATAGCATTGTTTGCAATGAGAATAGTCGCTAATAATTTTTTAGGTTTTTCCTGAAGCTGTACTACAAGTTTTGCTCTTGAAGAATTGGTTTCAATGAGGTCGTCCAATTCAGTTTTAGAAAGTCCAAAAAATGCAACTTCTGATCCTGATATCAATGCTGAACAAAATATAAGCACTATCAGAACTATTAAATAGATAAGGTTCGTCTCATCCCAAAGAGACTGAGTAGCTATCGATAAAATATTCGGTTCGGGGTCCAATTTAGATTAATTAGAATGGTAAATCATCTTCCTCATGGGCGGTTGAACTAGGCTGTGGAGCCTGATGTACTTGGGGCTGAGTATGAGTCGCTGGAGCTGAAGATCCTTGACCTTGCATCGCACTAGAATCTATCGACTCTCCCTTATTGGTCAAGAAGGTAAAATCATTGACATGAATTTCAGTCGTATATCTAGTTTGGTTGTCCTCACCTTGCCACTGTCTTGTTTTCAACCTTCCCTCCACATAAATCTTATCTCCTTTTGAGAGGTATTTTTCACAAATTTCAGCAGCTTTATTTCTGACAACTATATTGTGCCACTCTGTATTACTAACCTTTTCTCCAGTTTGTCTATTGGTGTAAGACTCATTAGTTGCCAAAGGAAATCTTCCAATGCAATTTCCTCCTTCGAAATAATGAAGTTTTACATCATCTCCCAAATGTCCAATCAACATCACTTTGTTTAGTGTTCCGCTCATAATAGTTATTTATAGATAAAGTTAGTAAATTTTAAATGCTTTTAGAAAATTAGCAATTAAAACTGGAACTGCAAAGTTAGTCAATTGTGACTTAGGGATCGCCTTTTCAATGGGATAGTTCAGTTGGATAATCCAAAAATGTGCAAGCAGCTTTCTATGAGAGAGTTTGTGAATGATCGCCTCTTGATTAAATAGACTCAATTCGTATTCTTTAATATAAGGGAATGATTTGAGGTGTTTCTCAACTTGAGCTTGAGTCACATTTACATCAGACTCAAGAAGTGGAAACTGATACAATCCATTCCAAATCCCTTTTCCTTTGCGCTGTTCTAATACAATACGTTCATTCGAATCTAATACGACCATATAATTGTGATATTTGGTCACCACCTTTGTCTTTTTGAGCTTGACAGGTAGTTCAGCTACTCGATTAGAATTATATGCGATGCAGCTTCTATTTAATGGACAGGATACGCAGTCGGGGTTTTGCGGAATACACATCAAAGACCCAAATTCCATGATTCCTTGATTGTAATCACCTGGATGTTGCTTATCCATTACAGAATTTGCCAGCTCTTTAAACGCTTTGATTCCTTCGGAGCTATTGATGGGAAGTGATTCTCCAAAATATCTAGAGAGTACCCGATAGACATTCCCGTCGACTACCGCTACAGCCTCATCAAAACAAATTGAGGCAATTGCACTAGCCGTATATTCACCCACTCCTTTTAATTGAACTAGCTCCTTGGCAGTGGTTGGAAACACTCCATTTAGTTCGTTTTGAATATAATTCGCTGTAAAGAGCATATTTCGAGCTCTTGAATAATATCCCAATCCCTGCCAGAGTTTTAAGACCTCGTCTTGTGAAGCTTCTGCTAAATCAACAATTCGTGGATAACGCTCCTTAAACCTATTAAAATAGGGCATTCCCTGCTCTACTCTGGTCTGCTGTAAGATCACTTCAGAGAGCCAAACTGTGTAAGGATTTTTATCAGTTCTCCAAGGCAGATCCCTCTTGTGTTGCTCATACCAGGCTAAAATTTTAGTTCGAAATGCCATAAATTTTGCTAATTGCCTCAAAAGTATTGAATTAGAAACATAAAATAAAAACTATAAATAGCTTTATTAGATATAAAATTGTTATATTTGCCTCCCTAAAAATACATACGATTTTCAAAATAAGTTACACATGACAAAAGCAGACATAGTTAATAAGATCTCAGAAAAATTAGGAATCGAAAAAGGTGATGTTCAGGCGACAGTTGAAGCGGTGATGGATGAAATTAAAGCTTCTTTAGAGTCTGGAGAAAACGTATACTTAAGAGGTTTTGGTAGCTTTATCATTAAAACAAGAGCAGAGAAAACGGGTAGAAATATTTCAAAAAATACAACTATCAAAATTCCAGCTCACAATATACCAGCTTTTAAACCTGCAAAAGTATTTGTAGAAGGAGTTAAGAGCAACGTAGTAGTAAAATAATATTAATAACATTTAAATCGAGAGTCTATGCCAAGTGGTAAGAAAAGAAAGAGACATAAGGTAGCTACTCATAAGCGCAAGAAGCGCAGAAGAGCAAACCGCCATAAGAAAAAGTAGTTTGTAACAAACTACTTTTTCCGTTTTTACATTTGAGTTCTTTGACATAAAAATTCATTGGAATTTTGACGAAACTTCTCGTTTCGTTTACGCATTGTTTAATCCATTATTTAGCCATCATGGCTGGATAACAACATATAAATTATGGTGAAAAGAGAATTAATTATTAGATCTAATTCCGACGTAGCCGAATTTGCCTTGTTAAAGGATGGAAGATTAACTGAACTACACAAAGAAAAGGAAAGCAGTAATTTTGCTGTTGGTGACATCATGTTAGCCAAAGTAAGAAAACCTGTTACTGGACTTAATGCCGCTTTTGTAAACGTAGGCTATGAAAAAGATGCCTTTTTACACTATCACGATTTAGGTCCTCAATTTGCCACAGCTATCAAATTTGTTAAGATGGCTACCACTGGTAAAACAAAAGATTTTTCACTTAAAAATTTTCCATTAGAAAAAGATATAGATAAAGATGGTAGCATCAATGATGTGCTAAAAGCCAATCAATCTATTTTGGTTCAAATTGTAAAAGAACCCATTTCAACAAAAGGTCCTAGAATTAGTACTGAAATTTCCATTGCAGGTAGATACCTAGTAATGGTACCGTTTTCAGACAGAGTTTCCATTTCTCAAAAAATTGAGAGCAAGGAAGAAAAGGACCGCTTAAAAAGACTTGTTCGATCTATAAAACCCAAAGGATTTGGGGTGATCATTAGAACAGTTGCAGAAGGCAAAAAAGTCGCAGAATTAGACAGGGATCTACAAAACTTATTTAAGAAGTGGACCTTGATGTGTAAAAAATTACACAATGCTCCTCATCCATCCAAAGTATTAGTTGAACTCAATAGAGGATCTTCGATTCTCAGAGATATGTTCAACGATAGTTTTACTGGAATTCATATAGATGAAGAGACATTATACGAACAAATTAAAGATTATGTGCAGGAAATTGCACCTAAAAAAGAATCAATCGTAAAGCTGTACAACGACAGTATACCCATTTTTGAACAGTTTGGAATTGAACGTCAGATCAAAACTTCATTTGGCAGAATCGCCACCATGAAGAAAGGTGCCTATTTGGTCATAGAACATACAGAGGCCTTACACGTTATCGATGTAAACTCTGGAAATAGATCCAATAAGGCCAATACCCAAGAAGACACTGCTTTACAAGTTAACTTAGCCTCTGCAACAGAAGTTGCTAGACAGCTAAGACTTCGCGATATGGGAGGAATCATTGTCGTAGATTTTATCGACATGGCCAATCCAAAACATCGCAAGCAACTCTTCGATCACTTGACGGAAGAAATGAAGGAAGACAGGGCAAAGCACAAAATACTGCCCCCGAGCAAATTTGGACTCGTACAGATTACAAGACAACGTGTACGTCCCGAAATGGAAATTAAAACAAGTGAACCTACTCCTACCATTACAGGAAAAGAAGTAGAAGCTCCGATTGTTTTAATTGATAAGATCACCGCCGATTTAGAAAAATTAATAAATGGACCAGCGAGTAAAAATGATATTTCGCTGCATATCCATCCCTTTATTGCGGCTTATCTAACCTGTGGAGTACCATCCATTCGTTTTAAATGGTTTCAGAAGTACAAGCGCTGGATAAAAATTCAACCCAGAGATGCTTATCGTTACTTAGAATACCGATTCAAAAACAAAGAAGGAAAAACAATATATTAAAAGAAGAGCGATCCAATGGATCGCTTTTTTTTTGCTTAATTTTGAAGGGTGATACAACCAAAAACATATACCCTAGAAGAGGCAAAACTTCGGATTGCCAACTACTGTGTCTACAGAGACAGGTCTCATAAAGAGGTTCGTGAAAAGCTCAAAAGTATGGGGATGATTCCCTTGGCCATTGATGAACTCCTGGACTATTTAATATCAGAAAACTTTCTAAATGAAGAGCGTTATGCCAAGTCATTTGCAAGGGGGAAATTTAACATCAAAAACTGGGGTAAAGTTCGCATCAAAAGAGAATTAAAGGCTATGGAAGTTTCTGACTACTGTATTAAAAAAGCCCTCGCTGAAATCAATCTTCAAGATTATGAAGACACATTTCACAGACTCTCTAAAAAGAAAGCTGAATCACTATCCAGCTATCCAATCCAAGTTCAAAAGAAAAAGCTCATGGACTACCTGATGTACAGAGGATGGGAATCCTCCATGATCTTTGATAAAATCAATGAGCTTTTTTAATCACTATTAATTGCCACAGCCACCACTCGATTCAATTAGAATCTGGTTGTAATAATCGTCAGAAATAAATTGTGGTGTATAGGTTTCTCCGTTACTTACAATAGTATTAGTATACGCTCTGATGTGGTTTTTAGATCCACAGACTAAATTTGAATACACTTTTAAAACCGATGTATTGGTGGTATGAGTCATCATCTTTTCAATATCATCAATATCCAAATCTTCGATAAGTGCTCCTACTTTAAGGGCTTCAACTAATGACACAGATGATTGCTCTGTAAGCTCTGTATAGAGTGCCGCTAATTCAGCATTGTTAAACTCCCCTATTGAATTTGATTTCATAGGATCTTCTAATCCTGCCCGTTCTAACAACTCTAATACCTTATCCATATGAGTCTGTTCACTCGAAGATATATTCGAAAAAATATTCGCTCCATAAAGTTCTTTGTTGTAGAGATAAACATCTCTAGCTAGCTTTTCTTCTTCTCGAAGATAACTGAGGTCTTGTTGCTCTATAGTAGTCAACTGTAATTCTAGACCACTAACTCCTGTTTCTTCTTTTGAACAACCTACGAGCATATAGGCCGCCAAAAGCGTTGAGATCATTCTAAACATAACTAAACATTAAATTAGTATAAATGTAAACCCCCATTAGAAAAGCTTATGTAACCATAGATACATATAATGGACAATTAACTTTTCATTAACGAGGCTAAGCTAATTTTACCCTAAAATAAACACCTACTTAAATGACACAACTAGATTTTGAAAAGGCACTTTTGATTAATAAATCTGAGTTACTAAATCATCCTATCTACAATTCCTTAAGATCGATGGAAGAGGTTCAACGATTTATGGAAACTCATTTGTTTGCTGTTTGGGATTTTATGTCCCTATTAAAATCACTTCAAAATTCACTTAGCTGTACTAGCATCCCTTGGTTTGCCCCAAAGCATCCAAAAGCAGCTCGACTCATAAATGAAATTGTACTCGGTGAGGAAACGGATATCGATAGAGATGGCACACCTATCAGCCATTTTGAACTCTATTGTAAGGCCATGAAAAAAGCAGGTGCTTCAACTGAGTTATTTGAAGCCTTTCAGAACAATTGGAATAATCAAAAAACTCCAATTGAAAATATAGAAACAGCCTCACTCCCATCCCATATAAAAGCATTTTTGAAATTCACCTTTGAAGTCATCGAAACTGACAAACCACACATCACTGCAAGTGTGTTTACGTATGGAAGAGAAACCATTATCCCCGAAATGTTTGTTCAACTTTTAGAAGACTTAAAATCAACTGAATCAAATTTAGATCAATTAGAAGAACTACAATACTACTTTCAAAGACATATAGAACTGGATGGTGACGAGCATGGACCTATGGCTTTTGAAATGCTCTCATTGCTTTGTGACACTCCTCAAAAATGGGAAGAAGCACAAATCTATGCCAATAAAGCCATCAAAAAAAGAGCTGAATTTTGGGACGCAATCTGCGTTGACCTCCATTCAACTCTTCAAGTGAATTAAGATTCATAAAGCTGTATGAATCTTTATTTTAAAATATAACTGAAGCCTATCATTAGATTCGCTCCAGGAGCTGGAACGAGATTAGTTTCTGAAAATTCTGCATCTAAAATATTGTTTCCAACGATAGACCATTTAATCTGGTCTATTTGGTAACTGATCGATGCATCAAGAACATTATATGAAGTTCCCTTGGTTCGTTCTGCATAGGTGTAGATCAAATTTAAAGGAAGCTGATCCATAAGACTCCACTGAGTATTTAAAACTACTTGATGCTTTAAAGAATTAATCGCATATCTTGAGAAAGGCACATTCACCTCTTTAATAGCATCATTGATATAGGTATAAGCCAAAGCGATTTGTTGTGTTTGATTTCCTAAATCGAATGGGGCTACTGCACTAAATTCAAATCCCTTAGTGCTGAGTGCTGCAAAATTATTGGCTTCCCATTTTGCCTCCTGTGAATACTTGACATAATCAATTAGATTATCGGTGTTTCTGATAAAATAAGCCATGGCAATTGACCCTCTGTTTAAGTCAAATTTAGCACCGTATTCTTGAGAGAACGCAGTTTCAGGCTCTAAATCTTCGTTCCCAAGAGTCGTACTCGATGCGTAATACAAATCAGTATAAGTAGGTATTCGATACGTATATCCAACATTGGCATATACTTTAGCCCCTTCACTGAGTTTGATTCCAAGATCCACACCTGGAAACGCGTGAAATTTAAAATCTGAATAATAGTTGAATGCGATCCCTGGTGTTAGGTCAATTTTCTCGTCCTTTGAGAGCAATTGTTGCTCTAAAAATCCTGTGATCTGTAAACGCTCATGACCTCCTAGATTATTCGAAGCGATAAAAACTTGAGCGAGTTCTAAACCGTATCCTGTCGTTCCAATACGATTGTATTTTGAAGCATTTAATGCTACTCCTACTTTGTTTGAGATGTGAAGGTTTCTATAAATCGAAGGGTTATCTCTAATATAGATGTACTCATCTTGATTGCGCTTCCAGAATAAACTTGGCTTATAAATCCAGTCATCCTTCTGATATCTTCCAAAAAGTGTCACTAGACTGGCCTGTGTTTCTTCGTATTGTTCGGTTGCGGCAGGTGAAGCGTAGAATCCATTTGCTCCAAAGGCTCTATCAGAAAATGCTGTTTGAAAGGTATAATCTCCCGATCCCATTTTGAAATCACTTTTATAAAAGGCATTGAGGTTGTCAAAATCGGTATTGTGACGATAGCCTTCAGAAGTGTTCTTAGAAATATGTACAATGTGATTGACCTTCTCGTTCGAAAAATTGAGCGATAGAGCTCCGTTCTTTTGTCCAAAAGAACCTCCACTGATCGTCGCCACTCCAGTTCCTTCCAAATTCTTTTTGGTGACAATGTTAATAGCTCCTGTAAAAGCGTTTTGTCCAAATACACGAGCTGATGGTCCTTTGACGATTTCAATGCGCTCAATAAGCTCTATAGGAAGTGCAATGTTCATCGTGTGATGCCCGGTTTGAGGATCATCCACCTTAATTCCATCGATGAGTAAGAGTGTTTGATCAAAACTTCCTCCTCGAATGTATAAATCCGCTTGCATTCCTTGTGCTCCTCTTCTTCGAATATCAACTCCAGCTACTGTTTGTAATAAATCAGCTAAACTTGTTGCAGCAGTTTTTTGAATTTCTTCAGCCTGAATGACTGTAATGGTTCTAGAATTTTCTGAAAGCGGCAGGTCTATACGAGAAGAACTAACAATAACTTCTTCTAAATCTTGAGTTTTAATTGGTTCTTGGGCCCACAGTGAGTAATTCACAAGAATTACAACTGCTAGCATGAATCTCTTTACTAGTGGTTGATTGTTATAGTTCATGTTGAAAAATATTAATTAGAGGGATGGTTAAATTTAGTGCAAAAAAAAGCTACTAATCTCTTAGCAGCAATTTTATTAGGTTTTATAACGAATTAATCCGCTAAGACGATAATCTTATTGTCGTTCATTTCTAAGGTTCCACTCTTAATAGTTAAAGCATAACCTCCTTTTTCAACAGCTTCAAATAGATCTTTGTGCTCAGCATCTAATTTGATTGAGTTTCCTTTAATCACTACTTCTCCAGCTTGAAGTGAAGAAACAATAGGAGCGTGATTGTTCAATAATTGAAACGATCCACTTACTCCTGGTGCAGTTACGGATTCAACTTCTCCTGAAAATAAAGTAGCTTCTGGTGAAACGATTTCTAATTGCATAGTATTAATTCAAATAGTTGATTAGGCTTCAGCAAGCATTTTTTCACCTGCTTCGATAGCTTCTTCAATAGTTCCTTTTAGGTTGAATGCAGATTCTGGCAAGTGATCTAATTCACCATCCATAATCATATTAAACCCTTTAATTGTTTCTTTAATATCTACCAATACCCCTGGGATACCTGTAAACTGTTCAGCAACGTGGAATGGTTGAGATAAGAAACGTTGAACACGTCTCGCTCTACCTACAGCTAATTTATCTTCTTCAGATAATTCTTCCATACCAAGGATCGCGATAATATCTTGAAGTTCTTTATAGCGTTGCAATAACTCTTTTACTCTTTGAGCACAGTTGTAGTGATCATTCCCTAAGATATCAGCAGTAAGGATTCTAGAAGTAGAATCTAATGGATCCACAGCAGGATAGATACCAAGCTCAGCAATTTTACGTGAAAGTACTGTTGTTGCATCTAAGTGAGCAAAGGTAGTTGCTGGCGCAGGATCCGTTAAGTCATCCGCAGGTACGTATACCGCCTGTACCGATGTAATCGATCCTCTTTTAGTTGAAGTAATACGCTCTTGCATCGCACCCATCTCAGTTGCCAATGTTGGTTGGTAACCTACCGCTGATGGCATACGTCCTAAAAGTGCAGACACCTCTGAACCAGCCTGTGTAAATCTAAAGATGTTATCCACGAAGAATAATACGTCTTTTCCTTGTCCATCTCCAGCTCCATCTCTAAAATATTCAGCGATAGTTAAACCTGATAAGGCAACACGAGCACGTGCTCCAGGAGGCTCATTCATCTGACCGAATACGAAAGTAGCTTTAGAGTCTTTCATGGCATTCTTATCTACTTTGCTAAGATCCCATCCGCCTTTTTCCATAGCTTCTAAGAAATCATCTCCGTATTTGATAATACCAGACTCTAACATTTCACGAAGTAAGTCGTTACCTTCTCTGGTACGCTCACCAACTCCAGCGAATACAGAAAGACCACCGTGTCCTTTTGCAATATTGTTGATTAACTCTTGGATTAATACCGTTTTACCTACTCCAGCTCCACCGAATAAACCAATCTTACCTCCTTTGGCATAAGGTTCAATAAGGTCGATTACTTTAATACCTGTAAATAATACTTCTGTAGAAGTTGATAAATCTTCAAATTTAGGAGCTTCTCTGTGGATTGGTAAACCATCTTTTCCAGCTTTAGGCAAGTTTCCTAAACCGTCAATAGCATCACCAATAACGTTAAATAATCTACCGTAAACATCTTCTCCGATGGGCATTTGAATAGCACTACCTGTTGGGGTAACTTCCATTCCTCTGCTTAGACCATCAGTAGAGTCCATAGAGATCGTACGCACTGTGTTTTCTCCAATGTGAGATTGTACCTCAAGTACTAATACTGATCCATCTTTTCTGTTTACTTCAATAGAATCGTAAATGTTTGGTAACTCAGCTCCTACGCTGAATTCGATATCTACAACAGGACCAATAATCTGTGAAATTTTAGCGGAACCTTTCGACATTAATCTAGTGTTTTAAATTAAAATAGTTTTAGGCATTTGTTTAAAATAACAAACACTCTGTTTTTCAGGCTGCAAATATAAGATTTATCTGATAAAAATAAACCAAAAAAAGGTATTTTTTAGAAATAAAAAAGGCACCCGCAGGTGCCTTTAAATGATTCAATCGTATGGTCTAGTTGTTGAGGGTGAGCGATAAATACGCTTGAGCCCCGACATTTCCAGTTCCAATTGCCGAGAAGTATTCCTCGTTAAATAAGTTCGCAGCTCCCAGTTTAAGAACTGATTTTGAATTTGGAATACGGTAGTTGACTTGCATGTCCACAACGCGGTAAGAAGGTACCATACCATCCGCGAATGAAGCTTGCCATAAATAAGAATCCGACCAGCGATAATTAACCATAAAACCTAAGTTGTCTGATAAATTCTCAGCACCGAGATACATTTTGAATTTATGACGTGGCGTATTAAATCCAGGCTCGAAGTCCGGATCAGAAGTAGTGTCGTATTCAAATCCAGCAAAGGTGTAGTTAATCCCAAACTGAAGGACGTCTAAAGAAGTGTCGAATCCAAGATTTAACCCATAAGAAGATATGTCCGCAGTTGAATTTGTGTAAGCTTGGAAGGCTTGGTAATCTCCATTTTGCAATGCTAAAAGCGATAACGCACCATCTCCAGCCTGACCGTACTTAGGTACCAATACCGTTGAATTAGCAATAAAGTCAGCATATTGGTTGTAGTAACCACTAATATCAAGGGTAAACCAATCAAATTGTCCGCGGTAACCAAGTTCCACAGCCGTAACTTGTTCTGGTTTCACCAGTGCGGTTGTTGCTACTTTTGGGGCTCCCATCATGACAGAAGCAGCTGAATAGGCATTTTCATAAGCGTCTCTACCCGTTAGAGTTACAGAAGAACCACCTGCATAGGCCTGTCCTGCTGTTGAAACAGAAGTTGAAAAGCTATAGCGATCTAAGTTATCAGGAGAGGATCCTACTAAATGTGCTAAGCCCGCATTTAAACCAATGTACAAATCTTGAGTCGTGGGATTTCTGAATCCTGTTTGAAAAGAAGCTCTAATGTTGTGGTTGCGATCTTCACCCACGGTGTAGGTAAACGATCCTCTTGGAGACACAAACCCATCGAACAATTCGTTTTTATCGTAACGCATGGAAGCGGTAAGTTTTAATCGATCATCCGCCATTTTCTTCTGAATTTGCGTATACAATCCGTATTCTTTATAAGGTATCGCCCCATCGTTATCGGTAAAGATGGTTCCTTGTGAATTTAAATTGTACTGACGGAATGAACCTCCAATTTGAAGATCAAATAGGTCTCCAGTAAGATAAGTTAAATTGTAATTAGCATCGACGTGGGTCAACGAGGTTTCATCGATAAATCGTGCTCCAGTACTGAGATCACCATCCGCAATAATTCTGTTAAAAGCAGTTTCAAAACCAGTAGATCCAGGAATTAATCTTCCGCTATCCGCATAAGATCTCGCTGCAGAATGCGCTATGTCTTCAGATAAAGGAACGCCAGTTCCGATTCCCAATCGAGCACCAATAAATGCCGTCGCATAATCTGTAAACCATTGTGTATCTGATTTCCATGCACGGTTCACATTAATCGCTGCAAAACGAGTGTCATAAGATTTACCTGCATCCTCAGTGGTTCTGTACGCTCTGACAAAAAAGTTGTCATCTTTGATTTCAATTTTGTTTTGAGCAAGCGTAAAGTCATTGATGTAGTAGCGGTTTGCTCCTTGATAAATCGTCGAACCTTTCCCCATTCTTGAATTAAAAATCACTTCGAGAGAACCTCCCGTTGGTCTCCAGTGCAAAGCAGCGTCATACTTAACACTCTTAGCATCGTGGGAGGTCAACTCATCTTCGCGATATCCAGTTCTTGAGACTAGTGTGTTTCCACCTACAGTTCCAGAAGGAAGCCCTGCTATTTGATCAAAGTTTAAAGTCGTTGCTACTTCATCTCCGTAGACATTTAATCCATTGTAACCTGGATTTGAACGATTCGCTCCAGGGTTTGAAAGATCATCGACACGGTCTGCATGCCAATCTTCCCCTTCCATATAAGAGACATTAATTTTAGCTGCAAACTTATCGCTGAATTTTTTAGCAGCTCGAACTCCAACATCATAGAACTGATTCGTCCCAGCAGCTTTTTGAGAGGTAACTCCTGTTTTTACATAGGAGCTCACTCCTTCAAAATCAAATGGATTTTTGGAACGCATAAATAAGATTCCGTTAAATGCGTTGGCTCCATACAATGCTGATGAAGCACCTGGAAGAATTTCCACACTAAGTACATCTAAATCATTCATTCCAACGAGATTTCCAAGAACAAAGTTTAAAGCGGGTGAGGAATTATCCATACCATCTACCAGCTGCATGAAACGGGTGTTCGCAAAGGTTGCAAAACCTCTGGTATTAATCGATTTAAAAGTTAAGGAGTTTACGTTGATATCCACTCCTTTTAAATTTTGAAGGCCATCGTAAAAATCTACTGAAGAGGTGTTTTGGATTTGTTTTAAACCAATTCGCTCTACTGATACTGGCGATTCAAACAATCGTTCTGGAGTTCTTGAAGCAGAGATGATAATCTCATCTAACTGAGTATCTGCCTCGTCCAATACCACTGTAATAAATTGATCACCATTTGATACACTCATGGTATTTTCAGAAAATCCAATACTGGTCACTTTGATTCTAAATGGTGTTTCTGAATCTGTTTTAAGTGTGAAATTTCCATCAAAATCACTTACGGCACCATCGTTGGTACCCACGACAATAATGTTAGCACCAGGGATTGGTGTTTGATCGGAAGTAACTACTTTACCGTTGAGGGTTGTTTGAGCGTAACCCATAGCAGATAAGCAAATTGCGATTAAAAATGCTAGTTTTTTCATAATTTGTTTGAATTAAATATCAATACAATATACTGCTTTTTTTTATTTAAGTATCAAAAAATCTAACGCTACATTAACAATACTGGAACGTTGGATCAGTGATTCAAACTTCTTTTTCATTGAATTCGAAGCTTTTAAATCTGTATTTTAAATCAAGTAGATTTTTTTTGCTTTTAAAAAAATAAAAATAAAATTTTCTTTTGTGTATTTTTTACATGATGACATTTGTTTAAAAAAAATACCATAAATTAGGATTCCAATTAAACAAATTAAACTCATGATTAACAGTAAACGATTATTTTACGCCAGTTGTTTTGCACTCATTACAACGGCATTTTCATTCAGCATCAGAGCTGGGATTCTACCTCAATTAGCAGATGCCTTTGACCTGAGTGGTCAACAATTAGGATTTATCAATTCAATGTGGTTCTTAGGATTTCCTATTGCGATGGTTTTAGGAGGTCTTTTCTATCACACATTAGGCCCTAAACGAATCATGCAATTTGCATTTATCGCACACACCTTAGGAATCATACTCACCATCTATAGTGGTGGTTACACTGGACTACTTGTTTCAACTCTTTTTATCGGGATTGGAAATGGATGCACCGAAGCTGCTTGTAATCCAATGATTGCAGATACTTATGAAGGAAAAGCGATGAATACACATTTAAATCGTTTCCATATGTGGTTCCCAGGAGGAATTGTTGTTGGATCGTTAGTATCTAAATTCATGACTGATCTCAGTCTTGGTTGGCAGGCTCAAATCTGGATTATCATGATCCCAACACTTATTTACGCTTATTTATTCTGGGGTCAACAATTCCCAAAACCAAAGCAAGAAGGTGTTACTTCTTTAAAAGAAAACTTAAAAGCAATGTTATCTCCACTGTACATTTTTATGATTGCTGCAATGGCTCTTACTGCAATATCAGAGTTTGGACCACAACAATGGACCAGCTTAATCTTGAGTAGTAGTGGTGCACAACCAATGGTAATCCTCGCTCTTGTTACAGGAGTTATGGCAGTTGGAAGATACTTTGGAGGAGATATGGTTCACAAATTAGATCAAACAGGAGTATTATTAGGCTCAGCTATCATTGCAGCTCTTGGTATTTACCTCTTCAGTACTCAAACTGGCGCTATGGTGTACGTAGCTGCCTTTACGTTTGCGGTAGGGGTGTGTTACTTCTGGCCGAATATGATTGGATTTGTTGCAGAGAAAATTCCTTTAAGCGGAGCGATTGGAATGTCTATTATCGGAGCTGTTGGGATGTTTTCTACTTCAATTTTCCAAGCGATTATTGGAGGTTGGATCGATACTTCGACTGCAGAACAAGCTGCAAAAGGACTTACTGGAACAGCACTTGAACTAGCAGCAGGACAGCAAACTCTGACCTATATGATTAGCTTCCCAGGAATCTTAATCGTGCTTTTTACCATTTTATACTTCTGGCAACGCAAATCAAAAGTTGCTACAGCATAAGAGAACAAGTAAACAAACAAAACCTAAACCCCCTTAGAGACTCTAAGGGGGTTTTTGTATCTTTAGTTTAATTTCTCTTCCGATGAAACGCATCTATTTTTTAGATCATCTCAGAAGTCTGATGATCTTATTAGTCATTGTTTATCACACTCAATTTATCTTTACCAGTGGCCTTTTAAATTCATGGGTTATAATCAGTGAAACCAAATCTGAAAACCTTGGATTAATCGGAATGTATCTCGATACCTTTGTGATGTTTACCTTCTTTTACATCGCTGGTTTTTTCATCGCACATTCCGCAAAAAACAATAACTACAAAGAGCTCATTCGCTCAAAATTGAAGCGCATCATCCTACCTTGGCTTTTTGGGATTCTAATAATCATCCCTATTTACAAAATACTTTTTCTATTTAATAGAGGTCTACCCCAAGAGGAGTGGTTTAGTTATTTTCACTTTTACAAACGAATTGGAACAGATTTAAGTCTGTTTTCAAATGATCCCAATCAAAATTGGCTTTGGTTTTTACCCGTTCTGTTTTTGTTTCAAATGTGTTACCTCCTATTACATCGATTTAAATTATTAAACAACAATCTGAGTATTTCTAAAGCAATCGCATATACCTTTATACTCAGTATTGCTTACAGTATGCTCATCTCAAAATTAGGATTTAAGGGATGGACTCTTGGAGTTTTATTGGATTTTCAAAACGAGCGATTACTCCCCTACTTATTGTTCTTTTTATTAGGCACTAAGAGCTATCAATTAGAACACTTTAGTAAACCTTTAAGTAAGACTCCATACATTGTTTCCAATATCATAATGAGTATTGGAATTACGATCTACACTACTGTTGGTCTCAATTTGTTTTACAATATAATAGACCCTACAAGAGAGTATTATTTCATCTCCTCATTTGGAGACCGACTCGTTTACTACAGTTCAATTTACCTCTGTACATTAAGCTTTATGCATATTTTGATTTATCCCTATTTCAAATACCTCAACCGACCTATTAATTGGATGAAAACGATCAATAGAAACTCCTATTATATCTATATCGTACATATGGTGGTTATGGGAGTTGTAGCCATTCCTGTTTTGAAACTGGGAATACCAAACATACTGAGTTACTTTATAATTATACTCTTGACTTTTATTGGATCTCACCTTTTGGTCAATCTCTATTACAGTGTAAAAGCGAGTTTATTTAATAAACACAAATAGTCAAGATTAAAAAAACACTTATTTGAAAATTTAGTACATCTTTTCCATGTGCTTCAATGAGTTCGTTTTCATATTTAAAGTAACGATAGATCACTAGTAGAGGGATTATACTCTCATAAAAAATAACTACATTTAAATATGGCATCCTCCTATCTAAAATCAGCACTTCTTCAATTCCATTATTACAAAGAATTAGGAGATAAAACTATTGATCAAATCCCAGAAACTAAACTTTCATATAAGGTCAATGCTCAAACAAATAGCATTAACACCATTGTTAAACATCTCAGTGGAAATATGATTTCAAGATGGACAGATTTTTTAACTACCGATGGTGAAAAAGAGTGGAGAAACCGAGAAGACGAATTTAATGATACCATTCAATCCAAAGAAGATTTAATCAGAATTTGGAACAAGGGCTGGGAAGTACTGTTTAATAGTCTTGAAAAACTTAATCATGACGATTTAGAAAAAATCAATTACATCAGAAACGAGGGACATACCGTAATGGAGTCCATCAATAGACAGCTCTGTCACTACTCCTATCACGTTGGACAACTAGTTTATCTAGGAGTCTTGATATGTGGAGAACAATGGAACTCTCTGTCAATTCCAAAAGGAGAAAGCAATCAATTTAATTTAGAAAAGTTTTCCAAGCCCAAATCTAGAAAGAACTTTTTGGAGGGTTAAAATCGATTAATTTTAAACTTAAACTGTTTTGAGTAACTTTAATAACACCTTTAAACAATTATCATGTTAGGTAAAGAATTTTTCATTTATTTCTTTTTGGGTTTGATAACCCTGCTTTTTGCAATGAATTTCTTGTCAATTCGCATGTATAAAGTTTCTCAAGAAAAGAAAAATAAATACCGAACAATCTTCAATTACTTTTATGGATTGTTCTTCTTATTTGTAGGTTTTAGAAGATTGTATATCAATGAGGATAATGAAGATTTAATTTTTGGTATTCTTCACCTTCTATTTGGAATTATAATTCTCATTTTAAACTATAAAGATAAGCTCCATCCTAAATCATCTTAATCCAATTCGATCAAAGAAGAAAAATCGATCCTAACTACTCCACTGTTGTTGAGTTTACTCTCATCGTATTTGAATAATTTATTGATTACTATATATTATGAAAGAAATTATACCAATAATAATTACAATGATGAATTTTACATACATACTTCTCTCATCATCTAATTCCTTTTTGGTTTGAGAATCCTTGAAAATAATAGGTTCATTTTCTTCCAAAACCTCATTATTGATGATTGGTTCTTTTGTTGGTAGTAATCCAAGAATAATTAATCCAAATATTGATAAAAAGAATCCAAATAAAAACCCTTCAGTTTTATCTCTATTCTTCTCTTTGGATATATACCTTCCAATATACCCAAATACAACACTAACTATAAGAAGTAATAAAAAATAGTCTCCGTTCATTTTCTCTTTTATTTACAATTTAAGAAAAATAAACACGAATAAATCATCTCATTATAAAAACATAAAAATCATCTTCCGTAATACTTATAGTAAGTAGTGTGAATCAACAACACACTCTATGAACTAAAAAGAAAGATATTATGGAAGAAAACATCATCAACCAACTACCCAAAGAGAACCAACCACCACTTTATGAAATTGATTCTCTGAAACAAGTAATGAAAGAAGGAGGTATTTCCTTTTGGAGTAGATTTTTAGAGGAACTCTCAATCTTACACACTATTGAACGAGGTTTCCTCCCTTCTCGGAAGGAAGAACTCATTAAGGTTCTAAAAGAAAACACAGAATGGGAAACTTCTAAAATCATGGATTTAGTGAATCGTGTAAAGAGGTTTGAATCTCATTTCCCATCGTATAATTTAAGGATGAATGAGAAACTCCTAAAAGTTCAGAACTCCTTCAATCAAATCATACCATTCCAATGGATTGGTGAAGGTTCTAATCGTAAGATGATTGGTATAGTTAATGAAGGAGGAAAGAAAACTATCTATGAACATAGTGGAAACCTTCCAATGTTAATTGGAACGATTAACGAAGATTATTCAATCACTTGGAACAACTATGTTCAACTTACTACCCCTCAACAAAAGTATATCGTAGATGAGGTTAAGAACCTGAAAGGAGGAATCGTGTAATGGAGAATCCTTTTGAAGAAAAAATAGAAGGTATTGAATCCTATAAATGGATTTCAGTAGATGATTGTTCAGAACAACTTGAAGTATCAAGAAGGACAATATTTCAATTCTTAAAAGATGGGAAACTTAAAGGTATTAAGTGGAAGAATAGAAGATTGATAGATTCAGTATCTGTAATGGGATACTTATTGGAAAAGAAAGTGATTGAGATAAATAAATTGAACAATAAAGAAATGGTTCGTGAGATAGAACTCAAAAAGTTTCAAGAACTCTAACTTGTTTTTTCATAATTCAACCAACTATTTTTTACTGATAATTTGAGTAGTTGGGGATACAATAAGGAGGGGGTTAATTTTTTTCATTTTTATGATTGTAAAATTATTCTCAAAAACTACTCCCTCCGAGTTGTATCTATTCAAAAATTGGAACGGAAACCTCTACTATATCTTCACGATTTATTCGTTCCTCTCTAATCTTACCTTTCTTATAAATTGAATGAACATGATTACCCTTAAAAACACTTCCACGAGGTGTTTTAAGACCTCTCTTGTTTAGTATTACAGAAATATCATAACCCATAGGGGTAAGAAAATCCTCTCTAAACCCTTTTATTTCGTTATACAAATACTCTTGATATTCAGAATAATTTGATTCCCACAAGTGTGTGGTAATAATTGATATTGAGAAACTTACATACCTTAATTGGGGGTAAGAAACTTCAACACCTATCCCTACTCCACCGTAACCGACTTCGCCAAGTTTCTAGGCTGATCTACATTACAGCCTCTAATGACTGCGATATAGTAAGATAAGAATTGAAGAGGAATGGTCGTAATCATAGGTGTTAATGGCTCAGGACTATCAGGTATTTCAATATAGTGGTCAGCCAATTGAACAATCTCTGTGTCTCCTTTACTAACAATTGCAATGATTTTCCCCTTTCGAGCTTTGATTTCCATCACATTGGAAACAATCTTTTCGTAATGACCACGCTTAGGCGCGATGACCACTACAGGCATATTCTCATCAATCAGTGCGATAGGACCGTGCTTCATTTCAGCAGCAGGATATCCTTCTGCGTGGATGTAAGAGATTTCTTTGAGTTTCAAGGCTCCTTCGAGTGCTACTGGGAAATTATATCCTCGACCTAAGTACAAGAAATTAGTAGCATCTGCGTATTCTTTTGCAATTTCTTTTGCCTTGGACTCCGATTCCATCACCTGTGCAATCTTGTTTGGAATTTGATCCAATTGATTGATGAATTGATGAAATTCTGTGGTACTGATCGATCCTTTACTCACAGCTATTTTAGCTGCTAGGAGTGCTAGAACTGTCAGTTGAGTTGTAAAAGCTTTAGTCGAAGCCACTCCAATTTCTGGACCAGCATGGGTATAGGCTCCTGAGTGTGTTTCTCTAGCAATCGAACTACCCACTACATTACAAATTCCATAGACAAAGGCACCCATTTCTTTAGCGAGCTTGATCGCTGCTAAAGTATCTGCTGTTTCACCTGATTGTGAAATCGGAATTACGATATCATCCTTGGTAATAATTGGGTTTCTATAACGAAACTCTGATGCGTATTCAACCTCTACTGGTATTCTAGCGAGATCTTCTATAAGGTATTCTCCCACAAGCCCTGCATGCCATGAGGTTCCACAGGCGATAATTAAAATACGCTTTGCACCAATAAACTTATTGAGGTGATCGTCAATACTCGACATTTTAATCACACCCTCATTTACTAAGAGCCTACCTCTAAGGGTGTCTCTAACCACATCGGGTTGTTCGTGAATCTCTTTAAGCATAAAGTGATCGTAACCACTTTTCTCAATCTGATCCAAACTGATATTTAAGGTAGAAATATTTGGGTTTTCAATCTTGATATCGTCATTGATATTGCGTACTCTGAGTTCTCTCCCCTGTCTAATAATAGCCATTTCACCATCTTCAAGGTAAAGAGCATTATTGGTAAACTCAATAAACGGAGTGGCATCAGAAGCAATAAAATACTCATCTTCTCCTATCCCAATAGCTAGTGGACTTCCGAGTTTAGCCACCACAATTTCATTGGGTTTCTTAACGTCAAAAACGGCGATAGCATAGGCTCCAATCACTTGTTTTAATGCAATTTGAACAGCCTTTCCAAGCTTTACACCTTCTTGTTGTTTTACGTATTCAATCAAGTTAATTAAAACTTCTGTATCGGTATCTGAATGAAATACAAATCCGTTGTTGATGAGCTGCGTCTTGATCGCATCGTAATTCTCAATTATACCGTTGTGTATAATCGCTAATTCTCCAGAGTTTGATAAGTGTGGGTGAGAGTTGACATCATTGGGTTCCCCATGAGTCGCCCAACGGGTATGACCAATACCTATAGTTGATTTAGATTCAGCAAGTTTTGAAGAGATCGCTTCTAAATCTGCTACTTTTCCCTTGGTTTTACAAAGTGCTAAATCACTTTCTTTATAGAGTACTACTCCTGTCGAGTCGTAACCCCTGTATTCCAAACGCTTTAAACCATTAATAATAATAGGATAGGCCTCTTTAGACCCAATATAACCCACAATACCGCACATAATTTCTTAATTTGAGATCGAATAATTGATTTCTAATCTAATTTTTTTGTCTTGTTCTTCCTGAGAAACTCCATTCCCGTAAAGAACAGTTCCCAAAGGTGTTGTAGCCGTGTATTTATGTATGTTGATTGAATCATCTCCTTCCATTGCTTTGTTGAATTCGTGATAACGAACATCGGAAGCGATTTCCAATCGAAGAGGGTCATTTAAAGAATCCCTGAGGATTATATTGTTGATATGATCGGTTAATCTAATTTCATATTTAATTCCCTTATCAGCTTCTTTTTGAATTCTACCATCAAAATTGGTAAACACACCCATATTAGAATCGTTGTCATAGGATTCGTGATTGATATTGATCAAATTAGATTTTGTACGAGCGTTGTACATATAAAGTCTTGGCGGCTCATAGGTTTGACCAGCAGCATCCAAAGCATTGCGATCTACATAAAAAACCAATTTAGCCTCGTTGATAATCCAATTATTAGTGCGAATTTCATCGATGACAGCCTCAGCATCTACTCCATCAAAAAGATTGATTTCAGCTACTGTTCCAACACCACCTTTGAGGTATAATCGCGATGGATTATCGGTTTGAATCTGATCTAAAATGGTCCCCTGATACGCTTCTGTTTCAAATGAATTAACGGCGATTCCTACCACCCCTGTTTGAGTTTGAGTCAATAAATTAAGAGTGTAAAAACTAGATTTCTCTACGAGTTCATCATCACTGTTGTAGTTATCGTACTTGTAATTTACTCGAATTTCTGCTCCGGTTAGATTCAATAGCATCATCAGATCATCGGAAGCCCCTAAGGAAAGGTGCAATCCTCTCAAAAAATTGACAAAATTTGACTGACTCAACAAGTTATCACTTCCTTCCTGACCTAATAAATAACGATCGAAGAACTTAGGATCGAGCATTACTCGAATTCCTGGAGCCTTTCTGTAATCTACTTCTAAAGATTCATCGACATCTTCAGTAGCAGGATCGTCTTCTTTGTAATAAACGTATTCCTTATTGCTGATCTGAATGACATCATCAAACAAAACCGTTGAGGTGTAAGGTTCAAAATCTTGATTAGAGTAGTATGTTTTCTTTTCTAGAAAGTTTGTTGAAGCATCAAGCTCATCCAAATAGTAATCCAACTTCTTGACTTTGAAGTTGATATCCGCTTCAAGATTTCCGTAAATACTATCTAATTCGAAGGTTTTAGCGTAGCTACTTCCTATGTATTCGGTGTCTTCGTCATCCAAAACTCCATCTCCATCCGTATCCTCATTTAAAGGATCCGTTCCTTTGTTGTATTCGTCGATATCAGTGACTCCATCACCATCTGAATCACTATTTGGATCTTCAGGATCGATATCAAAAGCATCTACCAATCCATCAAAATCAGAATCCTTATCGGTTCCCAATGTAAATGGAATATACAAAACCGCAGAAGTAGTACGCTCATTCTCTTGAGTTGCAATTGCAGTTCCTTCATCTGCTTGTTTATAAGACCCAAAAATTGGATTGATGGAACTCAAGCGAATTTGTGCTCCAATTTTAGCAGCTGTTTTACCATAGATTGGGTCATTGTAATTACCTAACTGATACAACGAGAGATTACTCGATTGTACTGCTGTTAACTTCTTTGTTTGAAGTCCCACGTCATAATAGGCCTTACTCGTTTCAAAAAGTTCACCAGATATCAATCCTTCTCCATAAATAGAATTGTCCTTTTCACAAGAAAAAAACAAAACAGAACTGAGTATAACTAAAAATAAGGAGGCTAAAGTATTTTTTCTATTCATCAATCTATGCTTAAGACTTCAGTATTGTAAAAATTTGAGTAGGCCTCTTCAAATTCTTGAATTGGCACAAATGGCAATACTGGTTTTTGAAGACTTTCAATATGATTTTTAAGATCGTCTTCGATATTCTCTGAGGCTAAAATAATCGCATCAGAATAATCTACTGCTACTTTTAACAAATTATTATAAGTAGGATCTTCTAAGGCAGAAATATCCTCCTTTGCTATTCCATCAAAGGCAATTTTTGAAATGAGCTCTTTGTTTAAAGTACCTTCAAATTTAGAACCGTAAACAGATGTGACAATTTTAGATTGAGCAAAAAGAGGTTCATCAGCATAAAATTTCTTCAAATACAACGGTAGCAAAGAAGACAACCATCCGTGAACATGAATAACATCAGGGGTCCAATTGAGTTTTTTTACTGTTTCAACAACTCCTTTTGCAAAAAATATAGCGCGTTCATCATTATCTTCAAACAATGTTCCTTTAGCATCAGTAAAGGTAAATTTACGCTTAAAGTATTCTTCGTTGTCTATAAAATAAACTTGAATGCGTTCTTTTGGAATCGAAGCGACTTTAATAATCAATGGCATGTCGAGGTCATTAATCACTAAATTCATCCCTGAAAGACGTATCACTTCGTGAAGCTGATGTCTTCGCTCGTTGATGATCCCATACTTGGGCATAAATATTCTAATCTGTCCTCCTCTGCTGTTTACCATTCTCGGAGTCTCATAAGACATATTAGAAACCTCATCATGAGGCATATATGGAATTAATTCAGAGCTGACAAACAAAATCTTTTTACCATTCATATCACACTATTTTTAGATTGCCTAAATTAGGTGTGCAAATTTACAAAAAAATAAGCAGAATAGCCTTATTTGTAGTAAGTTTGCTTGCTCAAAAGCATACATGAAACGACATTTTAATACAAAAGAAGAGCTGAGAGACTATTTGAATTTGCATTCAAATGAGAAAAGTATTGGATTTGTACCCACCATGGGAGCTCTTCATATGGGTCATATCAGTCTTTTAAAAAAGGCTTTTACAGAAAATGATGTCGTGGTTACAAGCATCTTTGTCAATCCTACTCAATTCAACAATCAAGAGGATCTAATCAACTATCCCAGCACACTTGAAGACGACTTAAAACTCATCTGTGAAATTTCAGAAGAAATTGTTGTTTTTACTCCTTCCGTTCAAGAGATGTATCAAGAAAACGTTCGCTCAAAAAATTATGATTTTGAAGGCATTGACTTATATCTTGAGGGATTGGATCGCCCAGGACATTTTGACGGTGTAGGAACCATTGTGGAGGAACTTCTCAGAATTGTAAGCCCTGATAAGGCCTATTTTGGAGAGAAAGATTTCCAGCAACTTCTCATTGTAAAATCACTGGTTAAACAACTCCAATTACCTATTGAAATCATCTCATGTCCTATTGTTCGCGAAGCAAATGGATTAGCTATGAGTTCCAGAAACAGTCGTTTGACCCAAACCCAAAGAGATCGAGCCGTTTTCATTTACGACTCATTAAACTTAGCAATTGAACTTGCGAAAAACAACAACCCTCAACAGCTCAAAAAACTCATCGAACAGCGCTTTTCAAAAGAAGCTGATTTTGACCTCAAGTACTTTGAAATAGCCTGCGTTGACAACTTCCTGCCAGTCACTGAATTTGAAGCAAACAAACACTACAGATTCTTGATCGCGGTGGTGTTTCACGATGTTCGTTTAATTGACAATATCGGCTATACGCACTTTGTCATCAATTAAAAAATAGTCGTATCTTTGCACCATGCAAATTCAGGTAGTAAAATCGAAAATTCACAGAGTCAAGGTCACCGGTGCTGACCTCAACTATATCGGTAGTATTACAATCGATGAAGATCTTATGGATGCTGCAAATATCATCCAAGGAGAAAAAGTTCAAATCGTAAACAACAACAATGGTGAACGATTGGAAACCTACTGTATTCCTGGACCTAGAAACTCTGGTGAAATCACCCTTAATGGAGCTGCAGCTCGAAAAGTAGCTGTAGGTGATGTTCTTATTCTCATCTGTTATGCTTATATGGATTACGAGAAAGCTAAAACGTTCACTCCTGCTATTGTATTTCCAAACGAAGAAACCAACCTCTTAGAGTAATCTTGAAAGCCAGGCTCATCAAACTATTAAAAACCGTACTTCCAATTGGATTAGGGCTTTTTTTGATATGGTACGCCTATTCCAAAACAACACCAGAAGAGCGTCAGACTATTTATAACTACATTTTAAATGTAGATCCACTTTGGATAAGCGCCTCTATAATTTTGGGGATTCTCTCTCATATATCGAGAGCGATTCGATGGAATTACCTTTTAGAGCCTATGGGTTATAAGCCCCCTTTAAAGTCCAATATCCTGATTATCTTAATGAGTTATCTGACTAATTTAGGGATTCCTAGATCAGGAGAATTTTTAAGAGCAACAGCCTTGTCTACCTATGAAGAAGTTCCTTTTCAAAAGGGTTTTGGAACGATTGTCACAGAGCGAATAATCGATCTGATCATCCTTCTTATCATCATTGGCTTAAGCATCATACTTCAAACTGATGTCATCTTGGATTATTTTAATTCTCAAGGAATTTCTATCAACACTATTCTTGTTGGATTAGCAGTTCTACTTGTGATAGGGTTTGTAGTTTTAAAATTCTTAAAAGAATCCAAATCTGGATTTGCCAAAAGGTTTAGAAGCTTTTTTGGAGGTCTTATCGAAGGAGCTCTCAGTATCTTAAAGCTTAAAAAAAAGTGGGCTTTTATCGGTCACAGCTTGTTTATATGGGCCGCCTATATCGGAATGTTTTGGGTGCTAAAATTTGCTGTTCCTGAAGTGGTCGATCTGAGCTTTTCTGAGATTCTTGTCGGATTTATCGCAGGAGCCTTTGCCATGACTGCAACCAACGGAGGTATTGGACTCTATCCAATCGCCGTCAATAAATCACTTTCAATTTACGGAATCTCTGCCATATCAGGAAATGCCTTTGGTTGGATTGTATGGATCACTCAAACACTAATGGTGGTGGTTTTAGGAACCCTGTCGTTTTTAGTCCTACCCTTTATTGCATCTAAAAATAAATAGGTTTACTTTAGAGTTTTCATTCTAATGTTTTCTACAATGGCTAAAACCAAAACCTCCTTCTTTTGTCAAAATTGTGGCACCCAATTCGCTAAATGGGTGGGACAATGTTCTTCCTGCAAGGAGTGGAATACCGTTGTAGAAGAAGTTGTTCAAAAAGAAGAAAAAAAGGCTTGGAATGTAAGTTTATCTTCCTCAACTAAGACCTCAAAACCATTAAAAGTCAAAGACATTGCCACTGATTCAGAGATCAGAATGGATAGTTTAGACAAGGAATTAAACCGTGTTTTAGGGGGTGGTATCGTACCGGGATCCCTAACCCTTTTAGGGGGAGAACCCGGAGTTGGGAAAAGCACGCTACTGCTTCAAATCGCATTAAATCTGCCCTATAAAACACTTTATGTATCGGGTGAGGAGAGCCAAAAACAATTAAAGATGCGAGCTGATCGCATCAATAGAGATTTAGACAATTGTTTTATCCTTACCGAGACTAATATTCAAAACATCTTTAGACAAATTCAAGAGCTCGAACCGGATATTGTGATCATCGATTCGATCCAAACCCTGCATTCTGACCTAATAGAATCGGCGGCGGGATCAGTATCTCAAATTAGAGCCACTACTGCAGACCTCATTCAATTTGCAAAAGAAACCCATACTCCAGTGATTTTAATCGGACACATCACCAAAGATGGATCCATTGCTGGACCAAAGATTCTAGAACATATGGTGGATACGGTATTGCAATTTGAAGGCGACAAAAACTATGTTTACAGAATCCTCAGAGCGTTAAAAAATAGATTTGGATCAACCGCTGAACTCGGAATTTACGAAATGATTGGCTCAGGTCTAAAGGAGGTCAGCAACCCCTCAAAAATACTTATCTCTAACTCAGATGAAGACCTCTCAGGAACGGCAATTGCTGCCACCTTAGAAGGCATGAGACCGCTTATGGTTGAGATTCAAGCTCTAGTGAGTTCTGCTGTTTATGGAACTCCTCAACGCTCCACTACGGGATTTAATATCAAAAGACTCAATATGCTACTAGCTGTTCTTGAAAAAAGAGCTGGTTTTAAACTGGGAGCCAAAGACGTTTTTTTAAATATTACTGGAGGAATTAGCATTGAAGATCCTGCATTAGATTTAGCAGTCATCGCGGCTGTTTTAAGCTCAAATCTAGATCGTCCCATCAACAAAAATCTGTGCTTTGCAGCCGAAGTAGGTCTTGCTGGAGAAATTCGACCAGTACAACGTGCCGACCAACGAATTCACGAGGCTGAAAAATTAGGTTTTAAGAGTATTGTGGTATCCAAGCACACCACAATCAATATCCAGCCTAAAATCAAAGTAATTCAGGCTGGAAGAATTGAAGAGGTTTTAAAACACTTATTCTCTTAAGGAGAAGGAATCGGGTGCTCTTTGTGAATCGCCTGAATACCTTCGTATAATTCTGGAGTCATATCAATATTGATGCTATCGATGTTTTCTTTGAGTTGATCCATAGTGGTCGCTCCAATAATATTCGCAGTCACAAAAGGTCTCGTGTTTACAAATGCCAGTGAGAGCTGTGCTGGAGTCAATCCGTGAGCATTTGCCAGTTCAGCGTATTTCTGAGTCGCGAGAACAGCCTGCTCATTGGAATATCTATTAAAATTCGGAAATAGAGTCACCCTTGCTTTTTCAGGTTGTTCTCCCCCTAAATACTTTCCAGATAACACACCAAATCCCAAAGGAGAATATGCTAATAATCCCATTTTTTCTCGTACGGATACTTCAGCAAGACCAACCTCATAACTTCTATTGAGAAGTGAATAGGGGTTTTGAACGGATTGCATTCTAGGAAGCTCAGGATACTCGCGATGTAATTCTAAATACTTCATAGCTCCCCAAGCAGTTTCATTTGAAAGACCTATGTGGCGAATCTTTCCAGCTTTAACCTGCTCGTTTAAACTTTCGAGAATTTGTTTGAAATTACACTCCCACTGTTCATTATGATCGTGTTCGTATCCCAATTTTCCAAAAAAGTTAGTCGAACGTTCTGGCCAGTGTAATTGATAGAGATCGATATAATCTGTTTGAAGTCGCTTTAAACTTGCGTCTACCGCCTCTTCAATCGATTTTGGAGAAAATCCAGTAGTTCTAATGTGCTTTGTAAAGTCAGCTGGCCCCACTATTTTTGAAGCTAAAACCACCTGATCGCGCTTCTTGTTTTTTGCAAACCACTTACCGATAATTCGCTCGGTGTCCGCATAAGTTTCTGGCTGTGCAGGTACAGGATACAATTCTGCAGTATCCCAAAAATTGACCCCTTGATCTAGGGCATAATCCATTTGCTCATGTCCTTCTTCGAGGGTGTTTTGTCGACCCCAAGTCATGGTTCCAAGGCAAATTTTACTGACTTTTAGGTCAGTAGTTCCTAATGTAGTGTATTTCATTTGAGAGTTTTTAAATAAGCCGCTAATATAGTAAATTGATATAAATCAATCTACTTATGAAGTCAGCTCCAAAAGTATGGGACAATGATCAGAGTGTACTGCCCCAGACAATATCGCCGATCGCTTAATCTTATCTTTTAAGGGCTCACTAACCATGGCGTAATCCAATCGCCATCCCTTGTTATTGGCACGTGCGTTCGCTCTATAGCTCCACCAGGTATACTGATCAGGCTCTTTGTTTAGATGTCTAAAACTATCTATAAAACCGCTTTGAATAAGTGAGGACATCCAAGCTCTTTCTTCAGGTAAAAATCCTGACACCGTTTTATTGCGAACAGGATCGTGAATGTCAATAGCCTCGTGACAAATATTGTAATCCCCACAAACAACTAGATTGGGGATTTCTTTTCTGAGTTCTTTGAGGTATTCTAAAATGTCATCCATATAGGTGAACTTATACCCCAATCGCGCCTCATTGGTTCCAGAAGGCAAGTACATGCTCATCACAGAAACCTCATCATAGTCTACTCTGAGATTTCTACCTTCTTGGTCCATATAGTCGATACCCGTTCCATAAGCAATGTGGTTAGGTTCTTTCTTACATAAAACTGCAACAGAGCTATAACCTTTTTTTTGAGCAGAAAACCAATAGTGAAAGGGATAACCCGCCTCTTCAAATAGCGATAGATCGAGCTGGTCTTTATGGGCTTTTGTCTCCTGAATGCACAATACATCAGGATCAGTAGCGATGAGCCACTCTATAAACCCCTTATTTAAAGCAGCTCGGATTCCATTGACGTTATAAGAGACGATCTTCATCTTAGTTCATCTTTTTAAGCCAGTGCTTTAAGTCAACCTCAGCTTTAATAATACTGGAAAGTTCACTGATGGCAACGCGATTCTGATCCATTGAATCTCTGTGACGAATCGTTACTGTTTGATCTTCTAAGGTCTGATGATCGACAGTGATACAGAATGGTGTCCCTAAGGCATCTTGTCTTCTATAGCGTCTTCCTACTGCATCTTTTTCATCATAAGCCACCTCAAAATCCCACTTGAGATCTTCTACAATTTGATGAGCGATTTCAGGAAGTCCATCTTTTTTAACCAGCGGTAATATCGCTGCCTTGGTAGGTGCTAATACGGCCGGTAATTTTAAAACCGTTCTCGTAGAACCATTTTCTAATTCTTCTTCTCTAAGGGCATTGGAAAACACTGCCAAGAACATACGATCCACTCCGATAGAAGTTTCCACTACATAGGGAACATAAGACTCGTTGATTTCAGGATCGAAATACTGTAATTTCTTACCAGAGTATTTTTCATGAGACCCTAAATCAAAATCAGTTCTTGAGTGAATTCCTTCTAACTCCTTAAATCCAAATGGGAATTTAAATTCAATATCGGCAGCAGCATCAGCATAATGCGCTAACTTTTCGTGATCGTGGAAACGGTAATTATCTTCACCCAATCCAAGGGAATGATGCCATTTTAAGCGGGTTTCTTTCCACTTTTCATACCAGTCTTTTTGAGTTCCTGGCTTGATGAAGAACTGCATTTCCATCTGTTCAAACTCTCGTTGTCTAAAGATAAATTGACGTGCGACAATTTCATTTCTAAAGGCCTTTCCGATTTGAGCAATTCCAAAAGGAATTTTCATACGGCCTGTCTTTTGAACATTTAAGAAGTTGACAAAGATCCCCTGTGCCGTTTCTGGTCTTAGATAAAGATCCATAGCGGTATCTGCAGAGGCTCCGAGCTTGGTTCCAAACATCAAATTGAACTGCTTTACATCAGTCCAGTTTTTAGAACCAGATAATGGACAAACAATTTCTAACTCCTCTATAAGCGCTTTTACATCAGCGAGATTTTCCTCAGAAAGGGATTTCCCCATTCGAGCTAAAATCTCCTCTCCTTTTTGTTTGTAACCGAGAACTCTTGGATTAGTTGCAATAAACTGTTCCTTGTCAAAAGCATCTCCAAAACGCTTCTGCGCTTTTGCGACTTCTTTTTCAATCTTAGCGTCTAATTTTCCGACGTAATCTTCGATGAGCACATCAGCTCTATAACGCTTTTTAGAGTCTTTATTGTCAATAAGTGGATCGTTAAACGCATCGACGTGTCCTGAAGCTTTCCAGGTTGTTGGATGCATAAAAATTGCAGAGTCAATCCCCACAATATTGTCGTGAAGTTGAACCATTGCTTTCCACCAATATTCTTTGATATTGTTTTTTAAAGCGGCTCCTTGCTGTGCATAATCATACACCGCAGAGAGTCCATCGTAAATCTCACTCGATTGAAATACAAAACCGTATTCCTTAGCGTGAGATATTACTTTTTTAAAATCGTCTTCTTGTAATGCCATAGGGGCAAAGGTAAAGCACTATTTGCAAATTAAAAATTAAAAATTGTGAAATGATGACCCAGTCATTCGTCTTGGGAACCCAATGGATAAAAACAAATAGCTTTAGTTTTATAGTATTGTGTTTAAATCAGTAATCGACATACTAATTCCACGAAGCTGCAGTGCTTGTCTTAGCCATTTATCTTTTGGCGAACAGCTGTTGTGTACCGCCTGTAGGCATCAGTTATCCACTACTAATTTTAACTTTTGTCTTGAAAACGAATGCGATCGAAGTTTTTACGGCAAAACTAAATTTACAAAGGCCTCTGCTCTGTTCTACTTTGATCAGGCTGGTATTTTAAAAGCGCTCTTACACCATTTAAAATATAGAGATCAACAACAGCTCGGTGATTTTTTTGCGAACTGGGCTGCTGAAATTCTAAAACAGGATTCCTGTCTAACGACTGTTGATTATCTCGTTCCTGTGCCTCTTCATTGGAGAAAAAAACACCAAAGGGGGTACAATCAACTACACCAGTTTTGTAAAAGACTTTCAAAATTAATGGATTGGGACTATGCTCCTAAGCTGTTAAAACGAATTCGTTATCGAGATTCGCAGACTCATAAATCTAGAATCAATCGAAGTTTTGAAAGCAATCCATTTGAGCTAAAGAAAACTATCGACCTTTGTAATCGAACTGTTTTAATAGTCGATGATTTAATCACCACAGGAAGCACCATGACTCATTGTTGTAATGCCCTAGCAAATAGCTCCCCATCAAAGATCTATTTGTTGAGTATTGGATATCGATCCCGATTTGTTTAGAAGCCTGTTATAACAATCGGTTTTTGTGTAACTTTGCCTTCTATGATGCAACGATTTTTAAGCAGTATATTCATCCTATTGATCGCACTGACCACGGTTCAATGTGCTCGAAGAGGAAGACCTAGTGGAGGCCCGAGGGACGAGACTCCTCCGATGCTCATCAAAGCAGATCCTGCAAATGAATCCGTTGAATTTAAAGGTCAATCCTTTAAGTTGTACTTTGATGAATACGTACAGCTTAAAAATATAGATCAGCAACTGATTGTCTCTCCTCCTTTAAAATACGCTGTAGAATTCGCTCCATCACTAAGGGCATCGAAGTCTCTTGAAGTCATTATCGCAGACACCCTTCAAGAAAACACTACCTATGCTTTTAGTTTTGGACAGAGTATTGAAGATTACAACGAGGGGAATCCGCTTTCTTTTTTTAGATATGTGTTTTCAACTGGAAGCGTTCTCGATTCTTTGAGCTTAAAAGGAACAGTAAAAGACGCCTTTATGCCGCAGCCCGAATCTTTTATCAGTGTCATGCTTTACAGAAGGGATAGCACTTATACAGACTCTGCTGTGTACAAAAGACCTCCTTCCTATATCACCTCAACCTTGGACAGTCTCAAGGTCTTCGAACTTAAAAACCTTAGAGAGGGTACCTATGAAGTTTTTGCCCTTAAAGACAACAACAATAACAACTTATTCGATCCTTTGGTGGATCAAATTGGATTTTTAGATCGAGCTATTGAAATTCCTAAAGACTCCGTTGTGAGTCTAAAAACCTTTTTTGAAAACCCAGATTTTTCAGTAGCTTTTCCAAAGCTTGAAACCAATAACAGAATTAGTCTGGGATATTTTGGAACTCCTAAAGATTTAAAGATCACTCCACTAAATGAACTCAATAAAGAGGCTCAATTCAGACTCCTAAGGGATGGTGATAAAGACAGTCTCAACTATTGGTTCAAGGATCTCAAAGCTGATTCTTTAGTGCTAAAAATTGAAGAAAGACCCTCTGGTTTTATCGATACCCTCACAATTAAAATCAGAACCTTAGATTCTGACTCTCTTATCATCAAATCCGTTTCACAAAAAAACAAAGAGTTGACCGATTCTTTTTTAATTGGAGCCAATACTCCAATTGAAAGAATTGATCCTTCTAAAATTACAATTATTGATAAAGACACCATCAACACTCCTTTTAATGTAAGCCTAGACAGTGTTAAGAATCAATTAGTCATCGATTTTGAAAAACAATTAGAAAATTCGTATTTCATCTATTTAATGCCTGGTGCCTTGGAGGATTTTTACGAGCACACTAACGATAGTCTACGCTATAATCTTTCAGTAAAAAAACTAACCTATTACGGAACTCTGAACCTATCCATTAATAGAATTACTCAAGACCCCATCATCATCGAACTCTTGGATGAGAAATTATCAGTTCAAAGAAGAATTGTTCACCCTAAGGAGAACAGTTTGTCTTTCAAACATCTGGAGCCTCAAAAGTACTACATAAGAGTATTGTTGGATTCTAATGAAAACGGAGAGTGGGATCCGGGATCGTTACTTAAAAAACAAAAAGCTGAATTAGTTCACTATCACAGTGAACTCATCGATGTACGCTCCAACTGGGACATTCAACAAGATCTGTTACTTCCCTTCTAATTAGAGGTTTATTTGAAAATGATCTCGGTCTGCTAAGAAGTTGAGTTTTGTTCGAGCGGAGGTGATGAATTCCTTGTCGATGGTTCCGACACTAATACCATCTTCTTTTGAAAACAACAATTGATTTCCTAGGGGATCATAGATGGAGGAATGTCCAGGATAATGATTTCCATTAGGATCGTCACCCAGTCGATTCACTCCAACAGCATAGGACATATTCTCGATAGCTCTTGCTTTTAAAAGAGTATCCCAAGCCCCTATTCTAGGACTAGGCCAATTAGCAACATAAAGCAATACATCGTAATTTTGATCATTTCGACTCCACACCGGAAATCTCAAATCATAACAAATTAAAGGTCGTATTACAAAGCCTTTGTACTGGATCAGTGTTCGTTCACTTCCTTGCCCATAAGCCTCGGATTCACCTGCAGGAGTATAAGTGTGGTGTTTGTCATAGTGTTCCACCTTTGTGTCAGGGTGTACAAAACAAAATCGATTGTAGTAAGTCGCTCCTTCTTTTACAACAATGCTACCACATATTGCTGTATTGTACATACGAGCTAAATATTGCATCCAGGAGATGGTCAGTCCAGCCTCTGTATAATCAATAGCCTCTGGAGTCATAGTAAAGCCTGTAGTAAAGGTCTCGGGCAGCACTACTAAATCAAAGTGCTTATTGGTTTGAAAAAACGCATCCAGCTTCGCTTTGATCAAGTTCCTGTTTTCAGGTGGATTATGCCAAACTAATGGTGTTTGTACAAGAGCAATATTTAATTTTGACATCGGACCTCAACTATTTGATTAACATTAATTACGCTATTAAAGATATCAAAAGATTTGGAAACTAGTTCACTGTGTTAAAATTCAAATACAAGCTGAGAATTCTTTAAAATTTTGTCTTATTTTAGACTACCCTCATGACAAAAAAGTTAGTACAACAAACTAGGCAAACTAGGTCGCTCCACAAAAAAATTGGCATCATCCTAATGGTGTTGGTTCTGTTGATTTCTATCAGCGGTTTACTTTTGGGAATTAAAGACGAAATTGGTTTAAAACCCCAAACTGAAAGTGCCACTCAAATCGATTCCGACCAATGGATTTCAATAAAAAGAATTGATTCTATTGCTAAAGTTTATGCCCAAGAGCAACTCCATCTCGATTCTCAAATCGATCGCATCGACATAAGACCTTCCAAAGGAATTGCAAAAATTCTATATAAAAAGCACTTTACTGAGCTTCAAATTGACCTACAGACTGGAGCCATCGTATCTGTATCCACAAGAGCCGATCACTTCATTGAACGACTACACGACGGCTCGATCATCGATTTCTATTTCACAGATAGCAATACCTCCAAAATCATCTATACCACACTGATTTCCTTGGGACTACTCTTTATGTCCATCAGTGGCTATTTGCTCTGGCGCAATCCAATTAAAATCAAACGCAAGAAACGCGGTTAATTCTTCAATCGTTTCTTTGAAAGTTTATTAGAAGAAACATTCGGCGGTAGGTCTATTTTAGAAACTTCTGTTTTAACAGAACTAGAAGCTGACTTTAAACTCGAACAGGAGCTTATAGATGTTCCTAATAGAATTAATGCAAAAACGGATAAGAGGGATATGATTCTCATAATTTAATTACTGATTATTTTCGTATTCAACCACAAAAAACATACCAAATATATCCTATTTTTTAATTATTCATACAGAAATAATTCTTCAATTGTGGTTTTAAAAAGTTTCGACATTTTAAATGCAGTTGGTAAACTAGGATCAAATTTTTGCATTTCGATAGCATTGATCGTTTGCCTTGAAACTTCAATTATCTCGGCTAATTGTTCTTGGGTTAAACCATGTGACTTTCGAAATTCTCGTACTCTATTTTTCATAAATACTTCTTTCTACTAATCAAAAGTGAAATCAAGTAGGTGATTCCAATAAACCCAACTAGAAAACCTATTTCAGCATCTTTTTGTATGATGTTGGTTTGGTCAAATAAACTGTAGGTAAGACCAACAACAACGGTTAGTCCTAAGGTGATTGCTAGAGATTCTAAATGAATTTTTTTCTCGAGCTCATCAAAATGATTAAACAGATTTCGATTCGCTACAATCATGCCAATTCCAATGAACAAATTCAATAGGATAGTTACTAATGTTAGGGTTTTTGACTGATTCCAAAAAAATTGATACCCAAAGGTTGCAACTGCTAAACTTCCGACCCAACTCCAGGTCCATAGTGCTAATTTCAATACTCTTTTTTTGCGTTCTTGTTTCATAAATGTAAAGTTTTATTTACAAATATAATTGTTTTTATTCAAATGTAAAGTTTTATTTACATTATTTTGATGTTTTTGTTCAAACTAGCTTTATGTCAGCATCTTGAACGAAATAATTCATAAATTAGAGTTATCAAACCCCTATCTATGAATGTATTTGATAAAAATAAGGCACGCAATTCAACCAATGCGATTAAAAGGCTTTATATCTCCATGCAGTATTTAATTAGCAGAGGTTTTTACAAACCAATGGGCAACTCAGGAGAAGAATTGAGATCAGCTCTTTTGGAATTATCTCCTGAGATTTACGGTAGTATTGCAGATGAAAAAAATGAAATCGACGGTCTCAAATACATACTCGATCGACTTCCTGCTGGGATTCATCACTGCAATCACATCAATCTAACTTCGGATGAAGGATTTAGCAAAACGCATTTTAAAGCAATTATTCCAGCTAAGAGAAGAAGGAACTGCTACCGCATCGATCCTGAACAGATGAATATTGAAATCACACGTGGAAGATCCGACATTTATGATATTTTGACGCATTTGACCTTCTTATACATCGAAGCAGATAAACTATTAAAGAGAATTTACACCGGTGAAAGCAAGTCTCTCAATAGAGATTGGATTAAAATTGAAGCTGCGGTTTCTAAAAAGAAACTCAATCAAATGGAACTTGAAAACACCTTGATTCATTTGGCGAGTTTAATGGGTCGAACCTATACTGAAGTAGAAGAGGCCCACCGTCATTTTGCGACTAAAGAAGAACCTCATAGGTTTATCGACATTATCTATGGGATGGGAAAGTTAGCCTTAGACGAAAAAGTTAATTCGAATGCCAGAGTCATCCGATTTAGTCCACTTCTAAGAGAGCGTCTGGGACATCATATCTACGGTGAAAAATGGGCTAATAATATCAAAGACATTCTCATAAAAAAGAAGCTCATCAACAGACCGATTCATTTAATTAGCGCTAATATGCACTCGGTGATGAATGCTTTATTCGCTCCAAAAGCCCTGGGAGCTGAGTTTGACAAAAAACCTCATCTGAATATTTATCAGGCATTGAGCGAACCACAAAACGAACAATTGAGAACCAAAGTACTCAACTACGCTCAAAAGAATGGAATGATTTACCTCAAAGATCAATCGGGGACCAATATCGATGTTCAAGTATTCGACATGGCCATTTGCAATGAAGAAGCCTGCAGCTATTACAGCCCTGAAGATCGACAATATGCTCCTGTGCTGATTGTGATGGATTACGCCTTTGGAGAACAGGCCTTTGAAACCATCGACGAATTTTTAAAACCCATTCAAGTTAACAATAATGCTCAATATTTAAATATGCAATCCATATCCATTATGGGTAAAGCCGGAATCTTAGAGGGTAAAAAAGGGGATCTGATGATTCCCAATGCTCATATTTTTGAAGGTACTGCAGACAATTACCCATTTGACAACCAATTAAAGGCTAGTGATTTTTCAAATAGTGAGTTGGGAGTTCAAGAGGGAACGATGATTTCAGTTTTGGGAACCTCTCTACAAAACAAAGAACTGTTGAGTTATTTTAAGCATTCTTCTTGGAATGTAATCGGATTAGAAATGGAGGGTGTTCACTATCAAAAAGCGATTCAAGCAGCATCGAAGATTCGAGGGAATATCAAACCTGATATCGTTGTTCGCTATGCCTACTACGCATCTGATAACCCCTTAGAAACTGGAAGTACCTTAGCTTCTGGTGGACTTGGAAACACTGGTGTTAAGCCCACCTATTTAATTACTGAAAAAATTTTAGACCAACTTTTTAACACTAATTAAAGTAAAATAGTAAGCTCGTTTCATTTATTTATCGTAATATTGCGATAAATATTGAATTATGAAATTATCAGAACTAAAAGAACACATAAAAACTGTTGATTTTTTACAGTTTAAACTCTGGGATGGAAGTCTTGTTCCCAAGCATTTTCACGTTACTGAAATCGGATGGATTGACAAACAGTTTATCGATTGTGGAGGAACCATTCGAAGAGAAGAAAAAATAAATTTCCAATTGTGGTATTCGGACGATAAAGATCATCGATTAGCTCCAGAAAAGCTAATCCATATTATTGAATTATCTGAAAAGTCTTTAGAGCTAAAAGATGCTGAAATCGAAGTAGAATATCAGACAAATACTATTAGCAAATACAATCTCATCTTTGAAGAAGATGCCTTTGTTTTGATGCCTACACAAACGGATTGTTTAGCCAAAGACAATTGTGGAATTGATGTTCAAAAACCAAAAGTAAAGCTATCAGAACTCCAATCTTCTTGTTGTGAACCTGGTAGCGGTTGTTGCTAATATGGAATTTAAAGCCCTATCAAAAGAATACTATCCCCAGCTTGCTCAAATCTATCTTGAAGGCATCGCTACAGGTATGGCTACTTTTGAAACCAAAGCACCTTCTTTTGAAGACTGGGACAAGGCTCATCTTCCCTTTGGAAGAATACTCGCAATTGAAAATGATCAAGTTCTAGGATGGGCTTCTTTAGCTAAGGTTTCTGATCGTTGTGTCTATGGTGGTGTCGCTGAAAACTCCATCTATGTTACTGCAGCTGCAAAGGGGAAAGGAGTGGGAACAAAACTATTGAACAAACTTATTGAGATTAGTGAAGCTAATGGGATATGGACTCTTCAGTGTGGAATCATGAAAGCAAATAAAGCTAGTATTGCCCTTCATGAAAAATGTGGTTTTAGAATCATTGGGTATCGAGAAAAAATTGGAAAACTAAACGGAGTTTGGAAAGACAATCTCCTTTTGGAACGAAGAAGTAAAGTAGTTGGACAATAAAAAAAAGCCGTACCTGAGGGTACAGCTTTCAAATCAAAATAAACTAGCTTGAATTATGAAACGCTAGTAAGGAGTTCTTTAGAAATAATTTCTTCTAAGGAGTGTTTTGGTAAGGCTCCAGCTTGCATCATTGGTTGTTTATCCATCGGAATAAACAAGATACTAGGGATAGATCTAATTTGAAAAACCGCCGAGAGTTCTTGTTCAACCTCAGTATCTACTTTATAGATTGTAATATCCGGAAATTCATCACTCAATTCTTCTAATATAGGAGCAACCATTTTACAAGGTCCACACCAATCGGCATAGAAATCAATTATAGCAGGTTTGTCTCCTTTATACTTCCACTCTTTTTCAGTGGTATAATCAAATATATCTGATTTGAATTTTTCTGTTGTCAATTTTACTGTTGGCATATCGTATTGTTTTGAGTTACAAAAATACCATCAGCCAAATGATTTTGGTGTAACCTGTGTTACTTAAGCATTAGTCACAAGAACAATGAACATTGCTCTTGGCTTTAAAGAAGCATTCACGACCTTCTTTAAAAGCGTAATAGGCCAATCCCAAGGAACCTAAACTATCGATATACAACAAACCAAAGAGCTCATATAATCCGCTACTAATAAGGAGAATAATTGACATATAAATACAGACCAAGGTACAATTGGCATCTGCTAAAAGTGGAGCTGAATTTAATTCGCGACCTACTTTTCGTTTGTAGTAAACCAAAATCCACATGGTGATAATTGAGATTGAAGAAATAAATACTCCCCATGCAGTAGTCAGGGGTTGATGTCCCAGCCAGATATTGTAAATACTACTTAGGACCAATCCTATAACCAACATATAAAAGGCCGATCCCGTGATTCTAAGAGCAGTCTTTTCAAATGCATCACGATCACCATTGGGATACTTCTTAATTCTCAGAACCATATGAGCTATTCCAACACCAGAAATAACTTCGATAAAGCTGTCCATTCCAAAACCAAAAAGTGCCAAACTCTCATCTTCAAATCCAAAGTATGTTGAAAACAACCCCTCTACAATATTGTAAGCAATGGTGATTACTGCTAATATAAAAGCATATCGATATAAAGCTTCTGTCTTCATTTATTGGTTTAGTACTATTATAAAGATAAAAAAAAACGGCCAGACATAAGTCTAACCGTTTTATTATGAATTATTTAACTATTTAAATCTTATAAAGAATCAAAAGCTGCTCTTAAGTCCTTTTTTAAATCTTCAATAGCTTCTAACCCAACTGAAAGCCTAATCAAATCAGCAGATACTCCAGAACTTTTTTGTTCTTCTTCGTTGAGCTGTTGATGGGTTGTACTCGAAGGGTGAATGATAAGTGACTTGGTGTCTCCTATATTGGCCAGAAGAGAGAACAATTTGGTTTCGTTAGCAATGTGTTTAGCTGCTTCAAATCCTCCATGAGCACCAAAGGTCACTAAGCCACTCTGCCCTTTAGGAAGGTATTTTTTTGCCAATGCATTGTACTTACTAGATTCTAGTCCTGGATAATTTACCCAAGCGACTTCCTCTTGTTGTTCTAACCATTTTGCGAGTTCCAAAGCGTTCTCAGAATGTTTCTTCATACGAACCTCCAACGTTTCCAATCCTTGAATAATATTAAAGGCATTGGTCGGACTCAAGGCTCCTCCAAAATCTCTAAGTCCTTCTAAAATCAATTTAAAAGTAAAGGAAGCTGCTCCTAAGGTCTCGTAGTATTTTAATCCGTGATAACCTGCAGAAGGCTCTGTAAATTCTGGGAATTTACCGTTTGACCAATCAAAGGTTCCAGCATCTACAATGACTCCACCAAGTGAATTTCCTTGCCCTCCAATAAATTTAGTCAAAGAGTGAATCACAAGGTTTGCTCCGAACTGAATTGGATTTAAAAGTGATGGTGAAGCTACCGTATTATCAACTATAAAAGGCACCTCTGCCTTTTGGGCTTCCTTAGCAATCGCTTCCAAATCTAACACATCTAGTTTTGGATTTCCAAGCGATTCTACAAAGAAAGCTCTTGTGTTTTCTTGAACAGCCTTTTCAAAATTAGCTGGATCACTTGCATCTACAAAAGTGGTGGTAATTCCGAGTCTTGGAAGGGTTACACTTAATAAATTATAAGTACCTCCATAGAGACTACTCGAAGCGACAATATGATCTCCTGATTTTAACAAAGTTAAGAGTCCTGTACTGATCGCTGCAGTCCCTGATGCAAAAACTACTGCTCCAATTCCTCCTTCAACAGCAGCTAATCGCTCTTGTAAAATTTGATTGGTTGGGTTATTGAGTCTTGTATAGATAAACCCTAATTCTTTTAAAGAAAACAAATCAGCAGCGTGATCCGAATCTCTAAACACATAAGAAGAAGTTTGATATATTGGAACTGCTCTAGTTCCTGAAGTTTGATTGACATCATGCCCAGCGTGTAAGGCATTAGTCGCTAATTTAAAATCACTCATCGTTTAAAATTTTGGTCAAAAATACTCTTTTTATTTATATTTCCTAGTATATATATAGGAATTATATGTTAATTGTTGTTTTGATACTTATAAGCTTTTGTTTGATTGTTAATTTCTATTGTTTCAATAAGCTCAAAATCTTCTCTAGGGAGTACTTCTATTATCCAATTGGGATCTTTAGAATGTATTTTCAATTCATATCCCTTTTCTAATTTATTATAAAATACACTTATGGTATTTGATCCCACCTTTACATTTTCGAGATTAGCATATTCCCAAGAAGATGGCATTAGTGGTTGTATTTCAATTCTCTTAGATGCAGCATTGGGTTGTATTCCAAAAAACTGTTGTACAACAGGAACTGCATAACTATAAATATTCCAAGCTTGAGCAAACATTCCGTAATCTGGAGATACTTCGTAAAAACTACCTGGAAGTGCATAACTAAAACTTCTCCCCATTCTAGTTAAATAATCCAATGCGCGATCTGGGTTGCCATAATTGTTTTCTGCAACAGCACTTACTCCTGTTGGCAAGGTCATTACCGCTCCTGTATATGAAAAAATTTCACTCCCCTTAAAAGAACCACTGTCTTTGCCTGCAGATTCATCACGATCGATACCTGTCACAAATACTCCAAATGGATTGACAAATTTTCGAGCAGTTTCAAGTGCTTTATCAGCTTTTACTTTATCAGCTATCTTCATTTCCAAAGGTGTATTAACCACCCAATTGTGATGAAGCACAAAAGGTCTATTCGATTTACTTGGGTTTTGCAATACATAACTTTTAGTCTGCTGTAGCTCTTGAACAGCCCAAGGTTTATTGAGCGTGTCAGCTCTAACAATAGCATCTTCAATCAAATGAAGTGTTTGTTGATCATTTGCAATAAAATCTCCATAAGAATTAAAATCTTCAACCCAAAATTCTGAATTAATTTGTTCTTTAAGTTGAGATGCTTTATTTAAAAATTCTCTAGCTAATTCATCCTCTCCCAATACTTGAGCAATCTTTGAGGCATCTTCCAAACCACTTTGTGTATATGATACTACATCGATCATTTCACTCTCCAAACCGTGAATTTCCATCATCCCAGCTCCTTCTGGAAATCCATTTTGATCTTCATCTCGCTCTGTTAATAACCATTGACTTCCCTTTTTAACTAAATCGAAATAGTTGAGTAGAATTTGCTCGTCTCCAGTCCACTGATAAGTCTTCCATAGCAAGGACCAAAACTGAGGGGTCTCATTAATGTTCCCAGGGTTAAAGACTACTCCATTCGTTGAGGTTTCATGAATAATTCTTCCATTGGAATTTGTTTTATTAGAAAGCGATGCCAACAATTCAATTGTCGATTTAGTCAGCTGGTGATTCCCAATTGCTAAATACCCTTGAAGTGCGTATTCACTATCACAACCAAACCACCATGGATAATCGGGATATCCCGCAGCAATTCCTCTTCCAATTTCAGGGACTTCTCGAACAAACCAATCAGAATTGTATTTAATCCAACGAAAACGCTGATCGAATTCTTTATCCGATGTTGTTAGTTTACTATTTTCGTTTATTAGATTAAAACGATTCGTTTTTTCAACTAGCAAGGCTTTTGAATGCTCTCTTATTTCATCCAGACTACTCAAAGCCTTTTGTTTTGACATATAAGATCCCGCTATAAAAACTTTAATGGTTTGAATTTCCTTTGGTTTGAGTGCTACTCTTGTTATTAAATCTCCTCTGATACCATTTCCCTTATAATTACTCTTGGTTTGATTGGATGCTTCAAGTCCTTTAGACATACCAACTACAACATACCATTCATTTAGTTCATCTTTTGAAATAAAAACTTGCTGTTGATCATCAAAAGTAAGTAGATCTTTCCCGTCGATCATTTGGGATTGTTCCCCTAGCCATGTGGGTCTTAAATCTACACTAAATGAGAATTTAAAATCAGTTGTAATGGCTTTATCAGCAGTGTTAATCAACTCGTATTCAACAATCATCCCCTCTTTTTGATCAGGAACAAACTGTAGCTGATTTACTTTTAATTGAAGACTAGACAACTCATATTCAAAACTATTAACAAATGGATAATTTGTAAATTTGGCATTGTTTAGTTCAACCTCTTGATCAGCAGTTATTAAAGATACTTGATACCCGTCTAGCAATTTGATAGGGTGGTCCCACACTCCTCCCATCTCGTCTTTAATATGCCAACCGATTTCAGGAAAAGTTCCATTTTGTGCTCCAATAGCATAGAGTCGATCCCCTGAAGTGATGTATGAACTTGTATCGTATTCTTGAGTCCCTTGAATTCCTTCGAAGGAAAGTTTTATTTCACCAAATGACTCATCAGCAGACTCACATCCAAAGAGGAGAAGAACATTCATCAAGAGAATTAATCCATTGATTTTTGAATTCATAAAAATAGTTTTAGTTTGGTTTGGATTGCGTAACACCTATGGTCTATTTTAAGACTCTTTTGCTAGCACAAAAACAAATATAAGCTATAAATTAAGGATAAAGAATGCTCCAATTATCTTTCACATATTTTGTTTTCAGTGTTATATGTGTCGAAAAGAAAGGTAGTAAGCCTTTAAATGAATTGCTTTTACTTAATCCAATATCGCACAATGCTGATCAAACCGATAAGCAGGATTAAATACAATGAGAATCTTTTGAATCGGTCTTGAGGTATAAAGTGTAGAATACGTTTTCCAATATAAGTCCCCAAAAGACCTATTACTAACAGAAATGGAATGTAAATCAGATCGTGCTCATGGATGTAACCGTTTTGAAAATACACAACTGTTCTCGTGGCATCGATCATCAAATCGATCAGAGCCGATGTCGCTATAAATACCGACTTTTCAAGATTAAAGGCCGCCATCGTTAGTCCTCTAATCGCTCCACCTGTTCCTAGCATCCCCGCAGAAAACCCAGATAAGGTCCCCCCGATGATAGAATTGAATTTTGTGGGCTTTACTTCGAGTCTTTTTACAATTAAAAAAAGACTGCTCAGCACAATTAAAAAACCTCCTAATGCAATTTCTAAAGAAGTGGTAGAGATGTATTTAGAGAGTAAGCCACCGACACTCACAAAGAGCACTGAAGGGATTCCGATATAGAGAATGAGTTTTTTATTCAATCCCTTTTTAAACAAAAAGATCTTACTGATATTGCTCGATAAGTGAAACAGTGCTGTTATTCCGAGAACAGAATAGAAATCAAAATAAAAATTTCCTAAGGGAACAAAGAAAACAGAAGATCCAAATCCTCCAATGGTTCCTAAAATCTCAGCTATCAATGCCAAGAGCAAAAACAAATACTGAATACCCATACTATAAATATATGGACAATTGACTTTATATCACTAATTTTAATCAATAGCTAAAACAAAAACCCTATCTATGAGAACCTACCTACTAGCTGAAAACAATTGGAAAAATTTAAAAACAGAACGCTTCGAATTAGCGGTTATGGCTTGGGGTGCAACTGAAGCCCACAATTACCACCTGCCCTATGGAACTGATGTTTATGAAGGAGATGCCATTGCCACAGAAGCGGCTCGAAAGGCTACTGAGAAAAATGCCAAAGTGATTGTACTACCGACCATTCCTTTTGGAGTCAATACGGGTCAAAGCGACATCTATCTCGACATCAATCTAAACCCTACGACTCAGATGGCAATCATCAGAGACATTTTAACGGTATTGAATCGTCAAAATGTAAAGAAGTTTTTAATTCTCAACAGCCATGGGGGCAATGATTTTAAACCCATGCTCAGACAATTAGGATTGGAATTTCCAGAAATGCTCTTGAGCTTTTGCAATTTCTATCAAGTATTGGATAAGAGTAACTACTTTGAAGAGGATGGAGATCATGCCGATGAAATGGAAACTAGTTTGATGATGCATTTACATCCTCAATTAGTATCTTCACTAAACAGTGCAGGGATGGGCAAAGAAAAGAAACACAAAGTGAGAGGAATTCGAGAAAAATGGGCTTGGGCTGAGAGAAAATGGTCCGATGTCAGTGAAGATACCGGCATTGGCAATCCCAAAAAATCTACCGCTGAAAAAGGCGAACGTTACTTTAATGATCTCACCGATAAAGTCAGTGATTTATTTGTGGATTTATCAAATGCTGATTTAAACGATTTATACCAATAATTAGAACTTTAAAACAATTGATGAACTTAGAAGAACTTTTAAATTACAGACGCTCTGTTAGAGTTTATGATCCAGAAAAAGAAATCGATACTCAAAAGGTGAAACACTGTCTAGAATTAGCAACGCTAGCTCCAAACAGTTCTAATATGCAGCTCTGGGAGTTTTACCACATCACTCAAAAAGATTTAAAAGAAAAAGTTTCAAAAGTCTGTTTAAATCAATCAGCCACTCGAACCGCCAAGGAAATAGTAGTGTTTGTGACCAGACAGGATTTACACCGCAAGAGAGCCCAATACGTATTGGAGTTTGAACGTGACAATATCAAAAATTACAGCCCAGTTGCTCGCCAACTAAAACGCATTAAAGATCGCGAAGTATACTATGGTAAAATCATGCCTTTTTTATACGCTAGATTTTATGGAATATTAGGAGCCATTAGAGTTTTAATAACTTCAACTGTTGGTTTATTTAAGCCGATTGTTAGAGAGGTATCTGAAAGTGACATTAGAGCAGTGGCACATAAATCCTGTGCCTTAGCCGCTCAAACATTTATGTTAGCGATGGCTGAACAGGGATACGATACTTGTCCTATAGAAGGTTTGGACAGTAGAAGAATGAAAAGCTTACTCAACTTACCGGGTGGTGCTGAAATCAATATGGCAATCTCCTGTGGAATTCGAAAAGGAGATGACGGCATCTGGGGTGAACGTTGCAGAGTTCCCTTTGAAGAAGTTTACCACAGAAGATAACTTTATTTACGATTAACTAGTCGTTCTAAAGGTATACACAATACTCGTCGATGTGTTTTGTCCATCGGAGGAGATCACTCTCCAATAGTAAACGGTATCTGCTTCGACGCTTAATTCCATACTTGATGCACTGATGTCCTCTGCGATCACGGTTCCTTGAATGCCGTCTATAGTATCCATTTCTAAGGTATACGTCAAGCTGTCGTTATCGGCATCACTTCCACTCCACTCAATTGTTACTTTACCGCTTGTTCTCGCCACACTAGCTCCAGGAGAAGGGCTTACAGCAGTCGCTGGAAAGGGGGCGTAATTAACCACACCGTCTCCTGCCAAATAAAACTGCCAAGTGTCACTAGTGGTGGTTTTAGTCCCTTCATTCTTTGAGGTAATACTCCATGAATAAGGAATTCCCTTTGTAAGAGTTACCGCCTTTGAAGTCGTCGTAATATTGTTCTGATTATTGACTCCCTGAGTATTGAGGTTGGTAATCTTTAAATCGTATTTGTCCGTGTCCGTTGAAGCATTCCAACTAAAAGTAACCTGTCCTGATGTATTGACCTCTTCACAAGTCTTGTTGTTTGCTGGAGAAGTCAAAACAGCTTTACCTGGTGTCTTTGCCGTTGGTGTTGGAGTCGTTCCTCCACCTCCTCCACCTGGAGTGTCTTTTGAACAAGAAACTCCTAAAAAACTCAATAATACTATAAATCCTATCTTTTTCATCTTCTTACTCTTTTATCACTTTTAAATTAGACTGTAGGGTCTTCGAACTTAATTGAATAATATAAACTCCTGAAATATAATTGCTTAAATCAAGTTCCACAACTCTATTTGCCGGTATTTGATATTCATTTATATGATGAAGTCGACCATTTAGGTCACTAATCGAAATCGCTACTAATTCATCTACTCCACCTACATAAAGCTGTGCCCAATCTTTAGTTGGGTTAGGATATACGAGTACCTCTTCTGACACAAAAACTTCTTCGTAATAAGTTCCTTGACAAGAAAGGTCTGTCGTTATTTCTAAATAATTCATTCCCGATTTTAAATCCAATTGAAGATCACTACTACTAGTAACTGTGGATTTTCCATTTAGAGTAACGGTATAGAATTCTGATCCATTCATACTCAGTTGAACTGAACGATCACTGTAATTCACTTTTGAACTTGCAGAAAGGGGAGCCGGTTCAACAATTTGAACACTATAACACTGTATGTACCCATCCTGCCCATCGACATTAAAACACACCTCGTAGTTACCTACATCCAATCCTGTTAGTTGTTGAGTATATCCAGTTTCAGAATTTAAGGTCATACTAGCCTGTCCAGATATGGATACGCTATAGGTATAATTGTTGTTTGTGGAACTAATTTCAATAGCACCATTATTTGAATTTACACAGCTAGCTGCAATTGTTTTAACACTAAAAGTCCCCTCGTACAAACTAAAGACTTCACATCCACTGGCGTCGACCATCACTCCCTCTGGGGTATTTGGACAGGTATCGTAAATATCGAGCACTCCGTCATTATCGTCATCGTCATCACAGAGATCTCCTAATCCATCGTTGTCAGAATCTGTTTGATCAGGATTATCTACATAAGGGCAATTGTCTTGTTGGTTTCCATCTGCCAAAGTAGTTGGTTTGTCTGCAATCACTACATATTGTCCAGGAGCTAGATTAAGTTCCAATTTATTGTTTTCAATTGGAACTACTGCATTGTTTTTAATAAGATCGTACCACTGATCATTCGTGTCAAAAGTCAAGACCGTAGTCCTTTTAACTAGATCAAAATTACCAATTACGATGACTTTAGAAATTGCTTCACCAGTAGCCTCTGGGTTTACAAAAACCATTTTTTTCATATACTGATTAGATAGCTCCAAGCTCTGAGGGACTCTATTGAAGATATCCTCATGTTTTTTGAGCTTAATCACTCTTGCAAAATTATTATACACATTTAATCGATTCGGATCAGTATTGTAATTGAGTTGATCTTCCCAGACTGAAGGCTTGTTCCCAAGTTTGCAATTATCGGTTCCATAAGGCTCGGGAACCGTTCCGTCAGTACACTGAAATATACTTTTGTCGTAACCCAGTTCTCCAAACTGCCACAACATCTTAGGTCCCGGTAATAAAAATAAGAAAGGGGCTGTTAGTTTAGTTCTATCGAGTGCTGTTTGAAGGTTTCTAATTGAATAGTTACTATTTGAGTTTCCAAAAATAAGGTTCTTATACATCACACGATCCTTGTCGTGACTCTCCATAAAACTCACTAGAGTTGGATTTGAAAATCCTCTGTTTTTATAGTAGGCACCCGATAAGTTAGAATTGTCATAACCCATTTGAGCTTGAGAATAGGAATGAAACTCTTCCCCCCAACTCATGATCCCATAAGTGGAAAATTCTTGTTCTTCTTGGTTTTGAAAATGCTCAAAAATCACATAAGCATCAGAATCTACTGACCAAATATCGTCAGCAATTGATTTTAAGTAGGAAATCCTACCTGAATTATAAGCCTCAGCATCGGTCGCGTTGGTAAATCCCTTTGACAGATCAAATCGAAATCCATCAATCTTAAACTCCTCCATCCAATAAGAGTTGATTCTCTTGAGATAATCCTTTACCGCAGGTGAACTGTGATTGATATCGTTAAAGAAATTTAGATAAGATTGACTAATAGGTGAAATTTGAAAAAATGGATTCTCAGAAGTAGGTGCCCCGTCATAACCTTCTGGCTTGGTATTCCACATTCTAAAATATGGATTTTGTGAAGAGGCGTGATTGTATACTACATCAATAATCACTGCAATTCCTCTTTGGTGAGCAGCATCTACTAATTGTTTTAATGCTGTTCTAGTACCGTAGTATTTATCCAAGGCCATGTGGAAGGAAGGATTGTATCCCCAGCTTTCATTCCCGTCAAATTCATTGACAGGCATCAGCTCAATGGCGTTGATTCCTAATTCCTCCAGGTAATCTAATCTCGATTTAAGAGCATCAAAGGAATGAGCCGTATCAAAATCTCTGAGTAATACCTCATAAATGATCAAATCTTCCTTTACTGGAGCTTGAAAATTAGTAGTGGTCCAATTGTAATTCGCAGAAGCATTACTCAACAGAGAAACTGCTCCCGATGCCTTAGTAGGATAGGCTTTTAGGTTTGGATAGGTCGTTGTATTGATGTACTGATCATTCCAAGGATCTAAAATAACCTCTGAATAAGGATCTGCAAGTTTCATTCCTCCATCAATAAAATACTGATAGGTATATTCTTGTGTAGGATCCAATTGATCCAAGTCCAACCAGTAGCGTTTTTGATCAGCGTCATACTTCATCAAATAAGCATCGTTCTTTTCCCAATTATTAAAGTCTCCTATCACATAGACAAAACTCTTAAGAGGAGCATAGAGCACAAGGCTGTACTTATTGTCAGTTCTTCTGTTAACTCCATCGACATATCCTGCTGGTAAAGCAGCTTGAGTCACTGTTGGTTTAATGGTCACATTAAAACTGTACTCCTGATAACTCGAAGGATCCGAAGCATCGATTGCCTTAAGGGTATAGACCCCAGACTCCGCAATGGAACTGATCGTATAGGAATAGGAAGTTGCATTTGAAGCACTTGCTATCAAGGTGGTTCCTCTATAAAGCTCAAAATTTGCCTGAGTATTTCCAGTGCTGGCACTGATACTTACAGATTCTCCAGCGTCAATTATCACATTGTTTGTAGTGGGGCTACTAATCGATAAACTAAATCTTCCTACCTCTTTTAAATAGTCTTGTGTTTTCTTGTCTCCTGATCCATCTTTGGCTTTTGCAAGAACTCCTATTTTTGATATTCCAGTAGATTGATACAAGTCTGTAGGCGTAAAACTAAACGAATAGGTTCCATCTCCATTATCGGTCATTTTCATACCCTCATTGGAGTTATTCCATTCTCCATTCCAGTTGGCATCACTGCTTCCTGCATTGCCTTGCAGATCAAAAAACCAGGACCAAATATAAAGATCCGTCACTCCCCACTGTGACGCGTCAACATTTGAAACGGTAACCGTCACAGCTTCATTTTCGTTAAATGAGTCGGGAGTAAAGACAAAGGTTCCTGTTTGTTGTTGTCCAAAGACATTTGAAACAAATAGAAATACAAGTATTCGTAGGTAGAATTTAATCATGGATAAATTTGTAAGAAAAAGCCTTAACAATTAATAGTAAAAGACTAGAATTCAATTAAGTTTTTCTCCTGAGTTTTGATTTTAGTGATTTAAATTAATAGTTTCGTAAGACGTAAACTTATCGATAAATAAAAGCTATTCAAAATTCGAGAAAAAACTCTTGTAATCGAAATCGTTTTCGTGTTGATAAGTTTCATTAGCTTTTTAAAATGGCACAGAAAATCACCTTAAAAATGCTCGCAAAAGAGCTCGATTTATCCATTTCTACGGTTTCAAAAGCACTTCATGACAGTCATGAAATCAGTCAAGAGACCAAAGATAAGGTGCAGGCCTTTGCAAAACTCTATCACTATAAACCCAACAATATTGCTCTTAGTTTAAAAAATCAAAGCACCAAGACTATTGGAGTTATTATTCCTGAAATTGTACATGAATTTTTCTCAAAAGTCATTCAGGGAATTGAGGAAGCCGCTTTGGAAAAGAACTATAAAGTGATCGTGTCTATGTCCAATGAATCCTATAATTCAGAAGTTCACAATATCGAATTGTTGAATTCAGGTACTATCGACGGTTTTATCATTGGGCTTTCAAAAGAAACTCTGGAAAAGAACAATTTCGCACACATTCAAGAATGTATCGACTACAATACTCCAGTGGTGTTATTCGATCGTGTAGTCGATGAATTAAATACCGACAAAGTCATCATCAATGATGTTGAAAGTGGCTATAAGGTTACTAAACACCTTATTGAATGTGGAAGAAAAAATATCGCAATAGTTACAACTCCAGACTATATAACTGTTGGAAAAAAAAGACTCGAAGGTTACCTTAACGCCCTAAAAGAAGCAGGTATACCTCCAAATGAAAACAACATTATTAAATTTAATGGAGGTAAAAGTTTTTCAAAAACGCTTCATCAACTAGAAGAACTACTATTGGACTTTTTAAAAAACAATCCTGATATCGATGGACTTGTGACAGTCAATGAAGCCAATGCTGTAGCTGTACTTAGAGCTGCTCGTCAACTTCAAATTGAGGTTCCTAAACAACTTTCTGTTGTGACTTTTTCTGATGGAATCATTTCCAAAAGTACTTTTCCTAGTTTGACAACCATATCTCAACACGGAGTGGAAATGGGTAAACAAGCAGCTACTGCTCTAATCGATTCTATTGAGAACACAAGTCCTATTAAGAAAGTTAAAACGATTGAAATCCCAACAGAATTAATCATAAGGGAGTCAAGCAGTTTTAAATCAACATAATATAACCAATCAAGACTACCCCTAAAATCAAAAAAGAGAGTATGGTAAGCCTTAGGGCGTTCTCACAGTAATAGCATCTTTTTAAAAGCTTACAGACTTTTTTGGATTCATCTGGATTTAAATCAAATTCTTCGATGAGGGTTCCAAGACTTTTGTTCTCAACTAATATCCTCAAATCAGAAATATTGTGATACCCTTTTTGCCAAAAGTATTTGTTGAAAGCGGTGAGTTGATGTTTGGTAAGTATCTTATTGATGCTTTTAGAGATCATCTAAGAGGTTGAGTTAGTTTTAAAAGTTAATTTATTTTAAATAATGAAAACTCATTTAGGGTTTTTGCCTAAAATTTTAGGGCATTTGCCTAAGCGATGTTTTTCCAATTTTCAAAGAGACATTTCTAAAAACATTTGTATTTTTAATATCATCTCTAAACAAAGGAAGTGAATCAAGAACCTAAACCCCTATCCGAAAAACAAGCAGAACGCATCTTGTCTGAATGCTACTCAATTGACGGGACAGCTTGTAAATTAGTTGGTGAAATAGATTTCAATTATAGAATTGAAATTAATGCAAATCCAAGGTATATTTTAAAAATTTCCAACCAAAAAGCAAATCTCAATTATCTTGATTATCAAGATCAATTATTAAATTATTTAAAAGATTCAACTAGAGATGGTTCTTTTCCAAAGCTTGTTAAAGATCAAAATGGAGCTTTTGTATCAAACTATAGAGATGAGTCTGGAACACTGTTCTATGTGAGGTTACTCACGTGGATTCCAGGAAGATTGTGGAGTTGTGTAAATCCGCAATTGGACCATTTGCGATTTAGCTTGGGTGTAAAATGCGGTCAACTGACCAATTTGCTAAAAGGATTTGATCATCTCCAAGCTCATAGGTCATTTGATTGGGATCTTGCAAATTCACTTTGGACAAAGAATCATTTAAATGTGTTTGAAAAAGAGCAACGAGAACTTGTAGCTTATTTTCAAAATTTATTTGAATTAAAAAAGGGTTCCTATGATCAGCTTCCTAAATCGATCGTACACAACGATGCCAATGATAATAACATCATTGTATCAAACGATCTCAAACAACCAAAAGTAGAAGCTATAATCGACTATGGTGATGCCATTTATACTCAGGTCATTAACGATTTAGCGGTTTGTTGCACTTATGCAATCATGAATCACAACGACCCCTTAGAAGCTGCCCTCCCTATAGTTAAAGGCTACCATCATTCATCTTCGTTATTAGAAAAAGAGTTAGAACATCTGTATTCATCCATTGGCATGCGTCTTGTAATTTCAGTAACTCAATCGGCCATTAACAAGAAAAATCATCCTGACAATACCTATTTGCAAATCAGTGAAAAACCCGCTTGGGAACTCTTAAAGAAATGGAGAACTGTCAATGAGGAATTCGCTTTATTTTCATTTAGACATGCCTGTGGATATCATCCTCATCCCAATGAAGATCAATTCAAAGCATTTGCAAAAAATCAATCCTTCTCCGTTAAAGACTTGTTTCCAAGTATCGGCAGAAATGAACTTAAACATTTAGATTTAAGTGTATCGAGTTCTTGGATTGGACATCCAAGTGAGTACAACGATCTCGATCTATTTCAATTTAAAATAGAACAATTACAAAAAACATGTCCAGATCAAATTTTAGCGGGAGGCTATTTAGAGCCGCGTTCTATTTATGGAACAGCCTCCTACAATAAAATTGGAAATTCAGGGCCAGAGACCAGAAGCGTCCACCTGGGAGTAGACTTTTGGCTTCCCGCCTACACTCCTGTACACGCCTTATTCGACGGAGAGGTAATCACTGCAGTCAACGACGCTGGGAACAAAGAATACGGAGGATTACTAATTTTAAAACACTCCTTTGATGACTTTTGTTTTTATTCCCTATACGGTCATAATACGGTTAGTAGTGTCACTCGATATAAGATTGGTGATCTGGTGCGTAAAGGGGATCTTATAGCTGAACTCGGAAACTATCCAGAGAATGGAAATTGGGCACCGCATTTGCATTTTCAACTGATGCTTTCCATGCTCGATTATCAAATTGATTTTCCAGGAGTCATGTATCACAAACAGATTGAGATTTGGAAGAGTTTATGCCCTGATCCTAATTTACTTTTTAAATCAAAGGCTCTTGAAAAATCCATGATCCAATCAAATGATGATCTCATCCAATTTCGACAAGAACACTTAGGTAAAGGATTAAGTCTTCAATACAAAGAGCCTATTAAAATAGTTCGAGGAAGTGGAGCTTATTTAATCGATCAAAATGGTCGTTTTTATTTGGATACGGTCAATAACGTAGCTCATGTAGGGCATGAGCACCACAAAGTGGTCAAAGTTGGTCAAGATCAAATGGCACTACTCAACACCAATACCCGATATTTACACCAGAACATCAACCATTTAACTGAAGAACTCTTAAAAACCTTACCTGACAAACTAAGCGTGGTGCACTATGTAAATTCAGGAAGTGAAGCCAATGAATTGGCCATTCGAATGGCAAAGACCTTTACAGGGCAAAAAGACATCATCGCTTCCCAAGTTGGATATCACGGAAATACCAATCTTTGTGTCGATATTTCCTCCTATAAATTTGATGGAAAAGGAGGAAGTGGAGTACCAGATCATACTTTTATTTTTCCAATACCTGATTCTTTTAGGGGAAAATACAGAGGATCCTCTACTGCTGATGCTTATGCAGAGGAAGTAAAAAACTGTATCGAACAAATTGAGAATCAAAACAGATGGGTTTGTGCCCTGATACTCGAGCCTATTATCAGTTGTGGAGGGCAAATTGAACTTCCTCAAGGATTTTTAGAGAACGCTTATCAACACGTCAGACAAGCAGGAGGGGTTTGCATTTCAGATGAAGTACAAGTAGGATGTGGAAGAATGGGATCCACTTTCTGGGGGTTTGAACACTACAATGTCATACCAGATATTATCACTATTGGAAAACCCTTAGGAAATGGACACCCTGTGGCAGCGGTGGTTTGTACCAAAGAAATTGCAGAAGCCTTTGCCAATGGAATGGAATACTTTAACACCTTCGGTGGTAATCCGGTCTCTTGTGGCATTGCGACTCAGGTTTTAAAAACGATCAAAGAAGAACGCTTACAAGAAAATGCACAAGAAGTTGGAAGCTTTTTAAAAGAAGAATTAGTCCTTCTTTCCAAAGAATTTTCAATAATTGGTGAGGTTCGAGGCCAAGGCTTGTTTTTGGGAATTGAATTGGTAGACCAAGATTTAAATCCTCTAGCAGCTCAAACGAGCTATCTTGTAAATCGCATGAAAGACCATGGAATCTTAATGAGTGTCGATGGACCAGACCACAATGTGCTGAAGATCAAGCCTCCAATGGTCTTCTCAAAAGAAAACGCAAAAGAACTTCTCTATTATTTAAGGCAGGTATTCAAAGAAAATTATATGGAACTCGAACCCCATAAGGGTTAATTTCCAGCGATAGGGGAACCAAAAACACCAACGGCAATTTCGATCCAAAGAAGAAGAAAAACAAACGCTACAGCAGCGATATAAATGACTGTTTTTTTCTTAGGAAACGCTTTTTTTAGAACCCATTCAATTCCAATTCCCACGAAGAGCAAGAGGGTGCCCATCGTGACAAAATCCATCGGACTCCAAATCACTTCATTGGAGAACTGCTTCGCCACAAGTGGGATGAATAATAAAAAAGTTGGATAGTAAAATTTGAATTTACGAGTAACTGACATGATGTGATAATTTATAGCTAAAATTACTAAAAAACTTCAATCACTTTACTTTTTCATCAAATTGAAAAGGATATACTTTCTCCTACTAAGAGGCGAAATAAGTGTCAATAATTGATTTTTTATGGGTACGTACGTAATTTAAATAGGCCTCTGCCACTGGAGAACGCTTTTTATTTTTCAACCAAATAAGCCTCCAAGTAGTGGTAATCGGTAGATCGGGTCTTTTGATCAAATGAAGTGAGCCGCTTTTTAATTCATTTTTAATACCGATCAATGGTAAGATCGAATACCCTATTCCTGCTAGAACGGCTTGTTTCACAGCCTCGTTAGAGGTTAACATCAAGCGTTTTCGTTCGACATTACCAAAATACTGATCCATCGCTAGACGTGTTGCTGAACCTTCTTCTCGAAATATCAGTGGACGATCTGAATCAAATTCTGGAGAATCTCCCACCAAGTACAAATCATTTGGCATCAGGCGCTCTTCTTCAACCTCCAAATGCATGGGCAATACTGAAACCAATGCGAAATCAATAATATTATCTGCTAGGTTTTGAATTACGGACGATTTATTGGAAACGTCCAATGTAAAATCAATACTCTTGTGATTCATCAAAAATTTCGATAGAAAATAAGGAATCACATACTTCCCCGTAGACGCTGAAGAAATTCGTAGTCTTCCTGACAACAGCCCTTCGTACTCCTTAGTCTTGTACTTAATCTCCTGAGCTTGATTGAGAATTGTTTCGGCAATTTCGACAATAGAATTGCCCAAATCTGTCACATACAACTTTTTGCCTATTATTTCAATCAGTGGATGTTCAAATTGTTGTTGGAAGTTTTTTAGTTGTATCGACAAAGCGGGTTGAGTCATATGCATCGAAGCAGCTGCTTTTGTAATACTTTTAAAACGCACAACCTCAACAAATATTTGCAATTGATGTAAGGTGTAATTCATGAACTCTTTTCAATTAAATGCATTAATAATCTTTATGCATAATATTTAAAACATATATAAAAATATATGATAAAAGTAAACGAAATTTGCGTCCGAATAACTTAAACCTAAAAAAAAATGATGGAGTTAAAAATTCAAAGCAATCAAAATTCAAATCGTGAAATTACAAAACTTCTCATTCAATTAATTGATGAGCAAATCAATGAACTAAAAATAGAAAGATGGGCTGCTTGGGAAAAGAACCACTTGATGGACTCATCCTCTTACGATCAAGAGATTGAAAAACTAACTTCAGAAAAAGAGGAACTCTTAGGATTTTTTCAAAAGGCACAACCTGTAAAAGATTTAACAGCACATATCAACTTAACACTTAACTAACATTCATTTGGAATGGAATTTACTAGCTGATAATTTCAGCAACCCTTCGCTGCTCTTTTTTTTGTTGGGATTAAGTGCTGTACAATTAAAAAGCGACCTTGAAATCCCCAAACAGTCCTCCAAATTTATTACGCTTTACTTATTGTTTTCCATTGGATTCAAGGGGGGTCAAGAACTAGCCCACAGCTCCCTAGATTCTGAAATTATATGGACCTTAATGTTGGGAATGGCCGCTGCAATTCTCATTCCGCTTTATTGTTTTTTTTTGATCAAACGAAAACTTGGAGTTGAAAATGCAGGTGCCATTGCAGCTGCCTATGGATCGGTCAGTGCCGTTACGTTTATTACTGCCGTCTCCTTTTTAGAGTCACAACAGATTCATTTTAGTGGTCATATGGTCGCTGTGATGGCTTCGATGGAAGCTCCCGCAATCGTCATGGGGATGTTGTTGATTTCAATATATCGAAAAAATGCTCCAAAAGAAGTATCGATGAAGCAATTGGTTCTTCACGCTTTTACCAATGGAAGTGTCCTGATGATTCTGGGAAGTTTGTTGATTGGACTCATCACCAGTGATGCTCAAGCCGAGGGCATCAAACCTTTTACCACCGACTTGTTCAAAGGATTTTTGGTCATCTTTCTTCTCGATATGGGAATCACAAGCGGTCAAAGACTCAAAGCCTTATGGAGCAATGGATGGTTTTCAGTGGTCTTCGCGATTCTCATTCCGCTCCTAAATGGAAGTCTCATGGGAGCGTTCAGCGGCTCCTTCATAGAGGGAGAAGGAAACCGATTACTTTTGGCTGTCCTAGCTTCAAGTGCCTCCTATATTGCAGTTCCAGCAGCAATGCGACTCGCAGCACCCAAAGCTAGTCCTGGATTGTACATTCCTATGGCCTTAGCAATTACCTTTCCCATGAATATTATTATCGGGATCCCTTGGTATTTATACGTGATCCATCAGTTTTAATTCAAGAGGGAGAATTCAACTGGATTTTGTAACTTGAAGTTCTAAAAGTGATTTTGGAAATGCTCCTTTTTGCACAACTGTTTTTTATCATCCATTTGAGTCATTCAACCATGGCCACAACTTATCAAACACAAAAATACGAGCTGCTCAAAACTTTTGAGGATGCTGAACTACGTTACTACCCTCCTGTGATGAAAATTCAATCCAACGGAGCATTTGGTCCCTTATTCCAATACATCTCAGGAGTTAACGAAAGTCAGCAAAAAATTGAAATGACCACCCCGGTTTATCAAAGCACCACCGGCGGCAAACCCATCATGGAATTTGTACTGCCCGAACGCTTTGATCCACAAAACACCCCCGGTGTGAGTTCCAAAAACGTTCGAGTCTTTGAATCCAAACCAGGCTATTTTTTAGCGATTCGTTTTTCAGGCTATGCGACTCCAAACAGAAAAGAGCAACAGGCCAAAAGACTTCTACAACTCGCTACTGAACTCCAACTACCAATGATTGGAACTCCGCTTTTATTAGTATACAACTCACCCTATCGTGTTTTTAATAGAACCAATGAGCTCTTAATCGAAATTGATCTACAAGACTCCACCCTAATCCCATGAAGTTTTTAAAAACGCTCTTCAAATGGAGCCTCTCCATTGTGCTAATTCTTTTGATACTTCTCGTAAGTCTGTTGTGGATTGATGCGATTCAAACCAATTATTTAAAGCGAACGAAAGCAGTAACAGATTCCTCCTATTTGATTAAAAATGTGACCATTATTCCGATGACACAAGACACCTTACTCACAAATCGATCAGTATGGATTAAAGGAGGCCTAATTGAAAACATCCTTGAAGGAGAGGTCCCCTTTGACGGTCCTGTCATCGATGGAGAAAATGGCTATTTACTCCCTGGTCTGATCGATATGCACGTTCATCTTTGGGATCGTTACGAACTTGGACTCTATCTCGCCAACGGAGTCACCGCCGTTCGAAATCTATGGGGAATGCCTCAACATCTGCGATGGAAACAAGCGCTAGAATCCAACCAACTATCGGGACCAATCCTCTACACTTCGGGTCCTAAATTAACGGGGACTGAGTTTATCGGAGATGATAATTTAAATCTCTATAGTCCTGAACAAGCTCGAGATAAGGTCATCGAATACCAACAGAGGGGCTACGATTTTATCAAAACCTATTACGGTTTGGAGCCTGAAATATTTGAAGCGATTCGCACACAAGCATTGAAATCCGGTATGGACCTGATTGCACATCCTTCTCAAAAGGTTCCCTTTGTGGATCATCTCAAAGAGCCCATCCGATCGATTGAACACGTCGAGGAAATTGTTCAACAACCCTTAAACTTTGAATTGGATACACTCAAGCTTCAAAAGATCATCCAACAACTCACCAAAGAAACTAAAAAATCCTACACTCCTACTCTTGTAGTTTTTGAGAATATCAATCAGATGATGCAAGACGATCACTATCTCGATCGTAAAGAGCTCCATTGGATCAACCCCTTGATTCGAAAAGTGGATAGTGAAAACCAATTTAATCGATGGTACCAAGCCCAATTAAACGATCCTGAAACACCGCAACACATCGGCAAGCAACACCGCTTTCACCTCGAAATTGTTCGAAAAATGCATCAGGCTGGAATCCCGATTATTTGTGGTACTGACGCTGGAATTGGTGTAACGCTTCCAGGGTTTTCCATTCATCAAGAATTGGCTTTTTACCAAGAAGCTGGAATGAGCAATTTCGAGGTCTTAAAAACAGCGACCATCAATGCGGCACAAACCCACCAAAAAATGAATCATCTTGGAACTGTAGCGATTGGCAAGACTGCGAATCTCATCCTTGTAAGGGAGAACCCTATAGAAGACCTTCGTGTTTTGAAGCATCCCGAGATGGTCATTGTGAAAGGAGCGGTTTACAAGCAACAAGAACTACAAAAATTTATCGAACGGGCTAAAAATCGATCGAACACAATCGCGACGTTCATCCGCTATGTAGAAAATTGGATCGTAGAGAAGTAGTAAATACAGGTTTTAAAAAAAATCATATCTTAAAGGTAAAATCGACAATTACGGGACCAATTAATCGCCGAACTTAAAAGTACGACTTTCTAACAACACAAAATTTTATTCAAATGAATTTTAAAGGACTTCATATACTGATCACCGGAGGTGCGCGAGGAATCGGTAAAGCAACCGCTATCGAATTTGCAAAAAGAGGCGCTATAGTGGGAATCAACTATAAAAGTGACGACGCTAATGCACTTGCAACAAAACAACTACTATCAGGAACGCAACACCACTTATTTAAATACGATATTTCAATTAAAGAACAGCAAAAAGAATTGATCGACCAATTCATACACACTTATGGAACCATTGATGTTTTAGTCAACAACGCTGGAATTTCAATCCCGCATGCCCTAGAAGAAGTTTCCTTTGATCAGTGGGCCGATGCGTGGACCAATACGTTTCAAACCAATGTATTTGCAGCGGCAAACCTCTCCTATTTGGCCGCTCAACAAATGATCACTTCTGGAGGAGGACGCATAATCAATGTATCTTCTAGAGGATCCTTTAGAGGAGAACCTACCAAACCTGCATATGGAGCAAGCAAAGCAGCCTTAAACGCCATGGGGCAATCCCTTGCTAAGCGGTTAGCCCCTCATCAAATTTATGTGGGAACTGTTGCACCTGGTTTTACAGAGACCGACATGGGGGCTGTTACCCTGACTCCGATCGAACGAGAAAACTTACTGCGTGAATCACCCTTTAAACGCATGGCACAGCCCGAAGAAGTAGCACATGCCATCTTATTCTTAGCCTCCAAAGAAGCCGCCTATTGTTCGGGGACCATCATCGATGTCAATGGAGCGAGTTATTTGAGATCTTAAGTACTTAAGAATACTTCCTAAGGATGATAAAAAGGGGTAAAAGGGTCGTGAAAAGAACCAAGCCTGGTAAAATCCAATTGATAGGGAGCAGCAATAATCCCAATCCAATCAAGGCTAATTGAAATCCTAATCCATAGAGTGACACTAGGGTCATCAACCAGGGTTTTGGAAGCTGACCTTGATAAGCATTGGGATCCAAGAAATGTACAATGCGATCAAAAAGTCCGTAACAAATTAAATAACAGTAAAAAAGAACGGTTACAGAACTCTGAGACTCTCCTTCCAAAGCCTTAGGAACTTTATATTCAAAAACTTTAGAGGTATTATCTCCCCCTGAAAGGCGATTTCGAAGAATCACATAGTAATAGTTGTAAAGAGTTCCTTGTAATTGAATAGCAAAAAAAGCAGCAATCCACCACCACCAAGCTAAATTTGAAAGGCTCCAAACCGCTCCTAAAAAAATAAAATTCAGTATAAAATCAAAGACACTATCTAGATACCTTCCCGTAAATGAAGGTTTGTTTTTTAGTCGAGCTAAGGCTCCGTCAGCTCCGTCAATCACCGACTTTAAAAGCAAGAGTAGTAATGCTAGTAGAAACTGTTGCTCTAAAATTGCATGGGTAGCGAGCAGACCTGTCAATCCAAAAAGCAAGGTTAAATGGATTGCTGTGACAAAGGTGTTTTGAAATAAACGTGCAATAGCATTTGAAAGTGGCCTCCCATAATCTGAAACATCTATGAACGTGTATTGATCTCCTAATTTTTTCATGAGCAACTTTCACGCAAAAATACAATCGATAATCGAGTTAGAGGTTATGTTGTTGATTTTTTTGCATAAAAGATTGAACAAGAATGTCAGTTTGATTCAATCGGACGGTAATCGACCCTTACTTTTGCAGAGAATTCCTTGTAGGCATCGAGGTATAATTCTTGTCCCGCTAAAAGGAGTATGTTTTTAAATTCTTTCTTAGCAATCGTTAGCGTATCGATCAACACCCCAGCTTTTTGGATGCGAACCGAAAAGGGACGACTGCTGAGGTTTTCAACAAGCGCATAGCAATCTCTACCATAGTAGGGATTGATCGTCGCATCTTGACCGACTCCTTTTCCAGTCATCAACATGGTTTGATTGGGATCTAATTTAAAAGTAGTTTGAGCTTGGAGGGCTCCACCTACTAAAAGCATCAAACAGCAAACATAAAATTTTTTCATATGGCAAGTTACTATTTTTGAGATTACTTAGATTCTAATTATCTTTAAAATAAAAAAATGTACGCATTATTAATCAGCTTACTTCTGTGCTTTCAAATGCCCTCTATTGAAGGTCATTGGATCAGTATCGATGATGAAACTGGACTCGAAAAATCTGAAATTAACCTTTATATTCAGGAAGGAAAACTTTACGGAAAAATTGTGAGCTTACTTTTGGATGAAGATCAGGGTAAACGTTGTGAAAAGTGTCAGGGTGCTGAAAAAAATCAACCTATTGAAGGCCTGGTGATTGTCCAGGGACTCAAATACAAAGACGGACTTTGGACTGATGGAAAAATTATGGATCCCGCTAATGGCAAACGATATGATTGCAGCATTCGTATTAACAAGGATCGCACCTTAAATGTTCGGGGCTACTTAGGCTTTTCATTTTTAGGGAGATCACAAGTTTGGAAGCGAAAGTAACGATCCGTAGTGCTTCCTCGAAAGAAGAACAATCCGAGAGCTGAAGCATTATTTTTCACTCTAAATTTTGATTAAATCAATGCGTTACACTTTTTAAAGTAGGATAGGAAATTCCTAGCTGTTGCAAGTAATTATCGTACTTCTTTTCATTGAAATAAAAAGGTCTTAAAGCCTCTTTGTATTGATTCATTATTTGCTTATTTAAATGGATTGGGGGAGCATCTCTAGGACCGATCATCGGTTGGTATTTAGTTTCCGCAGTCTGTACTTCTTTAAAATAAGTCCAAGCATCTTCGATTAATTTCGGTTGAGTTAGTAAATCGACAATGGTCATTGCCACCACCTTTGCCCCAGCTGTAACTCCTTTATGGGCAATAGGGGTCGCCATCGCAATAGCATTACTCCAATGATGTCCTTGTAAACCTGGAATATTCGAAGGAAATCTGAGAGTTACCGTTGGAACGGTCCATGATACATCACCAATATCATCACTGCCTCCACTTACTGGTTTTTCAACTGGAGGAACCAATCCTACTAATTCAGTTGCAAGACCATCGGTGCTTTTGGAATTTACCTCTTTTTGAACTGCTACTGCTAATTGTTGATCCGCTTCAGACCACACAGGAAGTCCAACTTCTTGAATATTTTTATCCATAGTTTCAGCAATCACCTTGTTAAAGTGTCTTGGCCAAGCAGTTCCTAAAATCTCTGAACTCACCGATGTTCCAGTCATTAGAGCTGCGCCTTGGGCAATATCATTCGCCATTTGGTACATCTCCATTATTCCCTCATAGGTAACATCTCTAAAATAATACCAAATACTGGCTTTTGAAGGGACTACATTAGGCTGATCTCCTCCATCGGTAAAGATAGAATGAGATCTTTTGAGTGGATCTAAATGCTCTCTCTTGTAATTCCAACCGACATTCATAAGTTCAGCAGCATCTAAGGCGCTTTTACCTCTCCAAGGAGCACCTGCTGCGTGTGCAGCCTCTCCATTAAAGGTATAGGCAACTGAAATAAGACCAGTTCCTGAAGATTGCCCCCATGAAACTCCCATATTACTACTCACATGAGTGAAAATACAAAGATCGATGTCTTTGAATAAGCCATCTCTGGTATACCAGGCTTTAGCAGCTACTAATTCTTCGGCAATTCCTGGCCAAATGACCAAAGTTCCTCCGATATTCTCACTTTTCATCAGTTTTTGAACCGCTAAAGCTGCTGTAACATTTAATGGAATTCCAGAATTGTGTCCTTCTCCATGACCTGGAGCTCCTTCTACTATAGGCTTGTGATAAGCAACTCCTGGGTATTGAGAGGCTTTTGGAATACAATCTACATCACTACCAAGTGCAATCACTGGGCCTTCTCCATTCGACCATCTTGCAAACCAGGCAGTAGGTATTCCCGATACTCCATATTCAATAGTAAACCCTTCCTTTTTTAATATTCCCGTTAGGTATTTACTAGATTCTACTTCTTGAAAACCCAATTCAGAAAAACTAAAAACCTTATCGACCATAACTTGACTGAGTTTTTCATTTTCACCTACCCACTGGGCAGCACGTTCTTTTAATTTAGTAATCTCAGCTACATCTTGTGCTAAAAGATTCGTTGGTAAAGAAAACAATAGGCTTATACAAAATAGTAAGAATGAGGCATTTAAATAAGAGGGTTTCATAAGCTTAAATTTTAATTCCACTAAAGATAATGAAATAGAGTTGATACTTAAAAACAAAAGTCACCTTGACATTTGAGTGATTATTTTATGAATTCAGATAAAATTATGATTTTGCAAAATCAATAAGAGGCTTGAAATAATTATTATCTGCCTCTTGTAATGCTTTTATATAATTCTTTCTTGTTTCATTGGCTTTATTTAAGTTTTCCTTTCCCCAAGTAAAGTAACTTCTATCATACAGCTTTTGCATTATTAAATCCGCAAATAAACGTGAATGCCTACCATTCCCATTTGGAAAACAATGAATACTGACTAATCTATGTTTAAATCGAATGGCAAACTCCTCATTTGAAAATGTATTATTTTGAAACCAATAAACGGCATCGTCAAGAAGGTTTTTTAATTCAACAACTATTTTGTAGCTCTTAACACCGATGTTTTTTTCAGAATCTCTAAATACTCCTGCCCATTTCCAAACATCTTTGTACATTTTCTTGTGAAGATCTTTTATGAATTTTTCTGATAAAAGTTGTTTAGGAGTTATTTTTAATCCTAAAGTCCATTCAATAGCTTTTTCGATATTATACTGCTCAAATTCATTCAATTCTCCACGGGTAGTAATAGATGAGATCATTAATCCCTCCATTTCTTCTTCACTTAATGGGGTTTGCCCTTCTATATATTTTATTTCTAATCCCATAAATATTTAGGTAGCTTTTCCTTTATTTCTTCTTTTTTAAGTGAAATTGATAATGCCAATCGATCTTTACTGTTTTGTTGATCCTCAATAGTCATTGTCACATTGGCACGATCAACGATTTCACAAGCGATTTCTTCTGCTCTTTTTTCAATCATTTTTTCTAAAGAATCGTGCTTTGAAACAAAACCATAGACCAACTTCATATCCAAAGCATTTGCAACATCCTGTAATGTTTTTAATGTAATTGTTCCATTTGCCTCTCTTTCCTCAATTTCTTTTGTGCTTTGGGGTGTAATTTGCAAACGATTTCCCAACTGTCTTAACGACATTTTTAAAGCTGTTCTAAATGTATGAATCCAACCTTTTGTAGGCACAACCACCTCGTTTAAGCTTTTAAATACTGCTAATTTTTTGTCTGTTTGCTGTAATATCAAATTGTGTTTTGTGTTTTTCATAAGGCTATAACCTGAAAATTATTATTCAAATATAAGGCTTTAACCTTAATTAAAAAATTATTTTTAAGGCTTTAACCTTAAATTATTACCTAATCATTAAATGTTGTAACAGAAGTTCGATTGTAACGTCTTACTTTAAACGAAGAATATGAAAACCCTCAAAATCCTTATTTTATTTTCAGTAGCAGCTCTTTTTTCGTGTCACTCTAATCAACCCCAATTAACGGGTGGTGTTGTTTTTCAAGAAGAATCTTACATATTCACAGAAGCGCAAAAAGCAACTATAAAAAAATTTATTGTCAAAACCGAAAAAGAAGTCAAAACTTTATTGCCTAAACTCCCAGATAGCATCAATGTCATTGTAGAATTTGTCGATTGGGATTTGGATACCGTCGGTGGAGTTACTGGAAGAACAGAATCGAACAATCCTCCGGTGGTGGCTATTCAGCTATCAAAAAACTATAGAGGTGGCATCGTAGATTACTTACAGTCGGGAATAAAATCCACTATATATCACGAGTACCATCATTTATCACGTGGATGGGCCATTAAGGACAATAAATTTAGTTATGGAATCCCAAATGCTATGGTCAACGAAGGTTTGGCTGTTGCTTTTGCAGAACAGTATACTGGAGCTGTTTACGAAGCAAATTCCTATACAGAACAAGCCCATTATTGGGTAAAAGAAATTTTAGAGCTTCCCTTAAATGCTAATTACTCAGATTGGGTGATGGGGGAGCACCCCGATGGAAGAACCTTTATTGCCTATCGAACAGGAAATTATTTGATTCAAAAAGCAATATCTTTATCTGGTAAAAATATTTTAGAATTAAGTGAACTTGTGCCAGATGATATCATCAACATTGCTGGCTACTAAATCAAGATTCAATTAAACCCATAAAAAAACAATCCTCTTACCAATATGAAAAATATTCTATTCATAACTCTAATTACATTTCTAGGATTTAATAAACTGCATTCTCAAGAATCAGATCAGATAGTGATTGGAACAAAACATTCCATGCATTCAAGTATTTTAGACGAAGAACGATCGTATTGGATCAGTCTTCCTGACTCCTACAACGATGCGAGTGCTTCTTATAAAAATTATCCAGTATTAGTGCTTCTCGATGGGAATCTTCACTTTAAATCAATTTCTGGAATGGTCAATTATATGAGTTCTGACAGATACAGAAGCTATAAAATTCCTGAAATGATTGTAGTTGGAATTGTCAATGTCGATCGAAGAAGAGATTATACTCCTGATAAAATTGTCACCACTCGAAAAAACAATTCTGGTGGTGGTGAAAAGTTTTTGAGCTTTTTAGAAAAAGAATTACTCCCACTAATCGACCAAAAGCACAGAACAGATAGGTATCGCATCCTTTATGGACATTCTCTAGGAGGACTCTTAACAACCCATGCCTACATGAAAGAATGTTCGAGTTTTAATTCCTTTATTGCAGTAGACCCAAGTTTTGGAACCTGGGATTCAGAAACCATGGATCGAAAATTAGATTCCTTAACTCAAAATTCATTTGACAGATATCTCTACATTTCCACAGCAAATTGGGGTAAGAGAAATATTAGAAATAGAGATCGTCACATTCGATTGTTTGAAGGATTGAATTCTAAAAGCAAAGATGTCTTCCCAGGGAGCTTAGAGTATTTTGAAGATGAGAGCCACACTTCAGTTCCAATTATATCCTTTTACAATGGTATTTCAAGGATCTATGAGGGCTATAGTATCTCTTATAGAGATATCACTAGCCAGGAACAGTTAGTAAACCACTTTAAGAGTATTTCAGATCGCCTTTCTTGGAATATAAATCCTCCTGAATCTCTTGTGAATCAATTAGGGTATACGGCTCTTAGAAACGACAAGACTATGGCCTTGGAGTATTTTGTTTTAAACACCCAAAATTATCCTAAATCCTACAATGCCTTCGACAGTCTTGGTGAGGCTTATGAAGCTTTAGGAAACACTAAAAAAGCAGTAGAGAGCTATCAGGTTTCTTTAAAACTGAATCCCAATAATACTAATGCAGAAAACAGAATTAAAGCGATTAAATCTAACTAGCGTTATGAATCAGCAAAGAACAGCAAGACTAACAGGTATTTGGTATTTAATGATGGCCATTAGTGGGGTACTCGGATTCATGGTGTTTCACGCTAGAATATTTGACCCTACCAATTCACAAACTACCTTAAACAATCTAATAGAATACGAGTCAACTGCTCGCATTCGTCTTTTGTTTGAGTTTGCAATTGTCGTATCACAAGCTTTAGCTGCAGCATATTTTTACAAATTATTCAAATCCATCAATGAATGGAAGGCCTGGTGTGTCGGTATTTGGGGTATGGTAAATTCAGTGGCAATCCTCATAAGTGCAATTGCAATAGCAACCGCAATTCACATAGCTTCCCCATCTGCAATGATAACAGATAAAGTACAACTGATAGAATTACTCAGTGCTATTAATACTAACGCTTGGGGTATTGGAGGATTGTTTTTTGGTCTGTGGCTCATCCCAATGGGAAGTATCATAACTGAATCAAAACGTATGCCGATATGGCTAGGAAGAACACTAATTCTTGGTGGTGTTGGATATCTTTTAAGTGTTGTGGTGAACTATTTAGATATTGAAGTTGTTAATACTGATCTACTTACTATTCCAGCTACGATTGGTGAATTTTGGATGATTGGTTATTTATTAATCTATGGTATTCGCAAAAAGGTAAACTAAAACTTTGATCCCTACGTTGTAGACATAATCTCAGTTAAAACTTCGATTAAACACTAATTAAAGTTATTTTAAATTAATGAATTAATCAGTCTTAATGGTCTACATTTATCCAATGAAAAAAGACAGAAAATTTACTTTTAAAGAAAAAGCAATAGCTTATGGATTAGTTGCTGGAATAACAATAGGATTAATTACTGATACTATAGGGTTATGGTTATCCTTAGGAATAGTTTTTGGAGCTGGAATTGGATCCTCCAGAACAAATTAAAGGACCATCTATCCAATAGATGATCCTTGTCTTTGCCTATTTACCTATGGTAGCTCAAATAGATCTTCTACCTTACAATTAAGCGTTTTTGAAATCTTCAAAGCCAAAACTGTCGAGGGAACATAAACTCCGTTTTCAATGGCATTGATGCTCTTTCTTGAAACTTCTGCTTTAACCGATAATTCTTGCTGTGTTAAGCCTGCAGATTTTCTTAGTTCTTCTAAATTATTTAATAGTTTTTTATGGTCTTTACCCATAATTATTTCTTTTCGAATTGATCGACAGCATCGGTCAATTCTTTTTCAGTATTTGGATAAAGATATCCAGCAATCATGGTACCTACTCCAATTAAACCAACCAAAGCTCCAACTCCTTTTAAAATCGGTCCAAGGAAAAAATATCCAAGACCAAAAAGACCAATACCTACAAAAATGGTGATGACACCCCCTCTGCGATAATCAATAGGATCCTTTTTGCGCTCTTCGAAAATCTGTAACAACTCTTCTACTTTTGAAGGGTCGTCTAGGTGTTTTGAGATTTCAACAACCGCCTCACGTTTTCCTTTAGCATCTTTATACTGCCAAATAAATACTGCTATTGGAAGAATGATTCCAGTGAGCATTCCTAAAATTGGGATTATTATTTCAAATTCCATAACTTAAATTTTAATGATTAATGTAACGCAAAGGTAACATTTTTTATTTAATGTGAAGCAAAGGTTACAATAAAAATTACATGATTTATTAAATTTTAGTTTTAATTTAGATCTATGGTATACTATTCAAAGGTTTCATACGCCTTATTAGGGTTTATTTTTTTGGTGTTTTTTGGGCCATTAGTTCCATCGTTTCTTTCGGTTGGATTAACCAAACCAATTGTTTTGACTAGTTTATTTCTAGTTGTCTTATTCCTCCTTATCGTTCATATGTTTCTTTATACCACCTACACCATCGATAAAGATGAGTTAAAAATAAAATGTGGCTTTATAAGATATAAGCCCTTCAAGATTAAAGACATGAAGAAGGTGTCTAAAACAAGTAGTATTATCTCATCACCTGCTGCTTCTTTTGATCGAATAGAGATCACTTATGGGAAATTCGATGAAATCATTATTTCACCAAAGGACAAACACCAATTTGTTGAAGAATTACAAAAAATTAATCCAAATCTGATCAACAACTTGCCAACTAAATAAACAGCCGAACTGTATATTAGAATATGCGTTTGTAACTTGATTAGATTTCTTTTCTATTAAGTACTAGTTTTTGTCTTTTGTAATAACAGTAAGCGCTCTTCTTCTTCAAAACGCTCGATGGCATAACGAATTGTTGTTCTAGGTAATTGAGTTCCCCATTCATTTAAAAAATTTTCTAAGGAGAACTTCGTCTCTTTTTCCCAATTCGCGTAACATCCATCCACAAGCCTTATGCATTAAAGCCTCTGAATCGTTTCGAAGGCTAATACAAAAATCGAGAATCTCTACAAACTGATCCTTTTTAATGAAATACAAACATGCGATTACGGCAATTCTTCTGGTCCATAAATGGTCACTTTTGACCCATTTATAAAGTAGTTCTGTAGAATTCGAATAACAATAATCCCCAACGATTTGATAAGCACTTAGATCGACTAAATCCCAGTTGTTAATCCGATGAAATTGAGTGCAGTAAAATTGAAATAATTGCGCTTTTTCAACATCCGTTTTTGCCTTTTGATATTGTGCTACAAGAATTAAGACTCCTACCAATCGAACTTCGTGAACCTGATGAGCTAATAGATGATCTATTTGATCTAAGGATAATCGTATCGATTTTTTAGCGATCTCACGTGCCTGGGGGTTTCTTACTCCCCAGAACAAATCTCCTTCACCATATTCTCCTGGGCCTGTTTTAAAATACCGTTGAGCCTTTTGAGCATACTCTGGCGAAGCCACAGATTGAATAGTAGATATTACCTCTTGGGCTGATTTATTTGATTCCATAAGTCCTGCTTTATGATGGGAAAAAAATTATTGATTTAAAAAAGCTGTCAGATTAGTTTCTCATAATCTTGTCTAAGCTTTTCCCTTTTGCCAATTCATCGACTAACTTATCCAACATTCTCACCTTTCGAGTTAATGGATTTTCTAACTCTTCAATCTTATAGCCGCAGATACTTCCCTTAATTAAATCTGATTTTGGATTTATAGTAGCGCTTTCAAAAAAATCTGCAAAAGTGAGTTTTTCAGAAATAGCCAATTCTATTTCAGTAACATTTAACCCAGTAAGCCATTCAATAACCTGGTATAACTCATCGATAGTTCTCCCTTTCTTTTCAACTTTATCTACATAATGAGGAAAAACAGAAGAAAAAGTCATCGATGCAATTCGCTGATTGTGTTCTGGGGTTGTTTTCATTTAAAATCGATTAATTTATCTTAAAGATAAGAAAGATGTTTTTTAAGATCTCACTATTGGTTGAAAATCTAAATTAACTATGGGGGATATTATTCCTTTTGTCCACAGTAGCTGTAGTATTACTATAATTCAATGAGATTAAAATGGCATTCATTTTGCACTAGAGAATTTAGATATAATCTTATTTTTAGAACTATGAAAAAACTTGTATTCCTTTTAGTATTTATCCTTCTATCTAAAATAAGTTATGCATGCGATTGTGAAGGAACTAATCCAATTATGGATTTTTATTCTTCAGTTTATGTATTTGAAGGGAAAATTGTATCAAAGATATACTCCGAAAATAAGTTAACTTATAAAATTACTTTTGAAATTTCAAAGCATTATAAAAAAGGAGATGCTCCTCATACTTTAGAATTTGAACTAGAATCAGAAAGTGATTATACAGGAATCTGGACCTCATGTGATTGGAGTGCCAATTTAAATGAAGAATGGATTGTATATGCCTATATGTATAAAGACCGTTTGGTGTTTAGCGGCATCTGTTCAAACTCAAGAGTTTTAAATAGCAGAGGGAATCACAACCCAACTCAACTAAGAGAACAAAAACTACTAAATAACGCTAATTCATTTAATATTGAAGGGTATATTTATGAAGATGAAATAGGCTTTAATTATTGTGAAAATAGAACTCCTATTGATTCAATCCTTTTAAATGGAACGGTTAAAGATTACACTGATCACAAAACAATAAACAACAAAAAAATCACAATACTAGCCTTTTTGATTGACACAGATGGAAACTTAGTTTCAGTTCATCCACTTCATGGAATAACCAAAAAAAAAGATTCCTTGTTTCAATTAATAACAAGTGTTGAAAATTCAAACAATATACCACTTACTGAATTTGAAGAGGATGCGATTCAATTGATGAGTCAAGTTAAAAAATGGGATGTCAAAAAACATAAACAAACAGGAGTATGTGTTCCCTATCTAAAATACAAACGGATTTATTACGATCTAAAAACAACTCAATGGAGCATTTAATCCTAATAAAGTTCTCAATAATTAGTTGTGGTTGTAATACAGAATAAACTCATCCTGAATATCCTCTAAAACTAATGGGGCTTCGTATTTCTTAAATCCAAGTTTGGAATAAAATGCAATGAGATTCGACTCTTCTATCGCGAGCCAAAAATTTCGTTTAGGCTCCTGTTTTTTAATGAATTCAAACCACTTCGTTGCAAAACCCTGTCCTCGATACTTTGGAAGTGTATACAAATAGCCGATATAAGAATAGTTGACAAACATCTTTTGAACTCTTTTTTCAGCCAAACTCAATTTAGGTAATACCTCCTTAAAAACGATCCCCATACAGATAAGTTCACAATCTATAGTTATGGTGTATACCTCAGGGGAAGATCTCAAATTATCCCACTGAGGTCGTAATTCTTCTTTCCAATCTTCTGGAAGAAAATCAAAAAAAGAAATTGGAAGCTGGGTTACTTTGTTAAATTTCATCGGAATTTCCTATAACATTCCCCAAGAGAGTAATTTATCTGAGTCTTCATACCATCGATCTCCAATATCATTTCTGTAATAGCTATTATTGATGATGATATTTAAAATCTTGTTGTACATGGTTTTTTGGGCCTCTTTCATTGTGATTCCTGTCCCGGTAACCAATAGTACAATCCCATTGTTGCCTGTAACTAACCATTGACCGTTGATTTTTTTGACTTGAATCGGATGAATTCCTTCCTTTTGTTCCTTTTTAAAAACGACTATAGAATCTTTTGAAAATAAATTAAAACTCTTTTTATCTTCAAAGGGGAAGGGTGGAACTACCATATAGGCTCCAACTTGAAATCCCTTTTTTACAGAGATTTCAAAATCAATCCCTGCCGCAATGCGATACAAAACAGACCCCCAAGTCTCTAACATTCCATCCTTTTGAATATAGACCTGAGGATACCCAAATCTCGAGGTAAATTCAAGGGGATAGATCCCATTTCCATTGACAATGGAATTAATATCCAAATGACCTCTGTAATTGTGAGCTGCTAAGGTTGCTTCTAATTTTCGAAGTGTCTTTTGACAAATAATCGAATCTTTAGACCAATACATACTCGTCCCCATTTCTCCAGTAGAGACTCCTAGTTCATTGGGAAACAATTTCTTGTGCTCAAAACTTATATTATATGGAGCGACAAATTTTTTACCATTAAAAAATCCAGCGACAGCTATTTCAACTCCTTTGACTTTTCGTTGTAGTTGAAAGGTTCCAAACTCACTTCCCCAGGTTTTTTCATAGACCTTTAACATTCGAATGACATCAAGACCTTGATCGTCATTTCCTACAAAGAGCAATTGTTTGTATTCTTGAGTCTCTCCACTTGGTTTGATGACATAGGTATCAGGATGGGCTTCAATGAACGCTATAGCATCTGAAAAGTTGGTAAATTCTTTAGAAGGCAATATTTTGATTTGGTGCTTCTTGAGCTCATTTTGGCCAAAGTTGCGATCTAACTCTAGTAAGTCAGTGTAGGCAGAACCTCCAAAGACCAGTTTACCATCAGCTCTTAATCGGTCAGCTACTTCTCCATATCCTGTATAATCAAATACAATGACATCAGCCCAATCGATATATTTTTCCCAATGATTTGTTTTTCTGACAAAGCCGTATCCCACTTCTCGGGAGGCTTTATCTTGGATATACATTCTTACTTCATTGCCTTCTTTAGTCAATTGATAGGCAATATCTAAGGAATCTCCCCATTTAGAAACGACCAAAAATTTATTGGACTTGTTTCCAGTTTTTTTTGTTTTCACAGCTCATAAAAAAGTGATCAAAGATAGCTAAATATTGAATCGGTGGATTTTTTTAGAAATAAATTATTTAAGGAGACTGATTAGCTTTAATACATTGATATACAATACATTAAAATTATATTTTAAAATTGAATTCCTAGGTAATTCTCGTGATATGAGAAGGAAGAAGGCTCTTAATGCGGTTGTATTAAATCCCATAGGTTTCCATAGAGATCTTTAAATACCAAAACTTTACCATATACTTCTTGTCTTGGTTCATTGACGATTGCGACCGAATGTTCAAGTAACTTAGTGTAAAATTGATCGAGGTCTGTGGTATATAGAAACAAAAACACTCTTCCTCCCGTCTGATTCCCAATAGATGCGAATTGCGAATCGTTTGTAGCTTTGGCCAAAAGTAATTTGCAGCCCTGATGATTTGATCCCTCTGGTGCGATGACCACCCATCTCTTGGTTGAGGAAAGCGGTGTATCCTCAAGGAGTTGAAATCCAAGTACCTCAGTATAATAATTGATGGCTTGATCGTAATCTTTGACTACCAAGGCTATTTGACCTAAATAATTTTTCATTTTGCAGAATAGTTATAACGCAAATCTAACACAAACATTAACATTTAATCGGAGGTAACTGTATTAATTATAGTTCTTTTGTGTCACTAGTGTCGTTGTGTTGAGCTAATCATCATTTAATTGTTCGATACATGTATCTTAAAATATAACCCTTAAATTCGTATGTAACTAGTAACAATTATTAAGTATTTGATCAAAAACAGATATGAGTCGATTAAAAACATGTTCGCGTTGCCAGAAGGAACAATCAGTTATGTATCGGGTTCAGTATCAATCAGATCGGATCTGGTACTTCCTCTGTAAATCTTGTACTATTCAGGTCAAAGAAAACAATGCTTTGTATCGCTACGGTGGAACCTGGAAGGGTTAATGGATCCTTCAAGATTGAAAGACAGATAAAAAACCATCTAATTGCAATTGGATTAATTTGCTTTTGAGGGGTTACTTAGATCATTTAAACACTTTGATTAAAAAGTAAATACCCAAAATAGATAAACCAACGATTAATAATTCGCTAGCAAATTGCCAAGACATCAGTTTAAATAAGACCCCAAATATTCCAATCGAAAAACCAAGGTATTTTATCTTTTCAAAATTCATTTTTTACCACTTTTAATTCAATTAAAATACTAAATAAATAACTCCTTTAAAGTCTTTAGCAGTAGAAAGTTTCTAAAAACAAAAAAGTCACCTATTTCTAAGTGACTTTTACTGCTTCTAATATTATAAAATATCGCAGCCAAATAATTATAAATCAACTCGAACCCCCAATGAAAGATTATTTCCATAGATAGTTCCTTTATCAAATGTTGAAGTTAAATCGTATTTAGCATAAAATTGAGTTCCTCCTTTTCCAGCGTAAAAACTTAAACCATATATGAAATCAGATACGTTGTAATCTGATTTTAAAGTTTTCTTATTTCTATTAGTGTCTAAATTATAGATTAGCTTCTGTCTACTTCCCAAATTAAAACCTGCATATGCACCAAATCCAAATCTCAAGGATTCATATAATGAATAATGGGAAGTGTTTAATCTTTCAATTTTTTTGGCTCTACCAATTTCTAAATGAACAGGAAATATTAAATTATCAGTTCTAAATTTAGATTTAATAAGGTTGTAATCATGTTCAACAATTTGATTGTATCCTTCGTTTGCTACTATATAATTGTTTTGTTTAGAGGTTAGTCCATTAAACTGAAAATTGAACCCGTAGCTTAATCTCATTAAACCATTTTCCGAAAAATCAGTTCTCCACACTTTACCGATTTCAAAAAATCTACTTTTAAACAATTCAAAATCTAAATCTTCCCTACTCTTGATACGTTCACCTGTAGCTATTAAATTATTAAAGCCAAATGCAAATACTAAATCTGAATTCTTTCTGTTGCGATAATTACCGCCATTTTCCTCATCTAATTCCCATGGCTTTCCATTTTTATTAATTGATATTCCAATACTCTTGATTTGATTTATTGAATCAATAGAAACTACTGAACCCTTATTTCGCTTTAATAAATCAATTTTTAAATCAATTATTTTAGTCTTATCTGATATATTTTTAGCACTGATCAAAGCAGCTGAATCCTTTAATTTTGAAGCATCTTCACTAGTGATTTCACCTTTTTTTAGCTTAGTATCAATATCAATTATTATTTTTTTTAACGCTTCTTTTTCTGCATTAACTTCAAGTTGTTTTCTGAGAAGTAACGCATCAATTTTATGATCTAAACTTTCTGTTGTTATTACAGTAGGTTCTTTAGAATCAGTTGATTTTTTTTGAGCAAAAACTGTAGTTGATGTAACAACTAAAATCAACATTAACAGTGGGTTTTTGAATTTTACTGAGTAATTCATTTTCAAGTATTTAAATAGTTTATTTATTAATTATTGCAAGCGAATTTTCGAGAAGATTGGTCTGAATTTCTTGTAGCACTTTGTATTTAAATGATTTATTTAAATCATTTTCAATTTCAAACAAAAGCTCTTCCTTTAAAACATCTATAGAGCTGTAGGATTTACCAATTGATTGTTCATCTGAAATACGCTTCATGGCTTGTGCTAACAATTCATCTACATCACTAATCAGTGTATCTTCAACAATGGTTGATTGTTGAACTTGTTTTTCAAACAAATTGGGTTGTGCTTCTATTTCAACTACAGCTAATTGTTCCCTTTCTTTGAATTCATGTTTTTCAATTTGAAGCTTATCTTCAGAGTTAGCTTTAATTATTGATTGAGGTTCTTGATGATTTTTTGATAAGTCAATTTTACTTTCATTTTGAACGCTTTTGTATTGCTCTATGTTAATTGACTGTTCGTTTATTGAATTTTGTTCTGAGAGCTTTTCATCACTAAGATGATCCATTTGAAATATTTCAGTAGTTGCAATCGATTGTTGTGAACTATCAAATGACTCATTAAGTGATTGATTGTTGAAATAAAATAATGAGCTAGTCGTTACTATGAGTAAACTGGCTGCAATCCAATACCACTCTTTTTTAAGAGAACTAATTGAAGTAGCTGCTCTTCTAAATTTAGTTTTTGATTCCGTTTGATTTTCATCCAATTTAGATTTCAATTCATCCCAAACACGATCACTTGGTTGAATCTCATATTCATCTGTGATTTTTTTAATTTCCTTATCGATATTAGTAAGTTTCATAGTATTCGATTAAGTGATTCATATTTGTTTTTTAGTTGAGCCTTTGCCTTTAACAATTGAGATTTCGAGGTGCTAACTGATATCCCTAACCTTTCAGCAATTTCTTTATGTGAATAATCATCCAATACATATAGACTAAAAATTAGTTTGTAACCATCTGGCAATTCATCGATCATTGCTAGAAGATTGTTCAGGTCTTTTGATGCGTTCTTATCATCGCTTAACTCATCCATTTCAATTGATTCAACCTGATGTTGATTTTCAAATTCTACAAATTGTAGTTTTTGATTTTTTCTAATATGATCTAAACATGTATTCACCATTATTCTCCTCATCCAACCCTCAAAACTACCTTGCACAGAGTACTGGTCCATATTGTTGTAAATTTTCAAAAATCCCTCGATCAATACATCTTCTGCAAAATGAATATCTTTTATATACCGAACGCATACCCCTAGCATTTTTGGAGCATATCGATCAAATAATTCTTTTTGTGCTCTAGAGTCTTTATCTCTAACTTTTGTGATTAGAATATCAATTGACACTTAATAATTTGTTTTATTGGCCTTTATTTAAAAGACGAGGGTTTTATAAAATGGTTGCCTAAAGTCAAAAAATAATAATAAAATTGAAAGGAATATTTTTAAAAGAGAGGGGGCGAACTTTTTTTCAACTTCAATTTATGAATTTACTGAAATGAATTCTATATCATAATTAATACATTTGATAAACAAACATCACTATTATATCTATGAAAACCTCACATTTTCTTTTATCTCTACTCTTTTTGGCTATTTCATTTAATTCTTTTAGTCAAAGCAAAGAAGAATTAGAAATCAGACGTCTTGAAAAACATTGGACTGAGTTACTCGATCAAGGAGACACAGAATCTTTATTAAAGATCTGGTCCCATGAATATGTTGTGAACAATCTAAAAGAAATCGAATTGGATATAAATAGTCCTCTTAGTTAACGATATCATACAAAAAAACCCTGCATTTCTGCAAGGCTTTGATTGCTCACCCTATTGACAAAAGCTGCAGCTTAATCCATAGTTTTAAAGCCGATTCGTTTTCTATTTAATTGCTCTTTGTTTTGAACATCTTTATCCATTAAATAATTTAAAACATGGTTGATGTCTTTAAATTTGATATTCATTTCACTTTCTAAATTTAATAGTTGCTTTTTGAGATCACCATAATTCATTAAGTGTTGTCTTAACAGGACAAACGCCCGTATAATAGCGATATTTACCCCTATTGCTTTTTTGCTTTTCAATACACTTGAAAGCATTGAAACACCTTGTTCTGTAAATGCGTATGGCATATATCTTCTACCTCCTCTGGTTGAGGTCACAATTTGTGACCTCAAACTATGATACTCCTCAATTGAAATTTCAAACATAAAATCACTAGGGAATCTTTCAATATTTCTTTTAACAGCTTGCTTAAGAACTTTTGTTTCTACTTCAAAAAGTTCAGCCAAGTCAAAATCTAGCATGACTCTTTCTCCTCGAATTGTAAATATTTTTTCTTGAATGAATTGTAATTGCACGTAGTTATTCTTTAAACTCAAGCTACAAATTATCTGTTGATTTTAAATAATTTTTCGATTAACTACATTAAATTATTGATTGGAATATAAGTTCGTGTAAGAAAACAAAAAAGCCCTACATTTCTGTAAGGCTTTTGTTGCTCCCCCTATTATTCAAAGTTGCAGCCAAAACTGCGTTTTAAGCTCTTTTAATCGTTAAACTTATTTGACCTGCATGATAAGTGTTGTGAAATAATACGTGAGAAAATAGTTTTGCTTTAGTTACACTTCCAAAAAAAGGGGTGTCCACTAATTCAAACCACCCTTCTTCACTGGTTGTATTTATGATTTTATTTAGTATTTCATACCCTTGATCTATTAAATCTTGACTTTCTTTAATATTCACTCCCTGACCTTCGTCCTGAAACCCTATTGTAGTATTTTGAACACAAGTATCAAGACCAAAAAAATGTTCAAACATTATCATTGTTTCACCAATATGCCTATACATAAATCCAACAGAGGCTGCATTTTCATTTAACCTCTTAGAAAGATTGACTTCGTTGATTTCATCAAATGTAAAACTGCACGTGTAAGCTTCCCCTAAAACAGCACTGCTAATAAGTAGAAAAATTAACTAACTTTAAGCAGTATTATGAGAAGAAGTA
>CAKZOO010000031.1 GCA_937136455.1 uncultured Flavobacteriaceae bacterium | reverse complement strand
CGAATTCCGGCTGAGTTAAGGGGAGAAGATGTCTGGAAAAAGCGGTATCAAGACATCGTGAATTTTGAAAATTACCTTCAAAACAACGGCATCGTGGTGGTGAAGTTTTTCCTCAATGTCTCAAAAGAAGAGCAGGGGAGAAGACTGATCGACCGTATCAATGAGGCTGAGAAAAACTGGAAATTTGAGGAAGGAGACATCAAAGAACGGGGTTTCTGGAACGACTACCAGCAAGCCTACCAAGATCTTATCAATGCTACTTCCACGGAGCGAAGCCCCTGGCATATCATCCCGGCCGACGACAAGAAAAACATGCGACTCATGGTAGCTCAAACCATCAAAGAAAGCTTAGAGGCCCTACCCATGAGCTATCCCGAAGCGGATGAAGCCCGTCAGGTGGAGCTAAAACGGTTTATTGAGATGATAAGAAACATCTAGCCGTTGAATAAGTTTAAACACCTTCTCTGGTAAAATTTAAGAAGCATAATTAGCTTTGATTAAATTAAATTCCTATTAAATATGAAAAAAATCTGCGTTCTAATTTTTTTAACACTCACCTCATTTTATTCAATTTCTCAAACAAGAGACCCGAATGCTCCATGCGAAAACTTAGCCAATCAACACTTGGATCAGTCTTCTCAAGGTAAACCTCATGGATATTCGAGCGTTGATGATGGACTGTACATGGGTGTTGTTTTTTCAAAAAATGGCCAGTACAAACTTAATTATACTGGCTGGAAAGAATATAGTTACCTCGGCGGTTCAGGTAGTAATCAATTAGTAGGCTTCAAAGAGCCCGTCCAAAACCCTTTTCAGTATAGTGGAACCTGGAATAGAACACGAAACGGATGTGCTGATTATTACAATGGAAATAACCAAGACTTTGGAAAGTTCAATGATAAAGACGGTGTGCCTGATGATAATAGGGTTATTGATCGAGATTTTAAGCAGCCTTTAACATATACTGGGTCATATACTCCGGCTAATATTCCCATAGATTGGATAAGGGAAACTGGCGTTCTCAACGCGTCAAACACATTTAACAGTTTCGGTCTTTTTGTAAAGACAAGCCAGACTGTTCAAGTATGTGGGGTACATCCCGATGGTGTAAATTATTACACAGGGTGGTTAGGGCATGTCAGTTCAGAGGGAAGCGAAAAGACTTTTCCAAGTCTTGGAGATATTAACAATAACCACAGCCAGAGCTTTTATTTAGATATTACTACAAATGGAGGAGCAACATTTGACAGATATGCTGTCAGAGTTTGGTGGACAGGAGGTATCAGGCCAATGTAATTACTTACACTCGTTTACATGATTGTAAAACTTACGTTTCTGCATTTTTGGGAGCAAAAAGCGTAAGCAGCTATTTAAAGTTTGGGGATAACTCGAAAGTTTATTCTGTTGCCGGCAATGGTGAAACTTTTTTACTTCCTAGCCCTCTTACATCTGACCAAAATGTGACTTTTGGTTTTACCGACTCAAATACGGATTGGCTTTCAATTAAACTCTACTCAGGAGGTTCTTCCTGCTCTTCTGGCATACCTGCTCCTTCTGTTACAGCTAATCCTAATAATATTTATCAAGGACAATCAAGTACTTTAACCGCAACCTGTAGTAGTGGGGCCCCTGAATGGCAAACATTAGGTTCTGGAGCATCTAAGTCTGTCTCTCCGAGCACTACAACTACTTACAATGCAAAGTGTGTGTCAAACGGCATTTCAAGTAGCTGGGCTAGCACAACTGTTACTGTCGACCCTAACAATGGTAGTGGTGGTGTCAGTATTTCCAGCATGACAATTACTACAAACTGCCCTTATCCGAGTGGGAAGGGTATTAATTTTACTCCTTCAGGAGGAAGTGGACAATATCAATATATGCTTCAAAACGATGGCACATGGAAAGAAACCTCAGTTGCCCTTCAATGGCACCCAAATTGGGCTCTTTCTTTTAACCTTAAAATCCGTGATAAGCTAAATACGTCGGATATCGCTAGCTATACTGTCAATGTAAACCAATGTGGACAAGCTGGATCTTGGAGTTCTGACGGTGGAGGGCTGAGAATCGGAACTTTGCAGCTGAACACAACAGAAGAAAAGTCAGAAACCCTTATTCTTTACCCCTCTCCTGTCTCTGATGAATTGAATGTACAAATAAATTCAAAAGATTCATTTAGTGTCTTAAAACTTACAAATACCAAAGGAGCACTATTAAGAGAGTTTCGTATTACAGATAATACCATGAAGATTGTTGATCTGAACTTTTTGATTCCGGGGGTTTATTTTATTTTGGTAGAAAACAAAAAGAAACGGTTTATTAAACGCTTCGTTAAAGAGTAAAATTAATTCATCTTTTTTCAGGGGAGCATAAAGCTCCCCTGATGATTTTGTAGCTTTGTAGCTGTGACTTACATACTATCTAAAATGTGGACAAAGCCAATCCAATTTTCTAAAGTAGAATTAATACTTTTTTCAATTGCTGTTCTCTGGAAGTCTATTTTTTTTCAGTGGCTTTATGGGTTACCATTTCAGAAACTCTCCCTTTTTGCTTTTGAAGGAAATGGAGATTCCAACTCATATATTATTCCGGCTATTATCAGTTTCTCGAAGTTAGAATGGAGTAGGCTACCTGGATATTCAGTTCTTTTGAAAGTCCTTAACATTATTTTTGGTGAAAGTTATTATTTAAATGTTGCAATAATTCTTCAAGTTTTTTACAGTTTATTAACTGCCTTAATGATTATTTCTATTGGGCAAAAGGTCTTTTCTCGTAAGATAGGTTTTATTGCTGGGCTTATTTTCTTTTGTCTGCCAATTACAAATTACTACGAGGTAAGAATATTAACAGAAGTATACACAACCTTTTTTATTGCCCTCAGTTTCTATATTTCAATTTATATTAATGATAGAGTCAAACCCGTTCATTTCTTTCTTTTAGGCCTAATTCTCTGTACCGTTTTCACTTTTAGACCCGTTTCCCTTCTGATTGCACCCTTTGTACTTTTCATTTTGTTTTACAAAAATAAGTTCAAAGGCATTGTTAAAAATCTAGGCCTTTATATGCTACCTCTTGTACTTTTCGAAGTATTTTGGATTTCTTTTAATTATAAAAGATTTAATGAATTCATTTTAATTGCAAAATCCCCGCTTTATCAAAGTTACTCTGAAAGTTTCCATACATACGGCCTTTATTTGTGCGGTACCGTGGCTTGCGAAACCAAAGAAGACTGGCTAACGAAAATGGACGTTGGCCCATACAAATTTAAACTTTATCCATTTGGTGAAGCTCAGATTGGCCCTTTTCATTCTCTTTCTGATGCCTTTACCTCTGAATTCAATAAGGCGACTATTCAGAAACTTGCATACGATCTTAAAAACTGCCGGTATTGTAATTCATCTAATTTTGCAGATACACTTTCACTCGATCAAATAAATCAAGAAATTGAAAAAAGAAACCTATTAATTGAACGGGCTGAAACAATGAGAGGGTCAGTAATTAGAGAGCACCCATTTATCGTTTTAGAATCTAGGTTAAAACCAATTTTACTTTTTTTTAGTCATGATTTAACCGGTACTCCTTTGGTCTGGAGCAATGATTACTTCGAAGATAGGTCCGGGTATGATAATTTGATGAAGCACATCTATAATTGGGGCTTCAGCCTGCTAATCATTCTTGGGCTCCCCGGTTTAATTATTACTTTCTTAAGAACAGCCCCCGTGTATAAAGCTTTTTTTATGGCAGGCTTGGGATTAACCTTTGTATATCCTTTGGTTTTTGGTTTACCTGAATGGAGGTACATTTACAGTGCCTTACCCTTCTTGTGCCTAGGTGTCTCCTATTTGATAGTCGGGTTTTTAGACTTATTAAAGTGGGGGGGCAAAATTACTTAGCTCTCTCCATATGGTCTTCGAACGGGGTTATTAAACTCACTTGTCAAGTGGGAAAGTACAGAATTCACCATTTTTTTGGTAATTAATCCTATATCTTTCCTCTGCAAGGTCTCGGAATGGCCTCTATCACTTTATGTAATTAATAGTCTAGCACCACATCCATACATTTTCCAAATCGCAAGGTAGTTTTTTCATGGATAATGAAGATTATTCATACAATTTATACAAGCACAAAATCCATCCTTAACAAACATTTTTCCCCTAATTTTGTGTTGTATTCAAAGACGCCCGAAGGACGGTGCGTCTTTTTCGTGTTTGTGTTGATTATAGTGATGGCACGACTCGTAATCGGACGAGCTTAGTCGTGCCACCACTAAACCCATATTTTAAATGACATCTGAAGAATTTCTGAAGCTTTTCTCAGAAGATAGTTTTGTTAAAAACATTGAAGAACTG
>CAKZOO010000030.1 GCA_937136455.1 uncultured Flavobacteriaceae bacterium | reverse complement strand
GAGGGAAACAGAAATGCTGTTGGTGAACACGCCTTAGGAATGCTTCTATCTCTGTTCAACAATCTCAACAAAGGAGATCGTGAAGTTAAAAATGGGATTTGGGACCGCGAAGGCAATAGAGGCTATGAGATAGAAGGAAAAACCATCGGAATCATAGGCTATGGCAATATGGGAAAAGCATTTGCTAAAACACTAGCTGGTTTTGATTGCGAGGTTCTCTGTTACGATATAGCGACTGCTGCAGGTGATCAAAACGCCCGACAAGTTTCATTAGCTGAATTTCAAGCATCTGTCGATGTAGTCAGCATGCACCTTCCTCAAGACGAATCAACAATTAATCTAATGAACGCTTCGTTTATCAATGGATTCAAAAAGCCCTTTTGGCTTATCAATACAGGAAGAGGAAAAACTGTCCAAACAGCTGATCTAGTTGAAGCCTTAAAATCAGGGCGAATTTTAGGCGCAGGTTTGGATGTTTTGGAATATGAAAAAGCCTCTTTTGAGCAATTAAACCCCAATGATATTCCAGTGCCATTGCAATACTTGAGAAAGGCTGATAATGTATTACTCAGTCCTCATGTAGCTGGATGGACCTTTGAAAGCCATCAGAAATTAGCACAAACCATTGTCGATAAAGTAACAAAACACTTTTTCTAAGCAACAACTAGCTGTAGCGTTTCTTTTCCGCGTTGCTCTAAGAGAACATCTTTACCATTTTGCAGTTTATTGATAGCTTCTTGATCAAAGTGACGAATAGTAAAAAGTGAAACATCTCTGTGAACGCTTATTTTGTATTTATTTTTGAGAATCAAGAGTAACTCATCAAGTTTTTTAAACTTATTGTCGACACAGACCGAAAATGATATTGCAGAATTTTGAATGAGTTCTACCTTTGTTTGGTATTTGTGAAACAATTTAAATAGTTCACTCATCGAATCTTCAACTATAAATGAGAAATCCAACGAGGACAACTTAATCAATACCTGATCTTTTTTCACAATAAAACAAGGTACCTTCGGTTCGATTCCACGTCCTTTACCAACAACAGTACCCACCTCATGAGGTTTTACAAAAGACTTTACGCGAAGAGGAATTTCTTTGCGTTGTAATGGCTGTAATGTTTTAGGGTGAATCACAGAAGCTCCGTAAAATGCCAATTCTATTGCTTCTCTATAAGAAATACTATTGAGTAATTCTGCATCTTCAAAATACCTAGGATCGGCATTTAAAACCCCCGGAACATCTTTCCAAATGGTAACTGAACTCGCATCCAAACAATAAGCCAAGATCGCAGCAGAATAATCAGAACCCTCTCTACCTAAGGTAGTCGTAAAGTTGTTTTCATCTGACCCTAAAAATCCTTGAGTCACATATAATTTTGAATTATCTATTTGTGATTTTATCGCCTGAGCGGTCAATTCCCAATCAACCTTAGCGTCACGATATTCAGAACCAGTTTTAATACAGGTTCTAACGTCCAACCACTCATTAGCAATCCCTATCTCATTCATGTAGTAACTGAGGATTGTCGTTGAAATTAGCTCACCATAGCCAACCACTTGATCGTATACAAAACTGTAATTTGGAGATTTGTTCCAAGCTAAAAATCCTTTAACCTCCTCGAATAATGCTTTGAGTTTTTTGTGGATTGGGTGCGATTTAGATTCAAATAAATCGTTGATTATTTCATAGTGAAAATCTTCAACCATTTGAATTGCCTTGTTTTCATCAGCCTCATCATCAAAGTAATGAGCCACCACCTCTTCCATGGCATTGGTGGTTTTTCCCATTGCAGAAACAACTACTAAGGTTTCTTTGTGACCAAATTCTTTTAGAATTGAAACTACATTCTTTACGCTTTCAGCATCTTTAACTGAAGCTCCTCCAAACTTAAATACTCTCATTGATTGTTTACTACTTGAAATTTTTAATTCCCTGTTCATCTAATTGAACAACATCCCAGTCTCTCAATACCTTGGCTCCCTTTGCTACGTAAAATGAAATAGCCGGTTCATTCCAATCTAAAACATCCCAAGAAACACGTTTTACGCCAAGTTCTTTAGCATAATCCACCACTTGTTTCAACAAGGCAGAACCAATTCCTGATCCTCTTAAGGATTGAGTGACAATTAAATCTTCCAAATGAAGAGCCACTCCTTTCCATGTGGAGTATCGAGGATAAACAAGAGCAATACCTACGATACGAGCATCCTTTTCAGCCACAAAACACTTAAAAGCATCCCCTTCAAATCCATCTCGAATGAGATCCTCTTCATTGATTTCTACTGCATCGGGTTCATTTTCAAAAACAGCGAGTTCTTTAATCAAACCCAATACTTCTTTCATATCTGTTGGCTTAGCCGTTCGTATCAAATAAGACATTGTTGTTACAAATAAAACACAAAGTTAAATATTTAAGTTTACTAACGAAAACACCTTCTATTCTTTTCACAAAAACAGAAGGTGTTGTTACATTATAGAGCAAAAGGGGTTAATCCCTTTATTTTAGAAGCATTTGATACTCTTCAAATGTGAATTTTCCTTCAAAAATACGGATGGATTTAGCGATAATTTTAGAAGCTGCCTCTGCAGTAAAACCAATTCCAATTGCGTATCTATTTAAAAGTTTTAATTCAGCTTCATCGAGCTGATGATCTGAATAAACAATTTTAAAGAAATCAAACATACGCTCCAATCGACTTTCCTTATCAGAACTGATCTCAATAGCGTACTTTTTTCCGTTGTTGATAATCTCATCGTACTCTGCTTCTGTTATCTCTAATTTTTGAGCTAAACGATTAATAACATTCAATTCATCTTCATTCACAGTTCCACTAGCTGTTGCAAGTGAGACAATAGAAGCAAAATGTGCTACATTGTTTTTGTGTTTTCCACTGGTATATAAATCGGCAATTGACATAGGTTTTATATTAAGATTCTATAACAAAGATACTCAATCACATATTTTTTTCCTTAAAATTCAAGTTTTTTATTTACTCGAATGCTATCTTTGACCAAAATACAAAAATTGAGTATTTCACTAGTATTAGAAGCTTTTTCAAAGTCTTTGCCGCTGCAAAAACTAGGGGATGTTCTATCCCAAAATCAAACAAAAGGAATTCCTAGTAAAATTCATCTCGAAGGGCTTGTAGGCTCATCGCTCTCTTTGAGTATTGCCCATATATTTAAGACTCAAAATACTCCAATGCTTCTGCTGTTAGAAGAAAAAGAGGAAGCAGCCTACCTATTTAACGACCTTCAGTACTTGATCTCTGAAGAAGATGTACTCTTTTATCCAGCGAGTTATCGAAGACCCTATCAGATTGAAGAGACCAATAATGCCAATGTTGTGCTACGAGCTGAGGTACTCAAAAGACTCAGTTCAAGAAAAAAACCAGCAGTGATTGTCTCCTATGCCAACGCTATTTTTGAAAAGGTCATCAGTAAAAAAAGCATTGAAAGAAACACTATTAAACTGAGTGTTGGAGATCAAATAGACCTTGAATTTTTAAATGAAACACTGTTTGAATACCATTTCAACAGAGTAGATTTTGTAACAGAGGCAGGGGAATTTTCAGTTAGAGGTGGAATAGTTGATGTATTTTCATTTGACCACGACGATCCTTATCGCATTGAATTCTTCGGAAATGAAGTAGACTCTATTAGAAGTTTTGACATTGAAACTCAACTCTCAATAGAGCCGATGAAAAAAATCAGTATCGTCCCAAATATAGACAATAAGAATCAAGACGAAGAACGCATCAGCATCTTTGAATTTCTTAAAAATCAGACCTGGGTTCTCAGTAAAAACACAGGTATCATCACCCATCATTTACAGGAGCACTATCAAAAAGCAGAAGAAGCCTTTAGTGAACTAAAATCAGAGATCAAACACCTTAGACCCGATAATTTATTCATTGACAAAAAAGATTTCATCGATCAATTAAAACTCTTTACACATCTACAAACAGGAACGAAGAGTGAAATTCCTGTCAATGACTTAATCGGTTTTCAATCGAGTCCTCAACCTTCTTTTAACAAGAAATTTGATTTATTGATCGAGGATTTACATTTCAAAAAAGAACAGGGTTATACCAATATCATCTTTTGTAGCTCTGAGGAACAAGTAAAAAGACTCGATGACATCTTTGCGGAATTAGATCCAGCATTTACTTACACCTCAATAGTTGCGCCTCTTCATCAAGGATTTGTAATGGAGGCTCTTAAGCTATGTTGTTATACGGATCATCAAATCTTTGAGCGTTACCACAAGTTCAAATTAAAATCCAATGCCAACAAAAGAGCGAGTCTACAACTCTCTGAACTCAACAATCTTGAAAACGGAGATTACGTCACTCATATCGATCACGGTATTGGTCGTTTTGCTGGACTTCAAAAAATTGATGTCAACGGACAAAAGCAAGAAGCGATTAAACTCATTTATGGAGAACGAGATATTCTCTATGTGAGCATTCACTCGCTTCACAAAATTTCCAAGTACAACGGAAAAGACGGAACGACTCCAAAACTTTATAAGCTCGGTTCAAATGCCTGGAAAAAACTCAAAGAAAAGACCAAATCAAGAGTTAAGAAAATTGCCTTTGACCTCATAAAAACCTACGCCAAGCGCAAGTTTAAAAAAGGAATTGCCTCAAGAGCAGATTCTTACTTACAACTGGAATTAGAAGCTTCGTTTATCTATGAAGATACTCCAGATCAGAGCAAGGCCACCTCTGAGATCAAAGCCGATATGGAATCTACCCAGCCTATGGATCGATTGGTCTGTGGTGATGTCGGTTTTGGAAAAACCGAAGTAGCCATCAGAGCTGCATTTAAGGCTGTTGACAACGGAAGACAGGTAGCTGTTTTAGTTCCGACGACCATACTTGCATTTCAACACCACAGAACCTTTAGCAAACGACTCAAAGAGATGCCTGTTCGTGTAGATTACCTCAACAGATTTAGAACCGCCAAAGAAAAATCTCAGGTTCTCAAGGACTTAGAAGCTGGTAAAATCGACATCATCATTGGAACACATCAACTTGTAAACGATAAAGTAACGTTTAAAAATCTGGGCTTACTCATCGTCGATGAAGAACAAAAATTTGGTGTTGGTGTTAAGGATAAATTAAAGTCCATCAAAGAAAATATCGATGTCTTAACCCTTACGGCTACTCCTATTCCAAGAACCCTTCAATTTAGTTTGATGGCTGCAAGAGATCTATCGGTGATTACGACCCCACCTCCCAATAGAGTTCCCATTGAAAGCGAAGTGATTCGTTTTGATGAAGAAGTCATCCGCGACGCAATATCATATGAAATTCAACGAGGGGGGCAGGTCTTTTTTATCAACAACAGAATTGAAAATATTCAAGAGGTTGCTGGAATGATTCAACGCCTTGTCCCAGATGCAAAGGTTGCCATCGGTCATGGACAAATGGAGGGTAAAAAACTGGAAAAGATCATGCTCAATTTTATGGAAGGGGCCTACGATGTATTAGTTGCTACCACCATTATTGAAAGTGGATTAGACGTTACCAATGCCAATACCATATTTATCAATAATGCCAATAATTTTGGACTCTCTGATCTTCACCAAATGAGAGGTAGAGTTGGGCGTTCCAATAAAAAGGCCTTTTGCTATTTCATTACCCCTGCCTACCATCAGATGACTCCCGAGGCTCGAAAACGAATCGAAGCGATTGAGCAGTTCACAGCACTTGGTAGTGGATTTAATATCGCCATGAAAGATTTAGAAATCAGAGGAGCTGGAGATATTCTAGGAGGTGAACAATCAGGATTTATTAATGATATCGGATTTGATACCTATCAAAAAATCATGAATGAAGCCATTGAAGAATTAAAAACTACTGAGTTTGCAGATCTTTTCGAAGAAGAACTCTCTAAAAAGCCCGATTGGGAAGTCAAAGACATTCAATTGGATACTGATTTTGAATTGCTTTATCCGGACGAGTATATCAATAAGACTTCAGAACGACTCAAACTTTACAAAGAACTCAACCAAGTTGAAAACGAAGAAGAGCTTTCGATTTACAAGGAGCATCTTATCGACCGTTTTGGCCCCTTGCCTAAACAAGCTATTAACCTAATTGAGTCCATGAAAATCAAATGGATTGCTACTGCCTTAGGAATTGAAAAAATCATTTTAAAACAACACAAACTGGTCGCTTATTTCATCGCAGATCAAGATTCTAAATTCTATCAATCAGAACTCTTTAGAGGCGTCCTTATCTATGTTCAACAGCATCCTAAAAGCTGTCAGTTAAAAGAAAAAGAAACTAGAAATGGACTTCGTTTAATCCTCTCATTCAACCAAATTGATTCCATAGAAAAAGCCCTAAAAGTTTTAGATCCTTTTAAGGCTTTGTTCGTGTACACTAATAATGATAAGCCTAGCTTATAATTCTTTTAATCCTTTAATTGTTTTAAAGGCTTGATCAACTTGTTCTTCATCTACGATAATCGTAAATTCATTGGTCGTTGAAATCACCTCGTATAGAACAATACCCTCCCAAGCTAATCGTTGGAAGATAAAATAGTAGATTCCAGGAACTGATACGTTTTCAGCAGGAAGTTTAACCGTAATCGAAGATAAGTCCTCTGCTTTCTGAGTACATTTCTCATTCTTAAAGAGTTCTTCAACGGTATCGTTTAAAGAACCACTAACTACAATATTCATTTCATTGACTCCTCTAGAGGAAGTATAGAACACATCTTTGTTTTTATTGACTTCTTTTAATAAAAGAGTTTGATTTTCTAAAACCGTATCGGAAACCAAAAAGGTGTAATCAGTTAGTGAAGATCGTACTGTAATTTCACCAATATTTTTTAAGACCTTGACAATTTTGTGGGTGGCTCTAAATTCTAAATCATCAGATAGACGTTTTAAAGCCATCACAATTGCACCATTGCGAATATCTTTTCCTAAAATTTCTTCAATTTCAGGTTTGATAAACCTAGAAAGGGATGTGAGGTTTATAATCCCTTGAGCTAGAGCAGATTGTAAAAATGGTTTTTTCTTGATGTAGTTTTCAACTACTGATGAAATTGTTTTCATTTTACTTTATTTTGTGCAAATATAACTATTTGTTACAATTATCACAAATATTTTTAAAAATAATTTTTTAAATTCAGTCCAACTAGGGCTTTTACCCACTTGATATGCTTCTATTACTAGCGATTTTTGTCTATTTTTGTGACCAAATTGAATTTTATGGCTCAAACCAATCAAAAGCCTGCTCGTTATACCATCACAGCAGCTCTTCCGTATACTAATGGACCCATACACATTGGTCATTTAGCGGGTGTTTATGTCCCAGCTGATATTTACGCACGTTATCAAAGAGGAAGAAAAGAGGATGTACTCTTTGTTTGTGGAAGTGATGAACACGGAGTTGCCATCTCAATGAAGGCAAAGAAAGAAGGGGTGAGTCCTCGAGAAATCATCGATAAATACGATGGAATTATTTCGAAATCATTTAGTGATTTTGGAATTAGTTTTGATAATTATTCAAGAACTTCTAAGGAGATACACCACAAAACTGCCTCTGATTTTTTCAAAAAACTTCACGATGCAGGAGAATTCGATGTGGAGATCTCTGATCAATTATACGATGCTAAAGCCAACCAATTTTTAGCAGATCGATACGTTGTTGGAACCTGTCCTAAGTGTGGTAATAAAGAGGCCTATGGTGATCAATGTGAGCAGTGTGGAACTTCGTTAAGTGCTACTGAACTCATCGATCCTAAATCAACCATCACAGGAGAAAAGCCGGTACTCAAACAAACCAAGCACTGGTATTTACCATTAGGTAAACACGAACAATTCCTCAAAGAGTGGATTATCGAAGGCCATAAAAATGATTGGAAACCCAATGTATACGGTCAGTGTAAATCCTGGATCGACGATGGCCTTCGCTCAAGAGCGGTAACCAGAGATTTGGATTGGGGAATACCTGTGCCTGTAGAAGGTGGTGAGGGAAAAGTACTCTATGTGTGGTTTGACGCTCCTATTGGATATATCTCTTCTACAAAAGAATGGGCACAAAACAACAATAAAGATTGGGAACCCTATTGGAAAAACCAGGACACCAAACTCCTTCATTTTATCGGAAAAGACAATATCGTTTTCCATTGCATTATCTTTCCAGTTATGCTCAAAACTCATGGAGAATTTATATTACCAGAAAATGTACCTGCTAACGAATTCTTAAACCTCGAAGGTCAAAAGCTTTCAACCTCTAAGAATTGGGCGGTTTGGTTACACGAGTATTTAATAGATTTTCCAGAGCAACAAGACGTACTTCGCTATACGCTAACTGCCAATGCTCCAGAATCAAAGGACAACGACTTTACTTGGAAAGATTTTCAAGCCAGAAACAACAACGAACTGTTAGCCATTTACGGAAACTTCATCAATCGCGTTGTAGTTCTGACTCACAAATACTACCAAGGTGTGGTACCTGAACTTGGAAGCCTTACCGAAATAGATCAAAAAACGATTGAAGAACTCAAAGCCTTTCCAGAGAAAATCGCCAATTCCATTGAGCGTTATCGCTTTAGAGAAGCTTCACAAGAATTGATGAATCTCGCTCGTTTAGGAAACAAATACCTCGCAGATGAGGAACCCTGGAAACTCATAAAAACCAATCAGGAAAGAGTTGCAACTATCATGCATATCGCCTTGCAAATAGCTGCTTCTCTTGCTGTAGTCAGTGAGCCTTTACTTCCTTTTACATCGGTTAAATTAAAAGGAATGCTAGCTCTAGATACTTTAAATCTCAATTGGGATCTTTTAGACAAGACTGATACACTTCTTCCAAGTGGACATCAAATAAATACTGCTGAATTGCTCTTTAGAAGAATAGAAGACGAAGAAATACAAGCTCAAATAGACAAATTAGAAGCGACTAAAAAAGAAAATCAAGCCATGGAACCATCATTTGAACCAATGAAAGAAACAATCAATTTTGAAGATTTTCAAAAATTAGACCTTAGAGTTGGAACCATTTTAGAAGCAGATAAAATGCCTAAGGCTGATAAATTATTAGTCTTTAAAGTAGATTTAGGTTTTGAAACAAGAACCATTATTTCAGGGATTGCAGAACATTTCAATCCTGAAGAGCTCATTGGAAAGCGCGTAACAGTTGTTGCGAATCTCGCTCCAAGAAAACTAAGAGGAATTGAAAGTCAGGGAATGATATTACTGACAGAAAACAAAGATGGCAAATTGGTATTTGTCAACCCAGATGAAGATCAGGTTCCTTCAGGTAAGACCATCAACTAAAATACACCTATACCAAAATAAAAAAGCACAGACCTCAGGTTTGTGCTTTTTCATTTAATTAAGTATCAAGCTTCTTGCTTTTCTTTTCGCTTGGATTGGAGCAGTAGTACTTCGTTGCACTTCACTTCTGTGATATAGCGTTTTTCTCCAGCTTCAGTCTCATAAGAGCGATGAACCAATTTACCTTCCAAGGCAATCTCCTGACCTTTGGATACGTAATTCTGAATAATTTCAGCAGTTTTACCCCAGGCCACCACAGGATGCCACTGGGTTTCTTCTACCTTCTCCCCTTCGGAATTCTTGTAGACTTCCTTAGTTGCAATCGAAAAGCGAACTAAAGGAATACCGGATTCCAATTCTACAATTTCAGGATCATGTCCTAAATTTCCAATTAACTGTACTTTGTTTCTAAGTGCATTCATCATATTAAATTTTAATGTTAAACAATTAATTCCATTACAAGTGACACCTTCACTTGCAACAAAACAAACTTAGAATGATGCTATAAAATGAGTCGGTAGTTAATTATTTACTTTCGTTTATAAATGTTTGTTGTCGGCTATAAACAGAAAACCCGATAAATCTTTACCGGGTTTCTTTCTCAATTTTTTTGATTTATTAACTTTCTGAATTCTTTTGATGATTCTTAATCAAAACTTCTTGAACATTTGATGGTACTAAAGCAAATTCAGCAAAACTAGATCTAAAACTCGCTCTACCTTGTGTCAGTGATCGTAACGAAGTAGAATATTTTCCCAACTCAGCTAAAGGTGTTTTTGCTTTTATAATTTGATAATTCCCTTTAGCTTCAATTCCTAAAATAATCGATCTTCTAGTTTGAAGGTCGGTCATCACATCCCCCATTAATTCCTCGGGAACTTGAATAATAAGATCTTGAAGTGGCTCTAACAACTTAGGGCTTGCACTAATAAAGGCATCTCTAAAAGCATAGCCTCCAGCAATTTTAAAGGAGATATCATTGGAATCAACGGCGTGCATCTTTCCGTCGTATACCATCACTCTCACATCTCTTACATAGGATCCTGTCAATGGCCCATCTTCCATTTTCTCTAAAATACCTTTTTGAATCGCTGGTAAGAAACGCGCATCGATCACTCCACCAACGATACAGTTGTAGAATACGAGTTTACCTCCCCATTTTAAATCAAATTCTTTTTTTCCTCTAATATTAAATCCTTCAGGATCAGCAGCTCCTTCGTAATAGGGTTCTACTTTTAAGACCACTTCAGCAAATTGACCAGCTCCTCCTGATTGTTTTTTGTGTTTGTAGGTGGCGTTTACAGATTTTTGAATGGTTTCTCTATAAGCAATTCTAGGAATCTCAAAACGGACCTCTATACCGTAATCGTGTTTTAATTTCCACTCGACGATAGAGAGATGTAATTCTCCCTGAGTACCTAATATAAGTTGTTTGAGCTCGGTATTATAAGTAACAAGCAGTGTTTGATCCTCCTCGTGAATCTTACGCAGCGCTTCAGCCATCTTTTCTTCTTCATTTGCGTTAACTGAAAAAACAGCGACCTCATATCGAGATGGTGGAAATGCAAAAGGTTTTAATGTGTAAGACACCGATTCTTCGTGCAAAGTATGATTGGTATCGGTATCTTTTAATTTTAGAGTGGCACCAATATCACCAGCTACTAATTTGTCGACAGGATTTCTGTTCTTACCATCCATAATAAACAACTGATGTATGTTTTCTAGCTGTCCTGTTTGAGCATTTTTCAGATGTGCGCCAGTAGATACCTCTCCAGAAATTACCTTAAAGAAGGATAACTTACCGACATTTTGTTCGTAAATGGTTTTGAAAATCATCAAAACAGTGGGACCTTTAACATCACATACAATACCTTCCCCATCTTCTGTAGGTTCCGCTTTCATTTCATGACCACTTGGAGCTACGTTATCGATAAAGCCCATCAATCTTCCAGAACCCATATCTTTTAATCCAGAAAGGCAGAACACTGGAAATAGTTCGTGTTTCATCATTCCAATTTTCAATCCTTTACGGAGTTCATCTTCATTTAGATTTCCCTTTTCAAAATAAATTTCCATAAGGTCCTCATCATTTTCTGCCGCTTTTTCAACCAGTTCGTTGTGGAGTGCATTCGCCTTTTCAAGTTGATCATCTGGAATTGGTAATTTCTCGGGTTTACCTCCATCTAGACCAAATTTATACATGGTCATCTTTAATAAATCGATGATCGCATTAAAGTCAGTACCCGTTGAAACAGGATATTGCATTAATACTGCATTATTCCCGTAGTGACTCTTAATACTCTCAAAACTGCTCTCAAAATTAGCATTGGGTCGATCCAATTGATTGATTGCAAAGATCACAGGTTTTGTAAATTTATCGACGTAATTCCAAATGAGATCTGTTCCAACCTCTGCTCCTTGTTGTGCATTAATAAGTACCAAAGTCGTATCGGCTACTCGTATTGAAGTGAGAATTTCCCCTATAAAATCATCTTTTCCCGGAGTGTCAATGATATTGATCTTGTAATTTCTCCATTCGGTATGTAAAGGGGTTGCATAGATGGAAGTCTCTTTTTCGTGTTCTAAATCAGTATAATCAGAAACGGTGTTTTTGTTTTCAACCGTTCCTCTGCGATTAATCAGTTTTGCTTCAAAAAGCATGGTTTCAGCAAGAGTGGTTTTACCACTACCAGAGGCTCCAACAATTGCTAAATTTTTAATGTGTTTGTCATCGAATACTTTCATGTCGATCTATTTAAGGTTACCCAAGTAAGCACCTGAGAAATATTTTATGCTATACAAGATAAAGCTATCTCAAATGAAATAACATGACATATCTCAGTTAATAAACACCTCTAAAATTCACTAATACCATTCGTCGAATGATTTTCCAGCACTGTAATCATATCTGTATTTTTAAACTATAAAATTCAATATGAAACGAAGTTGTTTACATTGCGGCGATCAAGTTATTGGTAGAATCGACAAGAAGTTCTGTTCTGATTCCTGCAGGAACACCTACAACAATGAACTCAATCAAGACATCAATAATCTAATGCGTACAACTCACAATCAACTGAGAAAAAACTATCGAATACTCAAGTGTATTCTGTCGAATTCTACACATCAAAAAAAGAGCTTATATCTTTTAATTAGAAAAGATTTTAATTTTGATTTATACACTTCCACCTATACCAATAAGCAGGGTAAAGTCTATTATTTCATCTATGATATTGGATACTTAAAAGTCGATCAAACAACTTTTATAATCGTACAAAAAAGAGCTTATTTGTAATTGTGACTACTCAATTTAAGAGCTGCAACCACTATGTCTTTTCTGGAGATTTGACCTACTAACTTTCCTTTTAGGTCGATTACAGGCAAACGTCTTCTTCCATTAGTCGCAAAAATTGATGCTGCGTCAAAGATACTCTTATCACTATCAATAGTTTCCACATCTTTTGTCATATAGGTCTCGACGCTTTTTTCTAAGATCGGCATATTGAAATACTTGCTTTCAGAAATTTGTTTCATACAATCTGCCTCGGAAATAATTCCAATAATTGCACCTCTACCATCCACAACAGGCCCTCCTGAGATGTGATTTTTAGCGAATACCTCCATCACCTCTAAAATTGATTGATCAGCAGTAAAGGTGATTAACTTTTTAGTCATATAATCAGATACCAAAATAGGAGCATCTGTCACTTTCTTTTCAGATGTTGTTTTTGTCGTCATGGTCATTTGGTTTAGGACTTAACAATTTAATAAAAAATTTAATCAATCCATTGAGATTAGTTAAAAGAATCACAAGGATGCAGAATTTGGAAAAAATATTCAATCATTTTTTTACATTTACTTTCTAAACCAAACCAAATGAAAAAACTAAGTATCGTTTCGCTAGTATTATTTTTCCCTTTGGGAATTTTTGCTCAATCTAAGGAGGGACTGCTCAAACATTATCAGAACTATTACGACCAAATGAAAGTTCAAGGAGATGTACAGGGAATCATCAATGCGTTGACTCATTTAAATGTGCTCGAACCCAATAAGTTCAGAAAGGATACGCTCGCATATGTTTACGCGAGTAACAACCAACACCTTCAAGCTTTAAACACCATTGGGATTGAAGAAGATGCTGCAGATAGCGATTTAGCACTTCAAATTAAAGCCTCATCATTTAAAGCGATCAATGAGCCTAAACGAGCTATTGCACAATACGAACTACTCATCAAAAGAAAACCTTCAGCCTTTCTCGATTATGAAATTGCAGATCTAAAAATTCAAATAGGTGATAATGAAGGCGCTCTTAAACATATTGAAAATGGACTTCAAACAGTAACTGATCAAATGATGTACGCCTTTTACGAACGTCAACAACCCTATCAAGTTCCACTTAAAGCTGCCCTTTTACACATCAAAGGTTTACACGCTTTTAACATCCACAGAGAGGATGTAACTACAGCAATTGGTTATATCGATCAAGCACTCGCAATTGCTCCAAATTTCAATTTGGCTAGTTTGAGTAAACAAGCCTTAGAATCCAGATTGCAATCCGATCAAAATCAGCCTGAAAACTAAACTATTGCTTATCTTTTAACGTCTTAATTAGAATAGAATCCGTTTCTTTTTTTAGCTCATTTAGGGCTGCTACTTGATCGTTGGGAACCGCGATCGACAAAACGTAATGAGCAACCTTCCAGCTACCCTTTTTTAACAACATCACTCCCGACCCCCTACAAATTCCCATATGGGTTTCTAAGAGCTCGTCAAAATAAGCTGTTTGTCCAGAATCCGTTAAATAGATGTGACGCTCTATAGAGGTAAAACTCCAAGCTTTTCCCTTGTCAAAATAAGGTTTAGAGAAGTTCTTAAATGCACTTAAATCCCAATGTTCCGTAGCATCGGTACCCACAAACACTCCTGGTTCAACCATCAAATCAAAATAGGACTCATAGTCGGCATTAGCTGCAGCCTCATGCCATCGATCTAAGTGTTGCTCAACTTCTAATTTCTTTGAATCTTGTGCATAAAGACCATAGGAGCATATGAGTGCAACGAGCAACCCAAGTGATTTATTCAAGATCATCTTTTGATATTTTTGGAGCGTTTGAATTGTTTTTTAGCAAGTTTAACTTTTCAAAAAGTGATTGATATGCTTCGATAAGCTGTGTTGTTGCCTTATTGAGATCTTGATCTAATTCAATAAAAGCGTGTAATTGATGTAAGTAAGTCTTAATTAAAATTAATCGGCTATAAACAGCGTCATTATCGAATAATTCGGGCTTCTCACTTTGTTCGACAAGCAACTCTAATTCGATTAATTCTTCTGTAAACAATCGAAGATCTTCTACCGTATTTATAGTTTGAAAATCATTTAAACGCTTGTGAAAATCTTCCAAGGTATTCCACACCAAAGTAGAATCAACATTCGCTAGATCAAAGGGTTGAATTTTGGGAAGCGAGTCAAATTGAATAACAGCGGCAGTAACTGAAGAGCCCGTGTTGTTCTTTTCAACAGAGTTTTGACAGGACAAACTCAATAATAACAATCCTAAAAAAATGCTTTTTTTCATAGGCTCAAGGTACAAATTTTTAATACATTTACTCAAATAAAACCCTTACACCTACCCATCAAATGGAAGATAGAACCCTCATTCTTGGCGCCTGTGGACAGATCGGCACAGAACTCGTCTCAAGACTACGAAAGCAACTCGGAAACGACAAGGTCGTCGCTAGTGACATTAGGCCTCCTGAAGACGATAAATTAGGCGAAGGTCCTTTTGAGATCATTGATGCCACAGATTATTTCGCTCTTGAAGATGTGATTGCTCATTACGAAATTCAAACAGTTTATCTAATGGCTGCCATGTTAAGTGCTACTGCTGAAAAGTTCCCAATGAAGGCTTGGCATTTAAATATGAATTCTCTTTTTAACGTCCTTAATTTGGCAAAAGAAAAGAAAATAGAAAAGATATTCTGGCCCTCTAGTATTGCAGTTTTTGGACCTGACACACCTGATATTGCACCTCAACAAGGAATCATTGAACCCAATACCGTATACGGAATCAGCAAGCTATCTGGAGAACATTGGTGCAATTATTACAGCGAAAAATTTGGGGTTGACGTTCGAAGTATTCGCTATCCAGGTCTCATTAGCTGGAAAACTGCTCCTGGAGGAGGCACCACTGATTACGCGATTGCTATTTACAAAGAAGCCTTGAAAAAAGGAACTTATCAATCCTATCTCAGTGCTGGAAGCACCCTACCGATGATGTATATGGACGATGCCATCGACGCTACATTACAATTGATGAATTCAGATACAGCGGTTCGCGGAAAAGCTTACAATATTCGATCGATGAGTATCAGTCCAGCAGATATGGAACTGAGTATCAAAAAGCACTTGCCGGATTTCAAATGCACTTTTAAGCCTGATTTCAGACAGAAGATTGCAGATTCTTGGCCAAGCGATGTCGATGACAGTGATGCAAAAAGAGATTGGAATTGGAAACCAAAATTCGATCTTCAAAAAACAACCGAGGAAATGTTAAATGCCTTAAAAGGGACTATTTCTTAGAATATTTTAGTTTTCGTTCGATCGCCTGAATCATTCCATTAGCGATGTCGACTCCAGTGGCTTTTTCAATCCCCTCTAATCCTGGAGAGGAATTGACCTCTAAAAGAAGAGGACCCTTATTAGATCGTATAATATCCACCCCAGCGACTGCGAGATTGAGAATCTTTGCTGCCTTTATAGCTAACTTTCGCTCTTCGGCTGTAATCTTAATAATCGAAGCCTTACCTCCTTGGTGGATGTTCGCTCTAAATTCTCCCTTTTCAGCCTGACGCTGCATAGAAGCGATCACCTTTCCATTGATCACAAAACAGCGAATATCTTGTCCGTTAGCCTCTTTTATAAACTCTTGAACTAAGATATTGGTCTTTACCGATTTAAAGGCATTGATAACACTCTCTGCCGCCTTGTTCGTTTCAGCTAAAACCACTCCTTTTCCTTGAGTTGATTCTAAAAGCTTAATAATCAATGGAGCCCCATTGACCATGCGAATCAGATCCTTAGTATCCATCGGAGATTTTGCAAATCCAGTGGTTGGAATATGAATATCATTCTCAGAAAATAGCTGTGAGGCAAATAGCTTATCCCTCGATTGAGTAATGGCATCAGCCGAATTGAGACAATAGACTCCAAGGTGTTTAAACTGACGCAGTAAAGCACAACCATAAAAAGTAACAGCAGGCTTAATCCTAGGAATAATAGCGTCAAACTGATTGAGAATATTACCCCCTCTATAACGAATCTGAGGAGAGTTCGCATCGAGTTTCATATAAGAGTGCTCTACATTGAGAAACACCATCTCATGTCCTCTAGCCTCTCCTGCTTCAATGATTCGTTTGTTGCTGTATAAATTTGGATTGGAAGCCAATACTGCTATTCTCAATCCATTTTGTTCTTTGGTATAGGATTGATAAATCTTCTTAATTTGCTCATCTTCAATTTCCTCCTGCAGAAATTGACGAGAAACATCGACTAAAAACTTATCGGAAAACGCCTCCCTTCCTAAGAGCATACGATACTCCATGGAATCGCGATTAGCGAGTGTGAGATTAATATCAATATAATGATCTCCCATCTGCATGGTGGTGCGAATGACATAGCGCTCTTCGGCTATTCCAGAGGTGTTTTTAATCACCTTTTTTGAAATAACTCGCTCCTCACAATTAATACTGATACTTCTATTATCTTGAATAGGATTGACTTCAAACTTCACCCATTCTTGTCCGTCCTTGATAAAAGGTTTAATCTTATTGGCTTGTAAAGCAGATGTTTTAGCCCCAGAGTCAACTCTAGCTTTTACTGCTGGAACACCTAATTTATCAAAGCGACACCACTCAACACTACCAATCACATTCATCTTAAAGTTCTTTTATATTAGTCGTCTAAATCTTCTTCCAATCCAGCAGCTTCATCAATCTCAAGATCTTTTTCTTGATCATCGTCTACTTCTTCATCATCATCGTCAAAAAAAGCCATGGAATGTTCCAAGCTCGCAGATATCTTTACAAGGTATTTCGTGTCCTCTGTATTGACTTCGACAGCTTCAATCAACTCCCCTTTGATATTCTTAAAACTAATGATATCTGAATCAGCATAACCTTCAGGATAGGTTTCCACCAAAAGTTTTAACAACTCAGGAGTAATTTTTTTGTAATCTACTATAACTCGTTTCATTCTTCTATAAAATAATTACATATTCAACAAATAAGCAAATATAAGTGGTGCTACAATAGTAGCATCACTTTCTACAATAAATTTTGGAGTATTGATATCTAATTTTCCCCACGTAATTTTTTCGTTTGGAACAGCACCTGAGTACGATCCATATGAAGTGGTAGAATCTGAAATTTGACAGAAGTAACTCCAAAATGGAGTATCTGTTTGTTCCATATCTTGATAGAGCATAGGTACGACACAAATTGGAAAGTCTCCAGCAATTCCACCACCGATTTGAAAGAATCCAACTCCTTTAGAAGAGTTGTCGGTATACCATTTTGCCAGTTCAGTCATATATTCAATACCACTCTTTACCACATCGGCTTTAAGCTCTCCTTTTAACACATAGGAAGCAAAGATGTTACCCATTGTAGAATCCTCCCAACCTGGAACGACCATTGGTAAGTTCTTTTCAGCTGCAGCGTACATCCATGAATCTTTAAGATCGATTTCATAGTATTCTTCTAACACTCCAGAGAGTAATAATTGGTACATATACTCGTGAGGAAAGTATCGCTTGCCTTCTGATTGTGCCTTTTTCCAAAGTTTTTCTACATGCTTTTGCAATCTTCTAAATGCTTCTTCTTCCGGAATACAAGTATCAGTTACTCTATTGAGTCCTTTTTCCAAGAGTTCCCATTCCTGTTCAGGAGTTAAATCTCTGTAGTTAGGAACTCTTTTATAGTGAGAATGCGCTACTAAATTCATGATATCCTCCTCTAAGTTCGCTCCAGTACAAGAGATAAAATGCACCTTGTCTTGACGAATCATCTCAGCAAAAATCTTACCCAGCTCTGCAGTACTCATAGCCCCTGCAAGAGAGACCAACATTTTAGAACCTTGATTTAATTGTGCCTCATATCCTTTAGCCGCATCGACTAAACTCGCTGCATTAAAATGCAAAAAGTACTTTTCTATAAACGATCCTATAACTCCTTTATTCATCACTCTGATTTTTAAATTTATAACTCAACATTTTGTAATACAATTTTGCCGCCAAGAAATCGGAAGGCTTCGAATTGCTATTGGGGCAGAGTTCTACAATATCAAATCCCACCACATTTCTTTCTTCAAATACTTCTTTTAAAAACGCCATGGTTTCATACCAAAGCAAACCTCCTGGCTCTGGAGTTCCAGTAGCTGGCAATATGGAAGGGTCAAAAGCGTCCAAATCAAAAGTAATAAAGACATTTTCTCCTAATTGATCTAAAACTTTATCGCTCCAATAATCATCCTCTGCCATCTGATGTGCAAAGAATACCTTATCGGGATTCATGATCGAAGTTTCAATCACATCCATAGAACGAATTCCCACTTGAACTAGATTAGTGGTTTGATTGGCCTCAAAAACAGCACAGGCATGATTACATGCTGTCCCTTCATAAGAAGGCCTTAAATCTGCATGTGCGTCAATATGAAGTACTGTTAGATCTTCGAAACACTCGTTAAAGGCTCTGATACTCCCTATTGAAATAGAGTGTTCTCCTCCAAAAAGAGTCACGAATTTGTTTTTCTTAATATAGGCCTTAGTAGTACGATGTACCGCATCAACCATGGCTTCTGGAGATTCGTTTTCCAGAATAGGATCCGCTAAATACACTCCTTTTTTGTAAACCTCGGTCTGAGTTTCAATGTCGTAGAGCTCCATATTTTCGGAAGCGTCTAAGAATGCTTCAGGGCCTTTATCGGCTCCCTTTCCCCAGGTACTCGTTCCGTCGTAAGGAACTGGAATCAAAACGATGTTCGATGATTCTAGATGAGCGTACTGCTCTTCGATACCTGCATAAGTTCTAGTTGTTTTCATAGCCTAAAATGGCAAGCATTTCGCCTACCTCTTGTTGGGGTTTGTAAAGTTTTGTTATTAGTTCATTATTTTCATCTAAATCGATGAGTATGTGTTTAGGAGAAGGTATCAGACAGTGTTGTAAACCTCCATACCCTCCAATAGTTTCTTGATAAGCACCTGTATTGAAAAATCCTATATACAAGGGTTTTTCCGAATTGTATTTGGGTAAATAAATCGCATTGATATGTTGTTCAGAATTGTAATAATCATCTGAATCACAGGTTAGCCCCCCTAAAAGCACACGCTCATAGGAATCGTTCCAACGGTTGATGGGTAGCATAATAAATCGCTTGTTAATCGCCCAGGTATCGGGAAGGGTAGTGATAAATGAAGAGTTGATCATATTCCACTTTTCTCTGTCGTTCTGTTGCTTTTGATAGAGCACTTCATAGATCGCACCTCCACTTTCTCCAACAGTATAACTTCCGAACTCCGTAAAGATATTTGGCATATCTACACCGGCTTCTTCGCAAGAGAGTTTGATTTGATTGATGATTTCATCAACCATATATTCGTAATCGTAATCGAATACCAATGAGGTCTTGATTGGAAAACCTCCACCAATATTGAGTGAATCCAAAGTTGGACATACCTTTTTAAGTCTCACATAGACTTTTAAACACTTATTGAGTTCATTCCAATAATAGGCGTTGTCCTTGATTCCCGTATTGATAAAAAAGTGAAGCATTTTAAGTTTCACTTTGGGATTGTTTTCAATTTGATCTTGATAAAAGGGAACGATATTTTTATATCCGATTCCTAGTCTTGAGGTATAAAATTCAAACTTAGGCTCCTCCTCTGAAGCAATTCGAATTCCTACTTGAAAGTTATCTTCAATTCCCTGTTCCAAAAGAGACAACTCTTCGTAATTATCGATAATTGGAATACAATTCTTGTGGCCCTCGTTGATGAGTCTAGAAATATTTTCAATGTATTGAGCTCTTTTAAAACCATTGCATAGCACAAAAGTGTCATCTTTGATCGTCCCTTCTTTTTTGAGCTCTTCAACAATATTGATATCGAATGCTGAGGAAGTTTCTATGTGTATATCATTCTTTAATGCTTCGTTTAAAACGTGCTTGAAATGGGAACTCTTAGTACAATAAGAATAATAGTAATTTCCTGGATAATTGTGTTTATCCATGGCTGATTTGAACCACTGTTTTGCCCTGTTGATATTCTCTGATATTTTAGGGAGGTACGTGAATTTTAAAGGAGCTCCATATTGAGCTACCAATTGATTGAGATCAACGTTGTGAAATAATAATTCGCTGTCTCTTAATGAGAATTCCTCTTGAGGAAAGTAATAAGTTTGATCGATGAGATCTCTATAGCGTATATGCATAATGATAAATTTAAAATGAAAAAGAATATCCCAAGGGATAATTGGTCACTAAAAATTTATCTACTAGATAATTATTTGACGTTGAGTTGTAGGTGCAAACGCGTACTTGTACTGTGGTAGTACAATAGGAGAATTAAGCATTGAAGTAAGCTTTAAATATTGGTTACCTATCTCATAGGCTGCGCATGAGAAATACTTCAAATTTAACTTGCGCCCAAACATTGAAACAGCGTTCATGGTGTTCAGCAAATTCGCTGCAAAAGAAATCATTTATTTCATATTTACAACATTTTTTGTGAACTCAAATTACAAAAAAAATGAAAAGCAGGTAATACTCCTATTTTTTTAGACTTAAACGCTTGATTTATTGACATTTATATATTACTTTAGGACTTGTAATACGAACTAACATTCAATAAAAATATAGTGAATTTAGCAATTAAACAGATTAGATCAGCAAATCAGGCTCAACGAATAGCCGCTGAATTTGAACGTTTAAACGTTAAAAAATTCATTTCTTTTTACTGTCAACTTAAAAAACTCAAAGAGAAACGATCGGAATATCGGATCAAGTATGTGATCAACAATACCTATCCGAATCTAACCTCTTATTCTCTAATTGACATTGATAGTTTCATTAACGTTCAGTTTTTAAATCAAGAGCATTAGCACCTTGTAGCTTTGCGTAAATCATCAAGGGAAGCATTAACATCGAAAAAGCGTAGAACAGATCTTCTACCGGTACTGTACCTATTCGGATTCCTAAATTTTCATCATTGTCATACCAAACTACAGGTTCACTCAACAATGAACCAGTCAAAAGACCATTTACCAAAAAGAACGGTATGAGTATGATTAAAAATGATGGGATAAATTGTTTTAAAAGCGCTCGATTATAAACAAACGCCATGGCATAGGTGAGGACAAAAACAGCGGCATTTAAAGAAGTATACGAGCGCTTTAAATTTAATAAACCAACAACTATCACAATTAATAGTAGTAGGGCACTCAAGACTTTAAGGGGTTTGTCGGAAACAGAAAATGATTGTAACCATCCAAACCGATATAATTGAAGATGTAAAAATAAAGAGGCGTAGGGAATACACATAAAGAAAAACCACTCTTCAATAGGCAAACCAAACAAACCAAAACCTAAAGTGTAAGAATCACTAAAACCCCACACCTCTTTTTGAGCAAAGAAAACATCCCAAATGATAAACAGTAAACCACTGATAGCAATAGCGAGAAAGAAATTCCTATGATTCTTGTAAAATTGAATCTTAGGGTGATAAGATGCCATTAAGGGGACACTTATCGTCGCTAGATTGATCAGCAGGTATAAGTAATTCATCCTAGTTATGATCTAAAATTTTTATAATATTTTATAGGCACCCACAACAAACCATAACACTCTCCGTCATCTTTTCCTAAGTGTTTGTGATGCATCTTATGAGCCTTTCGTATCGCTTTACCGTATACCGACTCTGTTTTAGAGAACCATTTTAATCTTCTGTGTATAAACACATCGTGAATCAAAAAATAGGTCATTCCATAAGCAAATATCCCGAGTCCAATCGAAATTCCATAGTCAAAATAACCATAATTCCACAAAGCTATATTGCAGATACTCACAAGAGCATAGAAGATAAAAAATCGATCGTTCTTCTCAAAAATAGCATCTTTATCTCGTTGATGATGGTCGCGATGCCAAGACCAAAGAAACCCGTGCATCACATACTTATGAGTTGCCCATGCCGCTCCTTCCATCAATAAAAAGACTGCTATGGTTAGTAAAATATAACTCATCATTGAATTTGTTTTAATTGAAAATCTACATAACTCTTACCCAAGAGTAGGAATTTGACAGTATTGGGGACTCTAATTCTCGAGTGTGTAATTTTTTCAGCAGGTGTTGCCGCTATTTTCTCTAAGAGTTTTAAGTAGTATTTATAAGCTACATACACCCCTAAACGGGCCTCCATTGGCAATTGAATAATCCCTACATAAGCCTGATTGAAATCTGCTCTAATTTCTTCAATTAAACGCATCTTATCTTCCTCTGAAAGCTTTTCAACAGTCGTATTTGGAAAGTAAGACCTTCCTAAATTTTCATAATCTTCTTGAAGATCTCTCAAAAAGTTCACCTTTTGAAAGGCTGAACCTAATTTTTCAGCATAGGGTTTTAAGGTTTCAAAGGCCTCTTGATCTCCTTTTACAAAGACCTTTAAACACATCAGACCAACGACATCTGCTGAACCGTATATATACTTTTCATATGACGCAACATCATTGTAAGTGCTAATATCTAGGTCAGCTTTCATACTACTCATAAAAGCATCTATATACTCAATATCTATTTGGTATTTGTGTACCGTTTCCTGAAACGCATTTAAAACAGGATTTAAACTGATTTTAAAATCCAAAGCGTGATAGAGTTGCAACTCAAAATTTTCAATGAGTTCTCTTTTGTCGTATTGGTGAAAGGAATCAACAATCTCATCAACGAGTCGAACAAATCCGTAAATATTGTAAATATCTTGACGAATTGAAGGACTCAACAATTTAGTCGCAGATGAAAATGAAGTGCTGTATTTTTTGGTAATCGCAACAGCTAAATCTTTAGAAAGATCATCAAAATAAGTTTTCATAAGGCAGCAGCAATTGAATAGTTTGTTTTGGTTTTTTTAAGTGGATGGTATTTAGTCACTAAATCAGCGACTAATTTTCCAGAAATCAAGGAAGGTGGAACTCCTGGCCCTGGAACTGTCAACTGACCTGTAAAGAACATTCCTTCAAGCTTCTTAGATTTGAGTTTTGGTCTAAGTGCAGCTGTCTGAAACAAGGTATTGGCCATTCCATAAGCATTACCTTTATAAGAATTGTATTCCTTTACAAAATCACTAATTGTAAATTGTTTCTTAAACACTATTGAATCTCTAATAGAAGTACCACATTGAGCTTCAAGACGATCCATCACCTGATCGAAATAGAAATCAATCATTTCTTGATCATCTTTCATGCCGGGAGCCAATGGAATTAAAATCACACCAGCTTCTTTTCCTTTAGGAGCAATAGTATCGTCGTTAATTGATGGGAAACTAGCATAAAATAAGGGATCTTTAGGATAGCTTGGCTCATCATAAATCGCTTGTGCATGTTTTTCAAAATCAGCATCAAAAAACAAAGAATGATGGGTCATATTTGGTATCTTTTTATCGAAACCTATATAAAACAAGAGTGATGAAGGAGCATAGGTTTTAGAATTCCAATAAGATGCTGAATACTGCCTATACGCTTCTGGCATGATACTTTCAGTATGAGCGTAATCAGCTCCACTGACTACCAAATCAAAAGGAAGGTACTCTCCGTGAACAAAAATACCGTCCACTTTTCCTTCATCTACAGAAATCATATCGACACTAGCATAGAATTTAAAATCAACTCCTAGACTAATAGCCAATTGAAACATTCCTTGAACCACAGAATACATCCCCCCTTTGGGATACCAGGTTCCCATTCCAAAATCTGCATAGTTCATAAAATTGTAAAATGAGGGAGTCTTAGAAGCCTTTGCTCCTAAAAAAAGTGCAGGAAATTCCAATACTTTTCTCAAACGCTCATCTTTAAATTGTGAACGAACATCCTTACTTATTGTTGAAGCAAACTGATGGATTTTTTTAAGTGTCTTTAATTTGACTAACTCAGTAAGAGACTCTCCTGGATTGTAAACCAAATCGTGAATCGCAATCTCGTAGTTCTCTTTAGCCTGTTCAATAAATTTCATGAGTTTAGCACCAGCTCCCTTTTCAATCGCTTCAAATCTTTGAGCTATTGCTTCAAGTGAATCATCAACAGTAAACTTATCATCCTGACCAAAATATATTTCATAAGCTGGAGCTAATTTTTCCAAACTGTAGAAATCAGAAGAAGTCTTGTCAAAATCAGCAAAGAAGCGCTCAAAGACATCAGGCATCCAGTACCAAGAGGGACCCATATCAAATTTAAACCCATCTTTTACAAGCTGTTGTGCTCTTCCTCCAATAGTGCCATTTTTTTCAAACACAGTAACATCATATCCAGCTTTAGCTAAATAACAAGCTGCTGAAAGAGAAGAAAAACCAGAACCAATTAATGCTACTTTTTTCATTTTGTTTAATTTTTATACAACAAAGTTAAACAAAAAGTAAATAGATAGGATGATTTGTCTAATAATTTTAACAATTATTTGAACATTATTATATTAAATCTTTGATTTCCAATATATTAGAAGCGATCAATAGTTGCTTAGAAGGACTTTTTTTAACAGTTTCCAGTACTGATCCCCATGCAAAAAATTTATTTTTAGATGATTTTAGAAGTTTACTTTTAACTTCTTTTAAATAATCTTCCACTGTAGACGACTCTGGTGCTACAGTAAAGGAACTCACAAAATTAATTCGAGATGAAAGACTTAAAAGGTTTTCTAAATCAACTAAGGGTACAGATGCTCCTAAATAAATAACTCTTTTTGATTTTTTGAGAAGACAGCAATAAATATAGTACATTCCGATGTCGTGAAGTTCTCCATCGGGTAGAAAAAGAATATAGGTTTCCTCTGACTCACATGGCGTATTATCTAGTACTTCTATCTCAAGAAGCAATTGTTCTTTGATCAATACTGCAATAAAATGTTCATGAGAAGGTGTAATTACTCCTGATTGCCACAACAATCCAATACGCATTAATAAAGGCATAAAGAACTGTTCAAAACGCTGCTCAAACGAATGTTTTGATTTTAACTCAGTGTTGATTTGTCTAAATCTCAGTCGATCAAAGGCAAACATCGACAAAATGAATTCCTGAATATAGTAATCACTCCTAATCTGCTTGTCGATTAAAGAAGCTATTGCTTTCTTAAATTCTTGCTCACTTAGATCTGCTATTTTGGAAATTTTATATCCATTGTTATTTAACAACGCTACATTGAGAATTTTTTTTAGACTCTCGAGTGAATAAGTTCTAATATTCGTTTTGGTTCGCTCAGGACTCAATAATCTATAACGTTTCTCCCATATTCGTATCGTATGAGCTTTAATACCAGAAAGGTTTTCTAAATCCGAAATACTAAAATTATTCTTGATGAGTTCCATTTTGTGTATGTAATAAACCACAAAGCTAAACAATCTATTCGAATTCAATACTATAGGTATTTTGTATCTTTAGTTTAAATTTAGCTTATGAAGTTCAATAAAATTATACGAGGAAACAATCGTCAAGAAAATACAGAGGAAGATCTCTATCGAGTTTTAGACGCAGGCTTTTTATGCCATATCTCATTTGTGTATCAGGGAAAAGCTCATAGCATACCTACAGCATATGGACGAGATGGAGCAACAATTTATATCCACGGATCTACCAAGAATCACATGCTTAATCAATTGCTTAACAATGACCAGATATGTATCAATGTGACCCATCTCGACGGTGTCGTTTTAGCTCAAACGTTGTTTAACACCTCTGCCAATTATCGTTCGGCTGTTGTTTACGGTAAAGCGGAGCTCGTGGATCATGAAAGTGAAGAATTTCTTGATGGTCTCAAAATCATCACCGATCACATCATAGATGGTAGATGGGATGAAGTATTTTTGGGAACTCCATCACAACTTAAAGCTACGATGCTTCTTAAAATTCCTATCCGTTCTGCTTCTGTCAAAATAAGAGGTGGAGGGCCTCAGGGAGATGAAAACGACTATAGCGATACCTGGTCTGGTCACATCCCGATGAAACTCATCGCCCAGGAACCGATTGAAGATTTAAAATTTTCAACGCAACATCCGAAACCGAAAAGCGTGAAAGATTTCGAAAACAAATACAGCAATTAACCTAATTGATCTGAGAGTTCTTCCCATTCACTCATCAAAGACTCCAATTCTTTCTTGTTGTTTTGATAACTGTCAAAAAACTTGGGGTTAGCTGCGGTGGTATCGTAATCCATTAACAACTGATGATCTTGTTCTGCAATGGTTTTTTCTAATTGAGAGATTTTAGACTCTACTTTTGACAGTCTATTGTTAAGTGATTTGAGTTCCTTTTGTTTCTGATAATCTAACTTTTCAATTTTAGGCTGCTCTACTTTTGATTTTTCCTTTTTCTCAATAGCTCTAAAATCAGCAGCTTTTCGCTCTGATAAGTAATAATCAATATCTCCTAAGTATTCTTTGATGTTTCCGTCTTTAAACTCGTACACCTTATTGGTGAGTCCCTGTAAGAAATCTCTGTCGTGAGATACGAGAATTAAAGTACCTTCAAAGTTAGTTAACGCTTGTTTTAAGACGTTCTTAGAGGCAATATCCAAGTGATTGGTCGGCTCATCCATCACCAGGACATTAAAGGGCTCTAAGAGCATTTTTGCCAGAGCCAATCGATTTCGTTCTCCACCCGATAGCACTTTGACAAACTTGTCGACCTCATCGCCTTGAAATAAAAACGAACCGAGGATATCTCTAACCTTAGCTCTATTGGTTTCGTTAGCAGCATCAATCATCGTATCCAAGACCGTTTTATTGGGATTTAAATACTCAGCCTGATTTTGGGCAAAGTATCCAATTTGAACATTATGACCGAGTTTGATATTCCCACTACTAGCTTTGAGCTCTCCAACAATCATTTTGGCCAAGGTCGTTTTTCCCTGTCCGTTTTGTCCCACAAATGCTGTTTTAGAATCGCGTTCTAAGAGTAGATTAACACGATCCAGAACTGAGTTGTCTCCATATGATTTTGATAGCTCATTGAGCTCTAAAATCACTTTTCCAGGAACAATAGAGACCGGAAAACGAACATTCATCACTGAACCGTCTTCCACATCGACCTCAATACGATCCATCTTGTCGAGTTTTTTGATAAGCGATTGTGCCATGGAAGCTTTAGAAGCTTTAGCTCTGAACTTTTCGATGAGCTTTTCAGTTTGTTCGATCTGCTTTTGTTGATTCTTTTGAGCGTTGAGCTGGTGTTCTATAATCTCTGAACGAAGTGCCAAGAACTCAGAATAGGGTTTGGGGTAATCGTATATTCTACCCAGTACAATTTCAATAGAGCGGTTGGTTACGTGATCTAAGAACATTTTATCGTGGGACACAATCACCACAGCTCCAGGATAGGAATTTAAAAAGGATTCCAACCAAATAATTGATTCAATATCTAAGTGGTTCGTCGGTTCATCTAGGAGCAATACATCATTGGATTGCAAAAGAAGTTTTGCGAGCTCGATTCGCATTCTCCATCCTCCAGAAAATGTTTCTGTCAACTTGCCAAAATCAGAAGCTTTAAAACCTAATCCTTGTAGAATTTTCTCGGTCTGTCCTTGGTAATTATATCCCCCTAAGAGCTCGTAATGATGTGTCACATCACTGAGCTTATCAATCAAATCGTGATAGGATTGTGATTCGTAATCAGTTCGTTCGGCGAGTTGGTGATTTATCTGCTCAATTTCTTTTTCCAAGGCCTTGATTTCTTCAAAGGCTAACTCAGCTTCCTCTACTACAGTCCTCCCTAATTCAAAGTCAATATCCTGTCTTAAAAATCCTATGCGACATTCTTTCTCTTTGGCAATGGTACCTGAATCTGACTCCAAGTCACCAGCCAGCAATTTTAAAAGTGTTGATTTTCCAGCTCCATTTTTCCCAATAAGACCTACACGATCCCCTCCTTTGAGTCGAAAAGAAATTTCCTTAAAAAGTGTCTCTCCTGAAAAGGAAACAGATAAGTTGTGAATATTGAGCATCTAGGTAATATTAGTTACATTCCATCTCTGGAAAAAATGTATTTTTGTTAAAATTTTTGCAAATGTTAAAAAAAGGAAGCAAACTCTATAGTATTTTTAAAGGAAGTTGTCCTAAATGTCATCAGGAAAGCATGTATAAAGAATCCAACCCCTATAAAATGGGCAAGATTTTTGACATGAATGAAAAATGTTCTCATTGTGGATTAACTTATAAAATTGAACCATCCTTTTTTTATGGAGCAATGTATGTGAGTTATGGTTTAGGTATCGCCTTTTCTGTGGCAGCTTTTATCATCAGTAAACTATTCTTAGGAAGTAGCTTAATTCAGGCTTTTATCGCCATTGTTGTAACTCTAATTGTGTTTTATCCTATTATTCTTAGAGGTTCTAGGAATATTTGGATCAATATCTTCATCAAATACAATCCCAATTCAACTCAGAAAGTCAACTAAGTTAGGCTTTATTGTAAAAGCGCTTTACATCGATTTCAGGCTCTAAAGCTGCACCTTCTTCGATATAGTCGTATAGTTGTTTGCTGAGTGTTGGAGCGACCAAAACCCCTCTTGTTCCCATCCCATTGAGTACATAGGCATTTTGATATACCAAATGGTTTCCAACAATTGGTCTGCGATCGATGACCGTAGGTCGTATTCCCGCAATTTGATCGATGACTTTATAATCTACATCTACTAATTTATCAAGTTTTGACAAGAGTTCTTCTCTTGCTTTTTCACTTGGCTCATTGGTCTTATCACTCCAATTATAGGTGGCACCAACATAATAACGATCACTCCCCAGTGGAAGCAGAAATACCCCTGCTTTTAATATGGCCTCTAATTTTAGATCAGCTGCTTCAATTAAGATCAACTCACCCTTGGTACCTTGAAGTGGAAGCTCTTGAAATAAAGGATTGGACTTTAGTCCATATCCAGTCGCAAAAACGATCTGCTTTGCCTTATAACCCTTGTATTGAACACCATCTGCAACAAAGCGAAGTTGAGTAAAATCAAAATGCTCAAACAAAAAGGAATTCGCAGCCTCCAATCGCTTTCGGTAAGCATCGATTAATTTCCCAACTCTCAATCGTCCCACACCTTCAAGTTGACCCAATCCAAATTCAGCCTTGATACGAGGGTTGTCGTTTTGCAATACTTTTGAAGACATGAATTGATACATCAGCGGTTTGTCCATAGCTTCAAACCAAAGATTTTGTTCCTCAACAGAAGCAAATTTTCGATGCACCTTTAAGGGAACCAAAAAGGAATCGTTTAATTTTTCTTCGAGTGATTTGTAAAATGGCAATGCATACTCCTGTTGAGAAACCGCATTCCATGCCAATGTAAAACGCTTTAAGATGACTGGATTGTACATTCCACCAGCAACCCAAGAGGATTGTTGAGAATCGTCATCAAACACGATAAAAGATTTTTGATTTCGCTCTAAATGCTCACAAAAACTAAGTCCTGCAATTCCAAAGCCAACGACAATATAATCTCTTAGTAGTTCCACATATCGGCTTCTTTGTTGCGAATCCACTCTCTTATTCTGTTGGATTCTAAGAGCTGATAGAGCGAATTGTTTTTTAAGTAGTCCTTAATCTGTCTGTTGTCGTAAATATTGTCCTCAGAGATGATTAAGGAATTAAAATAGCGAGCTTCAAAAATGTCCCCAAAAGAATTGGGATTGAAGTCGTTATTAGGATTGTACACCTTAGCCTCGTGTAAGATGTCTCTTACTTCGGGATACCACACCCAAAACAAAGGAATTAAGTTTTGATAAGGATCATCTCCTGAATCGATAAAGTTGACATCTGGAGCCATAGGTGCAAAGGCTAGCAATCTGTATTTCAGCTCACCCAATCGCTTATCAAAATACCAAGTACCTCTTAAAATATATTGTTTGATATCAGCTGCTGTAATAGTTCTTCTAGTGATATACTGTTCCGATACTGGCTCATTAGCATTGTACTGCTCCAAACCTAAATCCGTAGTATCTATCTTAACGAGTGAAGCTTGAAGATCTTCTAAGGTTCTCTTTTCTCGAATATAAGCATCGGTATAAACAGACTCAATTTCACCCGATTTAATTTTGTTGATTAACACATCGTAAAGTGACCTTCTGTAAGACTCAACTCTTAACGTATCAATAGGATAATACAATGGGAAATTTAATTTTTCATTGAGATCAACAACTTCCATTACCGTCTTAGACCAAAATATGTCTTTCTTATTGACTCCTGGAATGTAAAGTGGATTGCTCTTTAACGGATCACTCGATTTAAAGTAGCGTGAAGCTGGATCTACGACTCCAGAGGATTCTTGAGCACTTAAAAAGGAAATACTCAAAAAGTTCAAACCAAGTAGTATTAAGAATAATTGTTTTTTCATCATGATTAATTCGTAAGTTCGATAATTACAGCGGTTACATTTTTAAAGCGATAACCTTTATTATCTGGGTTTTCAACATCAATATCAAAGATTTGAATTAAATCTCCTCTTCGAGCTCTTTGCAAGGCTGCCTTAGCTCTTGCGTCCAACTTATTGCCATTCACAGCTACAGTAGGCTGTCCAGGCACTTTAAATTTAAAGCCTTTCACTCTAAGAGTCAAATCAAAATCAAAATCCTCTAACATGGCTCCAACAGATGCTATTTCCAGGTTATTTCTAGGCATTTTTACTGTTCCAGATTCGCCTCGAATAGTTCCCTGTGGTTTAGGGATGTCTTTAATTCTAAAAACTGAGGTGGTATTGATCGTATTGCCATCAGGCAATTTACCAGTAGCAGTAATTGACACCTCTCTTCCCTGACCTGGGTTGAGTATGTAATTACTCCCAGATACTTTTTTAAGCCCGTCGGCTCTAGCTGTCACAAAATTATTAGCAACTCCTGGGATCGAAATCGTCATAGGGTTGTCCAACCCACGGTATACCACATTCATTTTATTAGCAGAAATTACTGCTGCATTCGGTTTGGTTATGGTAGCAAAGCTAGCATTGACAGGGACCTGAGTTTCATTCCCATCTTGAACAAAAACAAGCACCCCTTCAATTTTATGATCTCCTGCATTCCCTGCATTCACATTGAGTTTCACTCTACCATTTTCAATCGTAAAATCACGGTCTTCAACTAGTTTTTTTCCGTCTAAGGTTAGCTGAACTTCATTTGGTTTGGTCGATGCATCTTTTCTGCCAAGGACAATATTTCCCTGAAAGTTTTCACCCTGATAAAAAGCTGACTTTTCAAGCTCCAACAAAGTGGTGTAATTGGTATAAGAAACCTCTTCGGTGAGTTGTCCTTGCAACATTGCTTTTAGAATATTCTGGGTCGAATTCATCACATCGGATTGAATCTGCGTGATGTTGGTTAATGAGGCAACCATTGGATAGCCCTCATAGTGAAAATTCAACCAATGAACATTTGAATTATCCCTATTTTTAACCTCATTGTTTTCGTCTCCTGTTGAAAAACGATTCGCTATCACTTCTTTAATTCCAACGTATTCATCAGGAGTTATCTTTAATAGTGCTTCTCGAAAAGAAATGATGCGATTCATGAATTCTTCACCTTCTGGAGTACGTTTGTCCGCTCTAAAAAAGTACTGATCCAAGTAATCCGATCGATCCATGATTTCATAATCAGCAGAATCTTTCACTCTTTTGAGCATATCTGTTTTTATATCAGCCAAATACTTGAAATATTCGTCGGCAATCGCGGTGATTTCAACTCCCTTTTGATAGAGGTCTGCGTATTTATCTGGGTTTTCAGAGGCTTTTACCTCTAATCCTTTCAAAAATGCTTCGTTATTTCTTGTTATCTCCTCATTAGAATACTCTAATTTTTCATTGAGAATTCCAAAGGCAGTCAACACTTCTTTACTCATATTCAAAGCGAGCATCGCTATAAATACGAGATACATTAGGTTGATCATTCGCTGTCTTGGAGAGTTGGCTGAAGCCATATAGAGTCCTTCTTAAGGGGTTTTTAATTCGATTTTCTATTCATTGCTGAAAGCATTCCTTCATAAACCTCATTGAGTGTAGTGAGATTTTTAGAAAGTTGCTCCATTTGCTTTTGTAGGGCTTCTGCATTTTGTGCAACAGTAGATTGAACATTTGCCTGTAACTGAGCAGAATCTAATTGATTTTGATAGAGTTGGTTAAGAGATTCCATCTGTGATGCAGCTTTATTGAGCTCTTCTGAATACTTTTGAGTCGCTCTAATAGAATCTGCTGTCGGTGCAATACCTTCAGCTGCGGCTTCAAAACTCTTGATGCTTTTTGCAAGATTATCCATCAAATTAGAATCGATTTTTGCCTCTTCTAACATGGCATCTAATTTTTTAGAAAGCATCCCATTTGCGTTGACTCCCGATTCTCCTTTTCCAGTTAATTCAGGAAAAACCTTAGACCAATCCCAAGCTTGTGAATCTTCTTCAACAGGTTCAAATGCAGCTAAGGCAAAGATAAATGCCTCTGTTAATAATCCTATCGCTAAGAGGTTTCCTCCAGTAAAAGGACCAAACTCCCAGTGCGATAGTTTAAAGAGAGCCCCGATGATGACAATAGATGCCCCCAATCCGTATGCCAAGTTATAGGCCTGCTTTTTCTTTATACTTTGTTTTGATGCCATTTTGTTGTAGTGTTTTAATTCTTCTTAACTGTGGTTGGGTCCCCCATATAATCCTGTACTGTTCTAAATCCAATGTAGGAATGTACAGAATCCTTGTGTTCGTAGTCTCTTGTATTGACTTGTAAAAAGTAAGCGATGTCTTTCCAAGAACCCCCTCGAATTACCTTGTATTCGCTGTTGTCAGATCCAACAGTTGGATTCAAGGTCGAAGCGTAATCATAAGCGTTGTAGGCATAGCTAGAATTGGTCCATTCAGAAACATTTCCAGACATATTGTACAAATTGTAATCGTTAGGAGCAAAGGAACGAGCCTCTACCGTAAAAAGTGCTGAATCTGCAGCATAATCACCTCGAGCTGGTTTAAAGTTTGCCATAAAACAGCCGTTATCAGCAATCATATAAGGACCTCCCCATGGGAACATAGCTCCATCAATACCTCCTCGAGCAGCGTATTCCCACTCAGCTTCGGTAGGAAGTCTATAGGTGCTTACCGTTTGTTCTCCTTTTACTTTTAATTGGTCATTTTTGATCTTGGTTCTCCAATTGCAAAAAGCTCTTGCCTGATCCCAGCTCACTCCAACTACTGGATACTCGCTGTATGCGTCGTGCCAAAAGTAATCGTTGTGCATTGGCTCGATATAAGAATAAGAGAAATCTTTAATCCACACCGTTGTATCTGGATAAACTTTGACTACTTCCTTTTTGATGAATTCGTTGCGATCAGATCCAGGAGACTTGGATGCTGCTTCCACATCAAAACTGCTAAATTTGTATTTGAGCTCGTTGATTTTCATCGCTCTTCTTCCGTTAAAGCTTTCGGTAGCATCGATAAAAACCTCATCCATTACTTCTGCATAATACTCATCTGGAAAATCATCAGTATCCCAAATTAGTTCAATATCATTATTGAGAGAATAAAGTGAATAAGGATTGTCATCATCGGGAAGTGCATTGAAAAAACGGAACTTTTGATATGGAGTCATTCCTACTGTATCGATATCTTTAAAAGAGTAATCTCCTATTCCACCATCTTCAGTTGTCAATCCCAATTCATCAGCTAATATCGCCAATTTAGTTCTCACAATAGAATCGCGAACCCAGTGAACGAATTGTCTGTATTCTGCATTGGTAATCTCGGTATCATCCATATAAAACGATTGAACGGTAACCGTTTTCACCGCCTCCATACCAACATTTGCAATATCTTTGTTCGTTTTACCCATCACAAAAGACCCGGATGGAATAAGCTCCATTCCATAAGGTTTCTTCGCAATCCATTTTTGCCCTCTAACTCCCACCAACTCACCTTTGTTTCCTATTTTCGAGCATGATGAAAATAAGAGGATTGTTACAAGTATTAAATACGAGTAGTACTTCATAAATATTAACTGTTCAATTAATTATAATTGTATTGTAAATATAGATTTAAAATACAATTTACGAAAATATTAATTATTACTCAGATATGATTAGCAAAAGCCTTTTTTCTGAGCCTTTATCCAACGGTCTGGAATGATGTCTTTACAGGCATCTTTATAATCATTTTCACTGCAGGGTAATAACGCAGCAGAATTAAAATTATTATCTGTTGGATTTAATTCTTCTAATAAAACCCACCAGCGTCCTGTTTTCTTGCTTTTAAAGAAAATTAGATCCAAGGATTCAAGAGTCACCGTATATTTTAAAAAGAAATCGGACTGACGTATCGGGTCTTCGACAATTCTAACAGAGAAACCTTCTAAGAAGTACCACACCATTTGAGATATCAACTTATTGGACATCAGGTGATTGTCGCTTTCAAATACTCCAAATAGGGACAGTTTTGGACTGAGTCCTGCATAACGAGTCAGGGCACAAATTTCTCTCCCATTGAATCCATTTGGAGTGTAATTACTACCACTACCCATATCAGAAGCCTGTATGGCTCTGGCATCAATACTCAAAAAGTGAGCGTCGCGAAGAAGGGGCTCACAGGAAGCTAAATCATTAACAACCGCTCCTAATCGATAGGATTCAAAATACATCTTATCCATCAAGTCTCGTTCCTCCTGAGTGTTAAAAAAAGACTGATAACCTATATTGGTAAAGGATTTTAAATTCGTTGGATGTTCCGAAATAATTTTACTCATATAGGAATGAGAAGAAATCAACTGGTCAGCTACACCAAAATCAAAACGGTGATCAATGGATACCATATGAATCATTTCACCTATTTGGTCAAATGATCGGTAGAGTGGATAACTCAAGTCTTGAGTTGCTCCGATAACAATAGGCACAACACCTAGTTGCACCAATTCTGTTACAACTTCTTTGACAACCACATAAGTATCCTCGACTGAATTCCCCAAAGGAACGTCCCCCAAATCGACGATTTGAAGTTTCCAATTCCCTCTGTTGAGCTTGTAAAGTTCCTTTCTAAAATCATCGAGATTGATCGGTGAGATCTTTTGTTCAAAGGCATTCCTAGTTTCAGAAACACCCAAGAGCGCTACTTGAACACCTTCGAGTTCTGGCAAGCCTTCTTGACTGGTGTGAATCGCAATTGAATTTCCCAGACTTTGAGGTAATAAAAGCGCATTATGTGCAAGAACCTTTTCAGAAACGGGAAGTAAGTATTCAAAAGCCATCGACTATTTTTTTGTTTTTTTTGCTGCTGGTTTTTTTGACGCTTTTTTCTTTTTTGGAGCATTCTTCTCCAACAAAGCCTGAGCTTCTTCAAGCGTCATATCAGTAACATCAATTGTTTTGGCGAGCTCTACTTTTAACTTACCTTTGATGATGTGATGTCTTCCCCATCGGGCCTTTTCAACTCGAATACCTTCTTCTTCCCAATTGTGAATTAATTTTTCACGCTCTTTTTGCAATTTATCTTGAATCAATTCTTCGATATCCGAATTAGACAAATGATCAAAATCGTATTTTTTATTGACATTGATAAACATGCCATCCCATTTAATAAAAGGACCAAATCTTCCTACTCCTTTACTGACATCTTTACCTTCAAAATTGTAGATTGGAGCATCAGCTGCTTCCTTTTCAGCAATGAGCTCAACAGCTCGATCAAGGGCGATATCCATAGCACTTTCCGTAGCAGGAATCGATATAAACTTCTTTCCGTACTTGACATAGGGTCCAAACCGACCCACATTAGCTTGTAATTCTTCTCCCTTGTACTCCCCAATGGTTCTAGGTAATTTAAAGAGATCCAATGCTTCTTGAAACGTAATTGTATCTAGTGATTGATCCGGCAATAAACTTGCGAAAACAGGCTTTTCTTCATCCTCAGCAGTTCCGATTTGAGCCATAGCACCAAAGCGTCCAAGTCGAACTAAAAGAGGTCTCCCCGATTTGGGATCAACTCCCAAAACACGTTCTCCCGAAGCCCTATCAGCTGTGTCGAGAACCTCTTCAACATTGGGATGAAAATCTTGATAAAATTCTTTCATCACTGATTTCCAATCTTTATCACCGATGGCAATTTCATCAAAATCCTCTTCAACTTTGGCGGTAAAATTGTAATCTAATATATGCTCAAAGTTTTCCACCAAAAAGTCATTGACGATCATACCGATATCAGTTGGAACTAACTTACCCTTATCGGAACCGACTTTTTCGGTATGTTTTTTCTCAGTGAGTTCGGATGATTTTAGACTCAATTGAATGTATGAACGATCTTCACCATCGATAGTCCCTTTGGCAACATATCCTCTGTTTTGAACTGTTGATATTGTCGGCGCGTAGGTCGACGGCCTTCCAATTCCCAAGGCCTCTAATTTTTTGACAAGTGATGCTTCTGTATAACGATAAGGAGGTCTTGTAAAACGCTCTGTAGCCGTCATCAGATTTAAAGAAAGTAAATCCCCTTCCTTCATATTTGGCAACATTCCTGATTGCTCTTCGAACTCATCCTCATCCTGTCCTTCCAAATAAACCTTTAAAAATCCTTCAAAAGCAATCATTTCTCCTGTTGCTGTAAATTGCTTCTTGTGAGTGGAAGCATCTATTTTAACTAAGGTACGCTCTAGTTTTGCATCACTCATTTGCGAAGCAAGTGTTCTTTTATAGATCAAATCGTATAAACGAGCTTGATCACGCTCAAGTGAAATTTCACTTCGCATTAAATCTGTAGGACGAATCGCCTCATGAGCTTCTTGAGCTCCCTTAGTTTTTGAACTGTAATTTCTAATCTGAACGTATTCTTTACCGTATTGAGCAGTAATTGCTTCCTGTGCAGCTGTTAACGCTTCAGACGATAAATTGACAGAATCAGTTCTCATATAGGTAATGAGTCCTTGCTCGTAAAGACGTTGAGCTACTTGCATGGTTCTCGATACCGAAAAATAGAGTTTTCTTGAGGCTTCCTGTTGGAGCGTAGAGGTTGTAAAAGGTGCCGAAGGCGATTTCTTTACCGGTTTTTTATCCAGACTCTCTACAGAGTAGCGAGCTTCTTTATTGAGATTTAAGAACGCAATGGCTTCTTCTTTGGTCGCAAACGACTTTGGAAGCTTCGCTTCAAACAACTGTCCTTCTTGAGTCTGCATCTGTGCTACAACCTTATAAGAGGCTTCTGCTTCAAATGACTTGATCTCTCTTTCGCGCTCCACAATGAGTCGAACCGCTACCGACTGAACTCTACCAGCAGATAGTCCTGGTTTTATCTTCTTCCAAAGAACAGGAGAAAGTTCATATCCTACTAAACGATCCAGAACTCTACGAGCTTGTTGAGCGTTGACTAAGTTATAATCGATACCCCTCGGATTTCCGATAGCCTTTTCAATGGCAGACTTGGTAATCGAGTTAAAAACGATTCGCTTGGTCTTCTGGGGATCTAAATTTAAGATTTCAGACAAATGCCAAGAAATAGCCTCTCCTTCTCGGTCCTCATCCGAAGCCAACCAAACCATTTCAGCTTTCTTCGCTAAGGCTTTTAAATCTTTGACTACTGATTTCTTGTCAGTTGACACTATGTATTTAGCGGAAAAATCTCCCTCTACATCTACTGCTAATTCCTTGGATGGTAAATCAACAATATGCCCAAAACTAGAAGCTACCTTGTAGTTTGATCCTAAAAATTTTTCTATAGTCTTTGCCTTTGCAGGTGACTCAACAATCACTAAATTCTTCGCCATGTACTCATTTATTTTAGGACAAAAGTATGTGATTTTTTTATTTATCCCATCGCTATTTTTTTTACGACCCCTTAAACAACTCTATTTGGAGTGAGTTTTTCAAATAAAAATATTATGACATTATGTCAGTTTTTATAGAATAGTATTATCTTTGTACAGTGTATAAAAAACAGCTATTAGTACCCAATGGAGAAAGAGATTAACCCAGACATACAAGGAACAACATTAGAGATGGAATCTAAAAAAACTAACGATAAGAAAGTCCTCATCGAAAGCTATGGCTGTGCGATGAATTTTTCAGACTCCGAAATCGTCGCTTCCATCCTCTCTGAGCAAGGATACAACACGACTCAAGTGCTTGACGAAGCCGATTTAATCCTCATTAACACCTGCTCTATTCGCGACAAGGCTGAACAGACTGTTAGAAATCGCCTCAAAGCATTTAATTCTCAAAAAAGGAAGAATAAAAACTTAAAGGTAGGTGTTTTAGGATGTATGGCAGAACGACTCAAACAACAACTCTTGGAAGAAGAGAAAATCGTCGATATGGTCGTCGGACCTGATGCCTACAAAGATATCCCCAACCTACTTCAAGAAGTAGATGCTGGAAATAACGCTGTCAATGTCATCCTTTCCAAAGAAGAGACTTATGGCGATATTTCTCCTGTTCGACTTTCGACCAATGGGGTTACTGCATTTGTATCAATTACTAGAGGCTGTGACAATATGTGTACCTTCTGCGTAGTCCCATTCACAAGAGGGAGAGAGCGCTCAAGAGATCCTGAATCCATTTTAAATGAAATCTCAGAGCTTCAAGCAAAAGGCTATAAAGAAGTGACGCTACTAGGTCAAAACGTCGATTCTTATTTATGGTATGGAGGAGGGCTCAAAAAAGACTTCAAGAAAGCGTCAGAACTTCAAAAAGCAACAGCGGTTGATTTTGCAATGCTCTTAGAAAAGGTTGCAACATCATTTCCAAAAATAAGGATTCGCTTTTCGACCTCAAATCCTCAAGACATGCACCGATCCGTAATTGAAACTATGGCAGCCCATGAGAATATTTGCAACCATATTCACCTTCCTGTACAATCGGGTTCCGACCGAATCTTAAAGGCGATGAATCGACAACACACTGTAGAAGAATACAAAAAGTTAGTTGATACAATTTACCAGCTCATACCAGAGTGTGCCATCTCACAAGATATTATAAGCGGGTTCCCAACAGAAACTGAAGAAGATCACCAAGACACCATTGCCCTAATGGAATACGTCAAATACGACTTTGGATATATGTATGCTTACTCTGAACGCCCTGGAACCTTTGCTGGAAAAAATCTAGAGGACGATATTCCTTTAGAAACCAAAAAAAGACGTCTTGCTGAAATTATCGATGTACAGCAAAAACACTCTGCTTATAGAACTGCTCAACATGTCGGAAAAAAACAAATTGTTCTCGTGGAAGGAACCTCAAAAAAATCTGAAAATGATTTGATGGGAAGAAACAATTACAATAATGTAGTAGTATTTCCAAGAGAAGATTACAAGATTGGCGATTTTGTACTAGTCGACATCACAGACTGTACCTCAGGAACCCTTCTTGGAAAGGCTATTGAATTAAAAAACTAAGCTTATGGAATCCATACAAAACATCAAACAGCGTTTTGAAATTATTGGCAATGACTCCAAGCTCAACAGAGCCATCGAAAAAGCAATACAAGTGGCTCCAACAGATATTTCGGTACTCGTCACTGGAGAAAGTGGTGTTGGTAAGGAATCCCTACCTAAAATCATTCACTCTTTATCGCATCGAAAGCACGCTAAATACATCGCTGTCAATTGTGGAGCCATCCCTGAAGGAACGATTGACTCTGAACTTTTTGGCCACGAAAAAGGTGCTTTTACTGGAGCGACTCAGACCCGATCTGGTTATTTTGAGGAGGCTGATGGCGGAACCATCTTCCTAGATGAAGTTGGTGAACTTCCACTGACCACCCAAGTACGCCTCTTACGTGTTTTAGAAAACGGAGAGTTCTTAAAAGTAGGATCGTCTCAGGTTCAAAAAACCAATGTTCGAATTGTAGCGGCAACCAACATCAAAATGATGGAAGCCATCGAAAAAAACAAATTTAGAGAAGATCTTTATTATCGCTTGAGCACAGTCGAAATAGCGATGCCTCCTCTAAGAGATCGAAAAGAAGACATTCACTTGCTCTTTAGAAAATTCGCATCTGATTTTGGACAGAAGTACAAGATGCCAACTATTCGATTAAAAGAAGATGCACAATCACTACTAGAGCGTTACAATTGGCCTGGAAACGTACGACAACTCAGAAATATCGCAGAGCAAATTTCTGTTTTGGAATCGGATCGCTCTATAGACGCTGCTACCTTAATTCACTATTTACCTGATGCTTCGAGCAGAAACCTGCCTTCTGTCATCAAAGACGAAAAGAAAAAAAGTGATTTTTCAAATGAAAGGGAGATCCTCTACAAAGTCCTCTTTGACATGAAGGCCGATTTAAACGACCTCAAAAAACTCACCTTGGAACTCATGGCAGGAAGACCTGGCGAAGAGATTCACAAGTCTCAAGACAAACTCATCAAAAAACTTTATAGTGAGGAAGAATTAGAACAGGTGCAATCACCTAACAAGGAAGATTCTCAACAACCAAGAGAAGTGGAATTACTTCCCTCTCATCAGGACCTAGAAGAAGAAACCTTACTCATCGACGAGTCTCATTATCCGACAAAGGACAAATATGACTTTGCCGAAGAGATTCAAGAGGAAGAAACCTTATCTTTACAACAGAAAGAAATCGAATTGATTGCAAAAGCCTTGGAACGCAATAAGGGAAAACGCAAACTCGCCGCTGCAGAATTGGGTATTTCTGAACGCACTCTTTATCGCAAAATAAAACAATACGACCTCTAATGAAGTTTAGAATTAGCCTTACTATTATAGTTGCAACACTGCTATCAAGTTGTGGTATTTACAACTTTACAGGCGGAAATGTCGGAACTGCCCAGACTTATCAAGTCAATTTCTTTGACAACCTCGCAACTCAGAGTCCTGGTTCTGTCATTGAACCGGGTTTGGATCGCGACTTTACCATCGCCCTTCAAGACATGATTCAAAATCAAACTTCTCTCAAGTTGAGTTCTGACAATGCAGACCTTATATACGAAGGTGAAATCACCGAATATAGAATTGCTCCTATGAGTGCAACTGCAAATATGACTGCCGCTCAAAACAGACTTTCGATGAGTGTGAACGTGCGCTTTACCAATACTACAAAAGAGGATGCTGATTTTGAACGTCGTTTTAGTTTTTTCTATGATTATCCTGCGGACGCCCTGTTAAACTCAGTAAAAACAGAGGCCCATCAAGCACTCTTTGAACGCATCACTCAAGATATATTTAACGCCTCATTAGCTGATTGGTAAGATGAATGTAAGTGAGTTTACCCAAATATTAAAAGACCCTAAGTTTTTAGATTCTAAAGTGCAAACTGCTCAATTGGAAGAATTGTTACAGGATTATCCCTATTTTCAGGCAGCTCACTCTTTGTATATCAAAGGACTTAAAAATCAAAATTCTCACAAATACAACAAAGCTTTAAAGGAAGCTGCTGCTCGCACTACTGATCGAACCATCCTATTTAATTTTATTACCTCAGAGGTCTTTAACGATGTAAATGAGGAGCTTCAAAATCAAGTTCAAGAAGCTTTCACAGAAAAAGAATCCCTATCTAAAACTGAGCAAGAGCTTCAGCATATCGACACCCTGATCGTCGATCAACCTCTAGAATTTAACCCTAAAGAAATGCATTCTTTTGCTACTTGGCTAGAACTCACCAGCTCTAAAACACTATCTCAAAAGCGAGATATGACAAAAGGTGAAATCACAATAAAAGAAAAAGAAAACCATAAACGCTCCAAAAAGAGCGCTCAAATCGAGGCCTTTTTACAGCAAAAACCAAAAATCAAACCTCAAAAAGACTACACTCCAACCATCGACATCAATCTCAGCACAAGTATCGATGAACGGGAGATCATGACTGAAACTTTGGCTAGAGTTTATCTCGAACAAAAGAATTACGACAAAGCGATTCAAGCTTATACCATTTTAAGTTTGAAATATCCAGAAAAAAATAGTTTCTTTGCAGGCCAGATCAGGGCAATTAAAAAAAGACAAAAAGAAAAATAATAGAAGACATGAGTACATTTAGTATATTTTTAGTGCTAATTATCATCGTAAGCATCTTGTTGATGTTAGTGATTATGGTTCAAAACCCTAAAGGTGGAGGATTGTCTAGTTCACTAGGTGGAGGAGCAAATCAAGTAGTTGGTGGAGTTAAACAAACAAGTGATTTCTTAGATAAGAGTACTTGGACCTTAGCTACCCTACTCGTAGTTCTAATCTTAATGTCAAATGTTGCACTAAAAAGCAACTTTGGTGCAGCTCAAGATTCTAAAATCTTAAATAGTGAGGCTCCAATCGAAGTACAAGAAACACTTCCTACAGAAGTACCTGCTACTTCTGATGACAGTCAACAATAGTACAAAATAACAGTATCTGAAGATGCCGGCTGACAAGCTGGCATTTTTTTTACCCTCAAATCACTAACTTCTAATTTGGCATAGTTTATGCCTTTTAGATGCTGAAAATAACAAAACAATATCATAAAATTATGGCTAAAATAAACATCAAACCCTTGGCTGATCGCGTATTGATCGAGCCTGTTGCAGCTGAAACGAAAACTGCATCTGGAATCTACATTCCTGATACTGCTAAAGAAAAACCTCAAAACGGAGTAGTCGTTGCCATTGGTCCTGGTACCAAAGACAACCCTATGACTGTAAAAGTTGGTGATTCTGTCATCTATGGAAAGTACACTGGCACTGAATTAAAATTAGAAGGTGTCGATTACTTAATGATGCGTGAAAGCGACATTTTAGCAATTGTTTAATTAAAAATCCTCAAGAAAAATGGCAAAAGAAATAAGTTTTGATATTGAAGCAAGAGACGGCCTTAAAAAAGGTGTTGATGCATTGGCAAATGCCGTAAAAGTAACCTTAGGACCTAAAGGTAGAAACGTAATTATCAGTAAATCCTTTGGAGCACCACATGTAACTAAGGATGGGGTTACTGTAGCAAAAGAAATTGAACTTTCTGACCCTCTAGAAAATATGGGTGCTCAAATGGTTAAAGAAGTTGCTTCTAAAACAAATGATTTAGCTGGTGATGGTACTACTACTGCTACTGTATTGGCTCAAGCAATCGTTAAAGAAGGATTGAAAAACGTAGCTGCTGGAGCAAATCCAATGGATCTTAAAAGAGGAATTGACAAGGCTGTTGAAGCTATCGTTGAGCATCTTGGAAAACAAGCTACTGTAGTAGGTGACGACTCTGAAAAGATCAAACAAGTAGCTTCGATTTCAGCTAACAATGATCAAACTATTGGTGAGCTTATCGCAACAGCTTTTGAAAAAGTTGGTAAAGAAGGAGTCATCACTGTAGAGGAAGCTAAAGGAACGGATACTTATGTAGATGTTGTTGAAGGAATGCAATTCGATAGAGGATATTTATCTCCTTACTTCGTAACAAATTCTGATAAGATGATTACAGAACTCGAGAATCCTTACATCTTATTATTCGACAAGAAGATTTCTTCAATGAAAGATTTACTTCCGGTATTAGAGCCTGTTGCTCAATCTGGAAAACCACTACTTATCATCGCTGAAGATGTCGATGGTGAAGCTCTTGCGACCCTTGTTGTAAACAAACTTAGAGGATCTCTTAAAATTGCTGCAGTAAAAGCACCTGGTTTTGGAGACCGAAGAAAAGCAATGTTAGAAGATATCGCAATCCTTACCAATGGAACTGTTATTGCTGAAGAGAGAGGATTTACGCTCGAAAATGCATCGATCGATATGTTGGGAACCTGTGAGCGCGTTACAATCGATAAAGACAACACTACGATAGTAAACGGAACAGGTGATAAAGAAAATATCAATGCACGTGTCAATCAAATTAAATCTCAAATCGAGAGCACTACCTCTGATTACGACAGAGAAAAACTTCAAGAACGCCTTGCTAAGTTAGCAGGTGGAGTTGCGGTTCTTTATGTAGGTGCTGCTTCTGAAGTAGAAATGAAAGAAAAGAAAGACCGTGTCGATGATGCACTTCACGCTACTCGTGCTGCAGTTGAAGAAGGAATCGTTGCTGGTGGTGGTGTTGCGCTTGTTAGAGCAAAATCATCTCTAGATAAGGTTAAAACAGATAATGCCGACGAGGCTACTGGACTTCAAATCGTAGCTAGAGCCATCGAAGCTCCACTGAGAACCATCGTAGAAAACGCTGGAGGTGAAGGTTCTGTTGTCGTATCTAAAGTATACGAAGGAAAAGGTGATTTTGGATATGATGCTAAGAGCGAAACCTATACCAATATGTTAGAGGCTGGTATTATCGATCCTAAGAAAGTAACTCGTGTTGCCCTTGAAAACGCAGCCTCAGTTTCAGGAATGATCCTTACCACAGAATGTGCACTAACTGATATTAAAGAAGATGCTCCTGCTGCTCCTCCAATGGGTGGTGGTATGCCAGGAATGATGTAATCAACACATCAAATAATTAATAACCCTCAAGGATTCCTTGGGGGTTTTTTTATGCTGTTTGTCGAATTCATATTTATAGTAAAGTAGTTCTAATTAATTTTATTTTTAGATGCATTTAATAATATATATTGTATATAAATTATATAAAATGTATATTTAAAACAAATTTATTATGATGAAAAAAATTATTGACATTGATGATGTTACTTTAACTAAATTAAAAGTGATCTCAGCTTTTGAAGATTTAAGTGTTAAAGCTCTCATGGAAAAAGCTGTGCGATTTTTTGTAGAACAAAAAGAAAGAGAGAAGTTCAATATGTTATCGGATGATGAAAAAGAAGATCTGGGGCTTTTACTTTTGATGCAAAATTTAGACCCAAGCGATACTGTTCCAGAAGAAGAAATAATGAAAATCCTAAAAGAATGATTGTTCAGTATCATCGCCAATTCAAAAGTGATCTACTTAAATTAAAAGACAGAAAAACAAAAACAACTATTATCTCATTAATTGAATTATTAAAATCATCAAATGAAATACATTCAATTCCCAACATTAAAAAATTAAAAGCATACACAAACGCATATCGAGCCAAAATTGGAATATACAGAATTGGAATTTTAAGATTTGAAGACACTATACTTTTAGCTAGATTAAAAAAAAGGAATGATATTTATAAACTCTTTCCTTAATTTTGCCAAATGAATTATCAAGCATTAGAACAGCAGCTCCAATCACTATACAGCACCTTTAGTGATTCCGATCAATTACTCCAATCAATTTGCGACCTTTTAAGAGAAAGTGTTTCTCATTACGACTGGGTTGGTTTTTACTTTAAAAACGGTGATAAAAGAGAGTTACTTCTCGGTCCTTATTCTGGAGAACCAACGGATCATACTGTAATTCCATTTGGAAAGGGAATTTGCGGTCAAGTCGCCCTTAGCAATGAAAACTTTATTGTTCCCGATGTCAGTGCTCAAGACAATTATATCGCTTGTAGTATTACCGTTAAGTCAGAGATTGTAATCCCTATTATAAAAGATGGTGACAATATTGGTCAAATCGATATTGATTCACATACCATTGATGCGTTTTCAGAACCTGATGTCCACTTATTAGAAGGCATTTGCAAGAAGCTTGCGACCATTTTATAATTCCTTATTTTTTAGTTTAAAAAAGGTGTAAAAAAACACTATTTTTGCACTTTAAATCTCACAAGAAGTTTTCGATCATGAACAAAAAAATTGCATCAGCATTAATTTCAGTATTTCACAAGGACGGATTAGGACCAATCGTTGAAAAATTACATCAAGAAGGAGTTGTTATTTACTCTACAGGAGGAACAGAATCCTTTATTCAATCACTTGGAATTCCAGTAGTTCCAGTTGAAGATGTCACTTCATACCCTTCTATTTTGGGAGGACGTGTTAAAACGCTTCACCCAAAAGTATTTGGTGGAATCTTAAACAGAGGAGATCACCAAGGAGATCAGGAGCAATTAAAAGAATTTGATATTCCTCAAATCGATTTAGTGATTGTAGACCTCTACCCATTTGAAAAAACGGTTGCATCAGGTGCAAGTGAACAAGACATTATCGAAAAAATAGACATCGGTGGAATTTCATTAATTCGCGCTGCTGCTAAAAACTTTAAAGACGTTCTTTGCGTTTCCAATATGGAAGATTACCAGGAAGTCTTAAACCTACTCAACGAAAAAAATGGAGAAACTTCACTTGAAGACCGCAAGCGTTTCGCTGCTAAGTCTTTTGATGTTTCTTCACACTATGATTCTGCAATCTTTAACTACTTTAACCAGGATCAAAATATCGCATCATTAAAACTTTCTGTTCGTGATTCTAAATCCTTACGCTATGGTGAAAACCCACATCAACAAGGAAGCTTCTATGGAGATTTTGAAGCATTATTTGATCAATTACACGGGAAAGAATTATCCTACAACAACCTTTTAGATGTTGACGCTGCAGTACAACTGATGGAAGAGTTCAAAAACGACGCCCCTACTTTCGCAATCTTAAAGCACAACAACGCTTGTGGTTTAGCAACTAGAGATACAATTGCCCAGGCATACATCGATGCTTTAGCTGGAGATCCTGTATCTGCTTTTGGTGGTGTACTTATCGCCAATAAAGAAATTGATATGGCAACAGCAACTGAAGTAAATGATTTGTTTTGTGAGGTAGTTATTGCTCCATCTTTTGAGGCTGAAGCTCTTGAACTTTTAAAGAGCAAGAAAAACAGAATTATCCTCGTTAAAAAAGAAACCTCAATGGATCAAAAACAAGTGCGAACTTGTTTAAATGGATACCTCGTTCAAGATAAAGATTCTATAACAGATAGTGCTGCTGATTTAAATCCAGTTACTGATAAAAAAGCCACTGAAGCTGAAATTGAAGACATGATTTTCGCCTCTAAATTGTGTAAGCACACTAAGTCTAACACCATTGTTTTAGCTAAAAACAAACAATTATGCGCCAGTGGTACTGGTCAAACGTCAAGAGTTGATGCTCTTAATCAGGCTATTCACAAGGCTCAATCCTTCAATTTTGATTTAAAAGGAGCGGTAATGGCATCTGATGCTTTCTTCCCATTTCCTGACTGTGTTGAAATTGCAGACCAAGCTGGAATTACAGCTGTAATTCAACCAGGAGGTTCGATCAAAGATCAATTGAGCATCGATTATTGCAATGAGAATAAAATGGCAATGGTAATGACAGGAACACGTCATTTTAAACATTAATTTTCATATCTTAGTAGCTACAACCAAAATCGACTGCAATTAATGGGATTTTTTGATTTTTTAACTGAAGATATCGCTATTGACTTAGGGACAGCCAATACGCTTATCATCCACAACGACAAAGTCGTTGTAGACAGTCCTTCTATCGTAGCAAGGGACCGTATGACTAACAAAATCATCGCTGTTGGTAAACAAGCTAACAAGATGCAAGGAAAAACCCATGAAAACATTAAAACCATTCGTCCTTTAAAAGATGGAGTTATCGCGGATTTTGACGCGTCTGAAAAGATGATATCCATGTTTATCAAGGAAATTCCAGCCCTTAAGAAAAAACTCTTCCCTCCTGCACTTCGCATGGTTGTATGTATTCCCTCTGGAATTACCGAGGTAGAGATGAGAGCTGTAAAAGAGTCTTGTGAGCGTGTTAACGGAAAAGAAGTTTATTTGATTCACGAACCTATGGCTGCTGCCATTGGTATCGGTCTCGATATTATGGAACCTAAGGGTAATATGATAATCGATATAGGAGGTGGTACTACAGAGATTGCTGTTCTCGCTTTGGGAGGTATTGTATGTGACAAATCTGTTAAGATCGCTGGAGATGTCTTTACCAATGACATCATCTACTATATGAGAACGCAACACAACCTCTACATTGGAGAGTCTACTGCAGAAAATATCAAAATCTCAATAGGTGCTGCCACCGAAGACTTACAATCTCCACCTGATGATCTCAATGTTCAGGGTAGAGATTTACTCTCAGGTAAACCAAAACAAATTCAAATCAGTTATCGAGAAGTTGCCAAAGCTTTGGACAAATCCATCTTGAGAATTGAAGATGCTGTTATGGAAACACTTTCCAATACACCTCCTGAACTCGCCGCTGATATCTACAATACGGGTATTTTCTTAGCGGGTGGTGGATCCATGCTCAGAGGATTAGACAAACGCATTTCTCTCAAAACTGATCTTCCTGTATATATTTCAGAAGACCCCCTTAGAGCTGTAGTTAGAGGAACTGGAATTACACTTAAAAATTTAGAGCGCTACAAGAGCATCTTGATGAGATAATAACAGCATAAAAGTCCTCTATGAATCGTTTTATTAGTTTCTTTCTAGGCAATAAAACAAGGCTTTTATTTTTGTTTTACCTAAGTATTGCTGTTGGTCTCTCGATTCAATACCGCAGTTTTCATCAAGCTAAATACCTGAACTCCTCATGGGCAGTAAGTGGTGGAATTTTTTCAAAAGTAGCTCAATTAGATCAATACCTTAATTTAGATCAAACCAATCAATTGCTGATCGAAGAAAACAAGCGATTGAAAGAAGCCTTATTCAACAGCAATTATGCTTCAAGAGATTCACTTGAGCTTCCCTATGAGGTCATTCCTGCCGAGGTTGTCAAAAATTCTTATCGACTTAACAGCAACTACCTTACCATCTCAGTTGGTACCGAAGATGGCATCACTCAAGATATGGGCGTAATCAATCCTTTGGGAATTGTTGGAATTATCGAAAAGAGTTCCTCTCACTATTCAACTGTTCAGAGCATCCTCAATATTCGTTCAAGAATCAATGCTAAAATTGCCTCTAACGATTATTTTGGATCCTTGATATGGGATGGTAGTGATCCAACAATTGTCCAACTGATCGATATACCCAACGTAGCACAAATAAATGTGGGTGATCGAATCGTTACCGGTGGAATGTCGAGTATTTTTCCTGAAGGAATCCCCATTGGCTCAGTGAGCTCTTATGAGCTCAACAAGGCTCAGAGCGATTACATTATCAATGTAAAACTCTTTAACGATCTCAGGGCAGTTCGAACCGCCTATGTGATTGTCAACAAAGATCAAAAAGAAGTTCAACAATTAGACAGCATCAGTGAATCCAGATAACAGCATCTATTATATCGGCAAATTACTATTGCTCATGCTTGTGCAAGTATTTGTGCTCAATCAGGTGCACCTTTTTGGATTTGTTTCCCCAGTTGTATACTTGCTGTTCGTATACGACTATCCGACTTCCCAAAATAGATCTGTACTGCTCTCTATAGGATTTGTATTTGGAATCATCCTAGATATTCTCACAGATAGTTTGGCTTTTAACACACTATCACTCCTCATAGTAACTTATTTTAGACCTTATATTTTAGGATTTATTTTTGGCATTGCTACCGAACAAAAGTCATTTAAATTTAGCGATACAACTCTGATACAACGAATGAGTTATTTAGGTTTACTGGTACTCATTCATCAGGCTGTCTTCTTCATTTCTGAGGGAATGAGTAGCTCTAATGGATGGCTTATCACGAAAAAAATTATCACAACAAGTCTTGTGAGCTTTATTTTAATGCTGCTTCTCTTATCTTTGTTTAGCAAGCAGAAGAAATGAAAAAACTCATACTCCCTTTATTGATTATCGCAATAGGTGTGTTATTCACCTATCGATTGATCAATCTCCAACTCATCGGGTCTAAGGGAGATGGACCAGGTCAAGATCCAGCAATTAAGATAACTACTATTTATCCTACTAGAGGCCTGATGTACGATCGCAATCACAATTTACTGGTCTCCAATCAACCTGCCTATGATTTAATGGTTATTCCTAGGGAAATAAAAAACTTAGATACTCTTGAACTTTGCCAACTAATCGCTATTGACAAAGAACAATTCATTCAATCCCTAGAAAAAGCAAAGCGCTATTCACCCAGATTACCATCCGTTTTAGTTTCTAAACTCGCTGCTTCAACCTATGCCGTCCTTCAGGAAAAGATGCGAAAATTTGAAGGTTTTTACATTCAAAAAATCAACCTTAGAAAGTACCATACTGATGCGGGAGCAAACCTCCTTGGCTACATCAGTGAAGTAAACGATTTTGAAATACAAAACAATCCAGGCTATATCGCAGGAGAACTTATTGGAAGAACTGGAGTTGAAAAGCAGTACGAAACTTATCTAAGAGGAAAAAAAGGAAAAAACTACATCCAAAAAGATCGCTTTAATAGAACCATTGGACCCTATAAGAATGGTCAATACGATTCAGTTCCTATACCAGGGATCAATCTAGAACTTACCATCGATAAAGAACTTCAAGAATACGGAGAGGATTTAATGATTGGCAAGCGAGGGGGTATTGTGGCATTAGACCCAAAGACAGGAGAAATACTATCCCTGATCACTGGACCCAATTACGATCCAGCATTGTTAGTGGGCAGGGATCGATCTGCCAATTACACAGCTCTGTATTACGATTCTATTGCAAAACCTACCTGGAATAGAGCACTTTTGGCCCAACCCTCACCAGGATCTCCTTTTAAGATTCTCAACGCCTTAGTTGCACTAGAAGAAGGAGTCATTAACACCAATTCAAAAGTGATGTGCTACAATGGGTTTTACGTTGGAAACGAACTCAAAGGATGTCACTGTGGAGGAGGTATTCGCGACTTAAGAGAGGGAATTGCTGTGTCTTGCAATGCCTATTTTTCAGACACTTTTAAAAAAATCTACGCCAAATTCGACAAGACTTCAGAGGGTCAAGATGTATGGGAAGGCCATATGAAGAGTTTTGGGCTTGGAGATTATTTAGGTTATGATCTTCCAACTGGAGCCCCTGGAAGAATTCCATCAACCGCCTATTACGACAGAGCCTATGGCAAAAACAGATGGTTTCCGACCTTTATTATTTCCAATTCCATCGGACAGGGAGAGGTTGCAGCCACTCCAATTCAGCTGGCCAATATGACTGCAGCAATTGCTAACAGAGGCTTTTTCTACACCCCTCACATCCTTAGAAAAGTTGGAGATGAACCTGTTTCAGATCCAAATTTTACAATTGCCAAGCAAACGACGATCAACAAAAAACACTTTGCACCAATCATCGATGCGATGAGGGACGTATACGAAACAGGTACTGCAAAATGGATACAAATACCTGGAGTATCTATTGCAGGAAAGACAGGAACCGTTGAAAACTACACCTTGATTGACGGAGTAAAAACACAACTGACCGATCACTCCTTGTTTATCGCTTTTGCTCCCGTAGAAGATCCAAAAATTGCACTTGCCGTCTATATTGAACACGGCTATTACGGCGCTAGATACGCAGGTCATATAGCCTCACTAATGATTGAGAAATACCTCAAAGGTGAGATCACTAGAAAAGATTTAGAGCGAAGAATGCTCGAGAAGACACTTGAAAAAGAATACGCTAAACCCCTTAGCGGCAAACCATTTGAAATCAACGAATATGATTGGTAGTGGACTCAGAAGGATTGATTGGATAAGCGTATTTTTGTGTTTGGCATTGATCGCAATTGGATGGAGTAGCATCTACTCAGCAACAGTTGTGGACACCAACACACCCTTGTGGAACCCTTCTACAAGCTATGGAAAACAGTTGATTTTTATCGCTATTAGTTTTTTAGTTGTCGTCGTCGTTTTTATGCTTCAGACAAAATTAATTGAGCGTTTTTCATCTATTTTTTATTTGATAACCATTGCTCTTTTAATAGGTCTCTATCCCTTTGGAAAAACAATCGCCGGTGCTACCTCTTGGTATGGTTTAGGTTTTTTCAACCTTCAACCCTCTGAGTTAGCAAAAATAGGAACCTTATTAGCATTGGGAAAATACATCAGTGACATTCAAACCGATCTCAAGCGATTTAAAGATCAGTTTTATACCTTTTTGATTATACTTGTTCCCGTAATTTTAATTGTACCTCAACCAGATCCAGGCTCTGCATTAATCTTTTTCTCATTGGTGTTTGTGCTTTTTAGAGAAGGCGTTTCCCTTAAGGTGTTATGGCTTGGAATTTATTTTATTCTTCTGTTTATCAGTACTTTAAAATTCAACTTGATTTATGTTGGAGCAAGCATAGCACTCATCAGCATAACAACTTATTTCTTTTTTAACAAGCGACTCAAACTCAACTGGACTCGATTATTGCTCTTCTTTTTAATTAGTATGGCTATAGCTTCCTCCGTTCAATACATATACGACAATGTATTCGAACAGCGCCATAGAGATCGATTTAGTCTTTGGTTAAATCTAGAAAGCGATCCTGCAGTTCAAGAGCAGATTAAAAAAACCATAGGATACAATACCTACCAGTCAGAACAAGCCATTGGATCTGGTGGATTATGGGGCAAGGGTTTCCTAGAAGGAACAAGAACTAAAGGTGATTTTGTTCCTGCACAGCATACCGATTACATCTTTAGCACTGTAGGGGAGGAATGGGGTTTTGTTGGCACATTTACAGTGGTACTCCTTTTCACTTTATTACTTTTGAGACTTGTGTATTTAGCAGAACGACAAACGAGTACCTTTAACAGAGTATACGGTTATGGTGTAGTCTCAATTTTAGCGACACATTACTTTATCAATATTGGAATGGTTATCGGTTTGCTCCCTACTGTTGGAGTACCCCTTCCTTTTTTCAGCTATGGAGGTTCAGGTATATTAGGATTTATACTCATGCTTTTCATCTTCATTAAACTCGATGGCAATCGACTCAATGAGTGGGATTAAGAGCTACAGGACAAAGAAGAATCACCAGCAGTATTTGGTTTGACAACAATCCATTGGTCCGCTTTTGGATTGTCGTGATAGGGAGTTTTAAGCAATTCTGATAATTCAGTGAGCAAACTGTAATCCTCAAGCTCTGCTTTTTGAATTGCCTCCTCGAGCATATAGTTTCTGAGAATAAATCGCGGATTGTGTTGTTTCATTTTTTCTTGACGCACCAAATCATCAACTCCTTGATCAGCTAAACGTTTTTGAAAATTCATCAACCAATCGATCCACTGATTTTTTAATTTATCAGTCATTGAGTCGATATAAAACACATCTTTTATTGACTCAAAAGTCAATTGTGATCGATTTAATTCAGAGAGCTTTCTAAAAGTAAGTGTAAAATCAGCCTTGGACTCAAACATTAAGTTAAAAAGAGACTCAATCATTGATTCATCTGTTGCTGCTTCTGTATAAAGACCTAATTTCAACTTGTTCTTTTGAAGCATTTGCTGTTCAAATTGAAGCTTAAAGCGGTTTAAAATTGTTTCAAAAGCCTTAGCATCCTCACACAGTGGATAGAGTGCATTAGCTAATTTGAGAAGATTCCAAAGCACAATATTGGGCTGATTTTCATAGCGATAACGTCTGTGTTGAGCATCAGTAGTATTGGGCGTCCAACTGGGATCGTAGGCGTCTAAAAAGCCATAAGGGCCATAATCGATGGTTTCTCCGGTGATACACATATTATCAGTATTGAGTACCCCGTGCACAAATCCAATGGATTGCCAATGTACGAGAGTTTCTAAACTTTTCTGAGCAACCTGTTCAAAAAAGCGGATATAGTCTGACTTATCTTGAACTTTAATCTCAGGAAAATAATGTTCAATAGTGTAGTCAGTCAAGATTTTTAGATTGATTAGATCCTCTCTAGCTGCAAAGATTTCAAAAGACCCAAAACGAATGAAATTTGGAGCGACTCGACAGACAATAGCACCTGGTTCTTTTTTAGGGTTTCCATTGTAATAGCGATCTCTCATTGGAAACTCACCACTCAATGCCAAAGACAGTGCACGTGTTGTCGGAACTCCTAAATAAGCCATGGCCTCTGACATTAAATACTCGCGAATCGAAGATCGAAGTACGGCATACCCATCACCTGCTCTTGAATAAGGAGTTGGACCCAACCCTTTAAATTGAATGGTATAAGTCTGATCCAACCCTTTAACCTGACCAAAAGTAATGGCGCGTCCATCTCCCAATTGACCAGCCCAATGACCAAATTGATGCCCTCCATACAGACAGGCATATGGTTCCATACCCAAATTTAGTTGAGCTGTTAAAAAGTTTTCAAAGTATTTTGAATGAAATTGATCTTTACTCACTCCCAAGAGCATAGCACAGGACTCTGAACTCAATAAAAGTTTGGAATCAGTAAACACTCTAGGCTCTACATAAGAGTAGAACGCATCCAAAACCTGTCGCGGTCGATTCGTTCGATCTACATCAGCCCTGAGCTCTAAAAAGTGATTGTCTAGTTTAAAATCCATATTTAATCAAGCTGCTTGGACAGTCCGATCATTTTCTTTGGATTGGTGAATTTAAATTTGAGATCCTTGAGAACATTAAGAGCCTCATCCACATAAATATCCTTAGCTAAAGACTCGTGCCAACGATTTCTCTTTTCTCTTAATGTTTCATCCTTTACAAAGAGTTCATCTTCATAATGCAATGACTCAAATGTCAACTTGGAATCAAAATCGTTGATAGTTTCAAAATATTTTGCTTTCTGGTCAGCCTCTTGGATCATCGTTTTATAAGATTCAAATGACAGTGTAGAAGTAGAGCGATCCTGTTGATCTTTAATCCATCTTGCATTTTCATCGATCAGCTTCAAATAAACATTGTCCTTCATTCTCTTTTGAGAACGTTCAATGGTCTTTTCTAAATCCATATAGCCTACCCAAGGCTCAAAATCTGCTGATGCGATTTTATCCCAAGGCATCGGATAATCTTGTTCACGCTCACCGATCTCCATATAAGAGTAACGGTCTGGAACCACTACATCAGAATTCACCCCTTTGAGCTGGGTAGAACCACCATTGACTCTGTAGTATTTTTGAGTGGTAATCTTTAAAGCTCCTAAAGCTCCGTATTCTGAATTGCGAACCAAACGATCAAATGGAATCATATTTTGGACAGTTCCTTTTCCAAATGTTCTCTGAGAGCCTATCACAACAGCTCTTTCGTAATCTTGAAGTGCTGCAGCTAAAATTTCCGAAGCCGACGCCGATAGTTCATTTACCAAAACAACCAATGGTCCATCCCATTGAATCGAAGGGTCTTTATCTTCGAACACATCAATTTCATAATCAGAGTTTTTAACCTGAACAACAGGACCTTCTTTAATGAATAAACCAGCGATATCAACTACTGTTTGAAGTGAACCTCCACCGTTATTTCTGAGATCAATCACCAAACCTTCTACTCCTTCGCTCTTTAATTCCTCAATTTCTTTAGCGATATCCGTAGCGGCATTTCTGGTATCGTAATCGGTAAAATTGACATAGAATTTTGGAAGGTGAATAATTCCGTATGGAACACCATCCTTTTCCACTTTTGCCGACTTCGCATAAGTTTCTTCTAATTCAATCGCATCTCTAGTAATGGTGACAATCTCTTTTTTACCATCCACGCGTTTCACATGTAAAAACACTTTGGTTCCCTTGGGCCCTTTGATAAGTTTAATCGCATCATCGAGACGCATTCCCACAATATTTACAGGCTCTTCTTCTCCTTCTTGACCTACTTTTTGAATTTCATCCCCAACTTCCAAACTCTTTTCTCTCCAAACTGGTCCACCAGAAATCACTTCCACAATCTTTGTTTGATCACGACGTTTAGACAATCGAGCGCCAATTCCCTCGTATTTTCCACTCATATCGATATCAAACTTTTCTTTGTCTTCTGGAGCAAAGTAAAAAGTATGAGGATCATAGGTCTCTACTATTGAATTCAAATACTGAACAAACCAATCCTTGCGTTCTAAATCGTTAAAGTAAAAAGCGTAGTTATCATCGAGAGTTGTCATGAGTTGATCACGACTCTCTTGTTCCATTTCAGCCTCGGTCTTTACCTCTTCAGAGGAATCTTCTTTGAGTTGTTCTTGCTGAGTCTCCCATTTGGCAAAATAATTTCCAAGTGCGGAGTATTTGAGTTGTTTTCTCCAACGCTCTTTTAATTCAGCCTTAGAACTAACTGCCTTAATTTGGTCGTAATCAACAACAACTGATTCCTCTATAGAAAAATCAAAAGGCTGACTGAGTACTTCTTTGTAAATATCTTGAGATTCCTTGAGACGTTTCATGTAGCGATCGTAAACCAAATTGAAAAAATCCAAGTTCAAATTCTTCAATTCGTCATCTATTTGATAACGATAGACTTCAAAATCCTTCATATCACTCTCTAAGAAGACTCTTTTTAAAGGATCTAAATCATTGATAAAATCCTCATAAACCTTCTCTGAAAACTGATCGTCTATGGTTTCAGGGCTAAAATGCCATTTCTCTAACACAAAAGAAATCAACTCTAACAACAACTTATCTTTATCGTTATTTTCAAATGAATTACTTCTAAAAGAACAAGAAGCAAAAGCAGTTAGCAGCACTAAGAGTGCTAAGGTTAACTTATTTTTCATCAATTATAGTATTTTACGATTCTAAACTAGGAGCAAGATACTAAAAATAGGTAGCGGCATTTTGTAAATATATGTTAATGTGATCGCTAAAATTGTCGTAATTTAGCCTTAAACACTTCATATGACTCAAAAACCACTCATTTTAGTAACCAACGATGATGGAATCACTGCACCAGGATTGAGAACCTTAATTCGGCTGATGAGTGAATTGGGAGATGTGGTGGTGGTAGCACCGGACAAACCTCAATCAGCTATGGGACATGCCATAACGGTCAACAACACTCTTTATGTCAATGAACACTTAAAACACAAAGATGGTGCTAAAGCAGAATTCAGCACCTCTGGAACTCCTTCTGATTGTGTGAAATTAGCTTTAAATGAACTTTTAGATCGCAGACCCGATCTCTGTGTCAGTGGAATTAATCACGGTTCCAATTCGGCGATTAATGTCATTTATTCTGGAACCATGAGTGCAGCGATAGAAGCTGGTATTGAAGGAATTCCCGCTATTGGATTCTCCTTATGCGATTTCAAATGGGAAGCGGATTTTTCAGCCTTTGAGCCCTTTATTACCAAAATTACAAAGGAAGCTCTCGAAAAGAAAATTCCTAACGGGGTAGTACTCAATGTCAATGCTCCTAAGGCCAAAGTGATTAAAGGAATTAAAGTTTGCCGTCAAGCTAAGTCAAACTGGAACGAAAAATTCGACAAGAGAACCAATCCTATGGGAAGAGATTACTATTGGTTGAGCGGAGAATTTGATTTACAAGACAAAGGTGAAGACACGGATGAATGGGCACTATCACAGGGATATATTTCTATCGTCCCAACCCAATTTGATTTGACCGCTCATCACAGTATACCGACGATTACTAATTGGGAGTTAAATGAATAGTTATTCTAATAAAATACTGAGCGGTATAATTATAGGTCTGATCGTAAATATATTGGGAATTATTCTCTATCTTTTCATTATGACAAACGAAGAAATTGGAGAGGGAATTCGAATGGCTTATCGAACCGGATTTCTTGGGAAAATCATAGGTCTTGGTGCCCTGCCTAATTTGATACTTTTTAGCTATTTTATAAAAAAGAGATACCTATATCAAGCTAGAGGAATTGTTATTGCAACATTTATCGCAGCTCTATTGACCCTATACCTCCTTTAACCCATGAAGTATTTTATCATCACTGGAGAAGCATCTGCAGACCTTCATGCCTCAAATTTGGTTTTGGAACTCAAAAAGCTAAAACCTAATTCAAGTTTTTATGGGTTTGGTGGAGATCTTATGGAAGCTGCTGGAGTACAACTTTCCATGCACTATAAAGAACTCGCGGTGATGGGTGTGGTCGATGTCTTAAAAAACATCTTTAGCATCGCTAAAAAATTAGCCTTTTGCAAAAAAGAAATAGATCGTATTCAACCTGACGCTTTGATTTTTATTGATTTTTCAGGCTTTAATCTCAGAATAGCTAAATGGGCAAAAGAAAAACAATACAACACCCATTACTATATCGCCCCTCAAGTTTGGGCTTCTAGAAGCAAACGAGTTAAAAAAATTAAAGCCTATATCAACCATCTCTATTGCACGCTTCCCTTTGAAGTTGATTTTTACAAAAAACACCATTACGAGGTTGAATTTGTAGGGCATCCCCTAATAGATGCTCTGGCCTTAAAACCTATTAAAAATTCGGAGCAATTCAGAAGCGAACATCATCTGCCAATGGACAAGGAGCTCATCGCCTTACTTCCGGGAAGTAGACGCTCTGAACTCACCAAAATTCTGAGTAGCATGCTTTCCATTGTCGAATCCTTTAAAGATTTCCATTTTGTAGTAGCCATGGCTCCAAGTCTCAATCGAGAACTCTATGAGCAGTTCACCAAAAACACGAATGTAAGTTTAGTGCGTAATGACACATACTCACTGCTCAAGGCTTCTAAAGCAGCCCTAGTCACTTCAGGAACTGCAACACTTGAAACCGCTCTTTTAAAAGTCCCTCAAATTGTTTGCTACAAGACACAAGGGTTAACCTATTGGATTGCCAAGCGAATCATCAAACTCCCATATATATCACTTGTCAATATTATACTGGGCAGGGAAGCTGTTCCTGAGCTCATACAATCGGACTTAAACACGAAAAGACTTCAAAGTGAATTCAAAAAATTACTAGACACTAACACTGCTCAAAAACAAATGGAGGCCTATGATCAACTTGAAGTACTCTTAGGCGAAGGTGGTGCTAGTCGAAAAGCAGCAGAAGCTATTCTAAAAAATAGCTAAATTGAACTGCTATAGGTGCTGTGGTATAAACCATGGCCGAATTTTCTCAACATAGAACCCTTGGAGTTATTGCTCTTGGATTGAGTCTAGGAATCTTTCTAAACTTTGCATTAGAAATTGCTACGATCTTGCTCTTTGTTTTAGCAATTGTTTTATTTGGATCACTTCTTCTCTCAAATTTTAAAATTACCACAATGTTTATAGCGTTTTTATGCGCTCTAACTGTTGGAATGCTTCTAATAGGCATACGAACAAATTCAAAGACTTTAAAAACTTCCTCTGGGCTTATTGAGATTGAGGAATTGATGAGTCGCAGTGAGTTTTACGATTCTTATTCTGTTAAACTGATCAGCGAGCAACACCAAAGGATTCTTCTCAGAATCAAAACCGACACCACCGATATTATTCCAGGAAATCGATTCCATTTTTATGGACCGATTGCGAAACCTCAATACACTACCCTTCCTGGGGGATTTGATTACAAACTATACCTGCGTAAGAAAGGCATTCAAAACCAACTTACCAATCCACAGCTATCATCTATTGCACCAAAACATACGCTTCAACGTAAAGCCTATCTCCTTCAAGAGAACATAGCAACTAGAATTCAAAAATTTCAATTTGAATCTAGAGAACAGACTACCGCCTTAGCCTTGCTAATAGGATATAAGGACGCTGGATTTAGAAATTTACAAGACAGTTATTCCAAGGTCGGATTGAGTCATCTGCTAGCCTTATCTGGTTTGCATATCGCCATTGTGTTTTCATTAATCTATTCACTACTTTGGCCTATTGGATTTGTTCCCAAAGGCAAATCCATTCGTTGGTTGCTTTCGCTCCTAGCATTATGGGCTTTTGCACTGCTAAGTGGCTGGTCCTATTCTGTAATTAGAGCTTGTTTACTTTTGAGTTTTTTGGGTATCTCTAAACTCATTGGCCGAATTAACAATTCCTTTCACTTCTTATTACTCGCCTTTGTAACAAACCTAATACTGGATCCTTTCGCGTTGTTTGAGGTCGGATTTCAAATGAGCTATACGGCTGTATTTTTTATCTTATGGCTCTATCCCCTTCTGAAGACCAAACTCCATCACTCCAATAAAATAATCAATAAAATCTATGAGTTAATCTGTCTCAGTCTTTCTGCACAACTAGGTGTATTGCCCTTAATTCTCTATTATTTTGGGAGTTTTCCCATGCATTTTCTGCTTGGAAACCTCATAATTGTACCGCTGATGGGACTGTTGATTTATTTGGGATTTATAAGTGTCCTCATCGGTTGGACCTCCTCTATTTTTGAATTATTGTTATACTACATCAACGAAATAATTCTAACCCTTAAAATTGACAAACTCAACTATTATCAAACCATTGACACAGCTCAATTACTACTACTCTACAGTATCATCATTTGCATATTGATGGCGGTAAATTTAAAAAGTTACAAATCATTCCTAGCAACTCTGGTTTTAATCGTCGCATTTCAAACCTATTCCGTCTTTAAAAGTCACCAACTCAGAAATCGTGAATTCTTTTTAATTACCGGAGACACTAAGAGCACCCAACTGATCTATAAAAAAGACCAACTCTTTCAGATATACAGCGATTCAATACTTTCAAATCAGCTACTGAGCCAACTTCAAAATCACTTTAAGATTGAGAAAACAGAATATTACAAGCAAGCTCATGCTTATCGGATTAATTTGAATTCCATAATAGTCATCGGCAAGGAATACACTTACCCAAGGAGTGTTCAAACAGACCTTTTAATACTCACTCAGAACCCCAAGCTTCATTTAGGAAGACTAATAGACAGTTTAAATCCTCAAAAAATCATCGTCGATAAAACCAATGCTCCTTGGAATATCGAGCGATGGAAAACCACTGCACAGTCAAAAAAAATCCCCCTGATCGATTTAAAATCAGAGGGATATTATCTAAAAGAAGTTCAGCACTAAGCGGCTTCCATTTTCATTTCCCCATCTTCGGCACCATGAGTTAAACGCTTGAGTGGCTTAAGCAATACAATCACCAAGGCTCCTATCAATGACCATACGACGGTAACACTCAAAAAGGTTTCAAATTCACCAAGTGATTGTGAGTATTCGCCGATGAGTCCAGCTACTTTATTTCCCAATCCTGTCGCAGCCCAATACAGTCCCATAATGATGGATGCGTATTTTAGGGGAGCTAGTTTGGTAATAAACGAAAGCGATACAGGAGAAGCACAGAGTTCACCAATAGTGTGAAACAAATACGCTAAGATCAACCAATACATTGCAGATGATCCATTAGCCTCATACTGAGAAGAGGCTGCGGCCATAAATCCAAAGCCTAATGCCATAATAATGAGTCCCACAGCAATTTTGAATATAGAGGATGCTTCTTTGCCTTTTTTACGCCATCTGAGCCAAAAAGCTCCAACAGCAGTAGCCAAGGTAATGATAAAGAAAGAGTTTACTGACTGGAATACAGATGCTGGAATTTCAAAAAGTCCAAAGAAATTTCGATCTGTTTTTTGAGAAGCATATAGGTTCATAAGTCCTCCTGCTTGTTCAAAAGCAGCCCAGAAGAGAATGATCAATAAAAATGAAATCAAGAGTACTTTAACGCGATCCTTTTCTACAGTTGAAAGAGGCTTTTCTAAAAGTTCTTTATCAGCAGCATTCTTCTTACTGATTAAGTTTCCAACATTGGTGAGGTATTTCTGCCCCCATATATACACAATTTGTCCTAAGAACATTCCAATAGCAGCCAATCCGAATCCGTAATGCCATGAAATTTGTTCTCCCACATATCCGCAGAGTATTGGAGCTAAGAAACCTCCGAGGTTGATTCCCATATAAAAAATATAGAATCCGAGATCTCTACGTTCGTCTTTTGGTTTGTAGAGTCCTCCGACCATAGAGGAGATATTGGGTTTTAATCCTCCCACTCCAAGGATGATAAAAAGACAACCTATATAAAATGTGATTTCTGAATTTAAAGCCAATACAGAGTGTCCGATACACAATAATGCTCCTCCTAACATAACTGTTTTTTTCTGTCCCAATACACGATCAGCTAACCATCCTCCTGGAATCGACGACATATAAACCAGCATGGTATACCAGCCATATAAAGCCAAAGCTTCTTCGTTCGTCCATCCAAATCCAGCATTGGAGGAAGTCGTTTCAGCGACTAAAAAAAGTGTAAAAAGGGCTCTCATTCCATAATAAGAAAATCGTTCCCACATTTCAGTAAAAAAGAGCACATACAATCCCTTTGGATGCCCAAAAAGTTCTTGTTCTGCAGGTGCTTTGATCGTTTGGTCCATAGTATTTGTTTAAGTTGTTTGCTTGTTGATTAAAGATTATTTAAAATAAAATTGGTCATCTTAGTGTAGAGTTGAACTCTTGTCTTACCTCCGTAAATTCCGTGGTTCTTGTCGGGGTAAACTGCCCAATCAAATTGCTTATTCGCCTGAACGAGTTCTTCTACCATTCTCATGGTATTTTGGAAATGAACATTATCATCAGCAGATCCGTGAACTAACAGCAACTTTCCTTTTAATTGATCCGCATAGTTGAGTGGTGAATTTAGGTCGTAGCCCTCTGGATTTTCTTGAGGGGTTCTCATAAAACGCTCCGTATAAATGGTGTCGTAGAACCTCCAAGAAGTCACTGGAGCAACAGAGATAGCAGCCTCAAAAACATCGTTTCCTTTTAAGATACAATGCATGGCCATATCTCCTCCAAAACTCCATCCCCAAATTGCAGTTCGATCCTCATCAATATAAGGCAATTCAGACAATTTTTCAGCGGCTGCAATTTGATCGTCACTCTCATATCGAACTAATTGTAAATAGGTTGACTTCTTAAAGTCTCTTCCTTTAAAACCAGTTCCTCTACCATCGACGCAGGCGATGACATACCCCTTAGCTTGAAGCAATTGATACCAGTAATCATTACCGCCCATCCAAGAATTGGACACCGACTGAGAACCTGGTCCACTGTATTGAAACATCAACAGCGGATATTTTTTAGACGGGTCGAAATCCGCTGGTTTAATCATCCACATATTGAGCTGATTTCCGTTGACCTCTAAAGTAGAATACTCTTTAAAACTGATACTGTAATCCTCTAACTTATCCAAAAGTGCAGCATTTTCAACAACAGTTTTAAGCATTAAAGACTGTGCTGAATTGGCGTCTTTTAATCGATTGTTCGCTGCAGTTGTGTACAAACTGTAGGATGGAGGTGTTGTCGCATTGGAATGCGAGTTGATAAAATAGGTGAAATCAGTACTGAAACTAGCTCTGTTCGTTCCTTCTTTTAATGTTAACCGCTTGAGTCCTTTTCCGTTAATTCCAACGGAATAGACATCCCTATTGATCGATCCTTCTGCGGTCGATTGAAAAAAGATCTTTTTGTTTTTTTGATCATAGCCGTAATAAGAAGTTACCTCCCAGGCTCCAGAGGTGAGCTGTCGCTTTTGTTTCCCATTTTTATCGTGTAAATACAGATGATTGTATCCGTCTTTTTCTGATGTCCAGATAAAACTATCATCGACTAAAAAGGTCAGGTCGTCATTGACATCAACATAGGCTGCATCGGTCTCTGTATGTAAAACACTTAACTCCTTTGTTGCCTTGTTGTAATTGTAAAGAACGAGTTGGTTTTGATGTCTGTTCAAAGTTTGAAACACCAATTCATCTGGATGGTTTTTCCATTTAATACGAGGGATGTAATAAGCCTCCACATCAATCGTAGAAACTGATCCAGAGCTCAATTCGTATAAATGCAAACTTACCTCAGCGTTGTTTTCTCCTGCTTTGGGGTATTTAAAGGTTTGTATTTGAGGATAGAGATCATCCCCGTAGATAGGCATCGAAAACTCAGGAACCTCTGTTTCATCAAATCTCAAAAAGGCTACATGAGTTCCTTTTGGACTCCACTCAAAGGCTCTAACAAATGAAAATTCTTCTTCGTATACCCAATCAGTAATTCCATTGATGATGTGGTTTTTCTTCCCATCAAAAGTCATTTGAGTCGTTTTCTTTGAATTTAGATCAAAGAGAAATAAATTGTTCTCAAACCCATACACTACCTTGGAACCATCTGGTGATAGACTGGGTTCTTGAATTTGATTTTCTGAAATTTTAATCAACTCTTTCGATTGAAAGTCATACACATAATAAGTCCCTAAACTTGATCTTCTGTATATTGGTTTGAGCTCTGTAGCTAACATCACTTTAGTTTCATCCTCGCTAAAAGAATAGGAACTCATATACGATATTCCATCTAAATCTTCAGTAGACAAAAGTGTCTCCACTTTTTCGAGCGATTCGTATTGATACAAATCAATAGTTTGAATTTGAGTCGCTCGATCGTAGTTGAGCAGTGTGTATTGTGTTCCGTTATTTCTGGATCTCAATACATCCATCCCCTTTGTTCTAAACGTACCGTTGTAGATTTCTTCTACACTTACTGTTTTCTGCTGTGCATAACTCATCACAGTAGTAACAAGTATTAGAAAAATGATCTTAAAAAAATAGTTCATCGTTAAGTAATTAAGTCGTTTGATTGTTACAATTTAGCTATAAGTAGCCTAAAAATAACATTAAATCTTAAAAGGGATACAAAAATCACGCTTTAAATTATAAGGCTAATCGTCAAAAGAACTACATATTCCTTGACCAATAACAAGAATCTCTAAACTTCAAACAAACAATATGTATCTTTGCTTTAAAAATAAGAATCAATGAGCCAATCTGTTGAAGGATTTTCAAAATGGACCAAAGAAGAAAAAATTGCTTGGGTTGCTAAAAATTACACTCATTCCCCCGACAAGAGTATTGAGTTAATCAAAAACTATTGGAACAACGACCAACAACTTCAACAATTACACGATGAGTTTATTGAAAATACCATCTCTAATTACTACCTCCCACTTGGAATTGCTCCTAATTTTTTAATTGACGGAACTTATTACGCCATACCCATGGCCATCGAAGAAAGTTCGGTTGTAGCAGCTGCTTCTAAAGCCGCAAAATACTGGTCAACTCGAGGTGGTTTTACAACCGAGATTCTCGGAACTGAAAAAATTGGTCAGGTACATTTTCTCTACCCTGGCGAGATGGAAAAACTCACAGATTTTTTTAATTCTATCAAAGAGCAACTCATCGAAGATTGCAATCCACTTACTGCTAATATGGAGAAGCGAGGTGGCGGTCTCAGCAGTGTGGAACTCAAAGATAAAACACACGATCTTCAACACTACTATCAATTGCACTGCACCTTTGAAACTGCAGATGCGATGGGGGCTAATTTTATCAACTCCTGCTTGGAACAATTGTCGAAAACCTTAGAACGAGAAGCCATCAATCATCATATGGATATAGAGGTTGTGATGAGTATCTTGTCGAATTATGTCCCCAATTGTGTCGTTAGAGCTAAAGTGAGTTGCCCTGTAGAAGATTTAGGCGAAATAGCCTCTGTTCCTCCTAGAGAATTTGCTAAGAAAATGATACAGGCTGTATCAATCGCTAAAGCCTCACCCTATAGAGCCGTTACCCATAACAAAGGAATCATGAACGGAATTGATGCCGTGGTCATCGCTACTGGCAATGACTTTAGAGCTATTGAAGCTGCTGCTCATGCTTACGCTTCAAAAGACGGACAGTATTCCAGTCTATCACATGCAGAAATCAAAGAAGATCAATTTAATTTCTGGATGGACATTCCCCTTGCAGTAGGAACTGTAGGAGGACTTACTAAATTACATCCACTGGTAAAACTAGCACTTGAAATCCTTCAAAATCCAAGTGCAAAAGAGTTGATGCGTATCATCGCAGTGGCAGGTTTAGCTCAGAATTTTGCAGCTGTAAAATCACTAGTCACTACTGGAATTCAGCAAGGACACATGAAAATGCACCTGTTGAATATTCTCAATCAATTAGGAGCCACTCCAAAAGAAAAAGAACTACTCAGTGAGGAGTTTAACAACAAGACGGTCAGTTTTTCAAATGTGAGTAAAGCACTTATTAAATTAAGATCTTAAATGAAGGAATATTACGCTCAGGGAAAATTACTCATCAGTGGCGAATACCTTATTTTAGATGGTGCCAAAGGCTTAGCATTGCCGACAAAAAAGGGACAAAAGCTAGAAGTCACAACTCAAAATGACCAACAGATTCACTGGGAGAGTTTTGATCACGACAACCAATTGTGGTTTTCGATGAGCTGTAGTATCGATTTTCAAAACATCGAAACATCTGATCCTGAAACTTCAAAACATTTAATAAGCCTCTTGTCAGAATCCAAGAGACTTAATCCTGATTTTTTGAATCGAGGAGTCCGTGTCAAAACTCATTTAGATTTCCCAAGAGAATGGGGATTAGGATCCTCCTCTACGCTGATCAGTACGATTGGTCAATGGGCAACAATAGATCCGTATCTACTACTTAAAGATCGATTTAAAGGAAGTGGATACGATATCGCCTGTGCAACAGCAAAAGGCCCAATTATTTATAGTATCGAAGCTCAAAGTCCAAAAATCACAACCTGTTCCTTTCGACCTAATTTTATTGACCATCTCTTTTTTGTCTATCTAGGTAACAAACAAATCAGCTCAGATGCTATTAACTCTTATCAAAAACTCGATTTTGACAAGCAGTCTATGATTCAAAAAATCAATGCACTAACAGATCAATTGTCACAAGCAAAAGACTTGTTTAACTTTCAAGAACTACTATCCAAGCACGAATCATTGATGGCTTCTATACTAAAAGCAAAACCTATCAAAGAACAACTCTTTTCAGATTACCAGGGAGCAGTTAAAAGTTTAGGTGCTTGGGGTGGAGATTTTGTATTAATGTGTGGAACTAAAAAAACCCCTTCCTATGTACTAGAAAAGGGTTTTGATATTGTTATCCCTTATAGGGATATGATTTTCTACTAGTAAAAATCAGCTCTGTTATCTACGATATCTGCAGCCTTTTCAATCGCACTGAATATAGAATAAGGTGCAATTGATTTGCGTTGTGCTTCGATAGAAGAAGCATAGATAGCATAAGATTCTAAGGCTTCAGCCTCTGTCTTTGAAGACACTTTAATCTTGTAAACACCGTCATTCCCTTGAAGAAGATCGCTCTCTTGTCCCTCTTCCATTCCAAATGCCTTCCCTACGATATAAGCTTCTCTTCCTGAACCAGGAATTACAGGACTGTTCAAACTAAGTGCCGAAGCAGTTGCAACTTCCATTTTAGCTTCAGAAGCAATAGCATCCATAGATTTACCAGCGTATTGCTCTTTGAGCATCTGTGCTTTCTTTTCTTTTCTGATGGCAGGAATTGCTTTAATAGAAGCATCAGCCACAGTTGAAGTTCCTTCGTTGTAGATGGCAGTCAATTGAACTACTGCATAACCTGTTCCTAAATCGAACTTTCTGATATCTCCAATAGAAGAATTATCGTTAAACGCCCATTGAATTACAGAGCGCTGAGCACCTAAACCAGGTAGATTTTCTTCTAAAGCAGCTACTTTACTAACAGAACGCACTTGATAATTACTCTCTGAAGCAATACTTCCAAAGTTATTTGAATCTTTGCTTACAGCCATTTCAAAGCTAGTTGCATTTTTAAAGTTAGTGTTAATTGTCTCTTCAGAAGGAGCTAAACTTCTCGCTAAAGTTGCAATTTGATAAGTGTCTTTTTTATCGTCAATCTTTACGATGTGATATCCAAAATCAGTTTCGATCATATCGATCGCTCCTACTTTTGAACCAAACACAAAATCGTTGAATTCAGCCACCATTTGACCTTCTACAAAATAACCCAAGTCTCCACCTCTTGAAGCTGAAGGACCATCTGAATTATCTCTTGCTAATTGATAGAATTCAGCAACATTTGCATTACGAGCTTGTCTAAGTAATTGATTCGCCATTGACTTCGCTTCCTCTTTAGTTCTGGTAACAGAAGGATTTGCTGATTGAGCACCGGCCCATGAAATTAAGATATGACTCGCTTTAGCAGTTCCATTTTTCTTAACATCCATCATCTTTGACACTTTAAAGTATCCATCTTCTTTATAAGGACCGTAGATTTCTCCTTTAGAAAGACCGACTAGATTTTCTCTTTGTTGGAATCCTAAAGCAACATCTGATTTATAAATTGTATCGAATTTAATATCAGAGTGACGATCTAAGAAAAGACTCATATCGTCTGTGTTTTTAAATCCAGCTACTTTAACTGTTGCATTTGCATCAGCGTCAAATTCTTCTGAATCTTCTAACAAAGCAGTGATTTCAGCCTCGATTGCTTGTTCGTCTGCAGCAGAAGCAACTTCTGGAAAGTACACCAATCTCAAATCACGAGCTGGCTGTTGTTTAAATTCCTCTTTGTGATCATTCATATAGGCCTTAACCTCGCTTTCACTTACAGTAACTAAAGAGTCTGCAATTGATGAATAGGCTAATTTTACAAATGAAATTGAAACTTTATCATTAGCAGCTTTGTAATTGTATTTTCCCTCTAATTCCGAAGCCTTTACACCTGCTAAAATTAAATTGTTGAAGGTTTGTTCTTTAGCGTTAAATGTAATCGCTAATTCATCTTGCAACCACAATTGGTACTGTCTTGGATTGTTTACTTTCCAATCAGCCACAGCGGCGATAAATTTTTCATTGCTAAAAACTCCATTCTCATCTTGAAATAATTCTGTTTGAGCGTATACTGGAATCGTCTTGATGAAGTTGAGAATTTGATCTCCTTCTACTGAAATACCCAATGATTCGAACTCTTGTTCCAAAAGTTTTGTACGCACTGCTGAATTCCATACCTGATCTACTAATTGCATCGTAGTACTAGTTTTCGATTGCTCAGCAGCAACTTCCAAGCGTTGTCTAAATTCTGTAATACTAATTTCCTCTCTGTTAATTTCTCCAATTACCGTCTCCTGTGAAACACCGTTTTTAGTAAAGATACCCGAGATCACGAATGCAAAAAGTGCCATCCCGATAATGATAATTAAAACAGTGGTTCTCTGTCTGATTTTGTCTAATACTGCCATAGTAATATTTTGTTGATATAGATGGGCGAAAATAGTGTTTTCTTTTCAAAAAAGAAACTCAAATGAAAATAATAAGCAATTAAAAAAAAAGAAATTTAAAAGCTTCTAATTAGCTCTCTTCCAAGACTTGCAAACGAACTAAGTCAATCTTATTTCCAGAAACTTCTAGAATGGTAAAACGACAATTCTCAATATCGATAGATTCGTTTAATTCAGGTATTTCTTCAGTGTTATTTACAATAAGTCCACCTAGTGAATTGTACTGATCGCTCTCTGCTAAATCCAATCCATAGGTTTCATTTAAATAATCCACTTCCAAACGAGCCGAAAAAACAAAGGATCCGTCTTCCTTCTCTTCCTCGATGAGATCTGTTGAATCGTGCTCGTCTTCGATTTCTCCAAAGAGCTCTTCGATGATATCTTCAACGGTCATCATTCCTGAGGTCCCTCCGTATTCATCCAAAACAATCGCAACACTTTTGCGTTTTTTAGTCAGTACATCCAAAATATCAGAAATCAGCATGGTTTCAGGAACATACTCAATAGGCATGAGTATTTTCTTAATGTGAGAAGGTTTTTTAAACAGTGCATAGGAGTGAACATATCCGATGATATTATCGAGGTCCCCTTCAAACACCAAGAGCTTAGAAAATCCTGTTTGAGAAAACAATTCAATGAGTTTCTTAGGTTCAACACTTAGATCTACAGCTACTAAATCTGTTCGAGGAACCATAATTTCTCGAGCTTTGACATTGGTGAATTCTAGAGCGTTTTTAAAAATCTGTATTTCTGAATCAACCTCATCCTCTTCTTCTACAGATTCCATTTGTTCATTGATATAATTTCCGAGCTCTGTTTTTGAAAAGGCCGATTGCACTTCATCACCTTCGGTGTTAAAAAAGAGTTTTAAAATCATATCCGATATAAAAATGATGAAATTGGACACAATTGAAAATACCCAATAAAACAAATAGGCAGGAATTGCAAAAATCTTAATCAGTGAATTCGCATAGATTTGAAAAAACACTTTTGGAAGAAACTCGGCAGTAATAAGAATTACCAAGGTAGACAACACAGTTTGACTAAAAAGAGAGAAGTCAGTTAACAGACTCACTATCAATTCAGAAGATGAATTTGAGGTTAAGCTCTCAAACCAATTCATGAGTATTTCACCCATAAACAAACCGTAGATAACCAGTGCAATATTGTTTCCAATAAGCATGGTCGTTATAAACTTAGAAGGTTTTGCTGTTAATCTTCTCAGCACTAAAGCAAAAACCCCTTCTTGTTTTTTTTCGAGCTCTAAATGAATCTTATTAGCAGAAATATAGGCGATTTCCATACCTGAAAAAAAGGCTGAAAACAATAGCGATAGACCTACTATGATAAGTTGTTGTTCCAACTACTGTTTGTTTTTTCTATTTTCAAATTTCTTTCGATAGTTTCTTCTAAAGAAAAACATCCCAATAGAAACAACTCCAAATAACACAAAAATTGTAATATCCTCCCCTGTGTTATTAAGGTAACTATTCGCTATTTTAACAATAGACAAAACTGCTACAACAACGTATAAATACTCCGTAAATCTCAATACTTTTAACATAATTATTCTTCTTTTAAAACCATGGTACCATAGGTTTGATGGGCATTAAAATACGTAAAATCTCTTTTAAAATCCATTCCTTTGCCATTCATTAGACTATTATCTTCTCGATTGGTGTATTTAAAATCTCTATCGGTGAAGACCCAATCATTTTCTCGATCCCAATAAAGCTGATCTGTTTCAAGAGTTGAACCATCTGGAAGTTCTATCAAAACATTTCCTCTCAAATCAACCATAGAAGTCATCACATAAAGTTTTCCATAATCAGCGTTGATGTATGTTCGAGCACCATCATCATCGATAAGAGTCAACTTCAATCCTTGTGGAAAAATTCTATAAGGAAATATCAGCTGTTGGTAATCTTCACTCAACTGAGCCTCTAAAATTGCAGATAGAGAAGTCGTATCTCTAACTGCGATTAACTCACTCCTATTTTCCTTGTATTCGTTGTAATAGAGTTTGAAATTTTTAGCTATTCCCTGCGGAAACACTTTAGAATCAATACCCATTAATTCACTCTGGTCTTTTGACTCACATGAATTAAAAAGCAAAGCCACAGTAAATACTGTGGCTATTACAAATCCCATATGGGTATTTTTTGAATTCATTAATCTAAAGTCGGAACTTTTACACTTCCACCAACCCAACATTTGAACGTAAGAACTTTTCCAGCCATACCTGATTCAAAGATATCAGTTCTAGATGGAGCTCTTTGCTCATAACTCTCAACAGTTTGTTCTACTCGCTTTCTGAGTTTAAGATCTACACGACCTGCTTTCTTAGCCATTTCAGCAGCTTTCCAGTAAATAGCTCTCTTTTCGAAAGTAGTCTCACCACAATCGTTAGCTGAATTAGCATAAAGGTTAGCTATTAATAAATAAGCATTTCCATTAGAACCATCTTCAGCAACAGCTTTTAGAGCAAAATCTCTAGCTTTGGATTTAGAAGTATTCTTATAAGATAAAGCAATTTTATAGAGAATAGAAGATTTCTTAGCAGCATTTGTCTCCAATTCTACCGCCTTGTTAAAGTTTTCAACTGCTCCCTTTGAATCATTTTGCTTTTGTTTCAACATACCTAAATAAAAATAAGTATCTGCAGATGGATCTAAAGCTGTTTGTGCTTCAACCAATTTTACGAACATTGGATCGTCAGTACATTCTTTAGAAAACATTCTACCTACAGCACCTTTTACCCATTTAACATCACCTTTCTTCGCTTCAAAGTTTTTCTCGTATAGAGGGATTAAATTATCACAATCCGCCAAGCGTCCTAATTTGGTATCGATCGAACTAGCGATTTGATCAAATGCCTTAGAGTTTGATTCAACTACCTTTAACATACGTTGATCTCTTGACGAAAGTGTTCCAGCCTCCTCTTTTTCTTGTAATTTTAATGATGTGGCGTTGAGGCTTGCAAACTGAATGTCAATTTGATTCACTACCTCATCGTAAATTGAAAAAACCTCATTGAGATCTTTTATCCCCTCTTCGTGCAAGTCCACTAAATTTGAGAAATACAAATAGAGTGCTTTAGGGTTTTTAAAGTTTTTCTGATCTTTCGTAAAACCCTCGTGTAGAATATTGAAAACCTCTTCTTTAGAAGCCAATTTTTCATCATTCATCAAAAGTGCCACATCCGTTTTAACGTCAGCTAATTTCACTTTCTTTGGAAAGTACTCTTGAGAATTTTTAAACAAATCCAACAACATAGTGATGTAGGTTGATTTCTCTGACCCTTCTGACTTCTCAATCTTATCTTTTAGGATGCGTTCACCGTATAAAAAGTTAGCCCAGTTTAACGAAGGACAAGCTTCATAAACTTGCTTCCACGGCTCATAGGCAGCATCGTAATTTTTTACTTTAACATATTCGGTGTAGATCGATAAATTAGTTAAACACTCAGGATTTTGAGCCTGGGCCTGACCTAATTTAATAAAGCCTAAAACTGCAATAGCCAGTATCAACAAATTCTTTTTCATTTTATTAGTTTATTAGTTTGTATTTCTTACACAATGGTTTTAAAGCTTACAAATTTAATTAATTAATCTGTCTTTTAGCAAACCAAATATCATTTAATGATAAGCCTATCTTCAATTTAACATAGTTTTCTTTGATCAAACCAGATTCTTTTGTGCCTCTAGTTCCAAGACTCAAAGTAGTGTTTAAATTAGACAATACGCCTCCCACTGGTATACCTATACCAAAATTCACGCCAAAGTCTTTTATTTCTTGATTATTAATCACATATCCTGTATTCGATAAGTGAACTCCTGCTCGGTATACTGATCTTTGGAAATAAGACGCAAAATTACTCGCATTAGGAATAAAAAATCCTCCAACACTTATCAAAGAGCTTTTTTGATAACTCACATTGGATTGAGACAAGAAATCATTTTCTAGATTCGACAAGTCAGAACTGCTATATTGAGCCCCAAAAAACCAAGACTTGTCAGTTCCAAAACCAACTCCAATTGAATTCTTTGAGGGTAAAACCAGACTGGTTTGATCCAAACCAGTTAACGAAAGATCAACAGAATTAACTTCAATATCAGTTCCATTTTCCAAATTCACGGTTCCAATTTCTTTTAAATTCTCACTTGACAATTCATTAACAGAAGTGTGAATAGCTGAAGCATATAAATCGAGTTTTTCAGTTAATGGAAGCTGCAAGTGAGCAGATAAATTGTAATTCACTCCTCTTAGACGTGAAGTTCTTCGATCGATGGTTCCGTTAAAAACTTCAGGAATTGATTGAATGCGTTCCTTAGTAATCGTTCCAAAATTAGTATACATAGATGCACCTACATCTAAATACTTGAAAAGTTTTGTTCCTAATGAGAAATACAACTTATTGATATTCCCACTTCCTGAGAAAATATTGTCAAGCTCTGTACCGTCACTGTCAGAACTCTCAGCGTAGAGACGGTAATCCATAGCCGTAAAAGGCATCACTCCAAAACTAAAACCTAATTTCTTAGCAAGTGGAAATGAAACTCCAATATACTCCAATCGAGAGGCGAGGTTATCTGATTTCTGAGAGTCAGATGCCAATGAAGAGTAGGATGAAGACAATCCAATAGCGTAATTGGTCACTTTTAATTTACCAAGTGCTGCTGGGTTGTTTAAGTTTAGGTGTATACTATCAGTATACATACTCATTTTCCCCATTGCTTGATTCTCTACAGTTGTAGAAGATAACAGCTCACCAAATCCAACATAGGAATAGGGAGATGAAGTGTATTTTTGAGCGTGGATTTGTGTCCCTAGGACTATAAAAAATACTAATAAAATTCTCTTAAGCATGCGTTATCTGATATTGAAGTAACTGATTAATACCAATCAAGGCTAAATTGGGATTCGCAAATATGGTGTTTTTTAATTGTTTAGACAAGTATTTAGCATCTCCTCCTGTTAAAATCACTGTTAAATTTTCTAGTTCGGTATTAACTGAACGAATCCAGCCCTCTATTTCGTAACAGACCCCTAAAACAACCCCTGAATGCATACAGGTATCAGTACTAGTTCCATAAGTATTGACATAATCAGGTCTAGATAAAAGAGGTAATGCTGCTGTTTGAGTATTCATTGAATTATACCTCATTTGAACTCCAGGAGCGATTCCTCCTCCTAAATACACACCTGAACTAGTCAATAATTCATAAGTAATACAACTCCCCGCATCGACGATCAAACAATTTTTGTTTGGATATAAAAACTGAGCTGCTGCAACGACCGCTAATCGATCGACACCAAGAGTCATAGGAGTCTTATACGCATTTATAAATGGAAGTGCTGACATAAAAGTCAACACAAAAAAATTAGGCACAGAGGCTTCCAAAAAAGCAATAAGCTCTTTAAATTCTCCACCAACAGATGCCACCATCGTATTTGCAATTGACAATCGACCTATTAAACCCTCAGTATTTTTAAGTGCAGCGGATCGCTCCCAGACCCAATGATCAACAAGCTTATCTTCCTTAAAAACAGCTGCTTTCACTCTTGTATTTCCAATGTCTAAAACTAGATTCATACTACAAAGAAAAAAAAAGAATAAAAACGAAGTGCTTTTTTTATGTTTTTGTTTGGTTTTCCGCAATTTGAATTTATATTTGCATCCGCTTAAGAGCATGGTACCTTAGCTCAGTTGGTAGAGCAACGGACTGAAAATCCGTGTGTCCCTGGTTCGATTCCTGGAGGTACCACAAAAAACAATAAGCCCATTCAATATGAATGGGCTTTTTTTATTCTTTATTTTTTTCTATTTGAATTTTAAAAAACTAGAATTTTTCTATTTAACAGAAGCTCGTTACTAGTTACTTAAACAATCCCTCAAGTTAACATAAACAAGTCTTATAGCATCATAAGAAAGTTTTATTTGCATTATTAATAGTATTACTATTATATTTGCACAAAATAAGATTAAATGTTATGATTAACATGTTAGCTAACTTTAAAATAACTGTTGCTGATTCTATCTACAATAAGGACCCTGAATCCTCTGATTTGGGTAAGCGTATTGTAAGAGAGAGCATTGAACTCATCGATGAAATTGGCTATGAAGCATTCACATTTAAAAAACTAGGAGAACGCATTGGGTCTAACGAGAGTTCTATCTATCGTTATTTTGAAAACAAACACAAGCTTTTGAGCTATTTAACCTCTTGGTATTGGACTTGGATTGAGTATCAAATGGTCATTGAAACACACAGTTTAAACAATCCCATTGAAAAACTCAAAAAAGCCATTGAAGTAATTTCAAAACCTGTTGTTGAAGACAGTAGTATTACCCATATCAATGAAGTGACCCTTCATCGAATCATCATTAATGAAAATTCCAAATCCTTCTTGACAAAAGAAGTCGATAAAGAAAATAAAGAAGGATATTTCAATGTTTATAAGAGTCTTGTATTAAGACTAAAAGAAATGATATATGACGTAGATTCTTCTTATAATTACCCAAGCAGCTTGGCAAGTACCATAGTCGAATCAAGTCTTCATCAACACTTCTTAAACAAGCATTTCAAAACACTAACTGATTGTCACGATAGTGACATCCCTAAATTCTTTTTAACAGATTTAGCTATACGAACTTTAAACACTAATTCGAATGAATAATTCACCTTTAAGTCCTTGGGACCGTTTTTTCAATTTACTATCGATTGAACGAAAGGATATCTTTCAAATATTCTACTATGCACTCTTCTCAGGAATAGTGGCACTGTCCCTACCTTTAGGAATACAAGCGATTATCAACCTGATTCAAGGAGCTGAAATATCCTCCTCGTGGATCGTTCTTATCGTATTGGTTACTCTTGGTGCTGCCTTCAATGGAATCCTTCAATTGATGCAGCTACGCATTATTGAAACCATGCAACAACGCATCTTTACTAAGTCTTCTTTCGAACTCAGTTATCGTTTTCCAAAGATGACGATGGAAGAACTCAGAAATTACTATCCACCTGAGCTTGCGAATCGCTTTTTTGACAATTTGACGATCCAGAAAGGATTGACTAAAATTTTAATCGATGTACCAGCTGCTTTACTACAAGTTGTTTTTGCACTCTTACTCCTATCCTTTTACCATCCGCTCTTCATAGCGTATGGAATTGTGCTCTTAGGCGGTGTGTATTTAGTGTTCAAATACAGTATTCAGAAGGGACTAAAGACTAGCTTAGAGGAGTCTAAGTACAAGTACAAGGTTGCACATTGGATCCAAGAAGTGGCTCGATCAGTCGTGAGCTTTAAACTATCCGGAAAAACCAATTTAGCTCTTCACAAAAATGATCTTTTAGTAGAAAAGTACCTCAATGCTAGAGAAAATCACTTTGGAGTAATTAAGTCTCAGTATATTAAAATGATCATCTTTAAAGCGTTAATTACCGCTGGATTGTTGAGTATTGGCGGTGTATTAGTGTTAATGCAGCGTATGAATATCGGTCAATTTGTAGCCGCAGAAATCATTATTTTATTAGTAATTGCTTCTATAGAAAAACTAATTGTCGGATTGGAAACCCTCTATGACATGCTTACCTCAATTGAAAAATTAGGACAGGTTGTCGACAAGCCACTTGAGTCACAAGAAGGAGAAAAGGTAAATCTCAAAAATGAATTAAACATTGAATTTGAAAATGTATCCTATCGTGTTCCCAATAGAGAAAAAGCGATTTTATCAAATCTGAATTTGAAAATTCACAAAGGAGACAAACTGTTGATTCAAGGTGAGAGTGGTTCTGGAAAATCTACCTTTTTAAGAATGTTAGCAGGATTGATTAAACCTTCAGAGGGAAGTCTGTTTATCAACAACCTCAATTCTGAGGGAATTTACCTCAATCACTATCGTTCTCAATTAGGACTTTCACTTTCTGAAGAATATCCTTTTGAAGGAAGCTTAAGAGAGAACTTAAGCTTTGGAGATCCATCGATTTCAGATGAAGAGATCTACAAAGTATTGGACAAGGTTGGATTGAGTTTGTTTTTAAAAGAATTACCACAAGGTTTAAATACAGTGATTTATCCTGAAGGAAAGCAAATCTCTCATACCAATAGTAAAAAGATCGTTTTGGCTAGAGCGATTTTAAAGAAACCTCAACTGTTGATTTTAGAGGATGCTTTAGATCAGTTTAGCAGCTCTGAAACTAAAGAAATTATCGATTATTTGTCAGATCCAAATCAGCAGTGGACCCTTGTTGTTGTGAGCAGCAATCAATACTGGAAGACCTATGCCAACAAAGTAGTCAATTTAAACAAAGGAGAACTAGCTAAAACTAAATAAACGATGCTAAATATTTCAAAAAACCCATTGAACAAAGATGTAAGTTTAGATCACTACCGTTCTGTACAAAAGGTCAGTGATAAAAGGTACTACAAGCATTTAGACAGACTGTTGTTAGTATTCGGAATTATTCTTCTAGTCATTTTATTTTTACCATGGACTCAAAATATCACAGGTTATGGTAAGGTCACCACGCTTCGACCAAATCAACGTCCACAAAACATCCAATCTCAAATTCCTGGAAGAGTTGAACAGTGGTTTATCAAAGAAGGAGACTTTGTGAAAGCTGGAGATACCATTCTTAGAATTTCTGAGGTAAAAAGCGACTATTTTGATACAAAACTCAGCGAGCGAACCAACTTACAATTACAGGCTAAAAATGAATCTTCCAAAGCTTATCAAAATAAAATTGAGGCCTTAAAAAATCAATTGATTGCTTTGGAAGAGGAACTTGATCTCAAGCTTCAACAAGCTGCCAATAAAATTCTACAGTCGCATTTAAAAGTGAAGAGTGACAGTATTGAATTAGAGGCTGCTTATACCAGTCAACTAATCGCTCAAAAGCAATACGATCGAGTTCTTAGTCTAAATGAAGAAGGACTTAAAGCCACCCGAGATGTGGAGGATAAAAAACTCAAATTGCAAACGAGTCAAGCAAAATATGTCGCTCAAGAGAACAAACTATTGGAGAGCAGAAACAATGTACTCAACGCTGAACTAGATCGTTCTAGAGTTAAAGCTTCCTACAGCGATAAAATATCGAAGGCTCAAAGTGAACTCTTCTCTGCGCAATCCCTGGAACTCAACAATAGAGTTGAAGTATCCAAGCTTGAAAACAGTTTTGCCAACTACTCAAAAAGAGGTGATCTCTTATGGGTTAGAGCACCACAAGACGGATATGTCAATAAAATATTTAAATCGGGAATTGGAGAGAGTTTTAAAGAAGGTGAGAGCCTTTTGACCATAACTCCCGCTCAATTTGATTTAGCAGTTGAAACCTATGTAAGACCCATCGATATGCCCCTGATGAATATTGGCGAAAAAGTCCGCGTACAATTTGACGGATGGCCGGCTATTGTGTTTAACGGCTGGGAGTCTGTTTCATATGGAACCTATGGAGCTCGTGTTGTCGCTCTTGAAAACGACATTAGCCCCAATGGAATGTATCGCGTATTATTAGCTCCAGATAAGGAAGACCGACCCTGGCCTAAAGAATTAAGAGTAGGCTCAGGAGCCATGACCATTGCCCTTTTAAACGATGTGCCTATTTGGTTTGAAATATGGAGACAGGTCAATGGGTTTCCACCAGATTTTTACAAACCACAAACTTCAAATAAAGAATCAAAATGATACGTTATTTATTCGTTTTAACAATTTTACTTTGGCAAAATCCCTTGCACAGTCAAGAGGCTCAAACTTTGAGTTTGGATGAGTATTTGGCCTATGTCAAAAAACACCACCCGATTGTAAAACAAGCCAACTTAATCATCAGTGAAAGTCAAGCGAAGTTGTTAAAAGCTAGAGGAGCATTTGATCCAAAGATTGAAGTAGATTATGCCACTAAAGAATTTAAAGGCACCAACTATTACAATCAACTTAACTCTGTGTTTAAGATTCCAACTTGGTATGGTATAGAATTAAAAGCTGCTCTAGAAGAAAATTCAGGAGATTACCTCAACCCTAATCTGTATACTTCTGACAAAAAACTGTATCAAGTCGGAGCAGAAATTGCGTTAGCAAAGGGATTGCTCATCAATGAGCGTATGGCTACTTTAAAGCAAGCAAAACTGTACAGAAGCCAAGCACTTGTAGACAATCAACTAGCCGTCAATGAATTGTTGTCTGAAGCTACGTTAACCTATTTTAATTGGCTTCGAGCTTATAAAGAACAACTCATTTACAAAGAGTTTGTGGTCAACGCTAAAACCAGACTTCTCAGCATCGAAAAGAACGTGGAGTTAGGTGAAAATCCAACCATCGATATTACAGAAGCCAAGATTGCTTATAACAACAGAAAATTAAGCAGTGAAAAGGCAAATTTAAATTATCTCAAAGCTTCATTAGGGCTTTCTAATTTTCTTTGGATCGACAATATTCCTTTAGAACTCAAAGAATCAATTACTCCTGATCTCAACACTCAAAGTGAGGCTGACCTCATTCTTGGAATAGACGAGTTTAGCTTTGATGCTTTTGAAATTGATCAACACCCTAAACTACTATCTTTAGGTTTTAAACGAGCATCCTTGAAGGTGGAAAAAAATCTTCAATTAAATAATTTATTGCCAACTGTTAATTTAAAATACAACTTTTTAAATCAGACTTCTTCAGAGCTCTTCAACAATTTAAATCCTGAAAACTACAAGGCTGGTGTTCAAGTTCAATTACCCTTGTTTTTAAGAAAAGAACGAGCTGCATTAAAACTCGCAAACTTCAAATTAAAAGCCATTGAATACGATCAACTTCAAACAGAGTTAAGTTTAAAAAACAAAATTACTGCAATAGAAAATGAAATTGAATCCTATTCTAAACAGTTGATTTTAAGCAATGAAATCGTTTCTGATTATCAAAAATTACTCAATGCCGAACAGCGTAAATTTGAACTTGGAGAAAGTGCTTTGTTTTACATTATAACAAGAGAATCAAAACTGATAGAAAATCAGCTTAAGGCCATTGAGGCGGAATACAACCTGTTAGTTTCCAAAAGCAATCTCTATAATGTGTTGTCATTAATTTGATAAAATAAGCTGAAAATTATCAATTTGTAATTTTTACACAATAAAACTGTTTTGTGAGTTGTTTTACGTTCAATTATAATTAAATTGAACTAAATAAAATTTTATACTTATGAAACACTTTGCTTTAACCCTCTTATTACTAACGAGCATTTTTAGTTTTTCACAAGAACTTCCTTCTAGGTGGGATGAACTCACCGCAACTGATTGGGAGACAGCTCTTGAAAAATCAAATTACACTTGTGTTTTGCCTATTGGTATTTTAGAGAAACACGGACCGCATGGTCCAATCGGTTCTGACCTTATCAAGGTTAGAGAGTGGTCTGCAATGGCTACTAAAGAAGAATACGCAGTAGTTTTTCCAGACTATTTTTACGGTCAGGTAAATGAAGCTAGACAACAGTTTGGAACATTTTCGATTCCAAGCAAATTAGCCATGGAACTACTTGAAGCTACTTGTCAGGAATTGGGAAGAAATGGATTTAAACGTATTTTAATTGTCAATGGACACGGTGGAAACCCTCAAATGATTCGTTATTTTATTCAGAATCAAATGGAAAAGAAACGCGATTATGTCGTTTATTTCTTTGATCCAAAAATGCCAGAAGCTGATGCTAAGAAAGCTGCTAAACTCAGAAAATCAGATCCTTCATTTGATATGCATGGAGGAGAAAAAGAAACTTCGATGCTAATGCATTTAAGACCTGAATTAGTAAAAATGGATTACGTTCACAAGGACTCAGGTCAAGATCAAAAAAGACTAAAGCTCTCATCTGATTTGTATACCGCAATCTGGTGGTATGCTTCTTTTCCAAACCACTATGCAGGTGAGGCAGAAGTATCGACTGTAGAGTTAGGAAAACTGCTTTCAGATTCTATGGTATCATCATTGGTTAAGGCTATTAAAGATGTAAAAGCCGATGAGCAATCTCTTAAGCTACAAGAAGAATACTTTAAGAATGTAAAACACTAATTTTAAATGGACAGCTGTTTGATGTAAATCGTTAACTTTATAGAAGTTAATACAGAAATCGTGAATACATCTTTATACAGATTTGTACTGTTATGCGCATTATCTTTTTCAATTAGTTGCACTGATAAGACCGTTGAATTCAATGACCCTGAATTGATGTCGAGAAGCAAACTATACGCTAAAGAGTACAGCAATACCCTTAAGAGCAATCTCAAGACAGCGATCACCAATGGTGGCATTGAAGAAGCAATCAAATTCTGCAACACCAATGCTATTCCATTAACAGATAGCATTTCTAAGGCCAAACAGCTGTCCTTTTCAAGAGTTAGTCACAGAAACAGAAATCTTCTCAACAAAGCATCTCGCTTTGAATTATCCTTGATTGAACAGTACAATCAGTCAAAGAGCAAAAATCCCAAACTATTTCAAACGGGTTCACAAAAATTATTCTACGCTCCCATTTATATCGATTCTCCTCTCTGTTTAAACTGCCATGGAACAACGCAGATATCAGAATCGGTAAAAAGCACTCTTTATGAGCTTTATCCAAACGATTTAGCAACGGGATTTAGCGATGGAGAACTCAGAGGACTTTTAAAGATTATCTACGACAATCCTCAGTAAGAATACCCCAGTTGAATAAAGATATTGGAGGTGGAACTACTAAAATCAGTAGTCGCTTTTGAATAGTACAACTGACCAATTAAATTGATATCCCAATTTTGAGATAGACTCCACGAGAGTTGTGGCATTGCGAAATAGGCCTTGAGCTCTCTCGCATATAATGTTGTAAGTGAAGTTGACAATTGAGCATTGATCGGTTTTGAAAGCTGAATTAAATAAGTGTTTTTATTGGGCATCAAGCTCGTAACATCAACTCTCGAATTGGAGAAGAGCGAAGAACTTACATCTGCACCTGAAATTCCCTGGGAATTATACAAATTAGAAAACAATACATACCAGCCATTTTTAAAGTAATAATCAAAAGACAGGGAGAATTGAAAAATATTTAGCATTGATTGCGAAGAACCCACCAAAGAATCAAAAAAAACAGGGGTAAAATAAGTCATTTCTCCTTTAAAACCGATCGCATTAATGGCTCCCTCCCAGCCCATTCCCAATGCTAAATAGTCTTTGTAATCAGCCCCAAGTAACTGAAAATCGTATTGACCTAGATGCGTTGCATAGCGCAGGGCTGTGATTCGCTGATTTTTAAATTGATCATAACTACTCACCCATTCTAAGGAAGCATCTCCAGAAAGGTAGTATTGAATTCTCAAAGCGTCAACACCTGGTCGTTCAGGATAATTGAAATCAAAATAATTAAAGGCATTAAATAAGTCATTGGGATTCCAAACCAAATTCTTGCCCCAGTTCACGCGTTGTCGACCCAATACCATATGCCACTTATTGGTTTCTAATTCAAGATTCAATCGATCGAAGACAGTATGTCCCACAAATTTTTTAGAATCCATCCACAAGCTGCCAAGATTGATATCCATTCCGTCCTGATTGATATAAGAGGAATAATTGGGGATGTTTTGAAGTGAATAGCCCCAAATGAGTCGATTTCTCATTCCTGCATGAAAACTCAGTTTATCATTAAAATACCCATCTACATTTAATCGATGATGAATTAAATAATCCATTCCTTCAAACTGATTCTCTTGTGTAATACTGCTAAATACTCCATTGAAATAACCGTAGACTTCCCAATCTGTTGAATCTTGATCTTGTGCATTGGATATGAATCCCACAAAAATGAAGAGAATCGTATGTAAATAGTTTAATTTCATTTGATTGTTTTATCAGCTGCAACGGTTCCATCCACAACTTCAATCACACGATGTGCTCTGTCGATAACGCGCTGATCATGAGTCGAAAACAAAAAGGTAATCCCTTCATTTTTATTGAGCTTCTCCATAATATCCAAGAGATCGTTTGTGGACTTGGAGTCTAAATTTGCAGTGGGTTCATCTGCTAGAATAAAACGAGGCTTGGAAGCCAAAGCTCTAGCTACTGCTACTCGTTGTTGTTGACCTCCACTCATTTGATTGGGTCGTTTGTCTTCAAGTCCTTTAAGGCCAACGGAATCAAGTAGTTCCATTACGCGTTGTTCAATCTCAACTTTCTTTTTGTTTTGAAGAAGCATCACAAATCCAACATTTTCCTTTGCTGTTAATACGGGTATGAGGTTATAAGATTGAAATACAAATCCAATGTGCTGGAGTCTAAAATTAATGAGTTCGTTTTCTTTTAATTCCACAATCTCGATATCATCTACGATCACTGAACCCTTGTCAGGTTTGTCCAATCCACCAATGCAATTGAGCAGGGTTGTTTTTCCAGATCCAGAAGGTCCAACCACAGCTGTGAACTCACCTTCCTTTATCTCCAACGAGATGCCGTTTAATGCTTTTACTTCATTGGGAAGGTTAGCGTTGTAAATTTTATAGACCTCACTTAACTTTATTATTGTCTTCATAATTATGCAGATTTAACAGCTTCAGCTGGGTTTATTTTAAGTGCTCTTCTTGCAGGAATCATTCCCGAGAGCATACTGACTACAAAAGTCATCAGCGATATATTAAGGTATACCTCTAAAGGCAAATAGGTATAAATGACTGCAGCGAGCCCCATACTTTCCAATCCCGTTGCAACAACAGAAAGATCTATTCCGTAGATACTGAAATACCAATTAGTCAAATACGAACATCCTATTCCAAATGGAAGTGCTATAAGAGTTAAAAACAAGGTTTCTAAAACAATTAAAACAAACACCCTACGCTTGTTCATTCCAATAGAAATCAGCATTCCCAATTCCTTTTTGCGTTCTAAGATAGCCATCAGCATGGTGTTGATAATTCCAAAGGCCAATGCGAGAAGGATGATTCCCATAAAAACGTAGATAAAGGCGCTCATAGTTTCTTGAGCATACCCCAACTCTGGTGAAACCTCTCCCCATGTTTCAACATCCATTGGTGTTTGTAGAACGGATTTAACTCCATCTACATCTGCTATGGAATTGCATCTAATAATGATTTGATGTGACCTTCCTTCTAAGCCGGTTAGCGTTTCTATATCCTCTCGCTTTACGAAGACTGTTGAGAGATCATAACTCGTATTAGGAGATCTAAAAATTCCTTCAACTCTAAAGTTTTTTGAGATAATGTTATTGTTCTGATCTTGAAAAGTAAGTACTATTTTAGAGGCGACCTCTACTCCAAGCTGATCTGCTAACTTTTGACCAATGACAATGGGATTTCTTTTAAACTTCTCAAAATAGGTTCCACTTACTAATCGTTGATGGATATCTACTACTCTTTTATCTGATTCAGAATCGATCCCCAAGAGTTGAACACCGTAATTTCCCTTAACTGAAGCTACCATTGCGGGTAGAATCAACCTTTTGGAATAGGCTTCAATTTCACTCAGATGATCTAACTGATCTGTTATTCGATCGCTGTCTTCTAGAGTGTATTTCTTGTTAAAATCGATTAAAAATTCAGGATGATGAATTTGTAAGTGAGCAATTGTAGAATCAATAGCTCCATCCATTCGTTGATTGTTCATCCCTATTGACATTCCCATAATAAACATTCCAGCCCATAACCCCAGAACAATAGAAATAACCACAACGATTGATCGCAGTCGATTTCTCCAAATATTTCTCCAGGCTATTGAGATGAGTGTTTTCATTATTCGTTCATCGCTTTAATAGGTTTGAGTTTCTTGATCACGTAGATAGGATATAGCGAAACCACTAAGGCTATTAAAAAGATGATCAAGGCGTGAGTAAAAGGCAAATCCCATTTGATATAAAATGGAATTTCAGCACTAAACCCATAATTTTCAATCATCTCCTGTTGATCCCCCGGAAATTGCATAGGACTGTAATGCTTCCATATCAATATCGGATAGGCAACCGCAATCCCTGACAAGACTCCCAAAAGTGATAAGATAACTGTTTCAATAAATACCATCATCATCAACTTTATCTTCTTCATTCCAATAGAAACCAATACTCCAAATTCATAAAGCCGTTCTTGGGTCATCATCAAGACAGTTCCAAAAATCCCAAAGATGAGAATCATATACAGTATGGCAACCATTAATATTCCTCCTACATCGTCTGCTACTATGGTCTGTTCTAATTCTGGAAACAATTCCTTCCAGTTCATAATTTCGTATTGTTGTGGGTCTAAAACCTCAGTTAAACGCATTTGTATCTTATTCAAGTTTGCATACTGATCCACATCGACCACCAGTGAAGTCGCAATCCCTTTGGCTGAAAATAAATCTTGAGCTCCTTCTATCGATTGGAGAACCATCATTCGATTGAGCATGGGATTTTTTAAATCGAGAATTCCTGAAATCACTAATTGATCAGCTGCCATGAGACCGTGATAACCTTGACTCATAAAAACAAGAGTGTCGTTAACTTTAGCCTTAAAAAACGCAGCAATGGTTTTTCCGACAACAATTTCATTAGGGGTTTCAAAAAGCCTTCCTTCAATCACTTTAGATTGAATATCCATAATTTGAAGTTCTTTTTGAAGTTCAACACCATTGATGCTGATAACTTTGGATAGTTCTCCTAAAGAGAGGAGTCCGGCACTTTCCAATCGAGGCAATACAGCCTTTACACCTTCAACTTTCTCAATGGAATCGATTAAATCAGAATTGTAAAAAACTCCATTGTCAATGGAACGCTCATCCCAATAGCCCTTTTGATGAATTTGGACATAACCACTGTAAGATCCAATGACCGTATCTATCATATGGTCGTACATTCCCAGTTGCATGGAACGCATCAGCACCGAAAGTAAGACTGCTACCAATATGGAAGCTAGAGTGATAAAACTTCTCTTTCTATTTCTCCATATGTTTCTCCAAGCGAGGCTTAATAACATTTATCGAATGCGTTTCATATAGTTGGTAGTGAAATAGATATCTGGAATCGATACATCAAAATTCCAAACATCGTAATGAATCAGAGTAAATTGATGTTCCTTCTCTGCAGGAATTACCTTTAGAGTTGAAGGCAATCGTTTTCCATCAAAATTTTGAATATCAGAAGCTATCATTTGATTGACTAAAAATCCGTCTTCATCGTAAAAATCTGTCTGCAATTGCATATAATCTTTCTTCTCAACCCAGATAATGATCTTTCCCCACACAACTGCCACATCCTCGTGTGGTATGAGTTCAATCTTCCAACAGTCCAATCCTTCTTTTAATTCTGAACCGAGTATCTGTTTGTCGTAATCCTCAATCATCGAGGACTGTTTGACCAAATCATCATTAGTCAAATCAGTTCCCATCCAATTTTGCATCATCATCGATGGAGGAAACTTAATCGAACGGTTTAAGCTGGGAATGTAATTCCACACTTCTTTATCTCGCATTAAAAAAACGACCCCTTTTTCTTTTGCTGGACTGAGAACTAAAGACACAGAATAATCGGATCCCTTGGACCATCCCTTCATTTTCATTTCTTTACTCCATTTAGGGCGAACTGTTTGAATGGTCATCTCCGTATAGGCTGACTTACCTCTGTATTTTTCATCCGCTTTTTGAATAATCTGATCCGCAGTTTGAGCAAAAAGGGAACTAACTACTCCTTGTAATAGAATAGAAAGTATTAAAATTTTTATTTTCACTCCTTTTGTATTTCTATTAAAGATACGAAGAAAGGATGAAAATACCCTAACCCTATTCCTAATCTACATGACTGACTAATAGCTGTCCACACACTTTTTGACTCAGCACTTCTTTGAGGTGATTTTTGTAAGAAAGGGTCATTGAATTATCGTATGGCTCTTTATTTAATATCTCAAATTCAACACCTAAAGCAATCGATCTACTGCTTAAAAATTGAAGAAATTGTTTGTCTGAATTTGATAAGGCTTTTAATACCACTCGCTGTCCAGGCTTACAGTCAGAGAGATGTTCAAGATTCAATTCAAGTGTAACCCCATCTTTGTCTGGTATAGGAGAACCATGAGGATCGAATTTTTGATAGCCCAATAATTCATCCATCTTATCAAAAAAAGCTTCAGATTTCACATGTTCTATTTGCTCGGCAATTTCGTGAACACTATCCCATCCAAATCCCATTTTTTCCACTAAATACATTTCGGTTAAACGATGCTTTCTAATAATTGATGCGGCTCTTTTCATTCCCTCTGGAGTCATTGTAAGCGGCTTGTACTTCTGATAAGTCAACCAACCTGCATCGTGAAGCTTTTTAACCATATTATTTACTGAAGGAATTGACACATCTAATGCAACACTTAAATCAGATATGTTAACCTGCCCTTTATCATCTGCTAATTTATAAAGTGCTTTGAGATAATTCTCCTTGGTTTGTGAATTCATGAATGCTTTTTAATCAAAAATATAAAATTTATCTAAATTATATTGTTAGACTTATCTAACTTTTTAACTTTGCACTATAAAACATTAAAAGTGAGCTACAACATATACCCCTATATCATTTTCGTTTTTTGCCTTCTAGGTCAAACTGTAAACGCGCAAGAATCAACAAAAATTGAAGGTCGTGTTTTGGATCAAAACAACCATCCATTAACCTATGTTCACATCAGTGCTTTTGAAGGCAAAACAGACACTTATACTGATGATAATGGGTATTTTTCTATAGAGGGACTCGATCACGACAAACATACTATCACGGCATCTATTATTGGATTCGAATCAAAATCCATTAAAATAGATCTTAGATCAACTCGTGATCAATATGTTGAAATAGTTCTTAGAGAATCCTCAGAACAATTAGAGGAAGTGGTCTTGTCTGGGACCCTTAAAGAGGTATCTAAATTAGAGAGTCCAGTACCTATTGAAGTGTATTCGGTTAAATTTTTTAAATCGAACCCGACTCCTTCGATTTTTGAATCCTTAACAACTATTAATGGTGTACGTCCTCAACTCAATTGCAATATTTGCAATACTGGAGACATCCATATCAATGGGCTTGAAGGACCTTACACCATGGTTTTAATCGATGGCATGCCTATAGTCAGTGGTCTTTCAACAGTATACGGCCTTACTGGAATCCCTCAGTCCTTAATTGAACGTGTTGAAATTGTCAAAGGACCAGCTTCGACATTATACGGATCTGAAGCCGTTGGAGGATTGATCAACATCATTACCAAAAAACCAGCTACCAGTCCAATTGTTTCTGCGGATTTTATGGGTACCAGCTGGGGAGAGTTTAATACCGATATTGGGCTACGCTATCAACTGAATGAATCACAGGCTTTGATGGGAATTAATTATTTTAACTATCAAAATCCCATCGATAACAATTCAGATGGATTTACCGACATCACCCTTCAACACCGCATATCACTATTCAATAAAATTGACTTTAAGCGAAAAAGCCTTAAAAGTTTTTCCTTAGCTAGTCGTTATGTTTATGAAGATCGTTGGGGCGGTGAAATGAATTGGAATAAATCTTATAGGGTTGGCGATCAAATCTATGGAGAGAGTATCTATACTTCACGATGGGAGCTCCTCGGAAATTATGAACTTCCTTTCGATGAGCCTATTCAACTACAGTTTAGCGCCAATGGACACAACCAAAATTCTGTTTATGGCACTACCAATTATCAAGCCAATCAACTCATTGGATTTAGTCAGTTGAGTTGGAATCACATCAGTAAAAGCCACGACTTTATGTTAGGCTTGGCTTATCGATATACCTTTTATGACGATAACACCGTAGCTACTTCAGCAACGAACTTAGACAACAGGCCTTCTATTATTCACTTACCTGGATTGTTTATTCAAGATGAAATTCAATTTGACGAACAGAATAAATTACTCATAGGATTGCGTTACGATTACAACAGTGTACACAAAGGAATTATCGCTCCTCGTTTGAATTACAAATGGAATTCTCTAGATCAAAAGAATAGTATTCGTTTGAGTATTGGAAATGGATATAGAGTTGCCAATGTCTTTACCGAAGACCACGCAGCACTAACTGGTGCACGTGAAGTATTCTTTACAGAGGAATTAAAACCTGAAACATCATGGAATGTAAATTTGAATTTGGTCAACAAATTTTACAGCTCAAAAGGGATTTATGTCGGCTTGGACTCGAGTCTGTTTTATACCCACTTCAACAATGCGATTTTTCCAGATTACGAAACCAATCCCAATCAAATCATTTATGAAAACTTAAATGGTTATGCCGTATCTAAAGGTATTTCTACAAATATTGACGTAGTATTTACTAACGGCATTAAATTATTAGCAGGTGGAACACTAATGGATGTTTCCATTACTGAAGGTGAACAAAGCTATAGACAATTACTTACGGAGCGATTTTCAGGAGTTTGGAGTCTGAGTTACACCTTTGCTTCTAATCTAAAAATAGATTATACCGCTAATGTAACTGGTCCGATGAAACTACCCCTTCTAGGTCCCTTAGATGATCGACCTGCTTATTCAAAATGGTATAGTCTTCAAAATATTCAATTTTCAAAACCATTCAAAGAGTGGGAACTCTATACTGGAGTAAAAAACCTATTGAATTTCACTCCTCCTGCTAATAGTATTGCCAGGGCTTTTGATCCATTTGACAAAGAGGTGAAATTTGACAATAACGGTCAAATTATTCCGACTCCAAACAACCCAAAAGCATTGAGTTTTGACCCTACCTATATTTATGCACCAAATCAAGGAATCCGATTATTTGCAGGGATTCGCTATCAGCTTAATCGATGAAAAGAATTGGAATCATCATAGCAGCAATCTGTTTTTCACTTAAGATCAACGCACAAGAAATTCAATGGATAAACTTTGATCAACTTTCTGAATTACAACAGACAGACAATCGACCACTTTTAATCTTCATCCATACAAAATGGTGTCGCTACTGTAAAATGCAAAAAGAGATTAGTTTTAAAAATCTTCAATTAATTGAATTTTTAAATCGCAATTATTACTGTATTGAACTCGATGCAGAATCCAAATCGAGTATTAAATTATTAAATAAAAACTATTCGTATAATCCTCTTCAAGGATACCATCAACTAGCACTCACACTAACAAAGGACTCAAATCAAATTATATTCCCGACTCTTGTAGTATTGGATAAAAGCTACAAAATTAATTCTGTACTCCAATCCTACCAGGAGCCTCAATCATTAATTGAACATTTGAAAATACTTAATTGAAATTGATTATGTAGGATATAATCCATTACAAATGATAAACATCATCTTTTGAGTTTTAATAAGTATCGACCTTTGCAGTGTAACTTTCTTTGAATCAAAATACACTTATCATGGCCGATTCTAGACGCGCATCTTCGCGTTACACTCAGAAAATGCAACGCACTGTTGACAATCAAAAAAACATTATCACTTTTTTACTTTCCATCATCATTGCTTTTGGGAGTATGTATCTATTGAAAGACTCTTCGTTTACCACACCACAATCTTATGTGTTGTTTTTGTTGTTTTTTTCAGTCTTATTGTGGGTAACTGAAGCGATACCTCCATTTGCGGTGGGCTTATTCATTATTGGATTTTTGCTATTTACCCTGGGAAATCCTTCGGTCAATAGCCCTGAAAGTGCTGATTATATCGATTATACCATATTTATTAATACTTGGAGTGACTCGGTAATCTGGCTATTGCTCGGAGGATTCTTTTTAGCAGAAGGAATGAAGAAATCCAAATTAGACGTAGAGCTCTTTAGAATTGCCGTAGGTGGTTTTGGCGCTAAACCAAAATACGTATTATTAGGTCTTATGGGAGCTACAGCAATAGGCTCTATGGTGATGTCTAATACAGCAACTACTGCAATGATGATTGCCTCTGTATCTCCTCCACTACTCAAATTAAACGAGGGAAATAAATTTCACAAAGCTCTTTTAGTAGGGATCCCTGCTGCTGCATCCATCGGTGGTATGGGAACCATCATTGGATCTCCTCCAAATGCCATTGCGGTCGATGCAATTAACAATAGTGATCTTTTTGATTTTAATATCGGATTCTTAGAGTGGATGATAGTTGGAATTCCTATTGCCTTATCACTCACTCTCTTAACTTGGTTTTTATTGACAAAACTATTTCCAGCTGAACAACAAAATCTAGATTTGAGTTTTATTAAACCTAAAGAAGAATTATCAGAAGAAGAGCTTTGGGAAAAAGAAGATTTAAAATCCAAAAAAAACATTGTATTAGGAGTTTTAACAATAACCATATTACTATGGTTGACTGGAAAAGTTCACGGTATTCCACCTGCTCTTGTTTCGGGTATTCCAATTTTAGTATTTACGATGCTGAGTATTATCACCTCGGATGATGTAAGATCACTACCTTGGGATACGCTTATGCTCGTCGCTGGAGGATTATCTTTAGGATTAGCCATTCAAAAAACAGGATTGGCAGCTTATTTTGTGACCCAGTTAGCTGATTTTCAAATGAGTTTTTGGGCTATATCCCTCTTGTTTGGCATACTCACTGTGGTGTTTTCAAATATTATGAGCAATACGGCAACTGCTACTATTTTAATTCCAATAGCCGGACTACTTGGAACACAAAGCCCAATCGTCGTTCCTCTAATCATTGGACTAAGTGCTTCTTGTGCCTTACTATTTCCAATTTCTACCCCTCCCAATGCCATAGCATATAGCACAGGAAAACTACAACAGAAAGATTTTAGGAGCAATGGACTACTCATTGGAATTTTAGGACCTCTTTTGATTACGATTTGGATTCTTCTCATACATGGTTAACAATGATAAAAATCATACTTGATTCGATATAACAGACGTAAATTAGTGTATCCTTAAATTCAAATGTCATGAAAGAGAAAGCCACCATTTCGAAGATAATGACAGCTGATGTCTTTACTGTAAAATCTAATCAACAATTATTAGACGCCTACAACATCATTACCAAAAATAAGATTAGACATCTTCCAGTTGTTTCTGATGGAAAAATAGTCGGAATGCTGAGTAAAACAGATATCGACAAAGCGAGTTTCATCTCCGCTTTTGACGAAGAAGAAATCAATAAAGCCATCTATGAAAACTTGACTACAGAACAAGTCATGACCAAACGAATTATAAGTGTTCAAGTCAGTGATTCAATCGCTGATGTCGCAACACTATTATCAAAGCACGAATTCCATGCTGTTCCTGTTTTAAACGGCGAAGAGCTCGTTGGAATTGTCAGTTCAACCGATTTAATCAACTATCTTGTTTCGCTCATTTAGATCTTTTCCTATATTTAGAAATAAAAGTCGTCATATGAAAAAAATGAGCTGCTATGAACTGGGTGGTGCTTGTAATGAAGAGTTTTACGCAACAACTTTTAAAGAGATGGCAGAGCTGAGTAAAAAGCACGCCATGGAAATGCTCCTGAAGGGGGATCAAGATCATATGAATGCAATGCAGGAAATGAAGAATTTAATAGATTCACCTGAGGCGATTCAAAGGTGGATGCAAGAAAAAGAAGAACTCTTTAATTCTTTAGATGAAATTGATTAATTTTCACATGTTCTAACTACAACTGTGAATCAGCTACTCAATTATACATTCATTTTTATAATCTATTTCTTATCTGGAGGAATAGGCGAAATTGTAACTCCTCCAGACAAGCCTATTGTAGATCAAGTTCAAACCTTCTGTATTAACCCAGACATTCCACCGAGAGTCTCTCAATTGAGCATAAAATCATCATTAAATGGGAACAGTTTATATTGGTTCGAAACTGAATTTGGAGGAACTGCTCTAGATCCATCGACTGAATTAGTGGATCAAAAAAAGTATTACGCTACACTGGTAAACAATTTGGGTGAAGAAAGTGCTCGTACTGAAACCAAAGCACAACTTTTAGATCCAATTATTATCGCAGCAGATGAGATTTGCTACGGGGATCAAACAGAAATTTCCGTAACAAACATCCCTTCTACTCCTCAAGACTTTATCAAAGCAAATCCCCAACTTGTGATGTTTTTAAAAGATCCTGAGAATAAGACTGCCTATTTCTTAAAAGAAGAAGCGATGGGTTGGACCCAGGCCTATGATTATATTGAGAGTTTTGGTGAATCTGCAGCTATGTATGTCATCAACTCTAAAGAGGAGGAAGACAAGGTCTTTTACGCTCTGAGCAATATTGGTCTTACTGGCACAAATGAACAACACTTTTGGCTTGGTCTAAGACAATTTCAAGGCCAAAAACCCAATAATGCCGTTGACAAAGACTGGTATTGGATCGACGGAAGACCTCTAACTGATGAATTGGCCCACTGGAACGCCAATGAACCCAATGATTGTTGTGGAACTACAGGGGTAGAAGACGGAGAAGAAGACTATGGACAATTTGATTTTTATGTCAATGACGGAAGTTGGAATGACATGACTAATTCCGCAGATGTTGGAGGGAGATCATGGCCAATATTTGAATTTAATGGTTCTACAGCGGTTCGTTGGGGCTCATATGATCAAAATGGGAATGAGGTTGTTTATCAAGAAACCTCTAGTATCTTAAGCTTGACGTTGACAAAAACAACAACCTTCTTCATCGAAGTTGAAACCAATGGAGTATTTTGTAGAAGAGAACACACTGTAAAGGTAAATCCACTACCAGAAATTCAACCTCTTTTACCTCTTGAATTTTGCGACAACAATCTTGATGGAGATGACACCAATGGAAGCGTCTTTGGAATCGATCTCACCGTTCAAAACGAGGTGGCTCTGGGAAAAAATCAAGCTGCAGAAGATTTCACAATTCAATATTTTCCAACAGAGATAGATGCCATATCATCTACAAACGAACTCAAAGGACTTTATGATTTTATTCCTGACCAAGGACATATCCCAGCAAGTATAGCATCAAAAACGATCTACATAAAGATGCAGAATAATTCTACTGGCTGTATCTCAATTGACTCCTTTGATATAGTGATCAACCCATTGCCTATTGCCAATGAAATTGAAAACGTGCATGAATGTGATGACACAAAGAGCGGATCTGACACAGATGGAATTGTCAATTCTTGGGATTTGACATCTCAATCAGCTAAAATTTTAGGTACTCAAGATCCAGATCTATTCAAAGTGAGTTATCACTTAACTCAAAACGATGCAGATGATTTAAATAAAAAAGGGATTAGCTTTCCATTTACAAATACTGAAATCAACTCTCAAAAGATCTTTGTCAGAGTTCTCAATACTCAAACTCAGTGCTACAGATCGACTACAAGTTTTAATCTAATCGTAAATCCACTCCCCGTTTTAAGTCAAACAAGCATCACTTATGAACAATGTGATGATGATGACAAGAACGATGGAATATCACTTTTTAACCTTCATTCTTGGGAGTCTTCATTTTCAGAAAATTACCAGAATGAAACCTTTGAATTTTACACTGATTCTTCTTATGACCCTTCGAGCCTGATTGAAAACTCACAGGCCTATTACAACCAAGCATTTGCTCAAACAGTCTATGTCAAAATAATTTCGGAATTTGGTTGTAGTCGATTTGCTCAGCTCAGCCTTAAAGTCGCTGCCAGTTTAATTCCAGATGATTTTATGATGGAATATTTAAACTGTGACGACACCGATCCCTTCAATCAAAAGGGACTTTCAACTTTTCCAGCTTCAGTGATCGATGAAATCAAAACTAGTTTAATTAATACAGATCCGAAATTTAGTGCTCAAGCCATTGAAATAGACTTTTTCTATTCTAAAGAAGATGCACTAACAACCACTAATGGGATCAAAGAAGGTCTAAGCTTCAAGACTCAAACTCCTAATTCACAAGAAATTTGGGCTTTGATTACCAATAAAAATGTCAATACCATTGAATGTTTAGGGCTCAAACAAGTGGCAACGCTTTATGTAGATCCCGTAGCAATTCCCTATCCAATTACAATCGACAGACAATGCGATGGAAACAGTGATTTAGACCTCGATAGTGAAGATGGTAAATTTCCTTTTGACAGTTCCACGGTCGACGAGCAGCTCATTCAAAATCAAGAAGGAGTAACTGCATACTACTATGCAGAAGATGGGAGTTTTATCGGAAATTCTTTTCCTAAATTATTTGAATCCACCACTCAAACCATCAGTGTTTATCTAGAAAAGGAAACACTGCGCCCAAACCTAAGTAGAATTAATCCCGATTGTAAAACGACAACTTCTTTTGATCTAATTGTCGATGACAGCCCTCAACTTCCAGAACCCATCACTTTTAGAATTTGTGATAATGGCGATTCTGATATTGATGGTATCGGTGAATTTGACACCACAGGACTACACGAGCATTTGGTAAACAATCAAGATTTAATGACCATTAAGTATTTAGATCAAAATTCAAATGAGCTTTTTGATGTATTTCCAAATTCGTATACCACAGAAAACAGGATTATTGATGTTGTATTGAAGAACCCCTTAAATGGAGATTGTACCGCCTTTACGCAATTGAACTTTATCGTTGATGAACTTCCTGTTTTCGAAGTAGAACAGAGCACCATTCTCTGTTACAATATAGGATTCATTAATATTGGATTAGTTTCAAAAGACACAAGAGATTATTCCTATTCATGGTCCTATACAAGTCCTAATGGATTATCTGAACCCATTTATGAAACTACCAATCGAATCGATGCTACCAGATCAGGCATCTACGAACTTACACTCACTACGACTGACGGAAGCTTCTGTCAACGAACAAGACCAATAGAAGTGAACGCCTCTAATATCGCATCCGTCAAGTACGAGGATCTGACCATTACAGACCTCCAATACGGAAATGTAAACCAAATGAGTCTTGATACTCTAAACCTCGGTATTGGAGACTACGAGTTTTCAATAGATCAGAACAGCTATCAAGACCAGCCAGAGTTCGGGAATTTAACCCCTGGTATTCACCAATTATATATCAATGATAAAAACAATTGCGGCGAAATCTATCTCGACTTTTCAATCATAGGTTTTTATCGCTTTTTTACTCCAAACTCAGATGGGTATAACGACTATTGGAATGTCTTTGGAATCGATGAAAATCACCAATCTAATAGCGAAGTCTACATCTTTGACCGATACGGTAAGCTCATCGCACAAATCGATCCCCTATCACAAGGTTGGGATGGCACCATCAATGGAAAACCACTTCCAGATACTGATTATTGGTTTCGATTAAAATTAGAAGATGGAAGAACAGCTAAAGGTCATTTTAGCCTAATAAGAGGCTATTAGTGATGAGTAATATTATATCCAATACTTATTTGATGAAAACCCGACTGATCAAATTGAATAGCTCCTTGTGTATAGGAATAATTATAACTAAAAACCCAATCGTTTAGATTGACTCCAACTAATGGAGTTAAGGAATTTAATCGTTGTTCTTGATACTGAGACTGAAAATAATATCCAACAGGTCTAAAACTCCTTCTGTTAGAAATACCTACCCAAAATTGATCTACACCAAGTGGAATATACATTTTCAAATTCGCATCAATAGTCTTTTCATCGCTGATTTCTGCCCATTGAAAGAGAATTGAGGGTTCTAAAATTAAACGTCTAAATGAAAAGAATTTCCCTCCACCAGCTAAAACTCTTCTATAATTTGCTCTCTCTCTATTATGAGGATAATAAAAATCACCAAAACGATTATGAGGACTAAAAAGCAAATTCTTTATAGATAATTGAACGTAGTAGGATGGATTGATATAAGCCACCCCAAAATCCATCGCCAAATACCCCTGTTGTTGTTTTAACCCAACAATGAGAGGATCGTATTGAGTTAGATCAAAACTACGCTGGTCGATAGTATTAAAAACAGATCCAACACTGAGTCCTAAAGAAAGTTCATTGATTGAATTTTTTGGATCTGGATACAAACAATTACATACTTTTTTGTAACTCTTACCCATATACAGATGATGCGTATAGGTCAAATAGGTTCCAGTGGTAGAATAATATCCGTTGCGATCGTTAAACATGAGTAAACCCCCTCCTGATTTATCGTTAAATCGATAGCTCGCTGCTAATGTCTGAAGAGATGGGGCCAACTCTTGATCAAACCACTGCTGTCTTGCTGTCATTCGAATCTGCCCTCCATAAAAGAGTGATCCAGCCATTGCAGGATGCACTAAATACCAATTATCAGTGAGGTAATCAGAATAAATAGGCAAGCCCTCTTGAGCGAGTAGCTTAGATATTGAACATAAAAAAAAGATAGAAAATAAGAGATTTCTCATTGTAGTTTAGCTACTCAAATGTATGAGAAAAACTTATAATTTTGTCGATTCTCTTTCAATAAGTGTCGTACGAACTATTTCAGTTCGATCTGGAATTTCTCTTTTAGACTCGATTCGCTCGATAAGCATTTGAGCCGTCTTTCTTCCAATATCTTCACCGTGTTGGTCAATTGATGTCAAAGGTGGATTTGAGTATTCTGACAAATAACCATTGGTAAATCCAATAACCATTAATCTAGGAATTCCCATTTCGTGCATCACCCTTAGAGTTTGAACAGCTAGTACTTCATTGACACACAAAACCGCTTCAACATCAACTTTTTGCAAATAATCTTTGATGAGATCATCCTTGATAATCATCGCAGGATAATACCGAATAAGCGATTCGTCTATTTCAATACCAGAATCTTCTAGGGCTTTCTTATATCCCTCAATTCGGTAACGACCAACGCTGATGTGTTCTTCAGTAGACAAAAATCCTATTTTTTTCTTTCCTTTGTTGATAAAGTGCTTAACTGCTCTATAAGCACTATCAAGGTCGTCAACAACAACCTTATCCCCTTTGATAGAATCCTCAACTCGATCAAATTGAACAACAGGAATACCTACCTCGTTGAGAGCTCTTAAGTGATCAAATGAATTTTTTAATTCTGTTTCTGATGAAAGTGACAAGATGAGTCCATCTACTTGGTTCCTGAGTAAAAAATCAATATTGGATTTTTCATTTTCCAATAAATCCTCTGTATTTCCTATACTTACGTGATAACCGCGTTGATTTGCATAGGCATCCACCCCTCGAATAACCGAGGTGAAAAAGAAATATCTTAAATCCGGAACTATCACACCAATATGTTTTGAGAGGCTATTCTTTAATGCAAGAGCCATCAAATTAGGCTGATAGTGATGCTGCTTCGCATAGGCCAAAACTCGATCCTTGGTTTCTTGACCAATTTCTGGACTGTCCTTTAAAGATTTTGAAACCGTTGAAATAGACACATTTAAAGCTGTAGCTATGTCTTTTAGCGTAGTTTTCTTTTTCATGATGTAGTTAAGTTAGGCGCCTTAAAAGTACAAATTTATCTACAATACTTTACGGTTGTAGTAAATATTGTAGTTAATTGTAGCTACATATAGTTCATTTCAAAAAAAAGCCTCCCACTTGGGAAGCTTTTCAATTACTAAGATCTCTTAATCACTATTATATATACTGATTGATGATGTTTTCAAAGAGTTCTTGTTTGCCGGAAATTAAATCAGGTTCTCCAACTGATTTCGCGATTTCAAAGAGTTCTTCAAAATTGATTTCACCATTTTCAAATGCCTTACCCTTTCCAGAATCAAAAGAACTATAACGATCTTTAAACATCTTTGAATAAGGTGATTTGGTTAAGATTTTATCAGCGATTAGCAGTGCTCTTGCAAAGGTATCAGCTCCACCTATATGAGCGTGGAAGATATCTTCTAAATCTGTTGAATTTCTTCGGATTTTGGCATCAAAATTAATTCCACCTCCTTGAAGGCCTCCTGCCTTTAAAAACTCAATCATAATTTCTGTAACCTCTGTAATATTGTTTGGAAATTGATCAGTATCCCATCCGTTTTGATAGTCTCCGCGGTTGGCATCGATACTTCCCATCATACCATGAGAAGCTGCAACAGCAATTTCATGTTGCATGGTATGATTCGCAAGGGTTGCGTGGTTGACTTCTAAATTGATTTTAAAATCATCTTGAAGTCCAAATTGATGCAAGAATCCAACAACAGTAGCAGCGTCAAAATCGTATTGATGCTTCATTGGCTCTGCTGGCTTTGGTTCTATAAAGAAAGTTCCTTTAAACCCTTGAGCCCTAGCGTAATCTCTCGCCTTTTGAAGAAAGATACCCATATGTTCAACTTCGCGTTTAAGATCGGTATTTAGAAGTGACATATAGCCTTCTCTACCTCCCCAGAACACATAGTTTTCTCCATTTAAGGCCATGGTTGTATCTAAGGCCATCTTTACCTGTGCTCCAGCTCTAGCCACCACTTCAAAATTTGGATTGGTTGCAGCTCCATTCATATATCTTGGGTTTGAGAAACAGTTTGCCGTTCCCCATAGAAGCTTGACTCCAGAAGCTGCCTTCTTTTCTTTTAAGTACTCAACGATGGTCGCTAAACGCTTTTCAGACTCAGCTATCGTACTTCCTTCTCTTACTAAATCGTAGTCATGGAAACAGAAGTAATCAAACCCCATTTTAGTGATGAACTCAAAAGCAGCATCGGCCTTTGATTTTGCCGATTCAATAGGATCACCAATTTGATCCCATGAATAATTAATCGTTCCTGGTCCAAATGGATCAGCACCAGTCCCACAGAATGAATGCCAGTAGGCTACTGCAAACTTAAAGTGTTCTCTCATTGTTTTACCTGCGACTACTTGATCTGGGTTATAGTATTTAAATGCTAGTGGATTGTCTGAATCCTTTCCTTCGTATTTAATAGCATCAATACCCTTATAGTATTCCTTATCTCCTATTAAAGCCATAATTGATTTGTTTGTTGTATATGATTTATTCTTGTTTTATTTTTTGTTCTAAACGCTTTTTCCAAAGCGTATAAGCCGATTTAAAGGCTTCTTTATCGTCTTTTGGTAGATAGGTCATCTTGTAGTCATTTTCTTCAATTAAGATAGAGAATGAAGTCGTATCTCCATCGACTAGTCTACATGCTCTAGCCGCTCCAATTGCCCCTGTGGTATGAAAGATTTTTATTTCAACATCCATCTGCGTTGCTATGGTTTCTGAAAAGATTTGAGATCGAAACAAATTGTCATCACCAGCCTTGATCATCGATAAATTTACACCGTCATTTTGCATGAGCTCCATTCCGTATACAAAGGAGAAAGCAATGCCTTCCAATGCTGCTCTACACAAATGTGCCTTGGTATGTGTATTGAGGTGTAAGCCTTCAATATGAGTTCCTAAATTAACGTTTTCAAGCATTCGTTCAGCTCCATTACCAAAAGGCAAAATGGATAGCCCATCACATCCAATAGGTACGCTTCCTGCAAGTTGATTCATCTGCTCGTAGGAATCTACATCTAAATTATCTTTCATCCAACGATAAAGTATACCTGATCCATTAATACAAAGCAATTTTCCAATGTGATTGTTCTCTGGTGTGTAATTGACATGAGCAAAATTATTCACCTTAGAGCATTCTTTGACCGAAAGTTGATCCGTCACAGCATAAACCACTCCAGAAGTACCTCCGGTAGCAGCAACTTCTCCAGGATTCAAAACATTGAGTGAAAGTGCATTGTTGGGTTGATCTCCTGCTCTGTAAAATATGGGTGTTCCTTCCACTAATCCAACAGACTTTGCTCCAGTCGCTGATAGTTTTGATTGAAGTCCGATGGTTGGAACGATCTCTGGAACCATTTTGGAATCAATTCCGTAATACTTCATCAGTGAATCAGCTAGGGTTTCATTTTTAAAATCCCAAAAAATACCTTCCGACAAGCCTGATATCGTTGTTTGAAATTGACCACTGAGTTTATAGGCAATATAGTCTCCAGGCAACATGAATTTATGAACCCTAGAATAGAGCTCGGGCTCATGATCAGCCACCCACTTGAGTTTAGAAGCTGTAAAGTTGCCAGGAGCGTTAAGAAAATGAGCCGCGCAAAACTCTTCACCTAAATCCTCATAGGCCTGATTTCCGATGCCTACAGCTCTAGAATCACACCAAATTATGGAAGGGCGAAGTGGTTTTCCTTCCGTATCCACAAGCACCAGTCCGTGCATCTGATAAGAGATTCCTATTCCCTGAATCGATTCAGGAGAAACATTCGACTCTCGAAGCAGTCTTGAAGTAGCCTCACAAAGGTAGTCCCACCACAAATCAGGATCCTGTTCAGCCCACCCCTGATGTGTTGCTATGATCTCCATTTCTCGCTCTGGATAAGTCACTACCCCTACAGATTTACCTGTAGTAGTCTCCACTAGAGCAACCTTAATTGAAGAGCTTCCTAAATCGTATCCTAAATAGTACATTTTAAAGACTTATTACCGTTAAATATAATAAAAAAAGCAGGGCTTTCACCCTGCTTCTCCCAGTAAATACTATAATGTATTCAACTAAACTAAAAAATTAAAATCCTGGATTTTGAGTTAAGATTCCTCCACTTAAATCAATAGCGTTTTGAGGAATTGGGAATAGCTCATAGTGAGATTTATAGGTTCCCATTTTCGCTTTGAAAGTAGAAATAGTTCTAGCTTCATTTTCGATATAAGCAGCCATCACATCAGCCATGTTTTCATAACGTCTTAGATCTGTTAAACGGTGACCTTCCATTCCTAACTCTAATCGACGCTCCATACGAACCGCTTTACGCGCTACAGCAGCGTCAGTCCATGGAGCTGTGTACAATCCAATTACATAGTTCGCAGCATTGTTTCCAGCAGCATCTTTAACCCATGTCATGTTCATCGCACGCTCACGTACTTGGTTCACATAACCACGAGCCTTTTCTAAAGCACCTGTTTCAACAGCAGCTTCAGCAGCTAATAAAAGAACGTCAGCGTAACGAACAGCATGCCAGTTAATTCCTGAACGTTGCTGTCCCCAACCTCCAGTACCTCTCATACCGTCGTCTCCTGCTTGGTAAACATTCTTCTTAGGAAGGTAAGGACCTCCAATGTCAGAAGCTGATGGACGTTGCCATGACTGACCTGGATGTACTCCCCATCCATTGTAATCAATTCCTCTACGACCAATGGTATAATCGATACGTGGGTCTAAATTACCAGCCTCTGGAGTAAACGCATCTGCATCGTCTAAACCTTGATCATTTGCGATATCAGACTGATTATAAGTGTCCAATAAAGGCAATCCATTAGCATCTGTTTTATATGCATTTGCTAAATCTTGTGTTGGGGTATAGAATCCACAGCATGATCCGAACGGACCTCCTTGAGGAAAGTTTAAAGTATCCGCTCCAGCTCCGTTGAATGACTGACCTGAATCTGCAAAGAACTGAATTGCAAAAAGACTTTCAGATCCATTTTCACCAGTTGAATTAAAGTTATCTTTTAATTCAGCAAGCAATGAATATTCTCCTGAACCAATAACTGCTTCCAACAAAGAAAGTGCTTCTGCATATTTCTTTTGTTGAATTTTAGCTTTTGCCATAAAAGCATGAGCTACATAGGTATTTGGCTTTCCTTTTGCAGATTGCGTTGGAGGTAAATTATCCATAGCATACTGAAAATCTGCTTCAATCGCATCCCAAATAGGTCCTGGATTGGGCTGATTAAACTCTGTAGCAGCAAATTCTACTTCAGAAATAAAAGGAATGTTACCAAATCTAATTTGTAGATTGTAGTAAAAATATCCTCTCAAAAATCTAGATTCTGCCAATTCAGCTGAATAATCTCCTTCAACCTTTGAAATTAGGTCAATCACGGCATTAGCTCTGTTAGCTCCAGAGTATAAACTCTTCCATGAACCTAAGAGGTTTGGATTCGAAGCTGTCCAGTTAAACACCTCTAAGTTATAGGCATCCGTATTATCACTATCGGTTGATCCTTTGTGAGCATTATCGGTGATGGTTTCATTTACCCATCCATTTGCTCCACCCCAAATCTCATTACCTCCAATGGTGTTTCCATCTAGTGCCGAATACGCACCGATTAAGAGTAATTCTACTCCTTTAGCATTCGCTAAAGACTCATCACTTAACGCTCCAATTGCTGGTTTTTCTGTAAACTCATCAGAACATGAAGCAAGAACAAGTGCAAATGATAAATAATATAATATGTGTTTTTTCATTTTGATTATAATTTTAAGTTAACTCCAAAAGTTATAATTCTTGACATTGGGAATACGTTTTCATCAACTCCTAATGAAAGGTTATCACTGATCGCAACCTCAGGATCCACTCCTGTATAGTCGGTAATAACTAATAAGTTTGATGCTTGAACGTATAAGCGAAGTGAATCAGCTCCAATCGAATCAACAATTGAATCAGGCATCGTGTACCCAATTTGTAAGTTTTTCAGTTTTAAATAAGATGCATCCTCAACAAAGTATGAGTTAGGATCTGTCTCACTGTTAGTTACTGAATAACTCAATGCTGGAACCATAGTATCTGTATTCGATGGCGTCCATGCATCTAACACTCGAGTCGAACGGTTTCCGTCTTTAAAGAATGGGAAGTCAGTGTAAATCTTCTCATAGTTGTACACTTCGTTTCCTTGAGATCCTTGGAAAAATGCAGAAAAATCAAAGTTTTTATAAGAAGCCGTTAGGTTGATCCCGTAGGTGAAATCTGGATGTGGCGAACCAATGTTCTTACGATCTAGAGCTGAAATTGCTCCATCTCCGTTGACATCCTCATAAACAAAACGTCCGTTTGAATCCAATCCCGTTACATTGTATCCGTAGAAAAATGAGATTGGCTGACCAACTTCAGTTCTAGTTAACGATCCTACACGTGTATTTCTACCCGCTTGGAACGCTGAAATCAAATTTGTTACTTCATTCTTGTATGCAGAAAGATTTGCTTGAACTCCAAACACAAATTCTTTTGAAGCATCTGAGTTGTAACCCAAGGCAACGTCCATCCCTTTGTTTACTACGTTTCCTAAGTTTACTAAAGGAGCCCCTGCATCAATTGCAGTGGTTGAAATCAATGATTCGTTTGGCGTCACCAAGTCTTTAGTTTCAATATTAAAGATATCAACATCTAAAGTAAGTGCATTGTCTAGCAATCCTAATTCGAATCCGTAGTTCAAAGCCTCAGAAGTTTCCCAACGTAAGTTAGGGTTCCCTACTTGAGATAACATCGCCCCTTGAGAAACACTTCCTCCATCGATCGCGTAGTTAGCGTACACTTCATTTAATGAAGAAATATTGATGGTTGGGTTGTTTGCAGGTAAGGTTTGGTTTCCAATTTGTCCCCAAGAACCTTTTAATTTAAATCTTGAAATCACTCCTTCCGCGTTGAAGAACTCTTCATCAGATACGACCCAACCTCCAGAGAATGATGGGAAGATATCCGTTTTGTTATCTCCTTTAAAACGCGAAGAAGTATCCTGACGTACAGTTGCTGTTAAGTAATACTTATTAGCAAAAGAGTACTGAGTTGTTCCAAATATAGAATACAATGAAGATCCTCCAGCATAAGCATCACCAATTAGGATCCCTCCACCTCCGTTGTTTAACAAGTAGAAGTTTGGATCTTCAAATAAATAACCGGTTCTTGAAACGGACTTTCCTTTTCTGAATTCGTCTACTGCCTCAACACCTAAAATTGCATTGATTGCATGATCTCCAAAAACTTTATCGTAATTCATGGTATTGGTCCAAGTCCATGAGTTTCTTGCCCAATCTACCTCAGTTAAGGTGTTATCGGTACGTGGCTCAATTGCCTCAGGAACTCTGGAAGTGAAATACCTTCCATTGAAATACTGGAGCATTCCTGAAAAACGCGTCTTGAACGACAAGCCATCAACAAAGTTGTCAAGATTGACATTCATATATACATCTCCTAACAAACGGAAAGTTTTATTGTAGTTATCAGCGTTTCTGTATAAATCAGCTACAGGGTTGTTTACGTTTGATAACTGTCCAGCTGCAGATCCAGCGTATCCTCCATCTTCAGTGTAAACTGGGATTAGTGGGGAAGCTCTTAAAAGTAGATCTGTTACGTTGGTATTGTTTGCATTAGAGAAGGATGCCGTTAAATGCTCTCCAATAGTAATCTTGTCCGATACTTTAAATTCAGAATTTAAACGCGTTGTTCCTTGCTTAAAAAAGGTAGTTTTTAAAATTCCTTCTCTGTTTTGGAATGAATTGGACATTAAATATTTTCCACGAGCGTTACCATTTTCTAAAGTAACTGTTGCATTTTGTTGAACAGCCATTTGAGTCGCCTCTCCAAACCAATCAGTACCATTAGGTAATACTCTTGCTGTCGGTGTTTCAAAGGTTACTGGGTTAAAAGTAGCGATTCTTCTAAAACCTTGCAGGGTTGAAGGAACTACAGGAGATGATCCAGATCCGTATTGTGGATGTGTAGGAGTCAATCCGTCATTCTTCATAGAATCCCAAATCATTTGACCGTGTTGTTGTGCCGTCAATAATTCAGGAACTCGTGTTGCCTGAGCAAATCCAGTATAAGCATCTACTGAAATTCTAGCTTTTTCCATGTTGTATCCACCTGACTTGGTCGTTACAATAACAACCCCGTTCGATGCACGAGCACCATAAATCGCAGCAGCACCATCTTTAAGGACGTTCATCTGCTCGATGTCATTAGGGTTAATTGAATTTAAAACAGAAGCATCATCCGTTTGCACTCCATCAATCACATATAATGGATCTGTGTTGTTAGAAGTACCAAATCCACGAATCACAATTTTTGGAGCCGCTCCTGGAGAGTTGTTACTCACTACAGTAACCCCAGAAACACGACCCTGCAGAGCCTCTGCAGCATTGGTCATCGGTGTTTTAGCTGCTTCACTAACGTCTACAGAAGCGACAGCACCGGTGATCGATCCTCTTTGCTGAGTACCATAACCGACTACCACAACTTCTTCTAAAGCGTTACTAGCTTCTAAAGTCACATTAATCGTATCAGAATCTCCTACAGTTACCTCTTTCGAGTTATAACCTACATAAGAAAACACCAATACATCTCCTGAGGCAGCATCAATGGTATAATTACCATCAAAATCAGCAAAAGTACCGTTCACGGTTCCTTTCACTAGAACTGTTGCTCCAGGTAACGGTCCGTTTTCATCCGAAACGGTACCAGAAATCTGTTGTGCACTAACAAATCCATAGCTTAAAACAGCTACAAACAGTAATGCATACTTAAGAAAGTTTAATTTCATAAAGTTTAGTTTTAGTTAAAATTTAATTTAGTTTGTTTATAACGTTTTTCTATAACGTTATAGTTTCATTAACAATTATATAAAAATTATTTTATTAATGCGTAAAAAAAACACATCAATTGTATGATAATTTGTGATTTTTTTACTTTTGTATAAGAATGCATAAAAAAGTTTCCACAAATAATGTGTTTTATATACACATTCCATTAAAATTAAGCGATACAATTGATTTAAATATTTAAACATCTAAGAATTGTATAACTCCAATTTTTTAAGTACACTTACAAATCAATTTGACAGGAACGGTTCTTAAAACCTTTAAATCAAAAAAACTTAAAACCATAGACCTTAATAATAAACAACTATAAGGTTATATTTAATAAAGTTAAAATCATGAAGAAAATTCTTGCTTTCATACTTTTGAGTGTCACACTCTTTTCATGCTCGAACAAAAACCCTAAACTATATGAACTGGTCGATTCCGATCACTCTGGAATCGATTTCAATAACCAAATCACTGAAACCAAAGATTTCAATGTCTTAACTGATGAATACATCTTTAATGGTGGAGGCGTTGCTGCTTCTGATTTTAACAATGATGGAGCCATCGATTTGTTCTTTACTGGAAATCAAGTCTCCAATCGCTTATATCTCAACCAAGGAAATTTTAAATTTAAAGACATTACGGATGCAGCAGGATTAAATTCTTCCGACTTTTGGTCAACTGGAGTTGCTGTTGCGGATGTCAATGGCGATGGATGGCAGGATATTTTTGTGGGTGTCGCCATGTTAGAAGGAAAAAAAGAAAATAAACTCTATATCAATCAGGGTATTGGTTCAAATAATCAAATCTCATTTAAAGAAATGGCTAGTGAGTATGGTCTTATCAATGATAAAAACACCATGGCCGCTTTGTTCTTTGATTACAACAAAGACGGATTACTCGATTTATATGTACTCAACAACGAACAAGAACAGTTTAGCCCTACCAATTACAGAGATAAAATTGTAGATGGATCTGCTAAAAGTACCGATCAACTCTTTAAAAATATGGGGAATGGAACTTTTAAAGATGTATCGCTTGAAGCAGGTATTACCATTGAAGGATTTGGTCTGGGAATAGCAGCCATCGATATCAACCAAGACGGATGGACGGATTTATACATCTCAAATGATTACCTCACCAATGATGTGCTCTATATCAATCAAAGAGATGGAACCTTTAAAAATGAAATGAGCTCTTATTTAAAACATCAAAGCAAATTCTCCATGGGGAACGATGCGGGTGATTTCAACAACGATGGTATCGACGACATCATCACTGTGGATATGTTAGGTGAAACCAACTACAGAAAGAAGACAACCATGGGTAAATCGGATTACCAAGACATCATTCACAACAATCAGTGGGGTTATGAATTTCAACAATCTAGAAATATGCTCCAAAAAGGAAATCCAGTTGGAATTCCTTACAGTGAAATTGGAATGATGGCAGGTGTTTATCAAACTGATTGGAGTTGGAGTCCTTTGTTTATGGATGCAGATAACGATGGATATAAAGATTTAATGATTACCAACGGATTCCCAAGGGACATCACCGATATGGATTTTATCAACTTTAAATTTGAATACGAACGTTATGCAAGTCATGAAATACTTCTCGATTCGATGCCTTCAGTTAAAATTCCAAACTACGCCTATAAAAACCTAGACTCGTACCAATTCGACAATGTCACTGATGATTGGGGAGTTAACATCCCTTCTTTCTCCAATGGAGCAGTATATGTTGACTTAGATAATGACGGAGATTTAGACTATGTAGTTAACAACATTAATGATGAAGCATTTGTGTTTAATAACAGTCTTAATAAAAAGGGGCAACCAATTAGCAATCACTACTTAAAAATTGAACTACAAGGACCAAAAAACAATTCTATTGGGATTGGTTCTCGAATTCAAATCAAAACAGCTGACGGAAAAAGCCAATACTACAATCAGTTCTTAACTAGAGGATATATGTCAAGTGTTGATCCAAGAGTTCATTTTGGATTGGGTTCTCAAAGCTCCGTTGAATCCGTTTCAGTAGTATGGCCTGACGGAAAAACGCAACAACTCTCTAAGATAGCAGCTGATCAAAGTATTACATTAAAATACTCAGATGCTTCACAGAGCAACACAACAAACACAACTGTTCAAGAACAAACAATCTTCAATGAAATATCAGCCGACAAAAACCTGAGTTTTGTTCATTCCGAACTCGACTTTGACGATTTCAGTGTACAACGACTCATCCAACACAAGATTTCTCAATCAGGTCCATGTCTTGCGGTAGCTGATATCAATAATGATGGATTAGAAGATGTCATTCTAGGATCTTCAGAATCTGATTTCCCTACAGCCTTCATTCAAAATGCAGATGGAAGCTTTAGCTCCTCTGCCCTATTCACAAATAAAGATTATTTTGAAAACATCGAAGAGTGTATCCGTCCTTTTGATTTTGAAAATGACGGTGACTTAGATTTAATCATCACTTCTAAACGCAAAAACTACCAACAACAAAATAATTATATCGCCATCAATGATGGTAAAGGAACTTTCAGCATTCAAAATGCTAATGAGAGTTTCGAAGGTTCTGTAATCGCTGTAGGAGATTATAACGGTGACGGATTGGATGATGTGTTTGTTGGTGGAGGTCCACGTTTAAGAGAATACCCTCAAACCAACCCAAGTAGATTACTCATCAATCAAGGAGGCAGACTTCAAGACAGTGGAGCTGCTATCATAAAAGATATTGATCAAATGGGCATGGTAACCGATGCTAAATGGGGAGATCTCAACGGAGATGATTTACTTGACCTTGTAGTTGTAGGTGAATTCGAACCAATCAAGATATACTTGCACAGCACAGATGGATTAGAGCGTTACCATTCTAATTTAGATGACTACGTTGGACTATGGAGCTCTGTAGTTTTATTTGACAATGATGCTGATGGTGATCTCGACCTTATTGCAGGAAATATTGGAGCAAACAACTATTTACACCTAAGCGATCAAACACCGATTACTCTTGTAGCGGATGATCTGGACAATAACGGCTCTGTTGATCCAGTACTTTTCTATTACGAAAAAGGAAAAGACAGTATTAAAAGAGCGTATCCTTTTGCTTTTAAAGACAATTTAGTGGAACAAAGCCCTCGTTTTAGAAAACAATTTAAACTCTATAAAAAATACGCAGATACGGATATCAAAGAATTCTATACCAAAGAAGAATTTCAAAATGCTCATAAGCTTACAGCTAATTTCGAGTTATCGATCTATATTGAAAGCTTAGGCAACAATCAATTCAATGTAACAGCACTTCCGCAAGAAGTTCAAATTGCTCCTCTAACTGATTTGATGATTACAGATTACAACAATGACGATTATCCGGATATTATCGGAGTTGGAAATGATTACCGATACGAATCCTTTATTGGTCGTTTAGATGCTTCTAATGGATTACTTCTCAGAGGAACTGGAACCGATAAGTTTGAAGTCATCCCTCCATCTCAATCTGGTATTGTAATTCCTGTAGATGGTAGAGAAATTGGAAAAATCAAAACAGCTTCAGGAAAAGAAAATTATATCGTGACTCAAAACAGAGATCAATTGCTTCTTTTCAGTAGATCTAATGAATAGTACACCACATAAAGCTAAAGCCCATCTTTTGAGGATGGGCTTTTTCATACTATTGAAATTCTTTTATTCCACTTTAAGAATTACTCTTCTATATCTTGTAAGTGCTGGTAGTCCTGAATCTGTTCCTTCTACGATGATATGAACCTCATCACCAGACTTTGCCATTTTAGAAACTTTGATGGTTGCATCCTTATCTGAAAACACAACAGTTGATTTAGCAGTACTAACATCGGCATAATTCCAAACCCTATGTGTGATTTGATCTCCATCTACATCAGTAGAAGTAAAATTCAGTTTCACTTTAGCACCTCTTTTAATCGTTTGTCTTGTGGGTTCTTGAATAGTAATTTGAGGAGCGTGATTGGCCCCGTCAAAATCACTTACACACCAAGCTGCTCTTCCTGCAAAATCATTTTGAATGGCTGCGATCCATCTCGTTTGCGGATACATTGGATCTTTTTCACCGGTTTCTGGGTTTAAATCAGCCACGAGTTCTCCATCTTCGTATTTAAATGGGTTTTCTTTTGATTGCACAAAACGCCCTCCCCATCCACCATAATGTGGATAATTATAATTATCTAGCCCTAAATCTACTAGATGCAAATAAGCAGGAGTATCACCTTCTGATATAAAAGCATACTGATCAAAAGACCCCCATTGAGCTTCTTTAATATTCGAAAGATCTCCATGAATATGCTCATCATCACCTTCTTGCTTTTGACCATCACCATAAGAATAATACTTCTTGAGAAGTGGCCCACTGTTATTGATAATTGGTCCCATGAAGGACCCCTCTAAATACTTTTGAAATTCCTTAGGCACCACACGTTTCCACGGATAGGCAAACGCAGCAAATTGAGAGGCGTTGTAATACACTCGAATATCTGGCCAATTTTTAGAAATGTAGTCCCTATAGGTGGCATCTTGATCCATGATGGTATAAATGATGGATTTATCCGTAACCGCTTTATGAATCGCTTCCCAATTTTCAGAATCAGCATATGCTTCTTCAATGGATTTTAGTGCTCTAGCAATGGTATTAGTTCCACCCCAAGCTTGTAAGTATAATTCATCAATATCGTCTTGAAGTAATTTGTTTTTGATCCACTCAGATCCCAGAGTCACTTTTTCCATCTCCCCTTCAAATTCGATATTTCCCACTCGTACCATGGACATTAATTTTTCGGGCGTTGGATAATTCGGATCGTGCTTGATTAAATTATCATATACTCGAGCATAGTCCAAGATGAGTTCTTGCATCCAATTCACCCCTGGCCACCTCAGATCTGTTTGTGCTCCATACATCTCTTTGGTCATTGGCATTTCAGAAACAAATTTTGTACCCAATCCATCGCCGCTATAATGCCACATAGAGCTCGAATACACCAGTCCCTCTATATCAAATTCGTTAGCGTACAACAACATACGAATAAAGGTATCTACGTCGTCGATTTCACCATCGGTTGTGATGATGGTCTTTACTTTTTGATGTTGAGCAAAACTAGGACTTATAGCAAATGCCATCATCCATAAACTCAATGCTATTTTTAATGTTTTCATAGTACTTATTTATTCTACAATCTTAAGTATTGTCCTGTGATATTTTGTCAAAGCAATCGCTCCGTTGTCAAGCACTTCCAACACTAAATGAATGTTCTGACCCGCTTTAACGTCTAAAGGAATCCTCACTTTAGGGTTTGTTGATGTGCTGTTTTCTATGGTAACTGAACCCGAATAATCTTCATTTTCAAATTGAACCCACTTGAGCTCAACTGCGTCTCCATCAGGATCATTTACAGAAACATGAAGTTGAACCGATTCACCCGCATGTGCTATGATCTCTAAAGGACCTTCAATGATTGGCTCGTGATTTGCCTTACTGTAATCATTGGTAACAGACCATTTAAAACGCGCTGCAATTCCATTCTGAACAGCGGGAATATAATCCAACTCTTTTGATACCTCTTGAATACGGTCAACTGATAACGTTTCAAAATCAATCGATTCATCGATTTGTTGTCGAGACCATCCATTAAATGTTTGATCTTGATCAGCTCTCAAACCATTATCAATTAAATTTAAATAGGTATGCGTATCTCCTTCTCCTAAAAATGAATTTTTATCTTTTAGAGGGGTCCATACCACATAGCCTTTTACTCTTAATTCCTCTTCAGTTAATCCAGAAAAACCAAAGAAATCAAAAATATCATCCTTGACCATTTGCTTCCCATCACCCCATACTCTGTAGAGCGAACCTAAAGGCCCTTTATATAGAATATTGTCATAAGTCCATTTAGGACTGTAGTAAATTTGATTCTCATCGGATACACCATTTTGGGCGTTGTAACCTAATGGGGTCGTAGAGAAGGTTGTCTTTAACACTTCAATACCCGGAAAGTGTGGCTTGATAAAATTTTCAAAGGTGTTGTCTTGATCACCAGATAAGCACAATACAACTTTGCTTTCAATTTTCTCTTTTAAACGAGGCCACTCTTTTGTAGATTCAAATTCATCCTCAATTACCTTTAACGCTCTAGAAATAGTACTAGCACCTCCCCAAGCCGTGATGTATAATGGACCTGGCTTATCATCTAAAATCAAAGCCTTAATTAGATTGGAACCCTCTGTATCTTTTTTAAAAACACCATCAAATTCGATATTTCCCCATTTAATTTTTGACTTTAAATAGTCTGGAGTCGGATAATCTGCGTTGTGAACTATTAAGTTAGGATATACTTTTTCATAGGCTTCTACTGCATCGTGTATAAAACGCTCATCATTAGACCAACGCCAAGATTCCATAGGACCCATATTTAATCCAAAACGGGTATATTCTCTCCCTTCCACAAACCATTTCGTGCCTTTTCCATCTCCTTTCCAATGAAATTGACTACTCGCATATACCAAACCTTCAATATTAAAATCTGTACTGTATAACAAAAAACGAATGAGTGAATTATTATCGTCTAATTCGGGGTCGCAGGTAATGACAATTCTCGGCTTTTTAGAATCAACTTTTTGAGCATAGCTACTAAAACTCAAAATTGAAATCATTAAAAACGCAAGAGCCTTTAGACTCCTTAAATCACAAAATTTTATATAGGATATTTTCATGAAGACTATTTAAAAAGTTGAGGTGTTAATTCTGATAAATACAACCTCCAATTATTCCAAGAATGTCCCCCTTCACTTTCTCTATAGGTATAGTTGAATCCTTGTTGATCATAGAATGCACGCAGTTTTACGACACTTTCATATAGAAAATCAGTTTTACCACAGCCTATCCAATACAATTTAGGGTTTGCCTTTTGTATTGCTTTTATTTGGCTGATGTGTTTTTGCTCGTCGTAATTACCAAACATATCATACAATCCCATACTCATCACGCCGATATAATCAAAGGTATTAGGATTTAAATTGGTCGTCATTTGTGTTTGGTATCCTCCCATTGAAAGACCTGCTAGCGCCCTATTTTCTTTGTTTGCTTTAACTCTGTAATTGGCCTCAACATATGGGATTAAATCTTCGATGATCGAAGTTGGAATAATTTCACCTGTCATTGAAGTTGGAGCTCCTAAAACAGCACTGTCCTGTTCTAATTTCAGAGCTAAATTAGTCTCACCTGGAGCTGAGGTAGCTCTAAAATTACCATTAGGAATCACCACAATCATTGGCTCCACCTTATTTTCAGCAATTAAATTATCCAATATATAGTTGGCTCTACCTCTACTGATCCAAGCTTCTTCATCTCCACCAGCACCGTGCAATAAATACAATACTGGATACGATTTTTTAGATTGGTCATATCCTGGAGGAGTGTATATAGTTAGTCTTCTTGTCATATCAAGGGTTTTGGCAGGATACCAAACCGTACTTACCTTCCCATGAGGAACCTCTTTTACATCGTAGATCTCTGTTAAACCTCCAGGAATAAATAACCTAGATTCTATATAAGAACCATCTCGTATCACAACATTATTAGAAGGGTCCACAGTAGTAACACCATCCACATTGAACGTATACACATACATATCCGATTCGAATGGCCCTAGGGTTACTTCAAATATTCCTTGATCATTCTTAACAAGAGGAATAAGATCAAAATTAGGATTCATTGTTCCTCTAATTCCAACAGAATTAGCTTCAGGAGCATGTAATCTAAAAACCACCGAATGATCCTCTAAAATTTCAGGAGAGATGATTTTTGGCTTTTGTGTTTGAGCGTAGCTTATTGTAGCAAAGAACAACAACAGTAGATTTTGTAAAATTGATTTCATTGTAAATTACATTTATATAGTGTTTGTTTGTATGATGTTTTTCCAAGTTTGGAATTTATTAGTAAGAGAGGTACTAGACGTCTCTTTTTCAAGTAGTTCTTTTTGCAATAAGGATTTAATCTCAAGTAGCGAATCGTACATTTTTATTTGCAAGCCTGCAAGCAAGGCAGCTCCCAAAGCGGATACATCTTGACTCTTTTGCATTTCAATGGTAGCACTTATTAAATTGTTTAGTCCTTGTTGAACAAACTTATTTTTAGAAAGTCCTCCATTCATTGCAACGGTATCAATAGAAATTCCCAAATCGTCTTTCATCGCATCGAGCACCGCTACAATCTGATAACAAATACTCTCTAAAGTGGCGCGAACAATCTGATTATTTGTAGTACCAAAAGTCATTCCAACCAAAGACGCTTTTCGTTCCATTTGCCAAAATGGAGCACCTAAACCACTAAAAGCAGGTATCAAATACAAATCACTTTCCTGTGCTTCAAAAGCCATTTGCTCAGTTTGTTGAGCCGACTGTATAATTTCTAAGCTGCTCTTTAACCACTCTACCATGGACCCACAAGACACAATAGCCCCTTCCCAAGCATAAACAGTTTCTAAAGGTGTGCTATAAGCAATGGTCGTCAAAAGTCCATTCGTCGATACTTTTGGAGTTTTTCCAATATTAGACAAGATAGAGCAGCCTGTTCCCAAAGTCATCTTCGTATCTCCTGTAGAAAAACATCCTTCACCAAAAAGTGCAGCATGAGAATCCCCTATCATCGCTGTTATGGGTATCATTTTAGAAGAAAATCCCTCAAAATTTGTCTCTCCATAAATAGCAGCTGAAGTCTTTACTTCCGGTAAGTTAATTCCTGTCAATCCCCATCGATCTATAATCTCTTGATCCCAGTCAAGGGTATGAATGTTAAAAAGTAAGGTTCTTGAAGCATTGGTCGTATCGGTAAAATAAGATTGTCCATGAGTTAGTTTATAAAGCACCCAAGTATCAACTGTTCCAAAATAGATTTCACCTTTTTGAATTCGTTCTTTTATTTCAGGATGATTCTCAACAATCCACAAGAGTTTAGTTCCTGAGAAGTACGGATCAATAATCAAACCCGTTTTTTTCTGAATCCAATCATTTTGATCCACCATTGATTTACAGAGTGAAGTAGATCGTTTACAAGACCAAACAACAGCATTGTAAACTACATTTCCAGCGGCATCCCAAAGCACAAAAGTTTCTCGTTGATTGGAGATTCCAATACAACTTACCTTAGAGATATCCAGTTCTTTTACCGCTTTTATAACCGATTCATAAATTACCTCTGGATCTTGTTCCACCCAATCTTTGTTGAGAAAATTCGTCTGTAATTCTGCTGTGTATTTTGAAACCACTTTTGTGTGAGCATCAAATATTAATGCTTTGGTACTACTGGTTCCTTGATCTATGGCTAATAATTGACTCATTAGGATTTCTTATTAGATTTATCAATAACTACAGCTAAAAGAATAACCAATCCCTTTACGACTTGCTGCCAAAAAGGAGACACATTTAACAGCACTAAACCATTGTTTAACACTCCAATTAACAAAACTCCTAATACGGTTCCCATCACGGATCCTTTACCTCCAGAGAGTGAAGTTCCACCAATGACAATTGCCGCGATAGCGTCGAGTTCATAACTCATTCCAGCATTAGGCTGCGCAGAATTTAATCGAGAAGTGATGAGCACCCCTCCTATGGCAGCCATCAAGCCTGATATGGCATAAACAAGTCTCTTTACTTTTTTGACTGGCACCCCAGATAAAAGTGCTGCACGTTCATTTCCTCCTATAGCATAGATAAACCTCCCCAATGAAGTTTTCTTAGTGATAAATACAAAGATTAGCACAACTCCTATAGAGATCCAAACTGGAACCGGTATTCCTAACCACCATCCTGAACCAATAAACTCAAAACCTTCACCTAAATTAGAAATTGGTTTCCCTTGAGTATACAGATAAGACATTCCTCTTGCGATGGTCAGCATTGCTAAAGTTGCCACAAAAGGAGGTACTGTGAATTTAGTGATGACCCAGCCATTAAACCAGCCTAGCAAATAACCGACTAATGCGGCAGCAATAACAGCTCCTAAAACAGTAAATCCTATCCATAAATCAAATGCTTCTATGGGTATTCCCCATTTGAGAAGTCCAGCACAAACCGCTCCACTAAATGCTAATATTGCTCCAACCGACAAATCGATCCCCGAGCTTATAATCACCAAGGTCATTCCCACCGACAAACAGAGGTTGATACTCACTTGTCTAAGGACATTCCACATATTCTCAGTACTCAAAAAAGAATCCGTAAAAATGGTTAACAAAACCATTAACACAAAAAGTGCTAACAAGGATTGTGACTTTTTTAAAACATCTGCTTTAATCATGAATTATTCTTTTAGGTAATGCAGCTTGCATTAGTTCTTGTTCGTTTGTAGTTGCTCCCTCAAATTCACCCCTTATACAACCTTCATTCATTACGATGACTCGATCGGACAAAGCCAATATTTCAGGTAATTCAGAAGAGACAAATAAGATACTCAAGCCTTTTTCAGCCATGTCGTAGATGAGATTGTAAATCTGATTCTTCGCATTGATATCAATTCCCCTTGTTGGTTCATCTAATATTAAAATCTTAGGATGGGTCGATAACCATTTTCCAAGAATAACCTTTTGTTGATTTCCTCCACTAAGATTCCCGCAAAGCATTTCCAGAGAAGGGGTTTTTACATCGAGTCCTTGAATATTTTTTTGAGTAAATTCTCGCTCTTTTTGTACGTTGAGTAATTCAAAGTCTTTTAAACTGGGTAGACTGATATTAAACACCAAGTCCCTATCCATAATGAGTCCTTCTGTTTTTCGATCTTCCGTCACAAAACCAATTCCATTTTTAATGGCGTCTCTAGGTGATTTAATCGCAACTTTTTCCCCTTCGATTGTGATCGATATTGGCTTTTTCGCTACACCAAAGAGTTCCTCCATAAGTTCAGTTCTACCTGCTCCCATCAATCCATAAAACCCAAGGATTTCACCCCTGTGTAATTTGAATTTCCCTTCAAAATCCAAGACCACTTCCTTGGAAGTACGTTCTCGATTCCTCCTCTTTACGACAACATCCCTTCCTACCATATGGCGAATCAACTCCCTAGAAGTTATTTCTGACATCATACCCGATGCAATACTATTCCCATCGCGAAGCACCGAAAAAGTATCAGAAACCTTGAAAAGCTCTTCCATTTTATGGGATATATAAATAATGGTCTTCCCTTCTTCCTTCCACTTAGCAATAAGACCATGTAAGTTTTCAATTTCAACATCGCTTAATGCTGATGTGGGTTCATCCATTAATATAATCGAAGCCTTTGAGTACAAAGCTCTCGCAATTTCTACGAGTTGCTGTTCTCCTATTTTGAGATTTTCAACGAGGCAAGATGGGTCTCTATCAATCTGAACCTGATCCAATAACCCTTTACAAATTGTATTCATCCTCCTGTAATCTATAAGTCCTAATGAGGTTTTCAGTTCTTGACCTAAAAAGATATTATCACAAATACTTAAATTGGAGAAGAGATTTAATTCTTGATGAATAATGGCAATTCCTGCATTTTTAGAGTCTGTCGTATTTTTAAAAACACATTTGTTACCATCGATGAGTACATCTCCTTCATAGTCAGTATAAATACCACTCAAAATATTGAGCAAGGTGGATTTACCTGCTCCATTTTCACCCAAAATCGCATTTACCTTTGATGGGTAGAATGACATATTCACCTGATTTAAAGCTTTGACTCCAGGGAAGGTTTTGGTGATATTAACGACTTCTAACATCTTACTGAATTACAATTTTTGCTGGTATAACGACAACCGATCGGATCGGTAATTCTCTTTTATCTACACGGCAAGCTCCTATATAGGAAATCGTCTCACCTACTTTTAAATCATTGTTATTTATTTGATTTCTAACATATTTATTAAAGGCTTCCGTCAATGCATTTAAATCGGATTGAGAACTAAAATCTTCTAGAGACAAAAACCTGGAAGCATCTCTGAGTTCATTTCCAAAAATATATTTGGCATCCACAACAGTTCCACTTTCAAGAGTGATTTGCCCATCCTCTATTATAGTAATGTTTGATGTTTCGTTAACTAAGAAATAAGCGGACTCACCAATACCCATACGATTTCCAAAATCTTTAAAAGTGAGTTCTGTATTCAAATTGACGTCATTGATTAACTGATCAACAGGAATGATCAACTCACTTTCAATAATACCTTCTCTGTATATTTTTTCAATAGTTTCTGAATCGACCTTAAAACTGTTTTCTTCTTTATTTAGATCACTCAATCTTTTAAAGTAAATAGACTGAGATCCTAGAATGAAAACAATGGCTATAATGATGATTTTCTTTAGCATCCTTAAAAGTTTTTTGATGTTTCCATAGTCACTAAATCAACAGCAACTGGAACGTGCTGTGGAAAATTTCGTTTTCCTTGAAAATATTGATCTGCATATTCTGCAGCAGTTTTAGCCATCACTTTAGGGTATTGCATCCCTGTAGCAACAATTTCACCCGCTTTAATCTTTTCGACAACCTCATCATTACCGTCAAATCCAAACACTTTTATCTGCTCTGATTTTCCTGCTGATTTAAGTGCTTGATAAACTCCAAGTGCCATGGAATCATTTCCGCAAAACACCGCATCAATAGAATCGTTTGCTTGTAAGATGGTTTCCATCACTTCCATTGCCTTATTGCGATCAAAATCACCATTTTGTTGGGCGATCATTTCTAGACCTGGGAACTGATCAACTACTGTATGAAAACCATTTGAGCGTGCATAGGTATTATTATCTCCTGCTAAACCGAGTATTTCAACATACTTGCCCTTTTCTCCAATGGTTTTTACAAACTCCACTCCAATTGCAATGCATCCTGAATAATTATCAGAGAGTATTTGTGAAGTTGCAGCTTCATTAGAATTGACTTCTCGATCCATACAAAACACTGGGACTCCCGCCTTTTTGGCCTTGAGTATATTAGATATTGAACCATCGGCATCAGTAGGATTAAACAATATGGCATCATAACCAGATGCTATTAAATTCTCAAAGTGATTTGATTCATTGGCAGGGTTGTTTTGGGAATCAAATATTTTGGCCTCATAACCCAATCGATTGGCATTGGCAACCGCAGACTCAGCCAAAACGACAAACCAAGGATTATTGAGCGTTGAGATTACAACAGCTACCTTTGGTTTTTCTACTTCTTTTTTTGAAGTACATGCAACAGTTATTAAACCAAGCAGAACAAGGATTACGTTTCTCATCTCAATAACTTTTTAACTTCATTTGCGATTCCAATAGGACTGAGTTGATAGTGTTCAAAAATTTCATTTTGAGATCCCGAGACTGTCTCTTCATCGGGAATTCCCATAATTTTAAAAGGCACACAGTGGTTGTTTTGAAGCAGAAAAGAGCCTACTGCTTCACCGAGGCCTCCATAAATAGAATGTTCTTCAACGGTGACAATGGGAACCTCCCAATTGAGTACGGAGGTATCCAACGGCTTAATAGTATGCATACTTATGACCTCAGCAGAAATTCCCTCTTCCTTTAAAAGTTTTGCAGCTTCGAGACTAGGCCAAACCGTTTCGCCTGTTGCTACGATCTGAACATCAGAACCTTCCTTAATGATTCTTGCTTTTCCAATTTTAAAGTCAGCTGATATTTCTTGGCCTAAATTGGGCATATTTTTCTTTCCAAAACGAAGATAAACAGGCTGTTTACTTTCAATTGCTGCTTTTACAGCATGCTCCGTTTCAAAAGCATCCGCTGGAGCTACTATGGAAATATTATTTATGGCTCTTAGGGCTGCAAAATCGTGTAATGAATGGTGGGTAGAACCTAAGGCTCCATAGCTCACCCCTGCAGAGATCCCCACTAGCACAACTTTATTATTCGAATAACAAACATCGTTTTTGACCTGTTCTAAAGAACGAGCCGTTAAAAAACATGCTGGTGATACCGCAAATACATTTTTATTCATGGATGCCAATCCAGAAGCAACACCCACTAGATTTTGCTCTGCAATACCAATTTCTACAATTTGATCTGGGTAGATTTCTCCAAAATTGACCAATTTTCCTGATCCTCTAGAATCAGAAGTCACCATATACAAATCCTTGTCTTGCGCAGCGATTTGTTCTATGGTTTCTGCAAATACGGCTTGATTAGCTTTCATTTTCCTCTAGTTCTTTTAATGCAATTTTTAATTCTTCATCGGTTGGAACCCCATGATGCCACTTTTTATTGTGCTCCATAAAAGAAACCCCCTTACCTTTGATGGTATGTGCTATAATGAATGAAGGTTTCCCTTCAACAAATGGCAGTTGATCAAAAGCATTGACCAATGCTCCTACATCATGTCCATTAACTTCACGAACCTCCCAACCAAATGATTCAATCTTTTGTCGAAGTGGTTCTAAATTCATCACATCCGCATTGAGACCTGTAATCTGCAACTTATTGTAATCCAATACAGCACATAAATTATCTAGTTTATTGTGCGAAGCAAACATCATTGCTTCCCAGTTAGAACCTTCGGCCATTTCACCATCACCGAGCACCGTGTAAACTTTCGTGTCCAAACGACTCTTTTTTGCTCCAAGTGCAGTTCCGCAACAGATGGGTAAACCATGACCTAGTCCCCCTGTATTTTGCTCCATTCCAGGAACTTTTTTGGTTGGGTGACCAATGAGTCTGCTCTTATATTTTCCTATTGTTGCCAGTTCCTCTTTTGGAATGAATCCTTTGTCAGACAACACCACATATAGAGTCTCTACCGCATGTCCTTTAGACTGAACATATCGATCTCTAGAAACATCTTCCCAAGTTCCTCTAAGCACATGATTGTATAGCACATTGAGAATATCAACAATAGATAGACATCCTCCAGTATGACCTGCTTTGGCCTCATAGATCGTTTTTAAAGTATCGATACGATACTGCTTAGAACGCTCTTTTAACTCTAATATATTCATCTTATTTTGAATGATTATACACTTCCCATCCCATATAATTTCCAAGGGCTTCCTCTAAAATATGAGCTGTTTTGGAAGCGTTCATTACCACGTGATGTTCAAATCCGTTTTTACACACATAATTCATAAGCCCCTCTAAATCTGAAATCTGAGCAACTGCTCTGTTTCCAAAAGTTTCAAGAGGATCATCTGTTAATTCTCCTTCTCCTATATAAACTTTGATGATTCCATTGGGGTCATCGGTGGATATTCTACCATAGGTAAGCGGCATTGCTGGAGTTCTTCCATCTAATGCACCATAAGTATTTTCTACTCCTACTGAAGTTCCTAAAATGGGAGCATTGCTAATTTCAATGTCTGGCAAGAATGATTTCGCCCAATTTCCACAGTGAAACAACACACATTTTTCAGGATCATCGGCATAGTTATTATTCCAATCAACCAGTGCAGAAGGAGATCCGGAAGCCAACTGCATCGCATACATACTAAGCGTTCCTGTCACATCTACTTCACAAGCAGACGGTAACATATTTTCACTCATAATACTCATCGAAGTACAGACATTACAACCGTAATTTTGCTGTAAAGAAGTCCAACATTGAATAGCTGTAGCATCCAATTCGTATTCCTCCATAAAATTCTTAAGCGCCACATCTAATTTAGCCATTTGAATTAAGGCCTCATTAGGTGTTTTTCCTTTACGAGCATACGCATTAATTTTCTCTAAATGAGCGACTACTTCAGGAGCATCATCATTCATACGATTAGCATTTCCAAGAATTTCAGAAAGATCCACAGTCGTAACTGTAATTCCATTTCTCTGAAGGATTTTTTCAGAATAACGCACCGTATTAAATGCTCCTGGTCTTGCCCCTACTGCTCCAATACGCACAGATTTCAATCCGTTAACCACCCTACATACTGCTAAGAAATCTTCAAAGTCATTTTCAAAAGTCGGATCAGTTAAAGAACAAACATGTTTAGAGGTCAATGAGTATTTGATACCGTATTGATATAAGTTATTACATACTGAAATCTTTCCACACCAAGAATCTCTACGGTTCACCACATTCATTTTTGAAAGCTCGTCTGGATAGGCTTGGATTAAGACAGGAACATCTAGTTCCGCCAACTTCAAGGTATCAGCAACACCTTTTTCATCACCAAAATTAGGAAGTACCACTAACACCCCTTCAATTTCACTCTTGTGAGCCGCAAATAATTTAGCACATGCTTTGGCTTCCCCAAAGGTTTCAACTCCTCCTAGTTTTGAATCTTCAGTTCCCAATAAAATAGGTTGAATTCCCAATTTTGAAAATAGTGCTAACACATCTTCTCTAGCTTTAGCTACTAAACTATCTGGGAAAAAATCTCTATTTCCTATAATAACACCAATACTTACTTCTTTTTTCATCTTTCAATTATTTATCTACAACTACTAATTTTATATCGTTTTCAATTAAATGTTTTTGATCCTCTTTACTTATTAAATAATCAGTCACTACGTAATCCACCAAGCCGACAGCTCCTAAACTAGCCAATGAACTCTTACCTACTTTTGATGAATCAGCCACTAAATAAGTGTACTCAGCGGCATCGATCATTGCTTTTTTAACCACTAAATCACTAATAGAAGGATAGGTTAGTCCAGACTTAAGAGATATTCCTGCTGTTGCCAAAAACAACTTGTTTACATAGAGACCTTTAAAAAATTCAGCAGCTTTTTGACCTGTTAGGGAAAGTGTAGGAGGCTTAAATTCACCACCCGTCATAATAACTTCGATACCAGGCTGTGAACCTAAAATAAGCGCAATATTCAAAGCATTTGTTATCACTGTTAAATTATGAAAACCACTGAGCTGTTTTGCAATTTCAGTGGTTGTAGAACCAGAATCTAAAATAATAGTATCTCCATCTTCAATATAGTTCAGACAGTGCTTTCCTATTAAAGATTTTAACTCCATATGATCCTTATTCATCAATTCAATTTTCTGAACTGAATCCTGAGCATTTTTTAAAAAAGCACCTCCGTGCTCCTTTATAATTAAACCTTTTTGTTCTAATTTTTCTAAATCTTGGCGGATGGTAACATCCGTAACTTTAAATATGGAAGCGAGTTCCGCTACTTTAGCAGAGCCGTCTTCTCTAAGTAAATCGATTATTTTCTCTCTTCTTTGATTAGGCAATAACATCTATTAAGTAATTTATCTACAATCAAATATAAAAATATTCACAAATAAAAGAAAACAAACGAAAGAAAACAAAAATATACACAAATAATGTGTTATTAATACACAATTCATTATATTGATACCTCAAACCAAATCTTACACTACAAATCAAGTTGATTTGTGACTTACATCAACCTAATAATTATGAATTCTAAGAACCTAAAATTGCGAGCTATTGTACTTATTGTTATGAGCAGTTTATTTAGTTACGCTCAAAAGCCAGTTCAACTAAAAGTAGAGTACACCTTAAACCCCATTGGAATTGATGTTGAAAACCCACTCTTTAGTTGGCAAATTCAAACAGATCAGAATAAAAGAGGTCAATTGCAAACAGCTTATCAAATTCAAGTATTCAATGAGCAAAAAGAGTTAGTATGGGATAGTAAAAAGGTGATTTCTGATCATTCAGTTGCCATTCAATACAAGGGGACTCCATTACAACCAAGAACCAGATATCTGTGGAACGTTAGTAGTTGGGATGAACATAACGAAAAACATCAATCTCATTCTTATTTTGAGACAGGACTATTAGACTCTTCAATTAATGCATGGAATGGAGCTCAGTGGATTGGCACCACTATGGAAGATACTCCTCTAGCCTCTCATTATTTATCGGTATTTAACCTCTCCTACAAAATTCAACTAGACCAAAAATCAAAAAGCACTAAAGCCAGTTTTGTATTTGGAGCCAATGATTCTCGATTAATGGACCTCAACAAAAATATTCAGGGAGTTCAATCCAATATCAATGAGAGTTATTTCGCAGTTGAATTAGATATCAGTCCTTTAAAAGACCGTGAGCCTAAAGCTAAACTCCATGTCTATAGAGTTGGATACGACCAGCAAGACAAAAAAGACATTCCTTTTAAAAGCTTTGAGATTCCTACAGACATCATTAATCAAACCAATGCCTATCACCAACATCAGATTGTCATTGACGGAGGAATGGGAGGATTTGATTTTTACATCAATGATTTCAAACTAAATAAAGCTACATCTTCATCTCCCTATGCCAACAACGCTTTTAACCTAAATCCTATAGGCAAAGGACATGATTACATCAGTTTTCCAATGCTTGCCGATATAGGTTTTAAAACACAGGCCAATCAAAAAGCTTATTTCTCTGAACTCAAAATCAAAAACAAAAGAGAGCCCAGCAACACCTTATTCGAAGAAGACTTAAACAACTATAAGGGGATATTTAAAGACATCAAAATTCACAACAACAGTTATGTCGTAGGTGGTATTAAGAACGAACTAATGATTGCTAACCCAAGTAAAAATGCAGTACCTCACTTGAGAACTTCATTCAAAAAACAAGAGAAAAAAATAGCCAAGGCTCGCATTTATGCAACAGCTCGTGGAATTTACGAACTCTATTTAAACGGAAAACGCATCAGCGAAGATCTTTTTAACCCAGGACTTACCCAATACAATAAAACACATATGTATCAAACTTATGATGTAACCGATCTAATCGAAAATGACAATGTGCTTGGAGCTATTGTAGCAGAAGGATGGTGGAGTGGAAACATCACCTACTCAGGTGAAGATTATTGGAACTTTTTTGGAGATCGTCAATCACTGTTGAGCCAATTAATTATTAGCTATGAAGATGGAACTGAGCAAATCATCACCTCTAATGATAACGATTGGAAGTACTACAAAGAGGGCCCAATCAAAGTAGGTAGTTTCTTTCAAGGGGAGATCTATGACGCTACAGATGAGGAAGCTCTAAAAGGATGGACTTCAGCTGATTTTGATGACCACCATTGGAGTAGCTGCGTAGAAATACCACTTCAAAACACTACAGCAACCAATGGAATTGGATACGATTTAGATTACAGTGAAATGCAGCTTATAGGACAAATGGGAACTAATGTTATTCCAAGTTTGGAACTCACAGCTCAAAGCGTGGAAGAAGTTCGTCCTGGAGTTTTTGTATACGATATGGGACAGAATATGGTTGGGGTTCCTAAAATAAGACTCCAACAAGGCAATAAAGGATCTCAAATTACCCTGCGATTTGCAGAGGTTACTTATCCTAATTTAAAAGAATACGGTGATCAAGCAGGCATGATCATGCTTGAGAATATCAGGGCTGCACTTACTCAAGACCTCTACATTCAAAAAGGAGGCGTTGAAACCATCCAGCCAAGATTTACCTTTCACGGATATCGCTACATTGAAATCACAGGAATCAAAAAAGCACTTCCTCTTGATCACGTAAAGAGCATTGTCATTTCTTCTGTCGATCAACTCACAGCTGACTACAAGACATCCGACAAAAACGTCAACAGACTATGGGATAATATTGCCTGGTCTACTCGAGCCAATTTTTTGTCCATACCAACGGATTGTCCACAGCGAAATGAACGCATGGGCTGGAGTGGTGATATCAATGTCTTTTCAAAAACAGCTACTTATATGATTGATGCCTCTCAATTTTTAAGAAGACATCTCTTAGCCATGAGAGAAATCCAAGCTGTTAATGGTCGTTTTACAGATGTAGCTCCAGTTGGAGGCGGATTTGGAGGAACCCTTTGGGGATCTGCAGGAGTTGTGGTGGCTTGGGAAACTTACCTACAATACGGAAACACAGAACTCTTAAAAGAACACTATCCTGCGATGAAGCGCTATGTCGACTTCTTAGAGAGTCAACAAAATGAGGATGGAATCCTAGACGAGGGACCCTTAGGTGACTGGCTGAGTCCTGAAAATTCCAAAAATGACAATACCGCAATGTGGAATGCCTATCAAGTATACGACTTAGAGATTGTTTATAAATCCGCAGAAATTCTCGGATATACAGAAGATGCAACCAAATACAAAAATAAATATACCGAACGAAAAGACTTTTTTAACAAGACCTATTTTAATCCAACTACGAATCAAAGTATCAGTGCCGGTTTTGAAGCATTTGGCTTTGGACCGAAACCTGATGGTTATACCAAGCCAACAAAAGGAAGTAAAGTCGACACTCAAGCATCATATGCGATTCCGCTAGCTTTAAACATCTATCATAGCAACAATGAAAAAAAAGCAGCAAAGATGTTGGTAAATACCATCAATAGGTCCAACAAAGATGATCTTGGAGTACTACGTCCAAAATTCTCTTTAATGACTGGTTTTATTGGAACTGCTGCAATTAATGAGGCACTCTCAAAAAACGGGTATGACGCTACTGCCTATCAACTACTACTCAATGACCAGTATCCTTCATGGCTTTATCCAGTTGTCAATGGAGCAACTACGATTTGGGAACGTCTCAACTCTTATACTTTAGAAAATGGATTTGGAGGAAATAATTCCATGAACTCCTTTAACCACTATTCATTTGGAGCTATTGGAGCTTGGATGCAAAACTATTCATTAGGAATTCAAAGAGACCCTCATGAAGTTGCTTTTAAAGCCCTTGTTTTAAAACCGACGCCTGATCCTAACAACCAACTAAAATGGGCCGAAGGTCATTACGATTCAATGTATGGAACCATCAAAAGTAAATGGGAATTAAAAGAAGATCATACTTTATATTCGATCAGCATACCAGCAAATACCACTGCAACGGTTTATTTAAAAGCAAACTCCATTAATGACATTAGAGTGTTTGGCAAAAAACTTAAGAAATTAACTGCGATACAATTACTAAAAAGTGATTCTAAAGATGTGAAGTTTAAAATTGGATCAGGAAGCTATCAATTTAGCGTTTCAAACAACCACTAAAAGAATGAAGCAATCCCATTTTGAAGTGCTTCAGCATATTTTTCTTCGTGGAAGGTATATAAATAGGGAGCTCTATGAGCACCTATATTACGCTGCTCATCGAGTTTGATGAGAATACCTGACTTCATGATCTTCTTGGAGAAATTTCTGCGATCGATAGACTTTTCTAAAATGGTCTCGTACAATGCTTGTATCTCAGGCATGGTAAATTTCTTTTCGAGTAGTTTTTTACCAATAGGATAGTGATCTACATGAAAACGAAGTGCTATTAAGGCATCCTTGATCAGTTCATTGTGATCGTAGAGTAAATCTGGTATTTCATCTAATGCAAACCACTGACAATCTTCATCAACAGGACCTAATTGAATTTCAACCTTAGAAAACTCAGTTAAAGTGTAATAACCAATAGACACAAAATAAGAATCGACAATATTGACTTCCTTTTGATCAAAGGTATATTTCTGATAAACTTTTTGTTTGTCAATTCTAGAATCCTTGTTTCTTTGAGGATCACCATAGGTTTTGAATTGATTTAAATACAACTTATCTAGACCTGTGCGCTCGTGAGCAACGCGTTTAGCAGCATTTAAAATTGATTCATCCTCCTTCACAAAACCTCCTGGCAACATCCAATGACCGTTGTCTTTAAGTTTCATTAAGAGCACCTTGAGCTGTTTGTTGTGATATCCAAAAATCACATTATCAACCGATAAGTGACTTAAATAACTAATTGATTTCATGAATGTTGATTTGGCAGCGCAAGTTAGTGAAAAATATCAAAATAAATGTTATATTGTGTAACTATTACACTATATTGTTTTTTGTTCTTTAACAATTTCAATTTTTTAAAAAACACCAATTACAAAAATTTAATAACCTAATAAACCATGACAAACAAACACCTATTCTCTTTAACAATTGCACTACTTACAGCTGTAAGTAGTGTGTTTCCACAAGACATTTCTTTTGGAAATGACACTGCTGTTGCAAATACGAATCACGGAAAGGTTCGAGGATTAGTTCAAGAAGGAATTTACACCTACAAAGGAATTCCTTATGCTCAATCAAAACGATTTGAAGATCCAAAACCACCAGCTAATTGGGAGGGCATTCGCTCAGCTTTAGTTTACGGACCTGTAGCTCATTTGATGACCCCAACAGCGGTTGCTAATGACGAATCTGAATTTGTCTTTAATCACTCTTGGGGATATCCAGGAGAAAACAATCAAGTTTTAAACGTTTGGACTCCTAGTATTTCAGATGGAAAGAAAAGACCAGTGATGTTTTGGATTCACGGAGGTGGATTTACTGCTGGATCTAGTGAAGAACTACCTTCTTACGATGGGAAAAATCTTAGTAAGAATGGAGATGTTGTGGTAGTATCCATTAATCACCGATTAAATATTTTAGGGTTTTTAGATTTATCTGCTTATGGTGATAAATACAAGCACTCTGCCAACCAGTCTTTACTCGATATGCAGGCTGCTTTAACGTGGGTTAAAAACAATATTGAAAACTTTGGAGGAGATCCAAACAATGTGACCATCTTTGGTCAATCAGGAGGAGGAGCTAAAGTAAATGCGTTGATGGCGATGCCTTCTGCCCATGGATTGTTTCACAAGGCAATTAATCAATCAGGAGCTTTTAGAGGAGCCTCTGCAACGACTGAAACCACTCGTGCCGTTACAGAAGAAGTACTTAAGAATTTAGGACTCGATGCGTCAACTGTAGATCAAATCCAAACCATTCCTTGGGAAGATTTGAGAATTGCAGGGAATAAAGCGATTCAAACTATCAACGAACGCCTTAGAGCAACTGGAAACGATACTGGAGTATTTGGGTACAACTGGGGGCCTTCTGTCGATGGAGAGGTATTACCTCATGACATCTTAGATAAAGAATCACTTGAACTTTCAAAAGACATTCCACTAATGATTGGAACCGTTAAAAACGAATTCTTTACAACGCTCTGGAGAGGAATTCCAAATAATGATCAAGCAAAAGTAGATGAGTTTATTGCCCAGCAATACAAAGACAAGGCAGACGCTTATAAAAAAGCGGTAAAGAAAGCCTATCCTCATCTTGAAAACCCAGGGGATCTCGTAGATGTTGATTTACTATTTAGACCAGGAGCCGTTCATCAAGCTAATGTCAAATCAAGTATAAAAGACGGTGCAGATGTCTATATGTATTTCTTTGAATGGTCTTCTCCTGTTTTTGGAGGAAAATACAAATCGATGCACTGTTTTGAACTGCCTTTTGTTTTTGACAATGTAGCGGAGTGCTATGGCATGACTGGAGGTAGCAATGAAAACACCGATGCAGTAGCCAAACAAGTTAGCGGTGCTTGGATTAATTTTGCTCGTACTGGAAATCCTAATCACGATCAATTAATCGAATGGCCTACCTATGACCAAAAGAAAACACAAACGATGTTCTTTAATGTGAAGTCACATGTTGGACCTCAACACGATAAAGAGCTTCTTAAATTGGTTAGCTCCAACTAATACCACAACTTTTAAACAAGGCTCGATTGAGCATTGTTTTCTTTTAGGATTCAATTATGAAACGACTAGTACTTCTAATAGTAATTATTGGATTTAGCTACTCTTGTAGCAACAATCATCCAATCAACACTCAAGTTCAAGTAGAGCAAGGATTGATTAATGGATCAATAGATGGAGATGTTCTAAGTTTTAAGGGAATCCCTTATGCTGAGACACCTATTGATGAGCTTCGATGGAAGGCACCTCAGCCAAAATCTCCGTGGAAAGGAACACTCGATTGCACCAAATTTGGTCCGAGTCCTATGCAGGCTTCCCCACAGGCATTTTTTATGTGGTCTGAAGAATTTTTAATACCAGCTGCCCCTATCAGCGAAGACTGCCTATATCTCAATGTTTGGACTACTGCTAAGACAACTGATGACAAGAAAGCTGTTGTGTTATGGATTAATGGTGGAGGATTTACCTCTGGCTCAGGATCGGTTCCCATCTATGATGGTACAGAATTTGCAAAAAAAGATGTTGTTTACGTCAGTATCAATTACAGAGAAGGGGTTTTTGGGTTTTTAGCACATCCAGAGCTCACAGCTGAGTCACCCAACAACACTTCTGGAAACTACGGTCTGCTCGATCAAATTGCCGCGCTAAAATGGGTTAAAGCCAATATCGAAAACTTCGGTGGAGATCCAAATAATATTACCATTGCTGGACAATCAGCTGGATCGATGAGCGTGTCGTACTTAATCGCTTCTCCTCTGGCTAAGGGATTATTCCATAAGGCCATTCCTCAAAGCGGTGCAGGGATTCTACCTTTAGCTCCTACTAGTTCTTCTGCCTTTGCAAACACCCTTTCAACTGCTGAAAAAACTGGACTGGCTATAGCAAAACAATTTGAGGTTTCTTCGCTCAAAGAATTAAGAACTTTGCCGGCAGAAAAACTACTTACAGCAAGCGTGCGTCTAGCCCCAAATATCGATGGATATGTGATACCTAAAAGTCCTGCTGAACTATTTAAAGAAGGAGAGAATAATCCTGTGGCACTTCTTACCGGATGGAATGAAAATGAAGGTTTAGCTTATGGTCCACCTCCGACAATGGATTCCTTTAAAGAATCTTTAAAATCAAATTATGGAGCACTAGCTGATGATATGAATCGTCTTTACCCTTCTTCAAGTGAAGAAGAGCTCAAGAATTCTGTAGCTGATTTAGCAAGAGATCAACTTTTTGGTTCTCAAAACTATACCCTAGCTCAAATCATGGCCTCACAAAATCAGCCTGTTTACGTATATCGATTTACAAGAGATGTTCCCGCAGAAGGAGCCTATGTTGGCTTTAAAGCTTTTCACACAGCAGAAGTTCCTTATGCACTCGCCACCCTTGATAAGGTCAACAGGCCCTGGGAGCAGAGTGACCGTCAATTAAGTGAACAAATGAGTTCTTATTGGACCAATTTTGCAAAAACTGGAAATCCCAATGGAGAAAATCTGCCAATTTGGAAGTCATTTGATTCAGAAAACCATCAAGTGATGTTTTTGGATGAGAAATCGAATTCCAAAGCACTTCACGATGCAAAACGTCTTCAATTCTTTTATGAAAACCTCTATTTGTATCAATAGAAATACTATCTTTAATGCATACCCTATGAGATCAATTTTTATGAGACCCTATTTGAGTTTTAATCTAATACTTTGCTGTGTTCTCTTTAGTATTAGCTCCCAAGGGTATGCACAAAGACAATACTTTACTACCCCAGATTATTCATGGGCCGATTTGAAAAACGCCTCTCTTTATTTAGAATTATTTCAAGGGAAACGCTATTTCGACAATCACAGAATCCTCAACAACAAACACAAATATTTTAGAGATTATGAGCTCTTAGAGGGTTCTGTTATTTTCGACAGTGATCACTACAGTAAGCTCCAATTCAAATTCGATTTACACGAACAACAAATAGCCCTTTACCATCCGAATTCAGATGGGGTTACCCTCATTGCTATTGACATGAACAGGGTCAATGCCTTTAAGATTGACGGATCTATTTTTGTAAAACATCGAATCGACAATCAAGACTTCCTTTTAGAATATATCGATACTTTTCTAGGCAAAGAACTATGGGTATATCATCAAAAAACATCGAGTTTTAGAATGGATGACAAGGTGGGGTATTACGAATTCAACCCCAAAGAAACCTTATTTGTTTTTGACAACAAGGGCTGGCAGCGATCCGATACTGTTAAAATAGAGCACTTCTATCCCAATTGGAGCTCAACTATCAAAAATTGGAGTAAAGAATGGAGAACGAGAAAGAAAACTGATGCATCATCTTATTTAAAATCACTGCTTAATTTCCTTAAATCCACTTGAAAAAACTTGTGTACATAGGATTGATGTTGCTCTCTTTTGCTGTTCATGCTCAAGAAAAGAACTACAGTTTTCATTTTGAAAATCAACCCCTTGCATCCATACTCAGTAGGATTAACAATGAGACTGATTATCAAATTCGATTTGCTGAATCTTGGTTTGAGGATACTCCTATGAGTATTGAATTAAAAAATAAGTCGATTCAAGAAGTCTTAGACAGCTTATTTGTTGATACTGAATTTAACTATTACCTATTGGATGCATCTACCATCATCATTACGAGATATAAAAAGATATACGATGAATTAGCTGAAGGGTTTTTCCAAGAAATCGCAATAGAAAAAGACAAAGAAACACCCACTATTGTTAGTCCAAGTCTTGTTGATAAATCATCACTACAACAAACTAGTTCAATAAAGAATATCACAATTGGCAAACAAGGGGCATCTGCTTCTAAATACTGGTTAGACATTAGTGGAAGCATTCTACAGAGCGATTCTCAATCCCCAATTAGAGAAGCGGTTATCGCTGTTAAAAATACTAGTACCTACAGCCAATCTGATGAACAAGGCGCTTTTCAATTGCGATTGTCAAGAGGAGATTATGTATTGAGTATTTCTGCAGCGGCCTACCAGTCAATAGAACAACCCATTACCGTTTACAGTGACGGAAGTATTCAACTAAAACTCAACGAAGCAGTTGAGGCACTCGAAGAGGTGGTCCTTAGTGGAAATCGAATTAATCAAATTAACTCTAGTGAAACTGGAGCTGAAAATATCGATGTAGAAGAATCGAAGACCATCCCCTTAGTATTAGGCGAAAGAGATGTTTTAAAAGTAGCTGCCGCACTTCCTGGAATCAGTTCTGCCGGAGAAGGCGCCACAGGACTCAATGTTAGGGGAGGAAAACCTGATCAAAACCTCAATTTATTAGACGGAGGGGTGTTGTACAATCCTACGCACTTTTTTGGTATCTTTCAGGCACTTAATCCCATTGCAATCGGACAATTAAATATCTACAAAGGAAGTATTCCAGCTTCATACGGCGGAAGACTCTCTTCTGTTTTTGATATTCAAACCAAGAATGCAGATTTGGAAGAAGTTCATGGTGAAATATCCCTAGGCCCCATCACTTTTAACGGAACCGTTCAAACTCCTATAAAGAAAGGGAAATCTTCAATGCTTACAGGAATTCGAGGGGTTTATTCGGATTGGATCTTAAAAAAACTCAAAGATGAAAACCTAAAAAACAACAAGGCCAATTTCTTTGATGTGGTCAATAAGTTTCACTTTGAAACCGAAAATGATTCAGAGCTAAACATTACTACTTATTATTCCAAGGATCAATTTAACGCCACTGTGGATTCTTTATTCTCTTACACCAATTTAATGCTCAGTGCAGGTATTCGTAAGAATCTCAAAAAGAACATTTTTAGACTTAATAGTTCTTTTTCGGATTACAGACATCAAATCGATTATACTGGAAATGCACAAAATGGATTCATTCAAGATTATGGGTTGAGTCAAGTCAATCTCATGGCATCGCTTTCTAAATACCTTCGCGAAAAACATCGTATCGAACTGGGAAACACCAATACCCTCTACAAAATACAACCAGGAACTTTAAGTCCTAGAACTGAGCTGGATCGCATCGGACAAATCAATCTCAATTCTGAGCAGGCCTTAGAGGGTGCGCTTTTTCTTTCTGATGTTTGGGATCTCAATAAGAAATTTCAACTCAATGCTGTCGTTCGAATCCCCTATTACCTCTCATTTGGACCCTATCAAATCAATGAGTACGATGCCAACTTTCCAAAATCAAAATCTAGTATCATCAATACCTCTACGGTAGAAAAGGGTCAGTTAGAATCAAGCTTTGTAGGAACTGAAGTTCGATTGAGTACTCGTTATTTATTAACGGAGCGATCTTCCATCAAAATAGGAATCAACAATGCCTATCAATTTTTACACACCTTGAGCAACAATACAGCTGCTTCTCCTTTTGACTCCTGGAGACTATCCAACAGATATGTAAAACCACAAGAAGCTCAGCAAGCATCGCTAGGCTATTCCTTTAAGCAAAAGGACAACAACTTCGATTTGACTTTTGATCTTTATTACAAAAAATACCAAAACTTAACCGATCTGAAAACAGGAGCAAACACTCAATTAGTTCCCGCTATTGAAACTCAAATTCTTCAAGGAGATGGTAAAGCTTATGGAGCTGAAATGATGATTCGCAAAAATCAAGGGGATCTCAATGGATGGATTGCTTACACCTATTCCAGATCGATGATTCAATTGGACAGCAAATTCCCTTATGAGCGCATCAATCAGGGTGAATACTTCCCTTCAAACTTTGACAAACCCCATGATTTAAGTGTGGTCGCTAACTACAAACTCACAAGAAGATTTAGTTTTTCATCAAACTTTACCTATCAAAGTGGAAGACCCATTACCTTCCCCACTGGAAAATATGACTTAGATGGTGTGACCTATGTGACCTACAGTAGTAGAAATAAATACAGAATCCCTAACTACATTCGATTAGATCTCGGATTTAACGTAGAAGGAAATCATAAACTCAATAAGGTCGCTCATAGTTTTTGGAGTGTATCCATCTATAATCTTTTAGGCAGAAACAATCCTTATTCCATGTTTTTTGTCAATGAAGACAACAGAATTAGAGCCTATCAAGTCTCTATCTTTGCAAGATCAATTCCATCCATTTCCTATAATTTAAAATTCTAAGATGAAAAAAGCGCAAACATATCGATGGATGAAGGCATTTTGGAGCTTGGGACTGGTATTGACACTCTTCTCCTGTGTAGAGGAAGTCAATATTGACATCGAAAATGAAATAAGTTCTTTAGTGGTTCACGCTATTTTAACCGATGAATACAAACATCAAGAAATTAGCTTATCGAGAACTTACGCTTTTAATTTAAGAGAGGCACCCGTTGAAGCTGCAGCTAAAGTAAAAGTCATTACTGATGATGGTAGTGAATTCGAATTTGAAGAATTAGAATTGGGGACCTATACTTCAATTAATGCTTTTAAAGCAACCAAAGGCACCTCTTATACTTTGCATATAACAACCAGAAATGGCAAGACCTATCGATCTGAAGCCAAACAATTGGCTGGATCAGTCCATATTGATGAATTTCATGCCAAGGAGGACTTGAACGAGGATCAGGAAGAAGGATTGTCTTTTAAATTAAGTGCGAGTAATTCCAATTCCACAGGTAATTATTACCGTATTGATTTTGAAGAAACCTATAAGATTATTGCCCCCTATTGGAGTGCCTTTGACGCGATCATTTTTGCAGAAGGCTTTCACACAGTTGATGTTAGAGCCATTCTAAGAGAAACAGAAGAACGCGTTTGTTATGGAACCTACAAATCCACAAACATTAACCTAGTCGATACTCATAATTATCAGTCTGATGAAATTATTGAATACCCTATTCAATTCCTTAGAAAATTAGATCCCAAAGGAATGCATCGCTATAGCATTGAGGTAAAACAATACGCACTCGATAATGAAACCTATGCCTATTACCAGGCTCTAAAAGAAATCTCTGATGCCTCTTCAACAGTGTTTACGCAATCACAACCAGGACTTATTAATAGCAATATTTATTCGGAATCCAATACCGATGAAATTGTTTTGGGTTATTTTGAAGTTTCTGGAGTCGATACCAAAAGAATTTTTGTCGATTATAGAGACTTTTATCCTGAAGGAAATAGACCTCCCTATTTTTATGCCTGCCCAACATCCATTCCTTCGATTAGTGGAAGACAGGGAGAGCGACCTCTTTTAGAAGCTATTAAATCAGATGCATTAATCTATTTTTCGTCGACACTTCCTGGAGAAGCGGGGCCATTTGTCATGGTGCTGCCCTACTGTGGTGATTGTACGAGAACAGGTTCGAATATAAAACCTGAATTTTGGATTGATGAAGATTAGCGTATTACATATCATCCTGTTTGCATTTTTAAGCTATTCCAGCATTGCACAACAAGTTGTTCTCACAGATGAGGTTCGACAAAGCTTAAAAGACACTCCAAAAGAAAGCCTTTGGTTACAGACCAATAACACGAGTTTTTTTCCTTCTGAGTATCTCTATTTCAACTTATACACTCTGAATACATCGACTCAAAAAGCAAGTGAACTCAGCAAAGTTGCCTATGTTCGACTCGTCTCTTCAGATGGCGATAATGCTCTAGAAAAAAGAGTTGCATTAAACAATGGATTTGGTCAGGGAGACTTGTTTATCCCTCCAACACTCAAAACAGGAAGTTATCAGATTCAGGCGTATACCGCTTGGATGCTCAAAGAACCTCAATCAATCTTTACTCAAGAAGTATTTATCATCAATCCTTATACCAATGCAAAAGTAACAGCTGTAAATACTGAGGAATTAACTTCAAACAACAAGCCCACCAAGCTAGGTGAATTTAACTCCATAGCAATTGAAGTGGCAAAGCAGTACAAAAAAAGAGATTCGATTGAACTGCGAATTAGAATCATGAACGAAGCAAATCTTTCTTCGTTTCCATACAGCATTTCAGTGCGAAAAATAGATACTATTCCACATCCCATTCGCAATCAAATATGGAATTCAAAAAGCGTACAGAATACGTCAATTAAGGATTCTATATGGCTACCAGAACACAGAGGAGGAACCATCAGGGCTCAAGTCAACAGTGATTTTTTTGATGCTAAATCGGCTGTGATCAGCCAACGTGGTACCGATCGATTGGTATTAAGACTTACTGAAGAAAACTCAAACACCATCAGTATTCAAACTCCAAAAGCCAACAGTGATTTTTCTGTATTAATTCAGGATCAAGGCAATTATTCAATTGAAGACCTGATCAATTTCAACTCACTACCCAAACCAAAAAAACAAACCTATCCTTCGACTTTTAAGTCAATAGATCCACACTTTAAAACAGCCATTGTCAAAAGAAGTCTCTACAATCAAATAGAGAATAGTTACTTTGAATTCAAACCGGACTCTATAATCTTAAACCCAAATACGAGCTTTTTAAAAAGCCTCAACTCAGTTGAATTTAACCTCAACGAATACACCAGGTTTGCGACTCTTAAAGAAACCATTAGAGAAATCATTCCAGAAGTTTCCGTGACGACTATTCAAGAAAAAGATGTTATTCGAGTGAAACAAATTAGAATGATGCCACGTTTTGAAAATGCTTTATTATTAGTTGATGGAATTGTATTTGCCAATACACAACAGCTGTTTGATATTTCAGCAACAATGATCGATAAAATTCGCGTTTATACAGAACCATTTGTTCTAGGAGGTAAAACCTATGCAGGTGCATTGATCATGACTGGGAATAATCCTGAGGCCCCTTATTTCAAGAAAGCTGTATCAGTTCCTCAAACTCATTTAACGGAATCTCCAAAATCCTATTTTAACCAACTTCACAAGTCCAAAAGCAATTTGCCTGATTACAGAACGCAGCTCTATTGGAACCCTAGGCTCAGTCCTTCAGAATTTCAAAATATTCAATTATTTAGTTCAGATATCAGTGGAAGATTCGAGGTCAGAATTCAAGGTTTGGATTCCAATCTTCAGCCTTTTTCAGTAGTAAAAGAATTTGAAGTTAATTAATCCAATTGAGCCAAGATGGAAGCTCATCCTTTGCTCCTGCTCCATTAGATGCTCCTATTTTTACAAAGGAGGAATCGAGATTCTCAGGACTCAACATACTAAAATTAGATGCTGTATTTTCAAATTCAATAGGACTTACCTGTATTAGATTATTTGTAATCAACTCTTGTGAATCACTATCAAAGTCCATAAAAGAAGTAATACCATTCACATACCAATTTGACAATTGCAGTTCAGCACCGCCATTTCTCAAACTGAAAAGTGACTCTTTTGTCGAACTTACAAAACTGATATGATCCATAACGACTGAAGCCTTAGGCTCAGAAAGTTGATCGATTGGATTATCAAATACAAAGGGACTGCTTTCAATATTTTTTAAATACACCTCTTCAACAGAACCCCTCCATCCATCGGTAGAATGAATACCACCCACAGCATCGTGAATGTAGAGTTTCTTTAAATTTGGTGTTCCTCCTACTATGTTAAGTGCAACACCACCTAATTCTGAAAATTCAACTTGATTGATCTGAGATTGAAATCCAACCCCGTAAAGTCCAACTGCTGCTTGAACTTCTTGATTAATTTTTTCACCCGCGTGTTTAATTTTTACAAAATTAAGTTTTAGAGAGTAATCATAATCTTCAATTCCACCGTAGAGATAACTACCAACAGTGGTCATTTGGTGATTCGCATTATTGGTGGAAGCTTTTCCCATCGCTAGGATTCCTCCCCAATCACCAGGAGATGGATTCTCGCTTAAAGACTCAAAAACTATTGGAGCCTCTGCTGATCCGTTACAATTGAGTTGACCTCCTTGTGCAATAGCAATATGTGCTCCAATATGGGGAACCACTTTAATGGTAACTCCTGCTTGAATCTCTAATACTGATTGTTCGCGAATGATAATCGGCTTTGTAATTGTATAAACATTTCCTGTTTTGAGAACCGTTCTCCAAATTATTTCACCACCAATTGGGTTTAGATAGACTGGACATTCCATATCACAACTTCCTCCACAATCTACTCCTATTTCATCACCGTCCCTAAAACCGTCATAACAACTGAGTGGTATACCAGCAGTTGACGATTCATCACCTTCGCAAGAGGAAGCTAACAACACAACCATAAAGCTGATAAAAACAAGTGTTATTTTATTCATAGAAGAACAGCTAAGACATTATAAATATAAGTCTTATTCTTCGAATTCTAATCGAACATTGTGATCTTTTAAGGATTCTAAATAGAGTTCCTTTTTAAACTCAGATGACTTAAAAGCCGTCGAACGATTTTTAGCTTGTTCCTGTCTTGCAACTGAACGAGCAAAACGTCTGATATTTGAGGTAGTTTTTAGAATAATTCCTGGAACTGAAACATTGTTACCCGCTTCATCCTTAGCCACCATTGTAAAATAAGATGAGTTACAGTGCTTTACTTCACCAGTATGAATGTTTTCAGACTCAACTCGAACCCCAATTACCATAGAAGTTCTACCAGTAAAATTAACAGAAGCTTTTAAGGTAACGAGTTCCCCTACCTCAATAGGATTTAAAAAATCCACTTTGTTTACAGAAGCTGTCACACAGTAATGACCTGAGTGCTTAGAACCACATGCAAAAGCAATTTGATCCATCAGATTTAAGATAAATCCCCCGTGAATTTTACCGCTGAAATTAGAATGAGATGGCAACATCAACTGAGTGATGGTTACTTGAGATTCTTCTATAGTTTTAAACATGATTCAAGTATTAAAGATTATTCTAATGTTAAAGCTACTACAAAAATACAAGAGACTATAGTATTGAATACTTTATTTATTACATCTAAATCATTTTAAATTACCCAATTTGAACAACTATTGTTAAATTAAAAATCAATTGTTAATAAGCTTTTAATAAGTTTAAAAATACCTCCTTCAAACCAAAATCTATTCCTTATAATTTTATTAATGATTTTTTAGTCATTTAATATTTTATTGTGAATTTTTACGATTTTCAAATAGTTTTCCAGGAAGTTCCCGGTGAAATAAGTCTTTGTTTTTATATCACAGGCTGTCCATTATCCTGTGATGGCTGCCATTCTCCCTTTTTGTGGAATAAGGACAAGGGCGATGAATTAAAATTGAGTCTTTACACCTCACTTCTAGAGAAATACCAAGCCATAGCGAGCTGTGTCGTCTTTATGGGAGGAGAATGGGAACAAGGAACCTTGATCGACTATTTAAAAATTGCACAATCTCATGGATTTAAAACCTGTTTATACACAGGTCAGGATTGGATTCCAAAATCTATTGCCAACCATCTTGACTATGTTAAACTAGGTCCTTGGGTTGCAGAAAAAGGTGGCTTAGACCAAATCACCACCAATCAACAATTTATTGACTTAAAAACAAAAACAAACATAAACCACCTATTTTTAAAACCCCAGTACCATGATTAGACTCACCGATGCTCAAATTGAAAAAAAGATCGAATTCGTAAACCATTACCTTCACGCTTCCAATGCAGCGGATGGATCCAAAATGGACTCCAACGCCAATGTCACTTCCAAAAATATTGCAACCATGGAAGCTGAGATTAACAAGGATATCAATATTCAAATCAACAGGGCATTAGTCAAGGGGAAAATAGAATCACTGTTCGGAAAAGAAGTAGCCAATGAATACATACGACAAATCGAAGCACATGAAATCTATATACACGATGAGACTTCACTAAAGCCCTATTGTGCCTCCATAAGTATGTATCCTTTCTTGATTGATGGCCTTACCAAATTAGGTGGTGAAAGTAGAGCCCCAAAACACTTGGAGAGTTTTTGTGGGGAGTTTGTCAATTTAGTATTTGCGGTGAGTTCACAATTTGCTGGGGCCTTAGCTACGGTAGAATTCTTGATGTACTTTGATCATTTTGCTGCCATTGATTACGGAGACAATTATTTAGAGACCAACACTCAGACTATAGAAAATCACCTACAACATGTGGTTTATGCAGTGAATCAACCTGCTGCTGCAAGAGGCTATCAATCAGTCTTTTGGAATATATCCATCTACGACAAGGAATACTTTACAAATATGTTTGAAGATTTTGTGTTTCCTGATGGCATTCGACCCCAGTGGGAATCTGTCAACAAACTTCAAAAGTTCTTTATGAAGTGGTTTAACAAAGAACGTTCAAGAGCCATACTTACCTTTCCAGTAGTTACAGCTGCCATGCTAACAAAAGAAGGAAAAACAGTCGATAAAGAATTTACTGACTTCTGCGCTGGGGAACTCAGCGAAGGCAATTCCTTCTTTATTTACCAATCCGATAATGCGGACTCTTTAGCTTCATGCTGTAGACTTAGAAATGAAATCAGTGACAACACTTTTAGTTATTCCTTAGGAGCTGGAGGAGTTGCTACAGGTTCTATTAATGTAATCACCCTGAATATGAATCGACTCATTCAAAAGGGAGCAAATCTTCAAAAGGAAGTTCAAAAAATACATCAATACCAAGTGGCATTTAGATCACTCGTAGAAGAATACCTTGAAGCAGGCCTCTTACCTGTTTACGAATCTGGTTTTATTACGCTCGATAAGCAGTTCTTAACCATCGGCATTAACGGTATGGTAGAAGCTGCAGAGAGTCAAGGAATCAAACCTACCAATAACGATCAGTACAAAGCCTTTTTAAAGAAACATCTCAAACTCATTTACGACGAAAACAAAAAAGCCAAAACCAAATACGGCTATCTATTTAACACTGAATTTGTGCCTGCTGAAAACCTAGGAGTCAAAAATTCAAAATGGGACAAGGAAGATGGACTCTTAGTTGGAAGAGAGTGTTACAATTCTTATTTCTATCCGGTCGAAGACACCTCTATCAATCCTCTTGATAAAATTATCCTACACGGAAAAGAGGTCATTCAGTATTTAGACGGAGGATCAGCATTGCACTTAAATCTAGAAGAAACCCCAAATCAAGAAGGTTTTGTAAAACTGTTGAATGCCGCTGCTTGGTCGGGTTGTAATTACTTCTGTTTTAATATTAAAATCACCATTTGCAACGATTGCAATCACATCGACAAACAAACCCTTGAGACCTGTCCTAAATGCAACTCCAAAAGAGTCGATCACGCTACTAGAGTCATCGGATATTTAAAACGTGTTTCTAATTTTAGTTCTGATCGTCAAAAGGAACACCGATTGAGATTTTACCATCTCGAAGATCCTCAATCGGATTCTTTAGCCGCGCACAGAGCTCAATTAATTCAAGAAGCCAATCGTGAAAAAATTTTCAAATACTTGAATTAGATTCCCAAGTGTTTTAAGGAGAGAAGTGTACCGTTGGTTTTGATTTCATCAATATAATCGGATATGGTTTTCTCCTTAAAATCACTGATGATTTGTTTTTTAAAGGGACTGTGCAAATGATGCACAGGACAGGGGTGGACATCGTCACATTTTTGAAGACCAAGATAACACTCATCAAATTTTTGAGGACCGTCAATAATTTCAATAACATCCCAAATATTTTTCTGAAGATTGGATTCATCAAGGTAAAACCCACCTCCTGGTCCCTTAGTCGATGAAATCATTTTCATCGTAGCAAGATTTCTCAAAAGTTGGGCTAAAAAAGGCTTTGGAACCTCTAATTCCTCGGCAATTTTTTGAGATCCTATTTTGTTATCTACATCAGACTCCACACCCAAATACAAGAGTGCTCGAATTGCGTATTTACATGCTTGTGATAACATAATTTGATTTTAATGGTAAATGTACTAAAATCCGATGAGTTGATTTAGTAGTTACCACTTTTGCAATCCCAGTAATTTTTCTCCTAATTCGTTGAGTTTTGCCGTGGGATATTTTGTTTGCTCCCAATTTCGTGGATCTCCAGGAAAAGCATAGCCTTGAGGAGCAATTCGATTCTTCCAAGAATCGACTCTCCACTCTACGAGTTGCTGATTTTCTTCTTCAGCTGGCATCATGGAAATATACTGTGCTAATCTTGGTTTGTTTGAATCATTTCTGCGGATTCCGTGAGGTTGAGAAGAATTAAAAATGAGTAAATCTCCTGCCTCCATTTTAACTTTAGTAGGAGTAAAACCTGAAGTGTCTGGTAAAAAGCGATGACGATCCTTTGGTTGGGTTAACTTCCAAGTATCATAGGTTCTAAAAAGTTCTGGGATGCATTGAAATCCTCCCATCATTTCATCGGTTTGATCGACTAAAGCAAGTACCCCTTGCACCTGTTGTGGTTTTTCTTCTGGATCGTAATCCCAGTGAATAAAACCCTTGTACTCATGACCGGGTTTCACAGGAAAATTTAAATTACATCGATCGATCGTAACCCATAAATCCTCTCTTCCCCATACATCAACAAAAGCGTCATAAACACGCTGAGTCATTCTATTATTCCACAATTTTTGATTGTTATAACACTCCACCATCCCCGTATAAGCCAATTCCTTCATCTGCAAATCAGGGTTCTGCTCGGTATACCAGGTTGATGGATCCTTAGGGTTTTTCTCTTCAAACTCCCAAATAAATTGAGCGGTAGCTGCAGCCTCTTCTTTAGAAATAGCTCCTTTTATGACAATATAACCATTGTGTATCCAAAATTCCCAATCTGCTTCGCTAAGAATTCTAAAGGGCATTCCTTCCTTAGAAGTTCGAAGTGGATACTGACTTGATTTTGGACTGGTTGGGTTTCCAGGAATATCCTTATGCTTATTTAATGGGACTTCTTTTTTCATATACAATTGATTGTAAGACATCATCAAAAGATCTATGAATCTATTAAAAATATATGAAATAAACAGTCAATGAAGTGAATTAGTCTTTCGGATGCAGTACTAATTCAAAAGAAACCTCGAGTAAGTCTTCGATCGCAACAGATAAAAACGAAGGAAGTGGTATCTGGTAATGCGAAGGAATCACAACAAAATTACCACTGATTCGCAGTCCCTCTTCGCTGAAGCTTCGATCGAGTTGGAGGGCTATTGTTTTCGTTTGTCCGTGAAAGGTCAGCTTTCCCTCAATGGTTGAAGTCGATTGCTTTAAATCAATAGCAGTGGCATAAAATTTCACGGTAGGATACGAAAGTGCCTCTAAGACTTCCAGGGCATGAGCATCTCTATTCGAGTTTTTAGAATCAAAATCACTGACTTTGGCAGCAATTGCTAATTGTTCGATTTGCTGATTGTTTTGATCGACCACAGCGATACCGAGCACGTTTCGATTCACCCCCTTCCAAGAGTGAAGTAAGTGTTTGGCACTATATACAATTGAACTTTGATCCGCTACAACCCCATAGGATTGATTTTGAGCCATTAAATCAACAGAAATAATAAGTGCGATTAGTAAGAATCCTAATTTTTTCATCGTTAAAATTTAAAAGAAAGTACCGCTACGGCATAACTACCAAAAAGGGTATAAGCAGCCGCTCGATGTGCTGACTTATCCTCCTCCGCTAAAAGATTCGTGGCGATCATCGCTGACATATGAATCGTCGCCATGGTTTTGTGCAATTTTGTAGAACTAAAACCTTTAACTTTTTTATTGATGAGAGGTGGTGGAGCAAACAGTGATAAAGCAGCCCCTGTAAAATAGGTCGCTGTGGTTAAATTACCGATGGTTTCATGGGTGTCTTTCAAATCGTATCGACCATTGTAAAGCTTTCCCCCGATGACTCCCTGTGCTACCATTCCAGCAAGTGTCGCATACCCGATCAATTGATGTGCTTTGAGCATCTGACGTCTTATTTTTAACTCCTGTTCTCGCGATTCTTTTGAAAGTTCAAACTTTTTAGAAGCCCGCATCAAGCCTTTTTCTCCCCAAAGAATTCGTTGCGTAAAAATCATTCGCTCCGGCAATAATGGAGTTTCAGAGGTTTCCAGCTCTAACTTTGCAAACAAATCTTCTTGATCTTGAGCAAAAACACCACTCCAACAAACAGTGAAAATCAAAATAAGGGTTCCTAATTTTTTCATACAAAGCGATTTTACAATTACTGCAAGATACTTGAGAAAATCCTTAAAATCATCAAATCCATGTTAAATTTAGATCGAATATCCCTGTAAATAATTGTTGAATCTTTATATAAATAGTACATTAGTGAAACTCTAAACCCAATTTATGTCAGTTCAATGGAGCGGGGTCATGCCTGCAGTTACAACCAAATTCAAACCAGATGATACACTTGATCTGGAGCTATTTTCTAAAAATATTCACTCGCAATTAGAGGCTGGAGTCGAAGGAATTATTCTAGGAGGCACCCTTGGGGAGGCTAGTACACTTACAAAAGATGAAAAAAAAATATTAGTAGAACATACGGTAGCTTTAGTCAACCAACAAGTACCGGTCGTCATCAATATTGCAGAACAAACCACTAAGGAGGCCATCGCCGCTGCCCATGCGGCACAAGAACAAGGGGCAAAAGGACTTATGATGCTTCCACCCATGAGGTACAAAGCAACTGCTGATGAAACAATTGCCTATTTTTCTGCTGTTGCTTCTCAAACAGATTTACCCATTATGATCTACAACAATCCAGTGGATTATGGAATTGAAGTAACCCTTGAGATGTTTGAACAATTACTCAATCATGACAACATACAGGCTGTAAAGGAATCGACTCGCGATACTTCCAATATCACCAGGTTGATCAATGCCTTTGGAGATCGACTGAAAATTCTATCAGGAGTAGATACCCTGGCTCTTGAAAGTTTAGTACTCGGAGCTCAAGGCTGGGTCGCTGGTCTGGTTTGTGCGTTTCCAAGAGAAACAGTAGCCATTTACAAATTAATGAAAGCTGGAAAAATCGATGAGGCAGTAGCGATCAATCGATGGTTTATGCCTTTACTAGAATTGGACATCAATCCTCAGCTGGTACAAAATATTAAAATGGCTGAGGTGGCCACTGGAATTGGATCTGAATTGGTACGTCTTCCTCGAATGCCATTAACTGGAAAAGAACGAGCGCGTGTTCAACAAATCATTGATCATGCGCTGTTGACAAGACCAAAATTACCCGATTACAAAAACTTATAAACCCCTTTTAATGGAACTTAGAACAGAGAACCTCATTGGATTCGACTACAGCTCTAAAGGATCAAAAAAATTTCAGAGTTTTAATCCACTCACCAACGCAACTAATCCATGGGAATTTTCAGTAGCCACAGAAACTGAATGTCAATTAGCTACACAAAAAGCTGCAGAGGCCTTTGAAATTTACCAACAAACTTCATTAAAAGACCGCTCCAAGTTTCTTAGAGCGATCGCTCAAAACATTACAGACTTAGGATCTCAATTATTGGAAACCTATTGTTTGGAATCAGGCTTAGCGATAGCAAGAGCACAAGGTGAGTGCGCTCGAACGATTGGTCAGCTTGAAGGTTTTGCAAAGGCATTGGATTCAGGTCAATACTTAGAACCCATTATCGATACTGCAGATCCCTCTAGAAGTCCTATTCCTAAAGTGGACCTTAGAAAACTTAATCAACCCATAGGACCCATTGTGGTCTTTGGGGCTAGTAATTTCCCACTTGCCTATTCAACCGCAGGAGGAGACACGGCAAGCGCTCTAGCAGTTGGGTGTCCTGTAATTGTCAAAGCACACCCCATGCATCCTGCCACAGGTTCCTTGGTTGCCGCTGCCATCATGAGAGCCGCTCAACAAACTGGAATGCCTGATGGAGTTTTTTCAAACCTCAACAGCAACACCTTTGAACTAGGCCAACTACTCGTACAAGACCCCAGAATCAAGGGGGTTGGTTTTACGGGAAGTGTTTCAGGTGGAACTGCTTTGTATCAACTGGCTCAAAACCGAACTGAGCCCATTCCTGTGTTTGCTGAAATGGGTTCGGTCAATCCTGTCATCGTACTGCCAGAATCATTAGATCAATCCGATATTTGGGCCAAATCCTATGCGGGATCAATCACTCTTGGATCAGGCCAATTTTGCACCAATCCCGGATTAATTTTTTGTATTGAAAATCCAAAACTAGACACCTTTATTGAAACATTAAAAAAGGAATTAAGTACCATAGAAGTGAACAGTATGTTACATCCTAGCATCCACAAATCTTTTGAAAAAGGAAGGACTGCCATGGAAGAGAATGCCACATTGATCGGTCAAAGCAAAGGCAATGAAGCGCTCTCTTATCCCGGAAGAGGATCGATCTATCAAGTGGATGCCTCAACCTTTGCCAACAATCCAAGACTTCATCAAGAAGTTTTTGGCCCCTTGTCACTATTGGTTCGTTGTCAAAGTATTGAAGAATTAATTCCGATCATTCAATCTCTTGAAGGACAGTTAACCGGAACTATTTTAGGGACTACCTCAGCAATTAAACAGGCATCAAAACTTATAGAAGCCCTTAAAAGCAGGGTGGGAAGGCTCATCTTTAACGGAGTCCCAACCGGTGTTGAAGTCTGTACAGCCATGCAACACGGAGGACCCTTCCCCGCGAGTACTGATGCTCGATTTACCGCTGTAGGGGTGCATTCCATGAAACGATGGTTGCGACCCATCAGTTATCAAAATTGGCCCGATGAATTCCTACCAGAAGCTTTAAAAGCCAGCAATCCTCTAGGATTATGGAGGCTTATTGACAATCAATGGACTAAAAACTAACCAATGGCAGAAAACTTATTTGAATGCATTGATGCACATACCTGTGGAAATCCGGTTCGTGTAGTGGCAAAAGGTGGACCTCAACTAATCGGAGAATCCATGAGTGAAAAACGACAGTATTTTTTAAACCATTTCGATTGGATTCGAAAGGGATTGATGTTTGAACCTAGAGGTCATGATATGATGAGTGGCAGCATCTTTTACCCTCCCTCCAATCCAGAAAATGATTGTGGGATCTTATTTATAGAAACCAGTGGCTGTTTACCCATGTGTGGTCATGGGACCATTGGAAGCATCACCATTGCTATCGAAAAGGGGTTAATTCAGCCAAAAGTTCCTGGAGTTGTAAGGCTTGAAACTCCCGCAGGACTGGTAAAGATCAACTACCGCATGAATGGGACAAAAGTGAGCGCTGTTCAATTTACCAATGTAAAGTCCTATTTAGCCGCTCAGGAACTCGAAGTGGAACACTCAGTTCTTGGTCGAGTGGTATTCGATGTCGCTTATGGAGGAAATTTTTACGCCATAATCGATCCTCAAGAAAACTTTAAAGGAATCGAAGCGTATCGCGCCTCTGAATTGATATCCTTTGCTTCAGAACTGAGATCTTCCATCAATTCAAAATATCCAAATGCCTTTGTGCACCCTGAAGATTCAAGCATTAATGGATTAAGTCACATTCTGTATACGGGAAGCCCCTTGAATGCACATTCAACCGCCAGAAATGCCGTATTTTACGGAGACAAGGCCATTGATCGTTCCCCCTGCGGGACTGGAACTTCGGCTCGGATGGCACAGTGGCATGCTAAAGGCAAACTACAATTAAATCAACCATTCATCCATGAAAGTTACATTGGATCGACCTTTACAGGAATTATCAGTGAGGAAACAACGATAGGTACCATCCCTGCAATTATTCCAAGTATCGAAGGCTGGGCTAAAATATACGGAACTAATACGATTAGTATTGACCCTGATGACGACCCTTTTGCCTATGGATTTCAGGTGTTGTAGTGAATCAAAAATCGAAGCTTATTAAAACATTGTAAATTAATTTTAACTTTCACTTGCATTGAAGTTATTAAAATTCGTATATTTGCACCCACATCGCGGGATAGAGCAGTAGGTAGCTCGTCGGGCTCATAACCCGAAGGTCACAGGTTCGAGTCCTGTTCCCGCTACTAAATGAGACTCAAAGGCTTTTTGTTTTTGAGTCTCTTTTTTTTCACCCTTGTATATATCTAAAAAACAGTTGGTTAACTCAAAAATTGCGTTCAATTTATAGGTTCGACATTCTTTGTTTTTAAGGGAAAATGATAATCCCTCAGGAAATACCAATTTTTGAAACAACCTCTTCTTATTATAATCTAAACTTTTCCAGTATTCATAGGGATTTTGGGCTATTTTCAAAAAATTATCAATTAATTTTTTATGGTTCGACATTTTTGAAGGTAGTTTAGATAATTCTAATTGTTTTTGACTTATTTGCTTTTTAATTGGCTCTGAATGCTTTTCAAATTGTTCTTCGCTAATGAGTCCTGAAACGAATCTAAATTCCATTGTGTCAAAGGTTTTTCCTAATTCGTTTAACTCTGCTTGGACTCTTTTTTTGCGTTCACTAAAAGTTGTTTGTTGGTATTCAGCGAATTTTAATAACTGTAAGCTTCCCCTAAAACAGCACTGCTAATAAGTAGAAAAATTAACTAACTTTAAGCAGTATTATGAGAAGAAGTA
>CAKZOO010000029.1 GCA_937136455.1 uncultured Flavobacteriaceae bacterium | reverse complement strand
CTTTAGACAAAAGAACAATCGATGCCAAGCCAATGCTCGATCGCGTTCTAGAACTCGATAGCAATCGAAGAAAAACACAAACACAGCTCGATGAGTCTTCCGCGAGAATGAATCAACTCTCCAAAGAAATTGGAGGTCTTTACAAGAGTGGAAAAGCTGCAGAAGCAGAGGCTTTAAAAGAAGAGACTGCCAGTTTAAAACAACAGATCAAAGAGTTGACAGATCAGTTAAATGATTTTGTAGACTCTCTTAATAACGAACTCTATCAGATTCCAAATATTCCACATCAAAGTGTTGTTAAAGGAAACTCTGAAGAAGAGAACGAAATTGTATTGAATGAAGGAGAACTTCCAACTTTAGAGGAAGATGCTCTTCCTCACTGGGAACTCGCTAAGAAATACGACCTCATCGATTTTGAACTCGGAGTTAAGATAGCAGGTGCTGGTTTTCCGGTATACAAAGGAAAAGGAGCCCGATTACAAAGAGCACTCATTAGCTATTTTTTAGATAAAAATACAGCGGCTGGATATACAGAAGTTCAACCACCTCTAGTGGTTAACGAAGCTTCTGGGTATGGAACCGGCCAATTACCTGATAAAGAAGGACAGATGTACCACATTGGAATTGACGACCTCTATTTAATTCCAACTGCTGAAGTACCAGTAACAAACATTTTTAGAGACAGTATAGTTTCTGAAAAAGAATTACCCATCCAATACACAGCTTATACTCCTTGTTTTAGAAGAGAGGCTGGATCTTATGGAGCACATGTAAGAGGACTCAACAGACTTCATCAATTCGACAAGGTTGAAATCGTACGAGTAGAACACCCTGATCGTTCTTATCAAGCTTTAGATGAGATGGTAGCACATGTTCAAAACATCCTTAGAGAATTAAAACTTCCTTATAGAATTTTAAGACTCTGTGGAGGAGATCTAGGATTTACCTCTGCCCTTACCTATGATTTTGAACTCTTTTCGGCAGGACAAGATCGCTGGTTAGAAATCAGCTCGGTATCGAACTTTGAAACCTTTCAGGCGAATCGTTTAAAACTTCGTTATAAAGATGAAAACGGTAAAAATCAATTAGCACATACCCTCAATGGAAGTTCTTTAGCGCTCCCTAGAGTGATGGCCGGCATTTTAGAAAATTACCAAACAGAGGACGGAATCATCATTCCAGAAGTACTTAGACCTTACACTGGATTCGATAAAATAGACTGAGATGTATATTTACAATGTAACCACTAATGTGGACGAAAGTATCCAAGAAGAGTGGATGGAATGGATGCAAAACACACATATTCCATCAGTTCTAAATACTGGAAAATTCACAGAGGCAAAAATATGCAGAGTGATGATCAACGAAGAAATGGGAGGCACTACCTTCTCAGTTCAATATACTGCTGAGTCACTCGAAGCCATCAACTCTTTTACCAAAAATGAAGGAATCCGAATCGAAAATGAAGCCTTTATCAAATTTGGAGAAAAGCAACTTTCTTTTAGAACCAATTTAGAATTGATCAGTACTCACTAAAATTTAAACTATGGCCAGAGGTAAAAAACACACAAGCAGCCATAGATCAAAGGCCAGCTCACAAGGAGTTCAAGCTAAAAAACACTTAGGTCAGCACTTTTTAAAGGACGAGCATATCGCTCAAAAGATCGCGAGCATTTTAGTCTTAGACCAAACGAATAATGTTCTCGAAATAGGCCCAGGAACTGGCGTGATGACCAAATACCTAGTGGAACAACCCATTGATTTGATCGCCATGGATCTCGATCGTGAATCCATCGATTATCTCAACAGAGAATTGAAGCCCCTAGTCGATTTAAAATCTTCAATAAATTCATTTGAAGTTATTTACGGTGATTTTTTAAAATTTGATTTAGACCAATTATTTACTAAACAACAGTTTGCAATCATCGGAAACTTCCCTTACAATATCTCTTCTCAAATTGTGTTTAAAACATTGGAACACAAAGAACGGATCCCTGAATTCAGTGGAATGTTTCAAAAGGAAGTGGCCAAGAGAATCTGTGCAGAACCTGGCTCTAAGACCTATGGAATTCTATCGGTATTGGTACAAGCATATTACAATGCCGAATACTTATTCACAGTTCCTCCAGGTGTATTCAATCCTCCTCCCAAAGTAGATTCTGGAGTGTTGCGCCTCATTCGCAAAGACCATCTCGATTTAGGATGTGACGATCGCATGTTTTTTAAGGTAGTCAAAACTGCCTTTAATCAGAGAAGAAAAACACTTAGAAATAGCTTAAAATCTTTGATTCCTAATGCTATTGTAAAAGAAGATGCTATCTTTGACAAAAGACCCGAAGCATTAGGGGTAAATGATTTTGTATCCTTAACTAAGATTTTAAGCGATGACACCATTTAAACTCAGCGAAGAACTCATCGATGAAATTAAACAACTCATCGAAACGGGAAGTGATAAAAAGTTAAAGAAACTCTTTGACGAATATCACTTTGCAGATATCGCCGAGATTATCAATGAAATCGATACCATCGAAGCGGGTACCTACATCATTAAACTGCTCAATTCAGAACTCACCTCAGAAGTTCTTACCGAATTAGAAGAAGATCTTAGAGAGGGGATTCTCTCCAATTTAACAGCTAAAGAAATCGCGATTGAGATTGCAGAACTCGATACCGATGATGCGGCTGATATCGTTGCTGAGCTTCCTAAAAACATGCTCAAAAAGGTAATCCTCAATATCGATGACCGAGAGCATGCTCAGGATATTGTAGACCTTCTTCGCTATGACGAAAACTCAGCAGGTGGTCTGATGGCAAAAGAATTGGTGAAAGTCAGTGCTGACTGGACCGTGACTAAGTGCATCAAAGAAATGAGAGCTCAGGCAGAAAATGTCACTAGAGTTCACTCCATCTATGTGGTAAATGAAAAGGAAGAACTCATCGGAAGACTCTCTTTAAAAGACTTACTTACGACTCCTGCAAGGGCTAATATCAAAGAAGTATACATCCCTAAGGTGGATTATGTCAATGTACATGACAAACCTGAGGAGGTAGCTAATATTATGTCTAAATACGACCTAGAAGCCATTCCAGTAGTAGATGAAATTGGACGACTGGTTGGAAGAATTACCATTGATGATATCGTCGATGTCATCAAAGAAGAGGCTGAAAAGGATTACCAATTAGCAGCAGGTATTGCTCAAGACGTCGATACAAATGACAGTATTCTTGAACACACTAAGGCTCGAATTCCATGGTTGTTCCTCGGATTGGTCGGTGGATTTGGAGCAGCACTCATTATGGGAGGTTTTGAATCGCTATTAAGTGATCACGCTGTTCTATTTTTCTTTACTCCCCTAATTGCTGCGATGGCAGGAAATGTAGGAGTACAATCATCTGCGATTATCGTTCAAGGACTGGCCTATGAAAATATCAAAGGAAGCAACTTGAGCCGATTGATTAAAGAGCTTCTTTTAGCACTCCTCAATGGAACCATACTGTCGATCATCCTCATGGTACTTACCTGGATGTGGAAAGGCGACCTACTAATATCGCTATCAATATCCATCTCATTGATTACAGTAACTGTTACCGCTGGAATTATCGGAACCTTTATTCCACTTCTTCTTCACAAGCGAGGAATCGATCCAGCCATCGCTACAGGCCCCTTTATTACCACTAGTAATGATATCTTCGGGATCTTGATTTATTTCTTTATTGCAAAAACCATCCTTGGAATTTAATATATTTTATACCTATGAAGGTACTCCACCTCGATTGCAACCATCCTATCCTCGAACAAGGTTTAGCCCAAATGGGAATAGAAAATCACTTCGATTACAAAAGTTCAAAAGAAGCAGTTTTAAAAACCATTGATCAATACCATGGAATTATTATCCGCTCGAGATTCAGCATTGATAAATCTTTTTTGGATGCAGCAACCAGGCTCAAATTTATCGGAAGAGTTGGAGCTGGATTGGAAAATATCGATATACAGTACGCTAAATCAAAAGGAATTGTATTGATTTCTGCTCCTGAGGGAAACAGAAATGCTGTTGGTGAACACGCCTTAGGAATGCTTCTATCTCTGTTCAACAATCTCAACAAAGGAGA
>CAKZOO010000028.1 GCA_937136455.1 uncultured Flavobacteriaceae bacterium | reverse complement strand
AGCGTATGAGGGATAGTAAGCGAGCTGAAGCAGGCAACTATACAATCTACTGGCCTATGTTGAATTACAAGGGCACGGCTGAGCGTATCGTACCTGCCAAGCCTGCTTACTCTGTAAGACAATCTAAATTAAGGATTAAATACAATGGATAATAAACAATTTGATCACATCCTCATGGAAGCGTTTGAAAGAATCAAGGCAGAAGAAGATAAGGTCATTGATATACGTCAAAAGGCATTTGAGAAACGACTAAAAGAAACATTAATTAAGAAGGGAATTTTATCATGATGGAAAACATAGGATATGAAGCGGCAGATTTCTGGCATCACCAACAAATGCTTGAACAACAAGAGCAAATTGAACGTGATATGGATTATGCTGCATTTATAGAAATCATCACCAGGCGTATCAGAAGCAAGGCACGTCGTAATGAATTAATTAAACTTTATACTGGAGAAGACAATGGAAGCACAGAAAACCTCGGGGATTGCTAAGGCATTTGTACAAGCACAAAAAGAGTTTGCCCCAGCTCTAAAAACATCAACCAATCCACACTTCAGATCGAAGTATGTGGATTTATCAGGCTGTGTTGAAGCTGTGATTGATGCATTACATAACCATGGTATTGCATTAATACAGCGAACACATGAATGCGATACAGGCATTAAACTAGAAACGATCTTCTTACATGAGTCAGGTGAGCAGATGACTGGTGGTCTATTGCATGTGCCTGCTGACAAGAATACACCACAAGGGTACGGCTCAGCTCTGACTTATGCTAGACGTTACTCGTTGATGTCAGCATGTGGAATTGCACCAGAGGATGATGATGGCAATGCTGCAGAAAAAGCCACACCAAACAAAGTGCAATACATAAAAAAGACATAGCCCTCTATCTGACTAATGGTGAAACTATTGAGTGCAAAGATATGAGGACTTACAAGGATAAACTATTAGAGATACTAGATCAGTTAGAGGGATTCAATGTCAGCGATGAGATCAAGTATAAAAAACTCAGAGCATTAAACGATCGAAACTCTGACACCATTAACAAAGCATCACCTGAGATCAAGTTAGCTTTGACTTATCGTTTTGGTGATTTACTGGCGAAATATTATGGACAGAGTTAGACACTTTAAAAAAGAATACATCGACGAATATCAAGGGCCAAAAGAATATGATCCGGTCAGACGTATGCTCAGCAAGGTCTTATTACAAGCAGTACAAGAAGTATGTGATGAGAGAGCTCGTATGAAAACAAGGATCGATGCAATTAAATGGTTGTTCTTTGATGTCGATGAGCACGCAAGCAACATGCGTAACTACATATTAGAAGTGACTGGTATGACTCAGCCGTATTTGACTTTGAAAGTACAAGGGCAACTTGGACAAGAGAAGTGGAATCATTTACTGAGGATGGTGACTTACGATATGATGAAAGTTGGGGGCGAATGAGCCCCCTTCTTTTTTACCTAAACAATAATTACTTATTGCATACGTACATTGTAACTTCGAAACCAAAACGCATTTCAGTAGCTGCTGGTTTTGTCCACATAGTAAACTCCTTCAAATTGTTTCTGTCTTATTGACATTATGAAAAGAATATCCTATATTAAATCTTTAAGCATCAGTAAAATCATGAGTATGAGACAAGAAGATTTCAAATATGTAGTCATCGATGGCTACCAAGAGACATTAAAAGCATTCCGAACGCTAGAAGAAGCTAAAGAATTCATTAGACTTAGGCCAGATTGTCACATCGAGGAAATTCCAGGACTAGATTTCGATGATTTATATGACATGTATGGTGAAGCCCCTTTTTAAGACCGTGGTAAAACTTTCCTTATTTTGAATACCCTAGCTTAGGTTGACTTGAGATCGTGCAACACAGAGCGATTGTGAAGGTTTTTTTTCAGTGAGTGACGTTAGGTTTTGGGTTTAACACATACATATCCATGTTTTGCCCATAAATGAGAATGTAATCACCATCTTGCTCAGAAAACTGGATCTTAATTGCAGTATCATCTCGATCTTCTAGAATTTCTATATTCCAAATTTTCTTTCCGATCAGGCCATCTATGATTTCTGCTTGTTCTGAATCCAGTTCTTCTATTTTTTGTACTAAACTATCTTCTTTATCCATCGACCACCATCTTCCAATACCATAGGCATGAGTTTAGGTTGACCGTCAAGGATCATGCCACATCCTATAACGAACCGAGACTTGAAGTTTTTAGCATACTCAAATGCTAATTCCTTCTGGTTAATGAGACAGCCGACTTGCATACCCCAGACTAACTTATCAGGGTTAGAATAATATTCAATCTTAAACTTGGAATGATAGTGGCCTTGTACTGTATTCATGCCATACTGCTGAGCGACCTTCATTACATCAGCAGACATGCCATGTGTAAAGAAGCAGCGTTGATTATCAGACAAGGTTACTTTGAGATCATCTACCCATTGCCAGCCTTCACCTACTTGCAAGAATTCATTGTAGGATTTCAGATACTCCAGGCTCAAGCCATGAGCCACAGCTCGACGGTAGACTAAAGAAGAGTGATTAGAATGTACAAGAGTCATCTCCGGAAATATCTTTTCTAACTCATGACAGAACTTCCTGGCTTCACGTAACTCATCACCGGGTGACTTGAGATCAGGATGATGGTTGTGAAAAGAGATGGCATGTTGATCAATCTCATCACCGATATTGACAACAAGATCTGGTTTATACTTTTTCTTCAGTGCCTTGAGAAACTCGAAAGCATCTGGATGGTGATAAGGGATATGTAAATCCGAGATCACCAATACTGATTTGTAACTCATAGTAAATCCAGTAGTTGGTTTATATTAGTATATCAGCTAAAGGCTAGCTTGCAAGCTATTGCTTTTTACGAGCAGACTCGAATAAACCACCACCAAAGTAGAAGCCTACAATAGCTAACATGATTTCACCTAACCACATTTCATTAGCAAATGCTTTAGCTTCATGTACATTTTGCATATCAATCACGCCATACAATGCACCGAGTACACCGTTCAACATGATGAATACAAAGACCAGTGTAAATATTAATGCCAAGTATCTTTGTGCTAGTTTAAATGGAGCATAAGCTGCAAGTAAATCTATCTTAGCCTTGCTCTTTGCTGCAATCTCTTCTTCGGTAGATGTGTGCATATCATCAATCAAGTCTAATCCTTTTTTGATTACATCGCCACTACCTAATATCTTTGCTAGTATGCCTATCATTTAGACACAATCTCCTTCAGTCGTGATACAAACTCCATTAGAGCAGTACTTATTCTTTTTAGCTTGTGCTTTAGTTTGTCTATCTTTACGAGTAATGGACTTCGGATAACTTCGTAGGCCACGAGTATCAAGATAACTATGAGTATATAGATCATCCACATTTTGTATTCCCCTTCTTAACATTTGACATATTCTGGATAGCATTATAACTTTCCTATAATCACTGCAATAACAATAGCACCGAAGCCAGTCATGCATCCCCAGATGAGTTTGTTGAG
>CAKZOO010000027.1 GCA_937136455.1 uncultured Flavobacteriaceae bacterium | reverse complement strand
TTAAAGTAGAAGATAGACTACCAGAGACTTATAATGAACTAGTCGCAGAATCGGAAACACTTATTCTTAGAACACTAGACATAGACAGTGACTACATTGTCTACTCGTTAGGCTCGTATAATTACAACATAAACGCATGGCGGTATGATTACGGGGACGAAATAAGAGAAGAGGTTGTAACTCATTGGGCTATAATTGAACCACCTAAAGATTAATGAACTTAACCCTAGAACAAATCTGCACCGTAATAGTTAAATTGCAGAAACAAAGAATACCAGTACCGACTAAAATAGTCAATGAGTACTGGAGACTAATTAAGAAAGAAAAATGATAAACATAGACACAAACAAAGACACAAGAGTAGCGATAGTGCCACTCCAAGAATGGGAAGCATTGACACAATACAAGCGTTCAATGAATGAAGGTAAGGCAGTATTTATTCAAACATACAGTCAACTCTATGGATACAACTGCTATGAAATTACAAGAGATCAAGCCATTGATGGAATGAACGAACACGTTAAAGAACTTGAAAGGATAGTTAAAAAGGAAAAGGAACTATCAAAGGGAATCCGTAAGTCAAGCCTATTAGGATTATTTAAAATTTGGAAGGAGTTAAAGAAATGACAACACAAGAAAAGATACAATTGATTGAAGCACTGACTAAAGTAGTTAATGCAAACAAACACCCATCTGACGAGTCAATGTTCGATTGGGCAAACAAAGAGATTAAGGAATTGACCGAATCAATGACGAAATCTAAATCAGTTACAGAGGGCAATAAAGAACCCAAACCATCAATAAACCTTAATAGGGTTGAAGATTTACTTCTTAGTTACGTAGATGCTAGTTACGTATCAAAAAATAGAAAACAGGCATCAAAAGAATATTGGAGAGAAGAAATAGGTTACACATTAGACGATTTGAAATGATGCACTAGATATGTAACGATAAATAACTATATTTGAATCCTCTTTCATAATTTGTAATTTCATAATTTTAAAGCCTTCAGCAATGAGGGCTTTTTTTGTATATTTGCAACTAACCACAAAATAAATGGGAGCACCTAAAGGAAACCAATTCTGGAAATTACGCTCTAAGCATGGAAGAGATAAGCTCTTTGCTTCTCCTGAAAAGCTATGGGAAGCAGCTTGTGAGTATTTCGAGTGGTGTGATAATAACCCTATAATTAAGGAAGAAACCCTAACAAATCACAATGAAGGTGGTTACACAAAAGAAATAAAGTGTCGAATACCTTACACTATTGAAGGGTTTTGTTTATACTGTGATACGTCTGCTAGGTGGTTAAGAGACTTCGAGTCTAACGACAGTAACAAAGATTTTTTTCCCATCATTACACGTATAAGAGAAACTATCTATTCTCAGAAGTTTTCAGGTGCAGCAGCAGGTATATTCAATTCAAACATTATCGCACGTGATTTAGGGCTTACAGATAAGACCGACAACAATATTAGCGGAGGTTTAACCAATACAATAATCAACTTAGGAGAAGGCAAACCAGATGAAGCTACTGAGTAAACAAGAGAATGCAGTCTACTATCTAAAAGACACAACCACCGAAGAAGTAATATACGGTGGAGCTGCTGGTGGTGGAAAATCTGCATTAGGTTGTTTGTGGTTAATCGAGAATTGCCAAAAGTATCAAGGTTCACGTTGGTTAATGGGTCGGTCTAAATTAAAGAGCTTAAAAGATACAACACTAAAGACATTTTTCGAGCTATCTTCCAAACTAGGAATATCGAACCAATTTGAGTACAAAGAACAGAAAGGCGTAATTGTCTGGAATAACGGATCCGAAATAGTATTGAAAGACTTATTCTATTATCCTTCAGATATGGAGTTTGACTCGTTGGGGTCTTTGGAGATTACAGGGGCGTTCATTGATGAGGTCAGTCAAATAGTTTACAAGGCTTGGGAAATTGTCAAGTCACGAATACGTTTCAAAATTGTTGAGTTTGGTTTAACTCCAAAAATGTTAGGCACTTGTAACCCCTCAAAAGGATGGGTTTATAAAAGATTCTACAAGCCTTTCAAAGCTGGTGAACTTGCAAAGGGTAAGAAGTTTATACAGGCACTCCCAACGGACAATGTACATTTGCCAGAATCTTATCTAAACGTTCTAAGAGGATTGAACAAAGCAAGCCGTGAGCGGTTGTATTATGGGAATTGGGAATACGACGACAATCCAGATGCTTTGTGTGACTACGATTCGATTTTGGCTATATTTAACAACGATCACAACATAGTTGAAAAGCCCTCACACATTACGGCTGATATTGCACGACTAGGAAGTGACAAAGCTGTAATTATGGTTTGGGCTGGTTGGACTGTTATCGAAGTCCTGACGTTTGCGAAGTCCAGAATAACCGAAATCCAAAACGCTATTAATGCTTTTCAAACAAAATACAACATTCCGAAGCGTTACGTTGTAGCTGATGAAGATGGTGTTGGCGGTGGGTTGGTAGATGCTTTAAGAATTAAAGGGTTTAAGAACAATGGGAAAGCAGCAGGAAAAGAGAACTATGTAAACTTACAGTCTCAATGTTGCTATAGGTTAGCCGAGAAAGTAAACAGTTCCGAACTATACATCAAAGCTGATTT
>CAKZOO010000026.1 GCA_937136455.1 uncultured Flavobacteriaceae bacterium | reverse complement strand
ATATGCGGGCTTAGCGCCGGCTAATCTTATCTTTGAAGGTGTAGATTTCGATCAAACTTCTGGGAAATATACTTGGACTTCTGCTAACTAGATAAAACTGAAGGCCAATGCTCTAGAGTTCTGGGAGATTGGCAGAAGGACTATCTTTAAACGCAAATGAGTGAATACATTTAATAAAAACGGCGGGATTAATATTGCAATTTTCTTGGCTATAGAAATGCCTTTGACTCGCTTATTGCATGCCAAGAAATGTCTATAAGTGTTTATAACTTTTAGTTACACACCCGAGTGCTTGTGGAGGCGGTGTAAGTTATTGATTTTGTTTTATTTTGGATCCAGCGGTAGGGGCCATAAATATTTATAGTAAATTGAATTCAAACAATTAAAACGAAAATAATTTGTTTTTTATGTACCGAGTTTGGTAAATTTTATGTACCGACTTGTTCCAGTTTTTGTTGGATGAGTTACCTATCTAACCCACAACAACTATTTTGCTCTTCTCACACTTTTCAATTTCATCTTCTGTCGTCCATCGAATATCCCCAAATCTCTCACGTTCAATCGTCCAGAGGGAAGGGTGTTCCGTTTACTCTTCAGTGGGTTTGTTTAGTGGGAATGACGCCCCTCACACCACCTCTAGGGTCTTCGACATCACAACACGTCTTGGGATCATATACAATTGCAATTTTACATTTCTGATAGATCTTATCTTCTGGTTTCGGTAAGGCTTCTTGCTCTTACTACCTCATGGGCGAGTGATGCTTACATTCAGTCATATTTATATTCTGCGATACAGATTTGTCTGTTTGATACTTTCTGTAGGGTATTTCTTATATCAGTTCACTGAAGCTAATTATAATAACTTTGGTATTCAGTTTCGTTATCTGACCATTTGGGGTTTGACGACCGCTATGGTGGCAACATGGCTCTTGTACAAAAGTAAGCACAAAGGTCTTCCTGAGAGTTACCTGCCATTTGTATCAGCGACTGCCGTGTTGAACGCTATGGTCGTTTTTCTTTATTGGAAGTTATACTTCATTGATCCCAGTTTGGTAAATTATTCAGGCTCAATAGTTTGGTTTCAGGAATATTACCTGCATATACTGGGCCCTGCTTTGATAATTCTGGACGCACTTCTTTTGAACAATTCTTTCACTCAAGTGAAGAAGGGCGTCATGACGATCTTAGCTATATGTTTGCTTTATATTTTGTGGTCGGAAGCCGTTACAGGACCGCTCAACGATACACCAGAGGGATCTGTGACCAATGGTTTGCCGTATCCCTTTCTAAACAACATGTCGTTTAGCGAGCGAGTGAGTTTTTACTCTACAACTATTGTCACTGGCCTTGGATTTTATGCGGTTGGCTGGATTTTGGCAAAGTTGAAATCAAAGTTTGCGGAATGATAAATAGCCGCCGACGAAAGATAACTGGATAAATTTGGTGGACTTAATTTAGAAAACTCTGTTACATACCAAATACAGTATACCATCAAGTATACACTTTTTCATACAGATTGGATTTATCCGTGAAACTTCCAGAATGGACGGGATCGGCGCTTTGGGGTGCCGTGGCAGGAGCTATTGTTTTAGCAATAGTGGGATTTAATTGGGGAGGCTGGGTGACTGGCTCTTCAGTATCTAAAATAGCGAGAGACGCAGCTAATACTGCAGTGGCCGAAGCATTGACGCCATATTGCATTGCGGCTTCTCAAGCGGATCCATCATTACCAGAAATCTCTGCTCAATTAGCTAGTTCTGGTGCATACCTAAAACGTGGAATTATTGAAAAAACAGGCTGGGCAACTCCTTTAGGATCAGACAAGTCTCATCGACAATTAGCAGAGGCCTGCTTGATCGCTTTAGAGAATAAAAGTTAGCTATAAAGTTTGGGGCAGGTTTTGGACTTAGCCCCATTATTTGTCTTGCTGGCTATAACTTCACCATCTATCGATCTTTGTCTTTTGGTAGAATACAGTTCACGCTCTGCAGCTAAATGCGATTTCTAAGGCTGTAAGACCTATGTGGAATAGGTGCGCTTGCGATCTAAGTCGATTGTTGAGAGCAAATCACTTAAAGGGTAATAAATGATTAGGTTCCTACAAATACTTATTTTGTCGATCGGTCTTGCGGGGTGTGCGTTTAAGCCGTCAATAGATGATGCTAAGTTATCGGATAAAACCTTTGAGCTAGAGAAGTTTTTCGATGGTCAAGTCAAAGCATACGGTCAATTCCAAGATGTCTTGGGAAATGTGAGTAGACGTTTTGTTGTTGATATAGACGGATCATGGGACGGTGAAGCACTTACTCTAGTAGAAGATTTTACTTATTCGGACGACACCACAGAACAGCGAATTTGGAGTTTGGCAAAGGGTGATGACGATACTTGGACTGGAGATGCCAAAGGAGTAATTGGTGAAGCAAAAGGCCAGATTGAAGGTGATACGTTTTACTGGGCTTATAAAATAGATTTGCCACTTCCCGATGGAGAAATGAGAGTTTCGTTTGATGATTATATGTGGCTGCTGGACGATGATAGAGTTCTCAATATCGCCTACATGTCGAAGTGGGGATTTCCTCTGGGGCAAGTCACCATCATGTTTGAAAAGCTATAGTTAGATTAGCTTAGCTCTATCACAAATATAGTTGTCCTATGATAACGCCAGTTTATTATACATGATTGGACTAATACGCTTACTGGACTGAGGAATGAACCATGAGAATATTATTTACTGGTGGATCAGGTAAAGCAGGAAAGCACAGCGTGGCATACTTGTTAGAGCAGGGCCATTCAGTTCTTAACCTCGACCAGGTCAATCTTGGCCATTCACAGGTTTTAACTCGCTTTGCAGATATTACAGACGCTGGGCAAGTATTTGATGTAATGGGTAGCTACGCAAATTATGATGAGTTGGCTCAAGGTGCGGGTGTCCCAAAGTTCGATGCTGTTGTCCATTTTGCAGCAGTTCCACGCTTGCTGATGACGAGTGATAACGAATGCTACAGGGTTAATACTCTTGGAACTTACAATGTCATAGATGCCGCTATCAAAATGGGTGTGCGAAAAGTGATATTCGCATCTTCAGAGACAACTTACGGAATTTGTTTTGCAGATGGTGAGGTGAAGCCAGATTACTTGCCCATTGATGAAGAGCATCCGACTATACCAGAAGACAGTTATGCAATGTCAAAAGTAGTAAACGAGGCGACTGCTCAAAGCTTTCAACGCAGAACTGGCATTGATATTTATGGCTTGCGAATTAACAATGTCATTGAGCCGCACGAATATGTTGAAAACTTTCCTGCCTTTATGAAGGATCCAGATTTAAGACGGCGAAATATCTTCTCTTACATCGACGCTCGTGATCTTGGGCAGATGGTTCAAAAGTGCTTACAAACGGATGGGCTAGGGTATCAAGTTTTCAATGTATCTAATGATGACCATTCAGTTGGCTTAACATCGGAAGAGTTGATCAAAACTTACTACCAACACGTTCCTTTGAAGACCAACGATATTCCCAAGAGCTTTTATTCAAATGAAAAAGCCAAACGTTTGTTAGGCTTCAAGCCTGAGTATAGCTGGCGAGATTATATTAAACCCTAATTATTTAGAGACCTCCATTACATTCCGCCAATTTCAGAAATACATGCTACTTTCAAACAAAACTCCTAGCTCTGCATTGCAAATCAATATTAGACTTGCCTTATGACGCAAAGCGTACAGCTAGATGAGCTAGACCAGTATCTGTCTTCTGACGAAAGTCCAGAGGATTGTATGATGCTTTCTGATCTTGATGGTCTGCTTCACGGTGTCATTTGCTCTCCCTCTCCTATCTCATCTGATATGTGGATGGCAGCAGGGCTAGGAGCTGAACCAAAAGAGTTGCCTTATTGGGTCGTGAATACCCTCACTGATCGCTATATGGAGATCGCTCAAGGGCTTGCTCATGATCCGATGGTTGTCGAGCCAATATTCTGGCAAGCCAAAGCAGGACATCTGATTGCAATGGATTGGTGTGAGGGCTTCATGAAGGCTGTCAGCTTAAATCCAAAAGAGTGGCTTAGACTAAGTGAGAGCGGTAAGGACGGCCATTTAATGACCCCTAAAGTTTGGAACGCAAAAGCGACGCAGAGGATGTAACTATTCTGCGAATTGAAACCCACGATGAAAACAAAGAGTTGCAAACGATGCAACAACTTGAAGTCCGAAATTTTCCTGCCTGTGGAATGTCGTCAATGGCAGTTCTGACGTGACTAGCTACGGCGATCGCATGTTTGAATCCCTTGATCAAAAAGCCCGGCGCGCACTTACCGCAAAATTCTCGCATAAGCAGAATTATAGATCTTATAAAACCACTTAAGATAATGTTAGAAACCTATACCAACGGATCATTTATATCTAGAGGTGTTCCGTATCTATCTCATGAAATTAACGAAATTGGACTTCTATGACTTCGCGCGTGAACTAGTCGCGAGTGGCGAAGACGTAATCGGTATGAGCACAGGTGAACCTGATTTTGATACTGTTTCAAGTGCTGCCGAAGCCGGCATCGAAGCAATTCGCGCCGGCCAAACAAAATACACTGCAGGTGACGGTACGCCCGCGTTGAAAGAGGCAATCAAACATAAATTTCTACGAGACAACGAATTGAGTTATGATCTAAAGCAAATTTCAGTTTCAACAGGTGGAAAACAAGTCATCTATAATGCGATGGCTGCAACACTTAACCCAGGCGATGAAGTTATTATTCCTACCCCTTATTGGGTGTTATATCCTGTGATGGTCGCCATGTGTGGCGGGACACCTGTCTTTGTGAAATGCCATTCAAAGGACGGTTTCGCCCTAAATTCAGAGGCGTTGGAAGCTGCGATCACGACAAAAACAAAATGGCTTTTCCTGAATTTTCCAAACAATCCATCTGGTGGCATAATGGATCGTAAGGATCTTGAGGGCATTGCCGAGGTTTTGCGCCGTCATCCAAATGTGCATGTGATGACCGATGACATGTATGAGTTTTTACAATTCACAAAGGAACGCTTCGTTTCCTTGGCCCAAGTTGCCCCAGATCTTTATGATCGCGTTTTGACCGTGAATGGGATGTCCAAAGGATATGCCATGACGGGTTGGCGCATTGGATTTGCGGGCGGACGCCCAGATCTTATTGGTGCCATGGCCAAAGTACAAAGTCAGATCACCGCAAACCCCTGCTCTATCGCACAGGCCGCCGCAGAAAAGGCTTTGATTGCGTCGCCCGATCATGTTGAGGGTTGGCAAAAAATTTATATTGAACGCCGAGATATTGTTATAAAAGCCTTGAACAATATCAATGGTATTCAGGCAGAAACGCCCTAGGGTGCGTTTTATGCCTTCCCCAATGTAGAGGGTCTTTATGGTCTTCAAACACCGGATGGATTGCAGATCGCAGATGATTCAGATGTTGCAACGTTCTGGCTTAAATTAGCAGGTGTCGCGGTGGTTCCTGGCGTTGCATTTGGGCAATCAGGCCATGTGCGGGTTTCTTATTCAATAGCTACTGCGGACGTAAAGCGCGCGATACAACGCATTACAAAAGCCTGCCTTCAATTAAAAAAGTGACCTAGAAAATGACAGAAGAAGTACTATCTGACGGCCATAAAATGACGCAACGTCAAATACATGTTTCAAAACTATTCTGCATGTATCGATTCTTGCTTGACATGATTGATGAACAGGGCAACTCGATGATGGGGATAACACAGGACCAACTGGGCAAGGCCTGGATCAGGCTTCTGAAGTTATCCCTGATACTGTTGCTAGAATTTACCTATACTGGCAGTAACAAAAAAGGTTCCGTATATGGAATGAGGGATCCCGATTTATCAGGTAGTAATATTATAATTCATATTAACTTAAGTACTTCCCCTTAAGTTTATTAATATCATAACTATCAATCTTAAGTCCTTTGGGAGTATCTATACTTAAGGGGATTAAGACTTCTAAACCACTCATCTCTTTACAATACTGATAAATAATATCCCTAAAGACATGAACTGATCTGTCTAAGTCTAAGTGTCTTACTATCAAGCAGTCATGAACTGGATAAGCGGGTATGTTCTCTTTCATTAGAGCTTCTAACGTCAGCATCATTATTTCTGCTTCATGGTAGGATAAGAACCCAGCACCATTAATGTAGCCTTCAACTTTTCCATCAGCCCCATAACGAGGTTCAAGTTGTTTCAATGCTGGTACGGCTTTAATCAAGTCTTTCTTGAACCTTTTCCATCCTTCATCTGTAAGACCAGTTTCTTCAACAAGACTCAATGAGGGTGTAGGCTTATCTACATTACCAGTTCCAATCATTTCCATAATAACCAGCTTTGCTATTTTACGATTGAACTTGATTAAATCGATTGGGTCTATGTCATCTGTAACTACAGTCCACTCCCAGTTTAGGTAAGCCAGCCGTGAAAGCTCGGCATAGACATCATTCCAAGTATTATCTTTTTGCAGACCTTGCAACTTAATGCCCAACAGGCAGCTTAAAAGAGTTGGTTGAGAAGCACATATGTCGATCTCACAGACTGGTTCACCATCGATTGTAGCTTCTAATCTGTCGTCCTCTCCTGAAGCTGTCCACAAGCCATATAACCTTCCACCAGCATCCATTCTTCCATCGTGGTATATACGTGACACAGAGGCTCCTGCATGACCGTTAGGCATAACCAGAGGATTATTGAGCCAAAATTCATTCAGCGCTTGTACACGCCTCTCTGTGGCTCTTAGGTGGTCTTTATATTTCCCCTTAGCCGCCGTCTTGTTTAGCCTAGGTTTCCTTGTTCTTCTTGCTTGTCGTTGTTGTCTTTGACCGTAGCTCTCTTCTTTATTAATCACTACATAAGGGAGGCCAGTTTGAATGAACCTTGCTTCCTTCAGTCTGTCATCGAATAAGTCGGGGACAACCTCATACATCGACATCAAGGGATCAGTACGCCATTTTCCATCACTGTCTTTGTATAGTCCACTGTCACCTGAACCTAAGATTTTGTAGGTGCAGTAGTTATTCAGAAAGCTATCAACTACTTTCTTGCCAACCTTCTTTCCAACATGAGGGTAGTGGGACCATGCTTCATCTCGTCTACGAACACCCAAGAAGATGTCTCTGAATGGCTTTCCATCATCTGCTTCTGGATATTCTTTGAGGATGACCCTCTGGGCTGCATATAAGAAGGAAGCAACAGCCATTCGATACTTCTCGCCATTTCTTCCCTCTGATGGGAAACCAAACTGATTTATGTACGAGGAGGTAATTTCCTTAGCGACCTCATTAAATGGCATCCAGACAGGTCTGTAGACGACTAATCCATATGTGCCTGTAACTGGTCTTGTTTGAACCACAGTAGCTTCCTTGCTCTTCCGTTACTGGAACAAGTTGAGACTTATTGTGTAAATAAAGCAAATCTTTTTACGCTACTGAATTGGGTTCTTCAGGCTATGTAAAAGTCACTCGATTATTAATGATAATTGTGTATTTAGTCATTATATCAATAACTTAATTTAGACATCTAAAGTACTAATTGCGATTAAATGCTTTTTGCTTTGGGTAGATCCTCTGCGCTGTGAGTGTCTTCAATTATCAGCGCTGGCCTCATTGCACTCAGGCATTCGAGACATAACCAGATCATTTGAAGGACGAAACTTCTCAGGCAGTTCAGCTAGTACCTCATCCATAACTTCTGCAGACGAAGAGGCTAACTCACATCCATAATCTGTAGGAGCCTTATCTGGGTTCTCTCCAAGCCAAACTTTCAGGTCATTCGCTTCAAAAGCTAGTGCTGCTCCTGTACCAAGAAGAGGAACTGCTACAATCAGTCGTTTAAGTCTGGCTTTGGCTTTCTCTTTAGAAATAGCTTTAGCCATCTGCTTTTTATGTAGTGCTGCTGCTGTTGCTGCGTTAGCTGATAAAGAGGCGACTTGAGCTGTTGCGCTGGCTAAACTCAAGCTAGTTTGTAGGAGAGCTACTCCCAAGCCAAGCGCTAGTAAGAATAAGAAAATAGCTGATCTAAACAGCCTGAACACAAATCTGATTAATCGCAGCATGGCAATCGGTTTCCTGATTTAGACTTTCAGGTTTCTACCATAACTTAGACAAATTAACCAAAAGCATTGAACCTAGACCAGCAGAACACAACAGGGCTTTCTATGCTTAACGCAAACTCAGTTCGCCGCCACATTCTCACGGCCCAAGATTGGCTTGAGAAAACACCTGAGCCAGCAGCCCCTCAGAAGGCCACAGAGAAGCTCTACAAGCGCAATCCAGACGGCTCCTTAGTTTGGGTTATCAAGTAAGTTTTTGCTCACTGGTAGATGAATAAGAAGTCTGAATGTCATGCGGTCATTTTAGGGGTTTTAGGAAGTCTGATAACTTACTTATAACTGCCCTGTTCAAATTGTTTTTGTTTGCAGTAACATAATGCCTTTCATGGATTACAAACCATCCCACGGTGTCGTGCATCATTCCGAGGCCATCAAGTCGAATTTTTATACTACCGTAACAGGGGCCTGTGCCATCTGCGTATAATCTTTGGCCTGTCACACTTATTAGCACTCTTAAGTGCTTTTCTTCAATTATTCCCCCTAGATCGTTCCGAGCAACCACCGTTCCTTTATTGATTAAGGTGGCTTCCGTATAGTCCCTAACTTCTTTGAGGTTAGTCCAGCAACCACCTGAGGCTGAATCATCAATTTCAACAAAAAATA
>CAKZOO010000025.1 GCA_937136455.1 uncultured Flavobacteriaceae bacterium | reverse complement strand
TGTATCTTGAAACACATAGTTCTTTGCAACTCGCGTCTCATAATATTTTTTAGGGCAACTTTCATAGTCGCTTAAGGCCGAGAACGACCAGGTAAATTCTGCCATTATAATTCCTTTGTCTCTTTGTTTGTGTTTGATTTACCCCATGCATTATCGAACCACTTTTTCATTACGGCTCTAAGGTATTCCATACCTTCTCCAGCTTTCTTAAATTTATCTTCTTTTTTATTATATCGGTATACTGCATTAACCCATTGTTTATCAGGATTAGCTTCTCCAATAATTAGTAGTACAGAAAAATTAGGTTGTCTAGCAAGAGACTTTAATAATATTAACTGACCTTTTTTAAAACCTTCAGTGGCTGTTTTCCACTCCATCACAATAAACTTGTCATTGATACCTAGTATGCCATCTAAATCACAAGGCATTATATTGTATGGGAACATATCAGGAAAGACTTTGTAATAGTCTATCCGGTGTGCCATACTTTTTTTAAGTCCAGTCACTATCTTCCTTGTCCACGATATTTTTTAAAACTATGTTTAAAACTTTTATTCATACTGCTTGTTTTTGCACGGCTTCCCCCTTGCGATGTACGCTTATGCAAAGGGGTGTGGGTGCCATTAGTTAGACTCTGTTTGATCTTCGCCATTTGCTAAATCCTTTTTAAGTTCTTCAACAGAATCATATAGTTTATCTTCTACTGGGTGACGATAAACCTTATCTATTTCTTTCCAATTACCATCTTCACCTTTTACCTGAAGTGTAAAAGTATATTGTGATAAATCGTTAGTTGGTACTATTAATGCTCTAATGTCGCTCATTACTTACTCCTTCTATTGTTATAAAACCGTTTAAAATAATTGTTATCAAATCTCATTTATATCCACCTTTACTGTTTGTTCATCTTTTTTCTTGCCAATAATTACACCATCGTACCGCCCTTTCTACTTTCCATTTACCTACATTAAATTTATCCGCTACATTTTGTAATGCTTGAGCTCTAGTAAAACCTTGTGCTTTTTTCTCTTTATTATACATTTCTGCAATTAACTTAAACTTCTGAAATTTTTTTTCTTGCATAAGCTTTTTATTTTCAAATTGTTGAGCTTTAATTTCTTCCGTAAGTTTATTAATTGCCTGCGTTAATTTATTTGTTTCAGCTTTATAAGATAAATACAATGCTGTACGCTCTTTTTTATATTTATCTATTTCATTATGTAATCTTTCAAGTTTACTCATTTCTTCTTCTTTTCTTTTGGTTTACCAAATATTCTGTCCCACCCCTCATGATACTTTTGTTCATCAGTCGGTCTTTGTTTACTACCTTTTCCACCGTCGCCCATTAGCAATCTCCGTAGCTATTCCCATAATCACCCTCACATGCGACAGGTAACCCCGTTGCCCAGTCGGGTGCTTGTGACATAACATCTATTAAATATTTTAAAGCTTCATCAGCTTCTTCTTTCGGTGCTGTAACTACGATAGCATCATGAACAGTGAGCACAGGTTTATATTTCTCTGCAACTTTTATCATCTGCTCACCGACTACAATTCTAGCTAGTGCTTGTACGATGTTCTCTACTACTGCACCACCCCAAATCCCTATTTTACCACGTCGAGATTTGTAGACATACCTACCTTTTGCTTCAGAGGTATCCCATTCTAATTTTGGATAATGTATGTATAGTCCGTTTGGTAATTTCAAACCTTGTCCTGTAACCTTGACACATTCATGCTTACCTAAATAATATTCTTTCTTGCCCTCTTTCCATGTAGCCATATCAGCTAATGCTTGATCACAGTCAGACCACAACTGAATAATCTTGTCGTTCACTTCACGATATACCTTCACTAAGTTCTGACAGTCAAGATCAGATAGATCTGCACCGGGCGGTTGAGTCTTGAGAGTGTGTTGTAGTTTACGCCATCCAGTGCCATAGCCTAGACCTAGCACACAAGTCTTACCAATGAACCGTTCTATTGGTGTATCTTTGGAAACTTCTTTTTTAAATACTTTGGAAGAGAAGACTGAATATACATCTTGATGTTCTTCAAACTGTTTAACCACATCTTCTTGTCCTGCTAACCATGCCAACACTCTTGCTTCAATCTGTGATGAGTCAACGTTCATAATAACTTCGTTGGCCGGAGGTAGCACAGCATTCTTCAGTGCTTTCTTTTTCTTATCCCGTGAGGGTAAGTTCTGGAAGTTTACCTTGTCTGCACCAGACCACCGCCCTGTATGAGCTCCATAATATTTTAGTGGGATAGGTAACTTACCTTTGTTCCTTGCACCTATATCAATAAAACGTTCGATGCGAGATTCTTCAATGGTTGACTTCGTACCTAATCTAACTGAGCATAACTCTTGTATAAAACTATTCTCGTGTTCAGTCAATGCAATAAAGCCCTCATCATTTTTAGCGAGAGCAAATGTTTCTTTGCCTGTTGTCGGACTTATCTTCATAGGTACAGTCACACCTAATGATTCTAACAACTCAGCAAATTGTTTATTACTGGCTAGTTTTTTACGGACTTCTTCTTCGGTGTTACATTCTAATTTACTCATTAACGCACCGAGTAGTTTCTGTTTTTCATCTTTGACTTCTTCAAGTCTTTCAGTTAATAAAACATCATCCACTTCTAACGTAGGAACTGTATACATACGAAGTGTTATATCAATTAGTTTTAGTTCTGATAATGGGAAGTCTTGTGATAATATTTTGAATAAGTCGTAGGTTAATTTAACATCGTTTTTACAGTAGCCACCATAGTTCCGTAGCTCATGTTCAGTAAAGTCTTCTAGTCGTTTACCTTTTGCATCAAGAACCTCAGTGCCTTTTTCACCAATGTTATATCGTTCAGCTAAGGCTTTCAAAGACCCTCCGGCTTCTACTCCATGTATTGCTCTTGCCATACACAGCGTATCAAAGTAAGCAACTGGTATCACATTAAATATCCAAGAAAGAATAGCCCCATCAAACAAAGTGTTATGACATAGTAAGGCTGAGTCAGACCAGTCGATCTTATTAAATACTTCTTGGATTTCTTCGTGTGAACCTGTATGCCATGTAGCCGGTTCGTCGTTGATC
>CAKZOO010000024.1 GCA_937136455.1 uncultured Flavobacteriaceae bacterium | reverse complement strand
AATGTTTTCGCTGTAGTCAACCGTTCATAGGAAGTGTATCGTGGTGCTTGAGGAGCCATGCCGCGGCCATCTTTATCTTTTGATAGTTTTATAGGGCCAATTTTTTCTGCTGGATGCTTAAAGTTTAGAACATATTTATTGGTGTCTTTCCACTTTTCAATTGAACTAACTTCGGCAACATGGGTAATCGCTGATATAGGTGCTGTTTGATAGGCCGCTATGTACTTTATTTTGTCAATCATAGCAGCATTAATTCTAATTTTGTACCATCTATCATTTGCAATAAACTCACTTTCAAAACCTTCTTCTCTAGCAGGCACAACAACGGTATTTAAATCATCAGTGTTGATGTTTGTTTGTACCCCTTTCTTACTCTCTCGAATATCCGAATTGAATGGTATAAATTTGTGAATGGTATCAGCTTCATTCTTATAAGTCTGAAACTCTATAATATCCGTGTTTATGGTAAGTTGCCCTAATACATTTTCTAATTCATCGGAAGCTCTATCAATGATTACAATAGCAGATACTGGTTTTTCATAGATCAAATCTTCTATCAAATCGTCAATGTTTCGATAGGGCAATTTTTCTAGTGACTTATTAATGAGCTCTAAAGCATTTTGGTTAGCTTGGATGTGATCTAAAAGGAACGATTTAATTTTTCGACCACTCTCTTTATATGATATCGCAAACTTTAATATTTGTGATCCGATATGTTTATATGGGTCATGGGTAGACAATTCATTCTCTATGATATAAAGTCTTGGATCGTCGATAAAGGATAAATCAATCAAGTATCCGTCAGGTATGGTCAATATCCCCTTACCAATTCGCTTTTTTATGTCTATATAAATAGTACGATCACCAAAAATCTGTGCATACTGCTGCACAATTTCCGCCTCAAATTCCGCTTCACTCTGATATTCGTAGTAGGAATATATTTGTTTATTGTGCAATAATTTTTCCATAACCGGTATTTGGGATTGTTAGAATCTTACTTGTTTAAATTCTACTCAAATTGTAAATGATTGTCCGTTTACAGTACTTGTTCTGATGTTTGAATGCAAGTTTGAGCATAATTATTGTAATTGCTGGATTCCTAGCTATTGGTTAGCCGAAGGAGTAATTATCAAAAATAATAGCTTGCCACTATGCCACTTTATGGCATACATCTTGATTAACTTCTTAATGGTTGGTGATTTAAGATCCAAAAAACCCGCAATGAGGTATTTATGATGACAAAGAGCATACATATTGATGATCAGGTATGGGAAATTACGTTCACTAAGAATAAAGAAATTCAATTTTCCTACGTAACCACTCATGTCACTAACACACACCCTATATGGAATGATTGGGATGGTAGTGATGTGGGAGACACCTATTCAACCTATGAGTTTGGTGATTTGACTATTCCTAAAGATGTTAGTCCCATTAAAGTCATTACTAAAATTTTAAGCGGTGTTAAGTCTTTGATAAAACAAAGTAGGACTGATTTCTTTTACTTTAATGCTTCTACAGAGAGAAAGGGTAGGTTTTACACAAATGTTATAGAGAAATTTATCAGGGAAATAGAAGGAGATTGGGAGTATCAAATCATTGACAATAGCTGGTATTACATATCCAAAGTGAGTGATTAAGCAATTACACTCGCGAACTCGATTTTATTTCGGCTCCTTTGTCAATATCCGAGTTGACTGAATTTTGAACAGTTAATCTTTCCAGATCTATTGTTTAAATAGATTATAGTTAAATGCACGCTACTGGTATAGCCATGAATTTGTAGCACCTCGCTGGGCATTAAAGCTTATATAATTTGTTAGGTACAGTTTTTAATTTCATTTTGCCAAATTTGAACCTTCTCAGCTACGGGCATTCTGAACCCATTAGAGGGTGTTACTAGGAAAGAATGATGAACCCGCAATAGATGGGTGAGGTTTTGGCGTACCAGCGCTATGATTTAAATTAAATGTTTTTGTTTGTTTATGCGCATTTTTGTTTCCTATCTATATTTTTATGATTATGGAAATAAAAGTATAAAAAAATGCTTGACATAGATGAAGTGTATAATCAAGTACATAATCAATTAATAAAATATAGAACAGAATTCTCTAAGAATGAATATCCTTATTATTTAAGTATATCTTTAGTTGTAGATTATATTACTTCGGAAAAAGTATTTGAATTATTGATTACTAAAAAAAATCATGATGAGAATGTTAATTACTCTATGATTGAAGCATTAATAAGGTATACTAGAAGACGTATTGCTTCTAAAGAGTTAATTGCAAGTGTAAAAAAAGAAATCAATAATTTTGGAACAATCAGAGATTTAAATGTCCGATCGTTAATTGAACGAGTGAAAAAGGCAATTAATGGAGATAATAAAGAAGTAGAAGAGATCGAGTTTCTATATTCTTGTTTTATGCTAACAAGAAAATTCATTGATGCATGGTTAGCTTATATTGCAATTGGTTATTCATCATTTGAAGCATATATAAAGTTAACAGATGATTATGATTTAATACTAATTAGTGATTTTGATTCACTAAATAATGTAGAACTTACTTTTAAACAACATTCAATGATCTATTTGAGTGGTCTCCGACAAAAAAATGGTGATTTAGTCATCGGTACTAAAAATTATATAGAATTGCCTCCGCTCTGGTAATTCTAAGAATAATTATTATTTGAGCGATCAGTTTAACAGTTAGTTGTTTAAAATTCAGAATAATATCTAAGTAAAAATACCTGGTGGAAATGAGACTTCTTAGACTATTGTTAATTCCTTCGTAATCAGCTTCGCTTATTTCAATATCAATTCTGTTACGAGGTTTGAACATGCAGATGATACCCGTATTTAAGCAAAAATTATTTTGGTAATTACGTTCATTTTGACTTTTAAATTTTCCTTATAGTCCAGTCAATTGATGCGTATTGTTTGACCAAATCTGTCAAAATCATTGAAAACTCCGCCTAATGATTGAAGAATGTCGTTATGCGAAAGGTGTGTTAGTGTGGAACTGTGATTAAGGGAGGGCAAAGGACTAAGGCTAGATAACTGAAGAAGCATTTTTCTCTCTAGTTGAAGATGACCATGTATCGATTAAATCATCAATAGATAGGACAGGTTTTGACGTAGTTGTTAAATATATTGAGCAGTATGGGGTTTACATTTCCAGCGAATTGAGCAAGAGTAATTAAATTGATTGAAACCAAGCTTAATTGTATAATGAAGCTCTTTGATAAGAGACTAAAAAGCGAGTATGGACAGTGAACAAATAAAGGAAATATTTGGGGAATATTGGGATGGTATAAAGGATAAATCCTGGTGGA
>CAKZOO010000023.1 GCA_937136455.1 uncultured Flavobacteriaceae bacterium | reverse complement strand
CAAAATTCAAAGCAGTGGGAAACCCTTAAAAATTCTGGTAAATGGAAAGACTATCCCGATTATAAGATCTCCAATAGTGGTCCTATTGGATTACAAGATCACGGGGTAGGAATTCGATTTAAGGATATTCGAATTAAACGTTTAGAATAACGAACACCATACCCTTATCTAAAACGATCTGGATGAAAGGCCTCAATTGACATTGAGGTCTTTTTGTTTGTTAGTAGTTCACTGATGAGTTTCCCTGTCGCGGGTGCCAAACTCCATCCCATCATGGCGTGACCAGTAGCTAAGTAGAGATTGTCAAAATCCTTACTTTTTCCGATATAAGGTAATCCATCTGGAGAAACAGGTCGATTTCCAAATCGAGCTGCATTCTTCTCTTCTTCAGTAATTTTTAAATTATTGTAATGATTCTCTGATGCCTTTGCAATCGCTTCTACGCGTTCTTTTCGAACTTTGTTGTTAATACCAGAAAGTTCCATGGTTCCTGCAAATCTGGTAAATCCCTTCATTGGAGTAATGGCACATTTAGCCTCTAAAAAAATGGCAGAATACTTGACAGGAGTTTCACGATAGAGATCAATTCGATATCCTTTTCCAGCCTGAATAGGCATATGGAGCTTTAATTTTTTTAAGATTCCTTGACTCCAACTTCCAGCAGCCATGACAACGGCCTCTGCTGCATAGTTGTTTTGTGGAGTAATTACTTCTTTAATCGAAGATCCATCGTATCTAAAGTCTATAACTTCCTCATGAATGAATTCAACGCCTTTTGATTCTAAATAGGTTTTGAGTTTTGGCATTAGCTCAGTTGGAGTCGTATGGGCATCGCATTTGTAATGAATGGCTCCTAAGACTTCCTCATTGAGATCTGGTTGTAATTGATCTAATTGTTGGCGATTGAGAATGGAGGCAGCTAAACCATCGGCAATTAATCGCTGAGCAACTTCTGCTTCGTGATCACCAGCCTTATTGGTTTTATAAAGCATCAATACTCCTGATTCATCCAACTGAAAATTACCCATCTCCATAGAATTGTGCATATCTGTATAGAGATCCTTACTTAGTATATTAATGTCTCTAATGACAGGAATAGAGCGCTCTACATTTCCAGGAGTCGCTGATTGGTAAAATTTCCAAAGCCAATCGATGAAATCCAAATCTAAGCTGGGTTTTAAATAAAAGGGACTCGAGGAGTTAAACATCGATCTAAGCCCTTTTTTAATCATTCCTTTATTCGCTATTGAAAAAATGTGACTTGGAGTTAAATAACCTGCATTGACATAAGAGGCACCAGTATCATCGGTTTTAGGATCAATAATTTTCACATTAAATCCTTCTTTAACTAAATAGTAGGCAGCGCATCTTCCTTGAATTCCACCACCGATAATTAGTATAGATTTAGGGTTCATAGTATAGGTTTAATGAATTAAAAGTAAGAAATACTTCGAAAGCAAAAACATGATAATTCGCATAAAATCAATTTTTTTTGAAGAATTAATTTACATTAGTTCTAGAATTTAGAATATGGCCAAGAAAAAATCAGCAGCATTAGGATTTATATTTGTAACACTTCTAATTGATGTTATCGGTATTGGGATTATCATCCCAATTGTCCCCGTGTTAATTCAAGAATTAACAGGTGAGGGACTTAGTCAGGCTTCGGTATATGGAGGCTGGCTTTTGTTTGCTTATGCTTTTATGCAGTTTGTATTTGCTCCCATACTGGGAGGTTTAAGTGATCAATATGGAAGAAGGCCTATTCTATTAGCTGCTCTTTTTGGTTTTGCAGTCGATTACAGCATAGCAGCATTAGCCCCTACGCTGAGTTGGTTATTTATAGCTCGAGTTTTAGCAGGGATTACTGGGGCTAGTTTTACGACGGCCTCTGCCTATATAGCTGATATTAGTACTCCTGAAAAGCGTTCTCAAAATTTCGGTATCATTGGGGCTGCTTTTGGATTAGGGTTCATTGTAGGGCCTGTAATTGGAGGAATCCTTGGGCAATACGGTTCCAGAGTTCCTTTTATTGCTGCAGCTGTTCTTAGTATCTTGAATTGGCTGTACGGATACTTTATCTTGCCAGAATCACTCCCCCAAGAAAAGAGGAGAAAATTTGATATTAAGAGAGCGAATCCACTTGGTTCATTTATGAGACTGATGAAGTTCCCAGCAATATTTAGTCTCGCAATCGCTATGTTCTTTCTTTATGTTGCTGGACAGGTAAATCCAGCGATTTGGTCTTATTTCACCATGTTAAAATTTAACTTTGACGAAGCCTGGGTAGGCTATTCTTT
>CAKZOO010000022.1 GCA_937136455.1 uncultured Flavobacteriaceae bacterium | reverse complement strand
TTAGTAATAACATAAATGTGATCACCCCTACTCCCATTACAAAATATAAAGAACCTGAATACAGATCCTTTAATTTATTCTCTTGCTTTGAATCATACCAAAAACGCATGACAGCACTTTCAAGTGAAAGCGTCATGAACATGGCAACCAAACTTGTAAGAGTTGCGACAATATCTATAGTACCATACTCAGATGTACTAAAGAAGTTGGTAAGTATAGGAAGCAACAAAAGGTTAACACTTTTAGAAATACCGCCCATCAAACCGTAAGCAAACAGATCTTTTCCTAATGTTTTAAAATTAGCCATGGAGTTTATTTATGGCTATTTCTATAGACAGTATAAATTTTTCCACTAATTGGCTCTTTAACCCAATTCTCGGGAGGTGTCCACATTTTATCATATCTATTTGCCACATGTTTATTATCAACAATCAAGATGTCCAATCCGAAATCTTCATCCATTTCATTTAACTTTTCAATATTTACATAAGGATAATCTGACGCATATTTATTTTCTAGCTTATTCAGAAATTCTTCACTTGTAGTATACGTAAAAACCGTTTTATGAATGGTGTCGATCATAATCCTCCAAACGCCTACCGCATGGTATGGAAATGAAAGAACTGTCTTTTCTTCTTTAATAGATTTCAGAAAATCGATGATTTCTTTTTCTTCTTTTTCCTTTTTGTCTCGATGAAGTTTTTTATGAATTATTGTGTTATAAACAAATGCCTCCAATAGCCAATATAATACACCATACCCTATCAAAACCCACAGTATCCAGCTTGTATTTAAATCTAAAGCTAGAATAGTAGTCATCAATAAAATAAAAACAATAATATGGTTTAAATACCTTTCAGCCTCACCAATAAACAACAGAATGGAGGTGTTCACCATCAAGTATATAACTAACGCTGCCAAAACAGACACATATATTTCTGGGACAATTGATTCAACATGTCCCATAAAAAAGTTAGAATAAATAAATAAAGATATACCAGCTATAAGTGCGGGCAGCTTAAAAGTAACGACCCCAAAAGAATTTCTTCGTATCAATTGCAATATTATTGTTCCAATTTTAAGAATGCCCTTTTTACCTTTTGATTTCTCTTTAAGAAGATTAAAACTATTCCTGTTAGAAATTATCATTTCCCCTTTTAGGTTTTTTTTGAAATACCAAATCAAATGATTTGCTTGGTGTTTCAAAGTCTTCAAAAACATTCCTCTTGTAACTATTATAGAGATAAAAAAAGAAACGAGAAGTATCAGGATTGGCTTATATGAAAAAAGGAATATGGAAATAAAAATTGATAAAAGTACTATTGCTTGCACTCCGAATTTTGACGACAAAAGAGTATAAACACCGAGCAAAATTGACAATGAGATACTTATGTATTCAGGAATAGGTATTGGTGTTAAAACAAGTATGAAATAAAGATTAATTGCTACTTCAGAAGTGATTCTTGGAGTTAAGCTTTTAATTCTTGGACCGGTTGAAATTCCTGAAAATAGTATTGGTGTAAATATATATAGAAGTGCAACAAAAAATGCCGTTTTTGGATCATAGCTTACAGAAATCAAACAAAATATTAACCCAATAAATAATGTATCGAATACTGCATTAACCCATTGCCTATTTGTATAAAAAAAATCAAAAGATAATATTCCGATGATCCAATGCCACAAAAAGGGGTGTCTGAAACTCTTGCTTCCAATAACTTTTGTTTTAATTTTTCCAAATGGGCCTGAATTTTGTCTTTTTACTTCAAGTGCAAAATAAAGATGTCCATATGTATCAAAAGATGTATTAACTCTTGAAACAATAATCAATCGAGTAAGTAACCCAACAGTTAGGACACAAAACAAACCCACAACTTCCATAACTAAGATAATCTACTTCTTAAGGATTTAATCTTTTCAGCAGGAGCTACTCTACTACCATCAATTTCAATTACTTTAACCCGCACTTTACCGTTTCCACACAATATTTCCGCAAAACCCTCAGAACTTAAAGAGGCTACTTGCCCTGGAATTCCACACCAACTTTCATGGTCAGCTACAACCTCAGCACGCCAGATAATAACTTTTTCATCCTCTAAATAAGAAAATGCACCACTATATGGTTCTGACGATGCATTAATTAACCTAACTATGTCTTCGGCATCTTTCGTCCAATCAATTCGTCCATCTTCTGGCTTTCTAGGATAACAACGGAGAGCATCTCTGGGATCTTTTGACTGTTTTTCAAGTATACAATTAGAATCATTTTCTAAATTATTTAAAGCTTTTACCATCAGAATAGGGATCTCTTCGTCCATCCAATCATAGACTTGCTGGATTCGTGTATTAATATCAATTGGGAAATATGATCTTTCTATAATCGGTCCTGAATCCAATTCGCCCCCAATCATATTGTGAATACAAAGTCCTATTTGGTCTTCCCCATTTATTAAAGCCCAAGCTTGACATGCATTACCCCTATATCTTGGAAGGTCTCCTCCATGGGCATTCAGAATACCTAGTGGAAATCTCTCAATAACTGATTGGGGAATCACTCCGCTATAATTGACACTTATACAGATATCCGCTTCTTTGATTCCACCAAGAGAGTTAAGTGTTTGAAGTGATAATTTGGGTTCATACAGAAAAGGGATTTCATTTTCAGCAGCATACGCCTTAAAATCATCACTGCTGTATTTAAATTCCGGTGATTCTTTGGAAGTAACTATAAATGCAATTTTATGACCTTTTTCTTTGGCCTTGATCATTGAATTGAATGTATATTCCGAACGTCCTATAATTCCAATATTCATATCAAATTATTTTCTGTAGTAATTTCGAGTCTTCATTTTTTTTTAGCATTTCACCAACTTTAAATCCCGCAACTTGTAGGTCAATAAAGGGATTTAAACCAATATGTGATAGCGTGTAAGACATTACAGTTTTACTTCCATTAAATGCAGGGTAAACAACGGGTAAATGTGCTTGCACTTCAGAGTGATCAAATTTTCCGAATAAGTGCACTATACCTAAAGACTCATTTAGTTCAGCAAGTCTGGTAAAATCGAAAAAATTGTTTTGGCCATATTCTCTTTCTTCATCATAATCACTTAAAAATATAAAATCGGCATCCCTTACATTATCATACAATAAAGTTTGTTCTGTCGTTAACAGAACCTCAGCAGCCCCAATTTTTTCATAATAGGTCTTAATAGTTTCTCCAAATTCATCATCTGACCAAACAATTATATTATTATTGAATACTTCAAAACCTGCCTCAAAAGCCATCTTGATTGCTAATGGTCCTATATGTTCAAATACTTTAATTTTTGGATGATGCTCCCAAGTACCCCCAACAGAGATATTATTTTTCTTACAGTATTCTATGTCGATATCAGTCTCTCTCAATTCCCATTCTTCATACATTAATGGAATTACAGCATCTGATTTTAAATACTTTAGCTTCTTTTCACTTAACGGTCTCAAAAAACCAGAGTTTGTGACAATATCGGCCTCTTTCAAGTGATCCACACATATTTCTCCATCAAAGTATTCAATCTTATCTTCAGTATCAGTCATATCAACATATTGAGAACATGATTC
>CAKZOO010000021.1 GCA_937136455.1 uncultured Flavobacteriaceae bacterium | reverse complement strand
TTCAGCCCTGAAATATCCTTGCTGAAACAGTATTCAGGTCACGTTGATCCGTTATTTGCACCATTATTGGAGGCTCCAGAGGTAGACGGGTGTGGCAACAAGTTTTTTGGTATGTCTAACTTAGAACAAAGCCGCAGGCCTTTCAGATGTGTCGCCAAAGACACAGAAGGAAACGCAACGTCCACTGGGCATTATGATGGAGAACGCTGGATCATAGTTGATCGTAACTGACGCAACTGCGCATATTTTGTAACCAATGAGGTCGAGCTTGGTTGGTGCTGTCTCAAAATTGATTGAGATTTGCCCCCGTTACTAGATCATGAATATGTTGACCTTTGTCGTTGTACAGCCAGCCTTAATCTTTCTGCTCATAGTATTCGGATAAAAGACTATCGGCTAAGGCATAGCTTAACGAATCGCTTAACGAATCGCTTAACGAATCGCCAACTTCCAGCAGCTATATATTTGCTTCTCTAAAATCTATATGTCGCCGCCTAACAACCTCATCGGCATTGTTGGTGATAGCTATTTTTAGTAGATCCCGTAGGGGAAGGTTGCGCAGGAACAATCGCCGTAAATCAACCGCTGGCGGGTAAGTATCGTACGCACTTTTGTCCCCATACGAGTTGGTTGTGGGCGGTATGAAATCTCCCCATTCGTTAATGTTAAATAGGGGTGTATTGGCTGACCAACACTCATCTAAATCTGGATTGTGAAAGCATTCTGGACTGTTCGTTCTAAAGAAGTAGTCACCATAATGAGTATAACCAAAGCCATTCTTACGAAGTTCCTCGTCATAATTTTTTTCAACGGAGAATGCAATTGATTTGGCGCATCGGATTTCAAAACTTGGAAAAGCAAGGGTTGCCGACACGATTAGTAAAAAAAGCTTATCCATGATATAAAGAGGTGCGTTTGGGCTTGTCAAGACATACAACGCAATTAGTACTGCCAGTACAAGTGATACTTCCCTCGATTCTTTACTCAAGGCTCTTATACTTCGCTTTAAGCGTCTAACTTTTGATAAGTCTGATCTTTTTAAGATCATCTTTCTAACCCCCGATCCGTACGTGGTTTAACAGAAATACAGCATCAGATGCCAACCTAACCACGATAAATTCAATAGACACAAAAAAACTACTGCCCTGTACCTCCCGAAGGGGCGTCTGAACTTACAGTAAGTCAACGCCCATCATTGCGGATTTAGTCTTTATAGACAACATATCGCCAATACACGACTGCTCCAATGAGTGAGCCTAAAATAAAAAACCAATATCCTAGATCCTCAATACACAAACGCTGGTCATAGGTTATGGATCTAGCATCTATACCTAAAAGCCATACCATGGCCCAAAGGATGGCGTAGTATAAAAGATAGACAAAAACACCAAAGCCTATGGCTCCGACAGCTGCAAGCAAGTAGGTTCTCATATTGTCGTGCTTCTCATAGCTACCTAATCATGTTTGATTTATACATCGGCCAACCAATACAACTGTTGGAGGAATGCCACTCCCTGTTAACCCAAATAATCCCTATCAAATTCCCTTGTATCAGACCTCCTAGGCGTCAAGCAGACTCTGTTCCCGAATCTTTATGAGTCTATCTAGTTCCTCTAACTCTTTTACTCTCAGCTGGAATGAACGCCTATGGAAATCGATAGCTTTTTTTAGCCTTTGTTTCTCTATATCGTGGTTTCGAAGCTCAACAATTATTTCCTGCTTCAAAGTCAATGCTCGAATGTCTTTACGGTTCGCCAGTACAGCATTCAGATTAACAACGTTTGATGGCATGATTGTATAGTTGTCCTAGTAGATTTACTTTTTAACTTAGAGGGTGCGAAATGATGTTGTCAACTAAGACAACGGTGACCCATCACCTTTCATCTCAGAATACTTCTCGCTAGCTCTTGAGCCAGTGAAGCTCTACCTGACACTCCAAAACCTCTCAAAATTTCTGACCATGCCTATATAGACTGACATACCCCCCATGGCCTCCTGCCTACCCCCATAGGCTATGGAGCTGAGTAGCACTAACAGTAGCACCACCAATGCTCTTGACAGGCCACCAGCATCTGCTAAATCATTGAACACACGCAAGGCTTCAGAGGCTTTGGTGCTGTATCCGGGAACTGCTGGATCTCCTGGGCACCATCAGTTACATAACACAAACCCCAACCCTCTGAAATCTATGCAGATTTTTTCTGAACTATGGAATTT
>CAKZOO010000020.1 GCA_937136455.1 uncultured Flavobacteriaceae bacterium | reverse complement strand
CGAGTGGCGGGGTAAGGCTTGTTTGCTTTCATGTGAGGAGTATAAACCAAGCCGCTCATAATTAAAAGGTTTTTTTTCTATTATCTGGCATTTTTTTTAGTTGTCATACACCCCCCCGATTAATTTAAAAAACACTTGACACGATACCGCGCAAAATCGCGGGGGGAGTCTTTCTTCAAAAACTAAACAAGTAAATTATCATAGTTGGGCGTTGGATGGGGAAAAATGTCGGGGTAATTTTGGGTGGGAGTGAATCTGCAAAAAAGCCCAGAATAAAAAAATAAAATAATATGCCGCGAATATAATACATAAAAACGTGTAGTATAAGGTATGACATATCGGAATATGGCGGTGAAAGTGGATGGAGGTAGTGCTGTGTTGGGCACGAGGGTTGGAGTGGATTTCTCCACTAAAAATGAAGTAAAAAGACAATTGGCCGCGAATATATCTGACGCTGATGATCAGTTGAGGTTTAATGGGGATGTTGATTGTAAGATTAGCATGGATTTTTTATTGAGGAGTGATGCTGGTAGTTATGAGGGGCTATATCATTTGTTTGATAACTATCATGGTACTGGAGCTAGTGGGATGGTTTTAGATATTGGGGGTAATGAATATAGTGGTTGTTTTATTGATAGTTTTAGTTTGACAGTTAAGCCGTTTGAGCCAGTGGTTGGGAGTGCATCATTTAGTTGTTATAGTCCTAGCACTACAGTCCTAGCTGGGATATCAGATGATTCGATTAATGACGATTTAGATACTCAAAATATAATCTATGGTCACAATTGCACATTACAGAATGCGGGGAATGTCGTGGCTGCGAATGTAGTTGATAATCTATCATATAATAAAACGTATTCTAGAACCCCCGTTTACACGTTGGGTTCACAGCAAGCGACTAGTCATTTAGTGGATGGGGTAGAAGTGGAGATGAATGTGCAGTCTACAGGGTTGAATTCTCTTATTGATTTTAGTGGGGATAAGCTAGCGAATTTCTTTGGGGTAAGTTTGCAAGATTCTTCAAGCATTGGTTTGAATTATGGTGGTGTTGATTTTGATTTATTAGTGAATGCTGGAGCGCATGTGGTGGCGGAAGGTTATTCTGTTGATGGGGGCGGGACACTAGTAACTAAAGCTACAATAAAAGAAGTCATTCTATAAAAATAGGTGTAATATAAGACACATATGGCCCGAAAAAAGGTTGCGAAGGAAAAAGAGGTTCCGTTTCGATTGTCAGCGGATTTTGAGAGATCAATAAACTTTAATAAAAAGAATTTCAGATTCAGCCCCAAACAAAAGAGGTTTTTAGACATTATACTTGAAGCGGATTCAAAGATTATTTTTGTTTCAGGCCCTGCGGGAAGCTCAAAGACGTACATGTCACTGTATGGAATGTTGAAATTGATGGAGGAGGACTTCTCGAAAGATATTTTGTATGTACGAAGTATTGCAGAAAGTGCTGATAGGGGGTTAGGTAGCTTACCCGGGGACATCACAGAGAAGTTTGACCCATTTTTAGGGCCACTTTATGACAAAATGGAAGAAATTGTCGCTCCCGGAGATGCAACTTACCTAAAACAGCAAGAAAAAGTGTCTGCCGTGCCGATAAACTTCCTTCGTGGGGCGAGTTGGCAAAATAAATTGGTATTCGCTGACGAGGCTCAGAATTTCACGTTAAAAGAGTTGACTACTTTGATTACCCGTATAGGTGAGAACAGTAAAATTATCATTGGAGGTGATTTTTTTCAAAGTGACATCAATGGTAAAAGTGGATTTAAGCCGATGTTCGACAAATTCGATGATGATGAGTCGAGAGACATGGGAATTCACACATTTAGCTTCAATGAGAGCGATATTGTGCGTAGTAAAATACTTAAATTCATTATTAAGAAGTTAGAAAGCGGAAATTAGTGTAATTATTTACTAATTTTGGTATAATTGTAAGATGAGTCACATTTTTTGTTTTAATTGTGGAGTTAAGATTGAATATAATTTTGTTAAACCTAATTTTTGTTCTAAATGCGGGACAGGTTTTGGAGGGCAACAACAATCTCAAGCGGCTGTGGAGCAAGCTCCCAGTCAAACTAAAGCGTCTCTAGTTTCAGATGATGAAACTGACGCTGAGTTTGTGCCGCAGTTACGGAGGCTAGATGTAGAAGTCGAAAAGCCTAGAACTTTTACTATTGGTTCTTTGGCGGGGCAGAACACTCCGCCAGATTATAAGGGGAGGGGATCATATAATTTTGATGAATTCACTTCAAAGCCTTAATGCCTGAAAAGAAAAAATATGAAGACTATCAAGACCTCATAGATCAAGCAGTTAAGAAACAAAAATCGAGATGGCGTTTAGATGCTATTAAGTGGTTTGACTTTGAAGATGTTGAGCAGGTAGTAAAATCTCATATAGCCCAGAAATGGCATATGTGGGATCAGTCACGGCCATTGGAGCCGTGGCTTAGTCGTGTGATAACGAATAGGATGTGGAACCTTATAAGAAACCACTATGGTTCTTATATAAAACCGTGTTCGACATGTATTCACGCTAGAGATGAGTTGTGCGCTAAGACATTGAGTGGTAATCAAGATGTTTCGTGCAAAGATTATGCAAAATGGTCCAAAAAAAAGAAGTTTGGCCTAGAATTGAAAACGGCGTCTAGTCTGGATGATAATGAGTATGTGGCGAATGTGAAATGCTCTTCATATTTTGATTATGAGACTGACATAGATAAGCTTAACCATAAAATGCGCAAAAAACTTGGAGGAAAGCTTTATGAGGCATATTATATGTTATATTTTGAAGATTGTTCGGAAGAAGATGTGGCTAAGTATATGGGGTATAAATTGTCTGATAATAATCGTAAGATTGGCTACAGACAGGTAAAGAATCTCAAGTGTAAATTTCAAAAAATTGCAATAAAAATTATAAACCAAGAGAAGGAGGAGTAATGGATTTAACAGAAGAGCAGAAAGATTATATTAAAAATAATGTGGCCAAAGTCGCGAATTTAAATGAACTCACCCAAAAATGCTTTAGAGATGATGATTTAGATGGTCGGACGAAAGAGGGGAGAGCTGTGCGAAAATACTTAATAGAGAATAATATTGATTATAAAACAACCCGCCGCAAACCACAGGACAAAATCGAATTAAACGATTCCCAAAAAGACTTTATTATACAACAGGCTCAAGAGGGGTTATCGTCTTTGGAGATTGCCAAGCTCATATTTCCAAAAAAACAAGTAAAGCCATTAAGTAATGAGCAGAGAACGGTTTTGGCTCATATTAACGAAGTCAATCCTGATTTCGTTCCATCGCAAGACTCCGCAGCTGTTAACGACTACGTTGGTCCTAAAAGCCCAAGTCGGGTGTTGAAGAAAATCAATGATGCTACAGGATTAGCATTAGAGGAGAGTAAATTAAATAGGCAGAAGCGAGTTTGTGTAGAAAAGCTCCAAATCAATCTTTCCAATAGTAGATTTTTAAAAATCATCAATAATTATCTTAATAAGTCAGACAGGGAGTTGTTCGAACAGGAATTTATCCGTTTGAGTTGGGATAAGCCCGATTTAACTGCTGATGAGCTGAATCTATACCTTAACGTATGTAAAGAGGTCATTAACTTGGAGGTTGTTTCTGCTCACCTTAACAAACTTAATGATATGTTTGACGTGGCTGATGACCAGACCGAAATGACCGTGCGTCTTGCGGAGATTATCAAAGCAAAATCACAAGAATATCATCAATGTGAGACTCGCATTGAGAATTTGACGAAAAAGCTTCAAGGAGACCGTGCTGAGCGGATGAAGAAGAGTCAAAAGGATAGTGCGTCATTTTTATCCATCGTCCAGATGTTTCAAGAAGAGGAGGAGCGGAAAAATATGGTTCGCATGGCAGAAATGCAAAAAAAGTTAATCAAAGAAGAAGCCGAGCGTATGGAAGGTATGGCGGAGTGGAAAGCGCGAATTTTAGGCATTAGTCAGGATGATGCAATTTGAATGTAAAGAGTGTGACAAATCGTTTGATACGCAACGTGGTCTGCATATGCACATTAAGAAGCACGATATGCTTCTTGGTGACTACTATGTCAAAAACTATCCACGTTTCGATAAGCTGACCAAAAATCCTATCGAGTTCAAAAACGCAAAGCAGTACTTCTCTAGAGATTTCAACACAACCAGAACCATGAACCTCTGGTTTGAGAAAGCGCCCCGAGATGAAGTAAAAAAATATATTTTGGAGAAATTCAAAAAAAGAATAGAAAACAAACACCTCAAACATGCTCCATCGAGCCTGTATCTTAAGACGGGTGATTGGCCCACGCTAGATGTCATAAAAAAGCTGTTCGGCGGTTACAACGCATTCTGTGGCCAAATAGGGGTAACCCCTGCGTATGGAGATAATATATGTAAAGAATTTTTTGAAGATTACAGTGATCAAGAAGTGTGGATAGACACAAGAGAGAATAAGCCTCTAGGTTTTGAGAAATCTTATGTTATAAAACTGGACTTCGGTGATTACACCCTACCCCCAAAAAACTATACCCATACCCATGCAGAAAGAAAGTCATTCCAAGATTTTGCTGCTACTGTTACTAATGGTTATGCTAGGTTTGTACGAGAGATAGAAAGATGTAAGAGTTTGGGGTGTTTTTTATTTATTGTTGTTGAGGATAATTATAATAATATTTATAAGACAAATAGTGCTGCTTATAAGAAATTCAACATGGGATTTGTGTTTAGTAGAATGAGATCTATTGAAGCACAGTTTAGCGATTGTTGTCAATTTGTGTTTAGTGGTTCTAGAGAAGACAGTGAGGAGTTAATACCCAAGATCCTTTGCTGTGGCAAGAAACTGTGGAAAGTTGACTTGCAATATTTTTGGGAAAAAGAATTAGAAAAAAATGGCTTGGATAGAAGGAAACCAGAAACTTTACAAGAGGTTCAAGGAAATAAACCAAGAAGTACTTTCCAAAGAAGGTTACATCGAAGAAGGAGAAGCTAGGCTTTTACTTTATAAGTTTTTAAGGGATAACCCATCTTTTACTTGTGAGTTATTCACAGGTGTGAAGTTATTCCCGTTTCAGCATATGGCTATTAAGTCTATGATGGAGACCGATTACTTTTTGGGTATATGGAGTCGAGGTATGAGTAAATCATTCTCTACTGCTGTTTTTGCTATCCTAGATGCTATAATGAATCAAGGAGTGCAGATTGGAATCATCTCCAAATCATTTCGTCAGTCAAAGATGATCTTCAAAAAGATTGAGGATATCGCTAAAAGCCCAAAAGCTGAGTTTTTATCTCAGTGTATAACAAGAACATCAAAAATGAATGATGAGTGGGTTATGGAGATAGGAACTAGTAGTATCAGAGCCTTACCTCTAGGCGATGGTGAAAAGCTTCGTGGTTTCCGTTTCCAAAGGATGATTATCGATGAGCTTCTCCTTATGCCTGAGAAGATCTTCAATGAGGTCATCATGCCATTCCTTTCTGTTGTTGAGAACCCTACTGAACGTCAAGAGATCTATGATTTAGAAACACAGATGATCGCGGAGGGTGAAATGACTGAAGACGAAAGAAAGCGTTGGCCAAATAACAAAATTATTGGTTTATCCTCTGCATCGTACAAATTTGAATATTTGTATAAGCTTTATCAACAATATGAATCTCTAATCATCAATGAGAATAAACAAGATGGTGCTCATAGGGTAATTATGCATTTTAGTTATGATTGTGCCCCTCAACAGTTATATGATCAAAATTTGATTAACCAATCCAAATCAACAATGAGTCAGTCTCAGTTTGATCGAGAGTTTGGAGCTTTATTCACAGATGACAGTTCTGGTTACTTCAAAGTTAGTAAAATGGCTGCATGCACCATCCCTGACGGTGAAGGGCAGTGTGTGGAGGTTATTGGCGACCCTAGCTCTAAATACATCCTCGCATTTGACCCTTCTTGGTCCGAGAGTGAAAGCTCAGACGATTTCGCTATACTTTTGATAAAGATGCACCCAGAGACGAGAAAAGGCGTTGTAGTGCATAGCTACGCCGTTTCTGGATCTAACCTACAAACACACATTAGATACATGGCTTATTTGCTGACCAGTTTCAATATTGAGATGGTGGTGGGTGACTATAACGGAGGTGTGCAATTTTTGAGCGCTTGTAAGGAAAGTGGTATATTTAAAAAATTAAATTTAAAAATAGATACAGTTGAAGCCGATTTAGACAATCCCAAAGATTACCCTAAAGGCATTAGACAGCTCAAACGGAATATTGATAAAAACTCAAGAAAATTTGTCTTTTTAAGAAAGCCTAGCTCTACATGGATTCGTTTTGCTAACGAAAGCTTACAAGCAGCCTTTGACCATAAGAGGTTATACTTTGCTGGCTCCGCTATGGATGAGAACTATAATATGCAAAGAAAGGCTAATGTTCCTATTGAGAAATTAAAGTTCTTGAGAAATCAAGATTCTGAAGAAAAGAACAAAGCCGCAAAAATGATTGACTTTGTAGAGCATCAGCGAGATATGATGGATCTGATAAAAGTACAATGCGCTTTAGTGCAGGTAACTACTTCTCCCCAAGGAACACAGAGTTTCGATTTACCCCCTAACCTTCGTAAGCAGCGAGGCGCGGATAAAGCGCGGAAAGACTCCTACTCCGCTTTAGTTTTAGGTAATTGGGGTATGAATGTATACTTTGACATGTTAGACGACCAAGGCTCCGATATAACAGAGACATTTACGCCAATGTTTATTTCTTAACTTTTAAAAGTTAGAAAGTTACTTTGTGTGTAATATAATAATACAATGGCTAGGAAGTATACGAAACGATCAGATTATTGGAAAAAGTTCGATGAGAACAGAAACTTGGAAGACTTAACCATGGGTCAAGCTTCTCAGGAAGAGTATGTGCCAGAATTACTAGGCGAATCATTTTACACCTCTGACGCTTCGTATAAGAAGGTCTCTGTAGCTAGGAAAAATACAGCAGGTAGTTCAGGCTCTGCTAGGGTCAACTCCGCAGCCTTAAAGAATACTATCGATAGATTCTCTAGCATTCGTAAGGGTATGCTCCCTTATGAGTATGCCGCTGATGGCGTAAACGTTCGTGAGGGTATTGAGTTGTGCCAAAAGGCTTATGCCAACGTCTCAGTGTTTAGAAATGCTGTGGATGTTATGTCTGAGTTCGCAAACACAGAGGTTTACTTAGAAGGTGGAACTAAGAAGAGTCGTGAGTTCTTTACTCAGTTCTTCAAGCGTATTAATCTTCAAAACCTTAAAGATCAATACTTCCGTGAGTATTATCGTAGTGGTAACATCTTTATCTATAGGTTTGATGGGGAGTTTGCTGTTGAGGACTATGCTCGTCTTATGAACCAAGTTGGGGCTATTAATCCTTCAGCTAATAAGATTCCAGTTAAGTATGTCTTGTTGAACCCTTTTGACATTGTGTCTAAGAGGGCTACTACTTTTAATGTTGGGGCATATGAGAAAGTTTTATCTGAGTATGAGCTTTCTCGATTGCAGAATCCAGCTACAGAGGAAGATCAATTGATTTATGATTCTCTTGACCCTGAGATGAAGAAGTTGGTTAAAGATGGATCTTATTACACAGACGGTATTAAGATTGAGTTAGATCCTAAGCGTCTTAGCTTTTCGTTTTATAAGAAACAAGATTATGAACCATTTGCAGTGCCATTTGGATATTCAGTATTAGAAGATATCAATGCTAAGCTTGAATTAAAGAAAATGGATCAAGCCATTACCCGAACCGTTGAGAATGTTATTCTTCTCATCACTATGGGTGCTGAGCCAGAAAAGGGTGGTATTAACGCTAACAATATTAACGCCATGCAAGCCTTATTCAAGAATGAGAGTGTCGGTCGGGTGTTAATCTCAGATTATACCACTAAAGCGGATTTCGTTATCCCTGACCTTAATAAAGTTCTTGGACCAGCAAAATATCAGATTCTAAATGATGATATCAAACAAGGTCTTCAAAACATTGTTGTTGGGGATGAAAAATATAATTCAACACAAGTCAAAGCTCAAATATTCATTGACCGCCTTAAAGAAGCTAGGAGTTGTTTCTTAAATGATTTCTTACAAAGGGAGATTAAGAGAATTGCTAATAGCTTAGGATTCAAGTCGTATCCTACTGCTACCATGAAGGACATCGACATGCGCGATGAGACCCAGCTTATGCGTGTGTCTACTCGCCTTATGGAGCTTGGTATTCTCACCCCACAACAAGGTATGGAGATGTTCCACAATGGAAAGTTCCCGAATGTAGAAGATATTGCTCCTTCACAGAAAGCCTTTATAGAGCAAAGGAAAAAGGGTTTCTATAACCCAATTGTTGGTGGTATTCCAATGATTGAACCTCAGATGGGTGAAGCTCCTGATGAGGAGCAAACTGTAGATACTCCAAAGTCAGCTGGAAGACCAAGTGGTACAACTACAGTTGATAATGAAAAACTCACTAGGCAAAATATCCAAGGCACTATTTACGCCATAGAAGCATTCAATTCTTTAGCAAAAGAAAGAGCTGAAGAGAAGTTTGGTGGAGACCTAAATAACCAGCAAGAAGAGATGGTCAACAAACTTTGCGAGTCAATTGTTTGTGCATCAAAGCAGAATGAATGGAATCAAACCCTTGAAGCTTGTATTGATAATTTCGAACTTATTGAAGAATTAAATGTTATGAATGAAGTTTTAAGTGTAGCTAATAAGCATAACTTAGAAGTTTATCCGTCGGCAATTTTATATCACAGTCATGAAAATTAATCCAGAAGACATTGAAGTACCTCTTGAGAAAACTGTTAGTTTTAACAATGGGGAAGCAGAAGTATCAATCGCTAGCAAGTATAGTGGGTCAGAAGCAGGTTTATATAAATCTTATATGAGCATGTGTGCATCCGATGATAAAGCTCTTGTTAATACAGAAGGAATGGACAAGAAGCATACCTATGCAGCTTGTGGCGTCCAGTATGACAAGATGCGAGCTATGATGTGTGAAGATTCCAAAGGTGAGCTTACAGAAAAGCAAAAGGCTCTCCCACCTGCAATTCAAAAAGCTATCCTCGAAAAGATGAAGAAGGACGGGAAGATCAGCAAAGAAGATTCTGAAGCTGCCGAAAAAAAGCTTTTATCCAAAGAAGATGAAAAAAAGTCTGATCCAAAAGGTGAAAAACTGGAGGTTGAGGAGAAAAAGTAAAATGCCTTATAAGTATACAACAACTTTTGAATCTGAAATCTTTGCTCATCAAGTTGATGATGAGTTCGTATCTAAGGCTTCATTAAGCGAACTGTCTTCTCTAGTCCCAAAAGATATTGACTTTGAGAAGAATGTGGACCTTCTAGGTGTGTCCTTTAACGCTGCTGTCGTCAATGTATTCAATAGGAATGGGGATGGTATTGATACCGCCACCGCTTTAAAGTATAACAATCAGTTTATACATAAGCCTACTAATATTGAGCATAACAAAGATAAGATTGTGGGGCATATTGTCACTGCTGGTTTCAGTGAGTATGGCTCTAATAAGATTTTATCTAATCAAGAATTAGAAAATAAGAAAGATCCGTTTAATATAGCTTTGGGAGCTGTTGTCTATAAATCTGCAAATAAACAGTTTGCGCAACTTATAGAGAGATCTACAGATCCTGAAGACGAATCTTATTATAAAAAAATATCTGCAAGTTGGGAGGTTGGTTTCTCTGATTATGTTTTGGCTGTAGGAAGCGATAAGCTTAACGAAGCCACAATCGTATCAGACCCTCATAAGATTAAAGAAATGAATGGTTTCTTAAAGGCTTATGGCGGTTCTGGTAAAACAGATAAAGGGGAACCAGTCTATAGGTTGATTACTGGAAAAATATATCCTTTGGGTATAGGATTCACTTCTAATCCAGCTGCGGATGTAAAAGGCATCTATAAAGATCAAGAAGATAGTGATCAAGATAAATTTTCACAAAAAGATAAAAAAACTGTAACAAAAGAAAATAACATAGCTATGGAAAACATTGTTAATGAACTAAAAGAGATCCTCATCGAGAAAAAAATCGGTGAAGAGACTGTAGCTTCTATGACTCATACTTTCTCAGAGGCGATTCGCGAAAAGAACGAAGAGTTTTTGAAAGAGAAAGAGGCTCTTACGAGCGAAAAGGAAGCTGTAAAGAAGGAATATGAAGATCTTAAGGCTTCTGTAGCCGAGCTTGAAAGTAAGCTTGGTGAGGCTAATGATCGGATTAACGGATTTGAAAACGAGAAGAAGGCTGAAGAGGCTGTTGCTCGTTTTAATTCTCGTATGGATGAACTTGATACTAAGTTCGACCTTGCTGATGAAGATCGGGAATTCCTTGCTAAAGAAGTGAAGTCTCTTGACGAGACTGAAGAAGCTTACGCTTCATTCTCTGAAAAGCTTGAAGTGCTTTGGAAGCATAAGAGCAAAGCTAATAAAGAAGCTTTCGAGGCTGAGATTCAGGCTCGTATTGATGAGGAAGTTGCTAAGCGTGTTGCTACGGCTTCTGCTGACGTTGATGTCGAACAAGCTCTTGACAATGCACAGCAAACTGATGCTGACATCTCAAACAATAACGAGGCCCTCGCTTCTAAAGAAGAGAACCTCGTTGACAAATTTAAAAAAGCGTTCTCCCGTGAGAACATCGAAATTTCTTAACTTAAACTAAAATAATATTATGGGACTTAAAATTCTTCCTTTTAGACAATATGACGAACACGATGTCGTTAATCTCTATCGTGTTGCCGATGGAATGGTACTCGATAGCACAACTGGAGCTGGTTCTGGCGATGCTGGAACTTTCGTGAAGGTTTCTGCTGGTGACTTCTCTGCTGATCCTGTTTCTTATGGAACTGACAGCTATCTTGGAAAAACTGATTATCCTTTTGTTGGACGTAATCAGTATCCAAAAGTAAGCCTTCAAGTTGAGCCAGCTGGAGATGGAGATATTCCTCTTGGAATCACTCTTCTTCAGACTGCTAAGAACGACGAGAACGGTGAGAAGCTTCTTTACAACCCTCAAAAAGCTGCTGAGCTTCAGGCCGCTCTCCCCGGAGAGGCTGTTCCTGTTGCTACTAAGGGTATCTTTACTATCGCTAGCGCTGCTTTCCAAGGTGATCTTGGTGGCGACCTTGCTATCGGAAGCGGGATTAAAGCTTCTACTGGTGGAACCGTAACTGGTTGCGCTCCTACTGATAGTGCATGTTTTGGAACCATTCTTGGAACTGGTAGCCGCGCCACTCAGAATGGTGTTACCGATCAGTTTGATGGTGAGTACCTTGTCTTTAAATTCAACTAATATAGAAAGAATCTAAAAAATGAAAATCACTTTAAAAAGAACTCCAGAACAAATCGAGTTGGTTAAAGCTATGGCTTCTCGTAACCGCACTGTCGCTTACGAAGCTCAAGTAGCTCTTGCTGAGTTTATTGGACCTGTGCTTGCAGAGGTCATCAACAACGCTCCTACTCTTTCGAATCTTTTCACTACTCTTCAGTTTAATGCTGATGACAACCCTTCGATCCCTCTTGATCTCTACTATGACATCAACGACGAAGATTATGTGAAAGTTTACAGCCAGTCTCATGCTGGTGGTCTCCCTACCAATCAGGTGCTTCCTACTGCATCTGAGATGAAAATCGCTACCTACGGTCTTGATACCGCTGTTAGCTTTGATCGTCGTTATGCCGCTAAGTCTCGTATGGATGTTGTCTCTAAGACCTTCAGTCGTGCAGCTCAGGAAATCCTTGCTAAGCAGGAGACTACCTCCGCTAGCTTAATCATGGGATCTCTTCAAGATGCTGAGACTGCTGGTCAGGATCACGTCCGTGCAACTGCCGCTGGTGCAAACTTCGTCCTTGATGACCTTAACAAGATGATGACTCTTGCTAAGCGCATTAACACATCGTTCCTTGGTGGAACTGCTGCTACTGGTGGTGGTCGTGGAATTACTGACCTCATCGTTTCTCCTGAAACTGTTGAGATGCTCCGCGCTATTGCTTACAACCCAATCAACACCAATACTGGTCCCGTAGGCGGAACTGGTACTGATGGAATCGCCGCTCCTGATGAGCTTCGCATGAGCGTCTATAACACCGCTGGTCTTCCTGAGTTCTACGGTATTTCCATTATGGAAATCCTTGAGCTTGGACCCAACAAGCGTTTCACCAAGTTGTTCTCTGGAGCGCATGGTGGAGTCACCTTCAACAGCGCAGCTGATGACCTTGTTATTGGACTTGATCGCTCTCGCGAGTCTCTCATCCGTGCTGTTGCAGTCGATGAGGATTCTGGAGGTGAGTTCAACCTGATCGCTGACGATCAGTATAGCATTCGTCAACAGAAAATCGGTTACTTTGGTTCTATCGAAGAAGGTCGTATGGTTCTTGATAACCGCGCCCTTACCGCTACTATCATTGACGCAGCGTAATAGCTGGTGCTTAATTTTAGAGTCGCTCCTACGGGGGCGGCTCTTTTTTTTGTTTATTTCTCTAGATAATGTGTATAATAGTATATGGACAATTTTGAGAACGTATCATTTGGCAATGGCCAGAACAATTATTTTGGCGTGGAAACTACAGCTGAACTTAAGGAGAAGCTCTCTTCTTCTAGTAAGCCTGACCTCAGGGGGTTAGCCTCAAAGGTCGGATTGAATCCGAATTACCCGAGTAGAGTCTTGAGGGATATGATCCTTAAAGAATTTAGATCTTACAAAGCTAAGAACTCACCCATCCCAGCCCCAAAACCTATGTTTTCGGAAGCTTCTGAAGAAATTCAAGACATGCTTAAATCTGTAGGTAAAGTGAATGCCGATGAGAAAGCTAAAAAGAAATGGGGCAAAAAGAAGAACTCCAAGAAAAAAGATAATTAATAGTGTAATATAAAGCATGAGTGTAATTAGCGATTTAGCATCCGATATCTTTACGGACGAATTTGATAGCGATACAGGTATCGCTACATCGGGTTCTATTCAAGCTTGGTTGGAAAACAACTTGGGCGGACTAAACAATTTGATCTATAAAGATTTTAGTGGGACAGGTGCTGACCTAGATACTGAGGCTCAGTCTATTCATAAAGAGCTTTATTTGCACAGTTATTATAAAAAGCAGTCTAGAAATGCATTGAGGGGTATTACCTCTTCTACTAGTGATAATAAGATATTGTCTTTAAAGGACGGAGAATCGTCTGTGACGTTCGTTAATCGGAATGAGGTGTCCAAGGTCTACAGAGGGCTTGCTAACGATTCTAAGGCTAAACTGGACGATCTGGTGGCACGTTATAATATTTACGAGGCTAAACCACAACAAGTAGGCGGTATTGATGGCGTGGTTTTGACTGGTAGCGATAATACTTAATATTCAATAAGACGTTATACATAAAAAAGGGCGGTATTTCTACCGCCCTTTTTGTTTAAGGTTTTAGGATTTATTAACTGAATGCTACTTCAGAGCCAGAGGCAGTTAAGAAAACGCCGTTATTTGTGTCATTGTTTCCTCCAATTTGGGTAGAGAAGGTCAGATCAACAGTTTTATTTGATCCAATACTTGAAGAGAAACTCTCACTATCCACCTTACACCCTTTAAGGGTGTAAACTAGAGCGTTTGCGTTATTAGTGTCTTTAAGAGTAAGAACGATTTCATCAGTATCTCCGTTATCAATAATCGTGGAAAGATTTTGAGCAGTAAGCTCATTAACGATAGCACTTACACTTAACGTTGCGTTAACTGGAAAGTCAACAGTCCTAGCGTAAGCGAAACGAGTACCAAGTCTTTGAATTGGCGAACGGCCAAGTGGAATGCTCAAAGATGCACTTTGAATGTGGATAGATTCTTCCGTATCAGCGCCATCGATATCTGAAATCGTAAAGTTATCTAAAGCAGCGATGTTGATTGTGATATCTCCGGGTCGAAGAGCTGAGATATCAGATTCTCCAGAAGCTACCGTCGCTGGAAGAATTGCATTACCATCAATCACATCACCATTAGTAATGTCTACAGATGGCAAGCTAATGCCAGTCATCTGACCCAAAGCTCCAGATCCTATCGTAGTATCTGCATTAATGTTTGAACATTCCATAGAAACAGAAACTGTAGGAAGGCTACCGACCGCAAGATCTAACGTGTAATCAGTAAGGAATGCATTACCCAAACCAATAACGGATGCAACATCGTCCCCAGAAACCCCAACAGCGTCTGAGCCTTCAGCAACAGTGGTGATGTATAAGTTCTTCCCAGAGTTCTGGATTAAGTGTCCCGAAGCGAATTGTACACTTCCTCCAGTAGCAAAACCCAAGGCTGCTTCATTGAACCCGTCTGTGGGATAATAAGTGAAGTCCAAACCAACGGTAGGAGCATCCATGACAATGGAGTCGATGCGAGCGAGTTGTCCGAATTCGTTGACATCCTGCCTGTTGATTGTGAAATTATAGTTTGCGCTTTGAACTCGTGTAAGCTGTTCATGCTCACCTTCAGCAGTAGAACCTGCGTTCTTGCTGACGTAAAGCGCTTCCGATTGATAAATTACTCTATTTCTGGCCATAATAAGTTATTTTTAAATGTTTACAATATTTTTAGTGTTTTATGAAATCAAGAAAATCTAAAACGGTGTATTTTCAGGTCAAAATCAATAAATCCGACATAAAGATCATTGGCTAGAGACTTTCTTGCTTTGTCTGTTAGTTTTGAAGTAGTCACATTGTCTACTAAAAAAGGTTTGTTACTGCTGTATGTGTTAGACAGCGTTGTATACGAATAAGACCCATCTTTGAGGTCTCCATATTCGTTTGTGGGGTGTCCACTCATTGGGATGGGGTAGAATATCTCATTATGAGAATC
>CAKZOO010000019.1 GCA_937136455.1 uncultured Flavobacteriaceae bacterium | reverse complement strand
GAAAAACACATCTTGATTATGTTGTAGGTTGGGTACGTTTACGTGGTGCAACTGATCCTAAATATATTAACCAAGCGGTACATGATTTGGTTGAGTATAAAGAAGTTGCTGAAGATAAAGACGCAACACCAGAACAGATTAAGGAAGCGGCTAAGCTGTTTCAGGATCGCTCTGTAACAAATGCAATTATTGATTGGGATGAATCTTTCTTTGAAATGAAGTTCACGCCAGAGAATGCACTTAAGGTTTTTGATGACCGTAATAATGCAATCTTCTATAACCAGATTGCTACATACATGCAGAAGCGAGAAGATTTTTTACCAGTTGCCAGTCAGTAGCAAGGGAGTGGATTGAACTTTATGCTGAACTAGAGTCAGTAGACAAGAAAGGCAACAGGGTAAGAAAAATACATGAACTTAAAGAAGATAAGTTCAACAAGAAATCAGACCTACTTGAAAGGGAACGGAATCTTGATACAAAACATATAACTGATATAATGGAACTCTTTTGGGAGTTCCATTTTTTGAGAAAGCCCGTTCAACATGGAATTGAGCCATTTGATCCACAACGGATTGAAGCTCATGCCCGACTTACAGGTATGTCTCTTTCAACATGGGAATATAAATTGATCATGGAATTAGATCTTATATTCAGGGCAACAACTTTAGACAGGGGTTAATATATGGCTAGTGAAGCTAGTTTGATTATCAAATCAGACAGTATAGAAAAGACCACTTCAGCGTTAGATGCTCTTATAACTACATTGGAAAAGTTGGAAGGTGTTGAAGGTAAAGTACCAGAGCAGCAAAAGAATAATGACAGAGAGCGTGATAAGACGCTTAAGACCATTAAAGCAAGCAACATTGCAAGCCGTAAAGCAACAGAACTATTAGAATTAGAATCAAAAGGTTTAGAAAAGAATAGTGAAGAGTATGCTAAATTAAAGGCAGCAATCCTTGCCAAAGAAATCGCAGCTAAGAAAGGTATTTCAACCCAAAGTAAAGAGTATAAATACCTCTTAAGGAATATCACAGCAAAGGAAAAAGCTACAGCGGCAACCAAAAAATTAAAAGGTAGTCACACTTCTTTACAAGGTGTACTGGGTAAATTTACAGACCAATTAGATAAAAGTACAGCACAGATTCAATTGATTGATGGCCCGTTAGGTGGTGTTGCATCAAGGGTATCAGCATTAAGCCGTATTCTTAAAAGTGGTGCAATTGCTTGGGCAGGTATCGGTCTTGCAGCAGGTGTTGCTTTACAACAATTCTCCCAAGGTGTTCAGGTAGCAGCCAAGACACAAGTATCTTTACTTCAACTAGAAAAGCAATTAGAATCTACAGGATATGCAGCAGGTTTTACAGCAAGTCAATTAGAGATTTTTGCAAGGGAACAAGCCTTAGCTACATTAGATAATACTGAAGGTGTTTTAAGTCTCACCAAGATTATGTTACAGTTCAAAAATGTACAGGGTGATACTTTTAAAGAAGGTATCAAGAGTGCTATGGATCTTGCAGCCATTACAGGTAAGGATTCAAAAACAGCAGTATTAGCACTTGGTAAAGCTTTAGAAAATCCGATTGAAAACTATAAGAACCTGAAACGATTTGGTGTAGAGTTTAATGCCGAGCAAGAAAAGCAATTAGAAGCTACAAGGCATAACAATACAGCTTATGAAGCACAGATGATGATCTTGGAGAAAATCAAAGAGGTTTCAGCAGGGGCAGCAGAAGCACAGGCAGCACAAACACTTTCTGGTAGCTTAGATACATTAGGTCAAAACTGGGAAGAGTTGTGGGAGATGTTAGGTAAACGAGCATTGCCAGCATTGAAAGAAGCCGTTGATAATATGAATTCATTGGTAGTAGCTGTTAGAGAGTTCACAGAAACCGATACAGAAAAAGCCACTAAAGATTTTATCAAAGAATTAGGCAATTCAAACAAGACAGTTGAGGAACACCAACAGAAGCTTAAAGAACTTAAGGAAGAGTTGAAAGAGTTAGAGGAAACACAGAAAGAGGAAAATGATAGCTTATGGCAGTATGCCAAGTATCTCAGTCCTGTGATGTTGGCACAAGATAAACTAACTGAAAGTACAGATAATCATATTGAGCTTAAGAAAGAGCAAATCAAGGCTAGTGAAGATCATATCAAACTTCTTACCAGAGAAGTAGATACAACAAGAGCGCTCACAAAAGCTGAATTAGAAGCTTATGAGAAGTCTAAAAATGACTTAGCTATGAGTAATGCTTTAACACAGGCATTTATCAAATATGGTGATACTAGATCTGAGGGTTATCGAAAAGTCAAGGTTGCACTTGATATTGAGAAGATTGCAAGAAAAGCAAACCTTGAAGTCGGTTCGGAGCAATATAAGCAGCTTGTAAAAGAGCAAGAGGCTATTTCGCTTAATACAGCAGCAAGGGTTAAGCACAACACAGTTCTTCAAAAAGAAAAATCATTGATGAATAAACAACGTGCTGTGCAAAAGAATTTAGATTTAATGGCAGCAACACTTCAAGGTATTCGTAAAAATTCAGATGAGTATATTACCTTAGCAGCAACCATTGACGCTAAAAATGCAGCAATCCAAGCTGGCTTTGCAGTTGGTAGTGAAGAGCATAAGCGTATTGAAGAGCAATCATTGGCACTAGCTAAATTGCAGATTCAGATGCAGAAAATCTCTGACCTAAAATCATTAGGACTAACTCAAACAGGTGTTGGTGAGATTGTTGAAAAAGGTACACTTAAGGCGTTAGAAGATGTTGCCAAAAATAAGATTAATCTTATAAACAGCTTATTAGAATCAGGTACAATTGATAAAGATTTAGCAGCCAAGAAGATTGCTGAAGTAGAAACAGCTATGCTAGATTCTATTAAAAAGATTACAATACCATTAGGAATCACCCTTGATGAATTTGGTAATGAAGCATTAGCATCTTCTATTCAAGCCATTAAGATTGAGTACACGGATAAAGTACGCTCTCTTAACCAAGCAATGCAAGATGGTATGATTCAAGATAAGTCAGTATTCAATGCAAGAATGTTAGAACTTGAAGAAGAATACAATGAAAAAGTTTTGGCTAAAAAGAATGAGGAATTAAACCCATTAGGTTTTGGTCTTACAGAGGATGACAAAGAGTATCTACTTGGTTCATTAGAGGAATTTCAAATCACCTATAATGAGAAAAAGAAAGAGCTTCAAGAAGCTTACCAAGAAGGTGAAATTACATCTAGAAAACTTTATCTTGAAAAGATGTTAGAACTTGATACTGAGTACGCTAATAAAAACCATGATATGCAATTAGCAGCCTTTAATAAAACTGAAGAGGGTATTAGGTTGATCCGAGCAGGTGCATTGGCATCACAAGTAGGTTCAATAGCTAAAAGTATCTCAGCAGCTAAAGGTGGTAATAAAGAGTTAGCTAAGGTAGCTAAAGCAGCAGCTATTTTCCAAGCCTCTACAAGCCTTGTAGCGTCATTAGCAGCAGCAGCTAAGGTTGAACCTTATTACGCTAAGTTTGCCGCTTACGCTGAAGCAGCGGCTACAGGTGCAAGCATTATCAATATGGCTAAAGGTTTGAATGAACCATCATATGCATTTGGTGGTGTTGATATTAAAGGAGCAGGTACAGCCCGTTCCGACAGTATTAAGGCAAACATTGCTAATGGTGAGTCAGTAATTACGGCTACAGCCACTCAGAGGCACAAGGAGACACTTAAACGCATGAATGCAGGTCTTCCTATTAGTAAGTCAAATGGTGGCGGCATATCGCTTTCTAACAGCATTACAATCCAAGGTGATGCCTCAGAACAGACAGTAGCTTTGATTGATGAGAAGTTACGTGGTTTTGAAGAGCGAGTTAAGCAAATCTCAGATAGCTCAGCATTAGAAACTATTCAAGAAGAGCAAATGGTAGGTGGTTTATTTGATCCTATTTAAGGAGGTATAATGGCAACAATATTAGACCTACCTTTACAAGACAGGATTGATCAAAGTTCAGGGCCAACTTTAGAAGGTTATGATACAACGACTATTCAGTATGGTGGTAAGGTGTCACAGACTATTTTAAATGGCCCTGATGTTGATTCTTCAAAGGAAGAAGTGTGGAAAGTAAATTGGGCATTCATTGAATATGCTACACCAGCAGAAGTTGCAGGTGGTGCAGTAGATGAGGTAGCCCTTTTACGTACTTTCTACAGACAAATCCAAACAGGTTTTGTAAGGTGGAAACCTTTTGAATTACCAAATTCCCGTGTGTGGAAGGTAGTTCCTAATTCTCTCAAAATAAAACAACAAGCTGGTTGTATTTTTACAGCAAGCATTAATTTAGAATTACAGTACACAGAATAAGGAGGGCTAGTGAGTTTACAAGAACATAGAAATAAAGAATTTCTAGGTGGCCTAGTTTATTTGTTAACCATAGATATGTCACCTATTACTGGTGATCCTCTTCACCGATTACGGTTTACAAATAACTATGGTTCAAGTGGTACAGGTATTATCTATCAAGGTAATTCTTACAAGCCACACCCTTATGAAATTAAACAGGTGAAGAGAAAAACTAAGGCAAGTAAATCTAGTGCAAAATTAGCTATCAGTGATAATGATTTTGTTATTTCACGATTCATTGATGATGTAGGTGGAAGTATTCAAAATGCCAGAGTTTTAGAATTAAAAGTTTATGGTCGATACCTTGATACAGGTGTAGAGGCAAACCCTTTAGCTTATATTAAAAGGTTAGACCATGTTGTAAATTTTGTAGAAGATTCAGATAAACGTGGTGAGTTAATTATTCACACAATTGATCCATTATCTAAGGACTTATCTGTACCAAGTTTATCCTTCAGTGCAGGTATTCCAAATAGTGCTGAATCTTCTATTAATATTTTCCCAGCAGTAGATAGGCGTATAGTAAAAGGTAGGTAAAATGAGTATTCAGACTGATATTAAGAAACACGCTTTAGAAGCGTACCCGAATGAATGTGTTGGCTACGTGGCAAAAGGTAAGTATCACAGATTAGAGAATGTTTCAAACACTCCTACTGAAAGGTATCAGTTGTTGAATAAAGATAAGCTGATGCTTTTCAAACTTGGTAAAGACCTTCAAGCGTTAGTACATTCACACCCAGTAATGGATAATGAACCAAGTGAGGCAGACTTAGGTGCAAAAGAAGCTACAGGATTCACTTTTTGGATCATTGGTACAGATGGTAAAAACACAACAGAAATTAAGGAGATTGACTGATGAAGATGCCTACAATTAGACGGGTACATTTTCATGGATCTTTCAAGGACAAATATTATAATGAAGTCCTTGAAGTAGGTGCAGATAGTATGTATGCACTTTGTAATATCCTTTTTGAAGAAGTGTTCCCAGATTTATTAAATGAAAAACATTTAAGTATTGCCTTTGAAGATTCAAAAGGTAATGTAACAGAACTTTTTGATCCAGAGCAAGAATTAGATCCTGATCATAAAGATATTCATATAATGCCAAACCCAGACGGTGCATATGGTGAAATCATTGCAGCTATTGTTATTGCTATCGTAGCTATTGGTGTAGCACTATTACTTGCACCTAAGATGGATAACCTTACAGTAACAGCTTCAGGTGCTAACTGGGAGACACCAGAGAACGTAGTAGGTCAAGGTGGTATTATTCCAGTAGTTTTAGGAACAAGACTTGTAGGTAGCCGTGTGGCTTCTTATGGTATAGATTCTACAGTTTATCAAGGGAGGGCTGAAGATAATGTCAGTTAAACCGTATAGACAATTAAGACAGATTACATTGCAGCCTAGAGATAAGGCTGTTAAGCTTTACAAGATGAATGATCTAAATGTAATCTGGGGTAGTGATAGTAATGCTAACTTTATTGATGTAGTTTCAGTAGGCCCAATTAGCAACATTTCAAACATTTATGTAAATGAAGTAAATACCAAAAAAGGTGAATTCCCTAGCTCAATCTTTAATGTACAAACAGGCGCACATGCTACATCACCTTGGAATGGTGATTTTCCTTTTGTAGAAAGAACAGAGTCATTAAATAAGACCGCTGAAATAAAAGATGTAAAGTCTTACACTAAAACAGAGTTCACCAGAGCAGTTTCAAGTAAAGGTGTAGAGGCTGTACGTATTAACTTTACAACAGGCGGATTTACTCATCGAGATAATAAAAACAGACGTAAAATAGCAAGAGCTTATTTTAAACTAAGTCTTTTAGACTCCCGTGGTCAAGTTGTTAAAACAGTAAATACCTTTGGTGGTAGCGATCACATGTACTGGGCGCAAAACCCTACATCTGTTCAATTAACAATTCAAGTAGGAAGTGATTACAAAGAAAAGATTTGGTCATACAAAGTTGAAATGTATGTAATGGGTCAGTATTATGGAACATCGGTAAATGGTAATTGGACAGCATCTACAGTAACAGAGCTTTACCGCGACACCCAAACCTATAAAGATATTGCATATTGTAGTGGTAAGATTGTAGCAGCAGAAGTTGCAGCCAAAACACCTAAACGACAATACCTTGTAAGTGGTTATCAAGTAGCTGTTCCAAAGTTTAATACAGTAAATGGTAAAGATGTATTTTTAGGTACATTTGATAAAAAGACCTCAGATAGTTTTGCATGGAATGCAATGGCTGTATTGACAGATACTAAATGGGGTGCAGGTCTTCCAGTTGATAAAATTAACCTACCATCTTTCTTAGCGTTTGATAGATATTGTAAAGAGAGTATCAAAGGTAAGCAACGATATAGTCACAGCCAATATTTGATCAAAGAAGATAACTATTTCAAACTAGCTCAACAAATTGTTGGTGCAGCAGATGGTAAACTTTATGAAGATACAAGTGGTCGTATTGGTATTCTTATTGATAGAAAAACTGATAAAAGACGTATCATTACTTCTTATGATTTGAAAGATGAGCGAGTAAAAAGAACCACTGTACCTGAGACAAAGAAAATCAACTATGTGCAAGGTGAGTTTGATGACAAAGCTAATCTTTATAAAAAGACAATTATTAATGTAAAAGATCAGGCAGCAATCAATGTTCATGGTGTTGTTAGTAAGAAATTAAAACTAGATACATGTACCAGTGCAGAAGAAGCAAATAGAATGCTCAATAAGGTACTTGTAACGTCACAGGTGGCGAGTTCTTCTTACACCTTTACCGTTGGGTACAATCACGAAGATATTCAAATAGGAGAGGTTGTAGCGCTTTATGACAGGCTTTATTCAAGAGCTAACTATTGTGGTAAAGTGGCAGCAGGTTCTACTACAACCAAAATCGTGATTGATAAAAGAACACCTGTAGATTTATCTATGATGAAGACACCTAAACTGGTTCTTGACAATAATCGTGGAGTACCTACAGAGGTTGCCATTACTTCTTGGAATAAACGTGAGATTGTTTTAGCAACTCCTTTATCAAAAATTCCAGTTGATTTTACATCTTTTGCAGTATACGATGCAGACAAAGATGGATTAAAACCTACCTTTATCCGTGTAGTTTCTGTTACTGATACTACAGGTGGTTTGACCGTTGAAGGTGTAGAATACAATCATTCATTATATGATCATGTTGATTATGGATTACCTTTAATTGTTCCAAAAGGAAGATACACACCTACAACTACAAGTGTAGAAATAACAGGATTAGTGTTGAACAGACTTCCTACAGGCTTAACAGCCAATTGGGATGCATTAACTACACCTTGGGAATATTCTTGGTACTGGAAAAGATTTGGGCCTGATGATGGAGATGGTGGAAGAACTATCAGAAGTGGTAAATCAGCAGCCAATAAGAGTACAGACCGATATGATGCACCAGCAGATGATCCTTTACAACCTGTTAGATATGGTTTCTTTGTTACAGCAGAGGATGGTACAGGAGGTGTAACACAAAGAAGAGGTGAGTATATTGATCTCTCTCTAGAAAGTGGTACATCGACAGTTGCACCTATCCCTAAAATAGGTATTAAGCAAGCAGATGAATCAATTGGTGGCACTTTTGATGGTCGTGACTTTACTGTCAAATGGGAACATCAAGAAGACCCTAAAGTTACACAATATATTTTGATAGTGGCTCAAGGTGGTAAAAATATCCGTAGAACAATTACTGATACGAAACTACGTGAATCAGTGTTTACTGAAGTAGAGTTACTTAAAGTATTTGGTGATGATTATGGTAGACAATTTACATTAAACATTTTTGCTGTAGATAATGAGTTAAAAACAACACCAACAAAGATAGCTCAAGTAGAAAACCCTGCCCCACAGATGCCAGTTGTTAAAGTTGAAAAAACAGGTAACATAAAACTAGAAGTGGCAACAGGGAGTATTCCTACAGATGTTGTTGGATCTAAGTTATTTCTTTGGAAAGGAAATGATCCTACAATCACCGATCCAACACCTTTAGATCCAACAATAGTAGAAACTTCAGATGTAGCATTTGTAACAATTCCAAGCGAAGCAATTGTATTTGATGGAAGTACATACTCTTATCGTGTAGCATGGTTTGATACGTTTGGTAAAATAGGTTTGAATTATGGTACAGCTACATTTGTAGCAAACCCCGACACCAATGTACCACAAGCACCAGAATTGACAGAAGTTACACCTATTAGGGATACCAAAGTTAAGGTAGGATTTACTCACGATGGTACTTGGTTAAGACGTATCAAGATGTTTTATCGTCAATATGGTACAGATGGTGATTGGACAGAGCAAGTAAAAATCTATACAATCCCAGTGCCAATCAATGAATCGGAATGGGATTACAATAAAACTACAGGTGAAGGTTATTTATTTGTAGATGGTCTAGCAGTAAACACAGAATATGAATTCAAGGTACAAGCCTCTAATGAAGCAAGCTCTTGGTCTGAAGATTCAAACATTGTACGTGGCACACCATTACTTTCAGTAGACCTTACTGAGATTGAAGCAGAAATTGAAAGTATCCTTGGTACTACTGATCCACGCGAGTTAATTGCAGAAGGTGTGGTTGATGCTTTTGAAGATTTAGATTTAAACAAATCAATCATCAAAGAGTCAGTTGAACGTAAGTATGAGAATGGTGTCCTTGTTGCAAATATTGATAGATTTCAAGCTAAGTTTGAAGAGGATGAAAAGAAATCCCTAGCAAGATACACAAGCCTAACTACATTAATAGCTACGGCTGAAGCTTCCGTTGCACAAAAGGTTGATCTGTTAGAAGCAACTTACAAGACCAATAAAGCAATTACCGATGCCTCAATTTCAAACATTAGTAAAGCTATTGCTGATGAAAGAAGTGCAAGGGCTATCAGCATTGATGCAGTACGTACCCAGTTTCAGACGGCAGATGCTTTAATCAATAGTGAAATCAGTAATATTAAAACCTCTATTTCAGACGGTGGTGGTGCTTCTGCTACTGAGATTAATAAGATTAAAGTAGATTTAGCTAATGAGGTAGCAACACGTACAGCAGAGATTCTTGAAGTTAAACGTGCAATAGTTAATGAAGAAACGGCAAGAACTACAGCTATCCAAAACCTGACAGCTACAGTGCAAGGTAATACTAATGATATTGCTAATGTACTTTCAAGCTCAACAGCAGCTATTGGTTATTGTACTATTAGCGGCTCACAGTCCTCGCATGAGACTAAGGGAGCTTGTGAAGCAGCAGGTGGTACTTGGACACCTACACCTTTTGCAGAGGGTGTGAGGCGCGTACAGGTTGTCTCAGGAGGAAAGACAGCTACAGTTGGATCTATGTATCAAGCATTTGTAGATCTTGATGGTAAGATTACTGGTAAGGCTACAGTGGGTGTTGATGCTAACGGTGTGTTTACAGGTCTTGAAATTGTAGGTGGTTCTAATATTAGCTCTATTACTTTTAAAGGTAATTCATTTAAAGTACAAAATGCAAATGGTACAGATGCTCTTTACTGGAACAATACTTCTAATAAGTGGGTTTTTTCAGGTGAAATTACAGCAACAACATTTACAGGTGGTACTTTTAATGGTGTAACTATTAATGGTTCAACATTTGTAGGTGGTACTATTAATATTGGTACAGGGAAGTTCACAGTAGATGCAAATGGGTATGCAAGAATACCTTTAGGTGATGGTGGATATATTGCTACTAAAGATAATGTTTTAGGTGCAGGTGCAATGGCCTTACACAATTCAACTGGAAAAAGGGTTGTAAATTTAGGTACTAATGGAAAAATAGCAGTAGGTACAGTTGAAGCAGATGATTCAGTTTCAGTTGAAGGTGGTATTAGAATGTATGGGGGCAATACTGGTCGTCTAAATCTTTACTCAAAGGGCGGCCCGTTACAAGCAGAGATGAGAGCAGCAAGTGGCAACAATACTATTACCTATAGTTCAGGAAATTGTGCCTCTTTTGATGGTGGAAATCGTACAGTCAATGCCCATAATAATTCAACAACTGGTTATAGTTTTTATGCTTCAGGTACAGGTGGTACTTATGGCCCATTTACGGGATCACACGATGGTTTAGTTCCTCTAGATTTCACTTATGAAGTAGGTGATATAGTTTGCGACAAAGAATTAGCTGCAATTGCAGATTGTTCTAATGCTATAACCCTTATGGGGTTAAGTGAGAAACCAATGGATAAATCTGTAAGGGGTGTTGTTGTTGGAGATCGGTATCATCAAGATCCTGAAACCGATAACTTCCCAGAAGCCCTTAAGAATTTAAAAGGCTTGGGCTGGTACATGGAAGATAAGAAATATATTATCTTTAATGCCGTGGGTGAAGGTACTTTAAATGTTTGTGGTGAAGGTGGCGATCTTGAAGTAGGTGATTATATTTGTTCAAGCTCAATGCGTGGCAAAGGTATGAAACAACCTGATCAAGATTGTGAACGTCCGTACACGATTGCTCAAGTACGTCATAATGTTAAATTTAAATCCAAAGATGAGGTTAAGCAAGTTGCAGTAATCTATCTACGTGGATAATTCTTAAGGTCGTCCATAGGTGATAGGACGACCTATTTTTCAAATTAAAAGGAGGCAACATGAAATGGCAATAATGTCAAGTAAGGGCTTCTTAGAGTCCGATAGAGTTACCTTAGATACAAATACCTCTACAATTGTTTTAACAGGTAATGTAGATTGTAGTTATGTATCTAGTGGTACAGCAATCTTCTTAGATGGTGGTAAATATCTTGTAGAAGGTTTAAGTGGAACACCAGCAGACAGTAGCGGTATAAGCCGTATAACACTCCGTAAGCCGTGGAAAGGTGCAAGCCTACAGAATGTATCAATGACAGCTTTTAACACCATAGAGGGGCTTAGAGATGCAATTAGACGGGCTAGAGAGATAGCAGAAGGAGGTGGAGGTGGTATTAGTTCACAAACCTTCTCAGATTTTATAACTTCAACAGCAGAGTCAATTGATTTAAATATTAATGGTGCAGTTATAAAAACAACTCCATATGGATACCTTTTACCAGCTATTGAAAATCATTTAAAGAAAGTTACAGATGGTAGCTTCATGGATGGAGGAACATTCTAATGGCTAACTATCAACATCTACGATCAAGTACAGCAGGTAAAAAGCCAGCACCTCAACAAATCAAAACAGGTGAATTAGCTATCAATCTTACAGATAGAAAACTTTTCTCTAAAAACGAATTAGGTCAAGTTTTTGAATTTGCATTAGGTGGTAGTGGTTCAGGGGGAGATGGTGGTGGAGGTGGTACACCTGTAATTACACCTTTCATTGGATTACCAGATACACCTTTGACTTATGTAGGTCAAGGTGGTAGAATGCTACAGGTTAATCAAGATGAGACAGGTCTAATCTTTGTAGATAAACCCGCAGGTGGTGGTCTTGGTGGTGGTTTCGATCCAACACTTTATTTAGGTTACGGCTATCCTACAGTGGAGAATCCTGATCCTAAAAAGCCATCACAAACAGGTGCAGTTAAAAACTTACAAGAAGTAGTTAACCACCTTTTTACATATGCCAGTAGTGGTAAAGATGCATTAATTGATGCATTTCAATCTGTAGGTTTGCCAGCGGATAAGAATACCACATTTAAGCAGATGGCAAGAACCATCAAAGGTCTTAAAGGTTATACTTTCTCTATAACTACTGGCGATAAACTTCCTGTTAATAGTGTATTTGATGCCACATTTATCAGGCCAAAAATTAAAGATAATTCACAAATCTTATCAACAGTGCCGAGTGCTAAGAAGATACCCACAGATTTAGTAACTTCAGGATGGGATCAATCTACACAAATTCCAATCACTGATACTGTTAGGATTACAATTATTTAAGGAGAAGACAATATGAGAACTTCAGTTGTTTCTGATACTGACTTTAAAACGGGTAAGGTTTCTACCTATGACAAATTGAAACCAGAAGCACCTACCGTTAAAGGTATTTGTAAAATATCAGTAGTTGATGCAAAAACAGGTGAAACTGAACGTGAAATTGTAGCAGAAAATATCTATAAAGATGCATTGTCATTGGCTGCATATTTTACAGCAGCAAACCCTGTAGGTGCATGGAGTGGAGATGCAAAAGGTCAAGGTGGTAACAGTTCAGAAGATTCTGCAAATTGGGAAGGTGGGTATACAGGAGGTTTAAGAGAGATTCACCTATTAAACGACACCTCTTCAAAAGAAGATGCTAAATATAATTCTAATGAAGGTTTTATTGAAGCATGGGCAGATTTTGCAAGTGGATATTCTGGTGCTGAGTCTATTCGAGGCAACCGTAGTGAAATTCTTACTACATCTCATGTAGATGATGCAACAGGTGAGTTGGTATTTAAGTATGGATTTATTTTTGACCAAACAAAAGCTAATACTACTTTTAATAAAATAGGCCTTACTCCTATGAGAAAAATGGGTTACAACTGGGCAAGTCACGCTTCTAACTACTACGGAGATCGTGAGCGTGAAAAAACAATCTCAGTAGGTTCTTCATGGAAAAAATCTAATGGTCAACAATCTTGGATAGGCAATATGGCACTATGGATTGATTATGGTTCAGTTTGCTACCCTGATGTTAAATATTCAAACAATGATAATGATGAACAGGTTTACCATCATAAATATACTAAAATGTGTGGAAACTTGTGGTTTTGGATGCCACACGACTACTCAACCAGAAACAACTTTGCCTTCAAAGTAACTGATATTACAAAGAATGATTCAGTAGGTAAAGTTAGTAATGTAACAGAAGTAGTTTTAAGTAATACATTTGACACTAAATATCGTTATTCAACAGGGACAAATATTACATATAATCCTAAGACAAAAAGACTTTATTATGTTAGTGTAGATTATACCAACAATAATAATCCTTTGACAGTTATCGAGTTTAATGCGTCAGACTTAACTGTTACACCTTTACCTATTATAAAAGAAGTTACAATTCCATTAACTACTTCAGGATTTATGGCAGGTAAAGAGAGATATATTCCTTATATCACACCTGTTATTGATTATACTTCAGGAACTCTAGATATTCTTTTTGCAAATAAGAAATCTAAAGTTACAGCAATTGAACTAGACTCATCATTAGCTGTAAAGACAAATGGTATTACAGAAAGTAATATTGACCAACCTTTATACAATGCATTTAAAGTAGCACCTAAACGATATATTGGTGTTGTAGGTAAAAATACGCATGACTATTGTAAAGATTATGGGGGTTTTTATAGTTCTAATAAAAGAAGTTTTAGAACGGCATCTTATAATTTCTGTTTCGGAGAAGATTCTGGTCAAGTAGCTTGGGTGGCGTGGGCTTATGATTTAGAGAATAGTAAAACATTACCAATGGATCGTGGTACATTGCCAACAACCAGTTATGATACTATGGCTATTTTTAATGAATACAATGCCTCTTTCTTTTGCATGGAAAATGTAAATGCACCATCAAGTTCTACACCTGCAAAAGATTCTTGTTGGTATCAACTGACGACGTATGTACCTCCACAAGAATATCTTTTTGTAGATAATATTCCGGCAGTAACAAAAACGGATCAGCAGCAGGTACATATTGAATATGAACTAAGATTCCCCAATAATTCTAAAACATTTGGAGATCCCTTCACTAAAGCACTTGTTTCTAATAACAAGCGTGGTGTTTATTTTGGTAGAGGTGATAGCAGCGGCATTACCTCTTCTGAAGAGTACAATGCCCTCCCAGCAGGGGTAAAAGCTACAGCTAGGCAGATTGGTCTACAATTTATAGATCACAAACCTCCACTTAATACAGGTGGTGCAATTACTCCACCAGATCAAGGTTCAACACCATTACCTGATCCAATTGTAGTGACAGGTCAATGGGATAAAGCGGTAGATCAAGGTGGACATATTGTACAAGGTCGTGCGGCAGCATTTAGTCTTTACCATAGTACAGGTAAGCTATTTACAGCGGCAAGAACTATCTCAACTACACCAGATGCATCGTGGAATAGTTTAGAAAAGACACAATATCCTTTTGATATTTGGTATAGACAAGGTAATCTTACAAAAACTGGTTTAGATGGTCTGTATTTACGATTAACTTTAATCAATAAATCTACAGATAAGACACAACCAATAAATATCAATGTACATTCGAGTGATGCAACAAATTGGATGAGAACATCTGTATCAGGTGTTCAGGCTGATTTGATTGATCAAGCAAAATCTTATACAAGTGTTGGTCGTTGGAATCGAATCTCATCTTCTACTAGTTACGATGATTTGAAAGTAGGTATCTTTGATGTAAAAGGTACAGGTGTAGATGATGCTAAAGAGCAAATTGTGGATATACTTATTGAGTTTTCAACAGTTAGCGCACCTACAAGGGAAAGTGATATTTATAAAATGGCTACGTTCCAACTTAAACTAGCAACTACTTAATATAAGGGCGTTTATTCGTCCTTCTTTTATTGGAGATTTAGGAAGATGTATAATAGTTTTGGATTTACAGGAGGCTAGGATGCCAGCACAAACAGCAACAAACACAGCACTAGCAGCAGGTGATATTAAATTTATTGTCTGGTTTGCAGGTGCATTTATCAGTGCCTTATCAGCAGGTGCAGGTGTAGCATGGTGGTTTAGTCGTCAACAATCACAAACACGTAAAGAGTTGTACACTAAAATCAACGGTGTGAAGCGTGACGTTGATAAAGAGATTAAGACTAACAAAGAGTCATGTTCAGAAACAAAAGAGCGTGTAGGGCTTCTAGAGCAATCTCACGGGCATTTAGAACAACGTATTGATGGCATTGATAACAAACTTGAAGCAATGCAACAAGATATTACCTCAACTAAAGAAGGTCTTAATATGCTTTCACAAAAGCAATCAGAGAATCATTTAACAGTTGTAGGTGAGATACGTGGTCTTGGTGATAAGCTTTTAATTGACCAACTAACAAAAAGTAGAAAATAGGTATGAAGAAATTGGCACTTGTAGCGCTAGTTCTTTTGAATACCTCTTGTGCCACTCTTAATCCAATTGACCAGTTAAACCCTTTAAAGCCTGATAAAGGTATAGAGACAACTGTTCAATTGGGTAAAGAGAATCATACAACCAAAAATAAAGCACTGGCACAGGTGGATTCTCAAAGCACTACCACAACTACAAACGATAATAATGCAGAAGTAATAAATCAAACTTATGAAACCATCCCACCTTGGATAATCATTTTAGTAGCAGGTCTAGCAGGTTTGGCAATTGATAAGCCGTTTGATTCAAGCAGACGCAGGTATCGTAGATTATTAGATAGATTAGTAGATGAGAGGTTATCACTTAATGGCAAAGAAAGCAACAATACACCGAATAGTTAATAGTGTAATTATGATGACCTTAGCAACAGGCTTATGGTTTGGCTATCAGAAACTTGATCAATATCAGGAACAAGAGAAAGACCAAGCAGAGATTGCTAAGATTGTTGTAGATGAAGGTTTCAGGCGTTGTGTGTATCGTGATTCATTAGGTTTTAAAACTATTGGCTTTGGTCACTTAGTTAAGAAAGGTGAATCATTTAAATGTATTACACCAGAGGACGCTGTAGAGCTTCTGAGAGCAGATTACGCTTACGCTAAGGAAAGTGTAAAGAAAAATTATCCGTGGGCATCTGGTGAGGCTCAGCGCGTCCTAGTTAATCTTACATTTCAACTTGGTGAAAACCGATTAGCTAAGTTTAAAAAGACTTTAACTTATATGGAACAAGGGGATTACTATAAGGCGGCAGGTGAATTACTTGATAGTAAATTACACCGACAGACACCAAAACGATTAGAGCGTCATGCAGGGCGTTTATTAGCATTAGCAGAAGATATTGAAGGAGAGTCAATATGGCACAATCAACTTTAACTAAGGCACAAGTACAGGCACTACAGGCTGTGATTCTTGGATATACAGTAGGTGAGCGTTCAGATTACTTACAAGAAAATATGGCAGCAGTATTGAATGTAACAATGGACGTATTAGATGGTGTACGTAAGTATCAATCTACTCCTGAAAATGTATCAGGCTTAGAGCGTATCCCAGTAGATACAGATTGGTACTTAAGTGGTGCAGCGGAGAAGATTAATGCATTCGTAACTTATCTAAACCAAAACCATGCACTATCAGGTGTAGTGGCAGTACCAGTTGGTCAAGATCAATATTTAACAACACACCTAGAAGCAACAGTGACAGCACTTGTTAATCATGTAGCTAAACTTACTATGGTGTAAATAAGAAAACCCCAAGCAGAAATGTTTGGGGCATTTTTTCGGATTTAGGAATTAAGTTTATCAGCTAAACCTTGTAGGTATTCTTTATCATCACTTGTTTGGATACGTTTACCATCTTCTAATAATGAATATCGGAAGTGGCAACATGTTTCTGGGTGACAATCACAATATGTTCTTTCTACAGTGTACTTCATACTTTTACTCCTTTTGGTAAACAGGTTCTCAAGATACGTACTTTAATGGCAATATCAGCAGCGTAGGAAGCTTTCTCACGCCATTTCTTACCACCGTTATACATTGCAATGGCTTTTCTCCAATCACTCTTAAAATGGTTTAGATTCCATTTAAGAGTAGTTAAAGCATACCTTGCACCTTCATCATCATCCCATACCACTTCTTGAGCAGCTTGAATTGCAGGGTAGTAATCTAGCTTATCAATACGCTTGATAGTTTTAAAATTAATATGGTAAAGACCATAATCACTTGTTGTAGGATTTACCCTGTACTTGCCCAGACTACTTTCACGCCATGCAATAGCAGCTAAAGTATATCCTAAATCGTCCTTAGCTCCACGCTCATAGCTTTTATAAACATTGTAGACCTGTGTGTCAGATAACTTAGAAACACTGTCACAATCCATTACAGAGGCTTCAGCTTTATTTCCAATTAAGAGAGTTAGGGCTACCACAAGAAGGGCAATTCCCGCTCCAACCTGTATAAGCCTTTTCAGAATCACACCTAGGCAAATCCAAAAAATCATATGCCAGTTTGTAGGATCTTGTTTCTTCATATCTGTACCGTATCGCCTACTTTCAAAGCTTTAGCTTGTTCTTCAGTATCAAACATTAGAGTAGAATCAGATTCACGCCCATAGGCTGTTATTTGACATTCTACAAACCACTTATCATAAGCGTTATATGGTTCACGATAAATCTTAATTAC
>CAKZOO010000018.1 GCA_937136455.1 uncultured Flavobacteriaceae bacterium | reverse complement strand
AATTCATCGTAGAGATAAAGCATATCATTGTGTAGGGAATCTATAAATCCTTTTTTTGCATAATCGATGGTGTAAAATTCGTTGAGCTGATCCGACCCGACAACATCATCTGAGAATAGTTCGATGAGCAGATTGAGATAGTCGAGGTAATTGTATTCTTGAGCCTTGATCTGGGAGCTACTGAAAAGGCTGATAAAGATGAGTACTAAGTATGTCCTTATGAAGTGTTTAAAATTTACCATAACCTTGTTGATTAGAGCTAGAAACATCAGCGTTTATACTGGGGGCATTGAACCTTCTTAGCTGCTAGGTTTAGAGTACTTGTTCTGATGTTTAAATTCAAGTTTGAGCATAGAGTGCTAGTGTATTTTCTGGACTCCTGGCTATTGATTTGTTGCTGGAGTTTTTATTTAAAATAATAGTTGGCCACTATGCCACTTTATGGCATACTTGCGACGTAGATTGCATATCGATAGTTTGCTAAAAGCTAGTTAATCCATTCATAGAATTTGTGTTCTGAATAATCTTAATGTGAAATATCAATAAATATTCTTTTTATTAATTAATCGTAGGTATCAATAATCTATATTCTTTTTCAAAGCATTCTTGTAACTATTTCATAATTAATAAATCAAGGGATGTGGGTAGGAATTAGCTTAATAGATAAATACAAAGATTTATTAGTAGAAACTATAAATAAGTTAATATAGATGGGTGGTTAAGTTCAGTTAAGACTGGTAGAATCACATTTTAACTGATTAGTTAATGCAAATCATTTTTTAGTTTACTACGCTGTTAGATATAAGATTTTACAAGGTATAAATATCACCCATTTTGGACAAAATAAGGTTAAGGTAATCATGAAACGCACATTACTAATTCTGTTAGTTACACTATCATTCGAAATACTAAATGTTGAGGGTCAAAATTTAGAATGGACCAAAGTCAGTACAGTTTTAGGTGGGCAAGTCAGTAGTTTTTCTATTGTAGGTGAGAAAATAATGGTTGCATCCCCTTATACATCGTTTTTCTATTCAGACAATTTTGGTGAATCCTATGGACTTATAGATAAGGTAGGGTTTGATGATGCACCAAAGGTTTTTGTTGCTCCTAATTCTGACAAATCAATATTTGTCAAAGACAATCAATCTTATTTTTATACTAGTTCAAATGCAGAAATTGAGGAAATAACATTTGAAAATGAACCTGTACATATTATTCATCTTGATAAAAAGACAAATAAAATATATAAGCAAAACAAATCCTTTCCATATGGTTTGAGTGTAACAAGTTTTGATAACTTTAATTGGAAAACTATTCTAGACAAAAGATTTACTAGCTATGCTATAGATGGTTCAAATATAGCTGCTTATAATGGGTATAATAGTGAACTATACATCAGTACAGATGACGGATTAAATTACACGACATATGATTTGAACGGAATAGCATCTATAGCTAAACTCAAATTTTACGATGGAATCCTTTATGGATATAACATGTATGGTACTACATCTATCTGTGTTATTAATGGTAATAGTATTACTAATATTATTGAATTAGATGAGACACATCGAGCTTGGGATTTTGAAGTAATTCAAAATCAAATACATGTAATGCGAACTGATTCAATACTTACTTATAGTCTATCAGGATACAATCTTTTAAATAACCAAAAAGTAAATGAATATCAGAGCTATGATGTTTTAGGTGAATCAATCTACATGATGGATGCTTATCATTTGTATGAATACAACCAAAATGTAAATGAATGGGTGACTATCAAAGAAACAAGATTTGAGGCTCAAAGAACTTACTCTTTATCAATTTTTAATAATTTAACTTTTGTAACTACCAGACACTTTAATAATGATTCATTTACGGGCTCGATTCATTACAAGAAGGAAGGGCAAAATAATTTCAATTTACTTTCTAGTCCTGTAGAGAAATTTTTGGGTAATAAAATTCAATATTTACATGGAAAGGCTAATCAGCTCACACTGATTAGCAATACACACTTAATCAGGATTGATGTAAGTTTTTTTGATAGTCCTAACACCGAATCCATTGAAGTAAAAAAAGCTTTTGAAAACGATATTGTAGAAGCTATTTATTATGAAGGAAATTACTACTTGCTTGGCTATGAAGAAGGTCATGTGATAAGAATATTTAACAATGATTTTGAAACTATTTCCTCATTTAATGTTGATGCTGGAAATAAAGCCCACCTCACAATACTAGAAGATGAATTAATTCTCCTTACAAGAGACCGAATTTATTCAGTCTCAACAAACAGTATACAAGCAAAAAGTTTTATAACTACCCCATCAAAGTTTATTAGGTATGGTAATAATTTCTATTCATTTCTTACGTATCCTGATAGCAGAAAAATTTATAAAAGTGCAAATTTGGATGAATGGAGTGAGATTTATGAATTTGATGCTGATTATGATTTATATGATTTCAAATTTGTGAATGAAAAATATCTGTTAGTAGGTCATTGGAGAGGGGTATCATATCTAAACTTGGAAGATTTAACACTTACTGATTTACCACTTGATGGTTTAGAAAACATAGACTCTAGAAACATGGGTTTTTCTTCATTTGATTATACTAATGGTAAATTATATGTTCAGTATGAAAGGGGTGGTGCAACTTATGAACTTGATCTACCCTTATTATCTCCATCACTATCTACTCCAGTCAATGAACAAGTAAATGTTGGGACTCTCACAGAGTTTACTTGGAACGAAGTTGAATCATCCGTCTCGTATCACCTCCAAATCTCAACAGATAACCAATTCAGTTCTACTGTATTTGATTCATCAAAGGTAGGTTCTAGCTCATTTACATTAACCGAACCCCTAAGTGAAAACACTACCTACTTCTGGAGAATGAAAAGTATAAGTGACAACGAACTTCGCGATTCAGAATGGTCAGATACCTTAACATTTACTACTGGTATAAGAACCTCTATTGAAGATGAACCGATACCTCAAGAGTATCAACTCGTACAGAACTATCCTAACCCATTTAACCCATCTACTCAGATTCAGTATGCTTTACCTGAAGCTACCCAAGTTACTCTTGAGGTGTTCAATAGTTTAGGACAAAAGGTCATGGAACTAGTAAATGGTCAACAGTCAGCGGGTTATCATACCGTTACTTTTGGGGCAGCAGGATTATCCAGTGGAGTGTACCTGTACAAACTAACAACCCCATCGTTTACTCAGACCAAGAAGATGCTTTTGATGAAATAATAAACTCAGATTAATAAACTCATGAAAAGATTCATGGTGTTTGTGTAGATACTATTATTACAAATTGATCACCCTTCAACCCTAAAACAAATAACCACCAACCAAATGCTCCCATCAAAACTCATATTTGATATCCATAGCTACATGCCAGGCTCAGCAATGCATGGGGTGTACCTGGATAATGGGGAGTTGAGCGCCTCAAGAAACAGTAGATTTGGAGATAAGTTGCCTAATTTTGTAATTCGTAGAAAATAATGACTAAGCAACAGTAAGAAACCGCTAGAATTATCGTGTTAGGAAACGCAGGTTTTTAATTCCTGGAAGGCACTAGGATCGGGCAAAGGCAAACAATGGAGCATACTCACCTTGATCGGCTGCTTTTACCGCGTGTAAGTAAGTTGATCTTGTGTCTCCTGCTTTCGATAGGTTACCGGCGCCCCACGTGAACGGCTCTTGACCAAAGAGCTTCTCAATGATGATGTCACCCATTAAGCGGCTGTGCCTTCCATTACCATTGGGGAAGCAGTGAATGCTCACAATTCTGTGCTTGAAGCGAACGGCTATTTCTTCAGGAGGGTAGGTTCCGTTTTCTACCCAAAAGAGAGCGTCATCGCAGAGCACTTTGAGCGCAACGGGTATTTGGTATTTATCAATACCAAGGTTCTTGTCGGTCTTTCTGAATTTACCTGCCCAAGCCCAAACATCGCCATACATGCGCTTGTGTATGTTACAAATGAATTTTTCTGTAAAAATTTCTTTGGCTTTGAACTTTCTGCCGAATACCCATTGCATGGCTTCTTCGATGTTTTGTTGCTCAAACTCATTTAACTCACTCTTGGTAGTAATGGTTTCAATGAGCAATCCTTCCTTTTCGTCTTCATCAATAGGTGTTTGGCCATTAATGTAGTCAAGCTCTAATCCCATAGCATCTTTGGTAGCTCATTCTTAATAACTGCTGTTCTCTCTTCAATGGCTTTATTGATCCGTTGCTGTGTGTTTTCCTGATCTTCTAATTTCATGGTATTAGAAGCTCTGGATACAATTCGAGTAGCCAGTTCTCTGGCCTTTCGGTCAATGAGTTTCTCAATGCTTCCATCTTTGGGCACCATTCCGTAAACCAATTGCATATCCAAAGCATTGGCTGTTTCACGTAGGCTTTTGAGTGTGATGGTTCCTTCCTTTTCACGCAGCTCTATTTCCTGAGCACTTTGTCTGGTGATAGAGAGTTTATGTGCTAATTGTTGTAGAGACATTCCCAATGAAACTCTTACAGCTCTTAGCCATCCTGTTGGAGGAGTAACCACTTTTTGAGCTATGCTAAATCCGCTCAATTTATTCTCTAATTGGTCTATTTGTAGCCTTTTCTTGTTCATATCGTAAGGGTATAGCTTCACATTATAAGCTAAAAAGTAAGGCTATAGACTGACAAAATCAAATAAAAAATAAGGCTATAGCCTGACAAAAGTTAGTTATAGGTAGAGTGTTTCCAAGCTATCTTATGTAGATTTTTTAACTAGCCAATCTACTTAGATTCTACTATAATCTTTAATAGATCTGAATTCTTTCACTCTAAACGCTTTTGCTATGTTCACTCGAATTCGCTAGCTAATTCTCGGCATCAATGTATTAAGTATGCGACTGTATGGTCTAT
>CAKZOO010000017.1 GCA_937136455.1 uncultured Flavobacteriaceae bacterium | reverse complement strand
TCTCCTTTGTTGAGATTGTTGAACAGAGATAGAAGCATTCCTAAGGCGTGTTCACCAACAGCATTTCTGTTTCCCTCTGGAGCTGAGATCAGCACAATTCCTTTGGACTCGGCATACTGTATATCGATATTTTCCAAACCAGCTCCGACTCTTCCGATGAATTTGAGTTGTGTGGCCGCATCTAAAAACGATTGGTCAATGCTAAATCTAGAGCGGATGACAATTCCCTGGTATTGATCAATGGTTTTTAATACGCTTTCTTTTGAACTCGTATAATCGAAGTGATTTTCAATTCCCAACTGGGCTAAACCTTGTTCGAGGATAGGGTGGTTGCTATCGAGGTGAAGTACCTTCATAGGGGTCAAATAAATTAAATTCCAAGGATGGTTTTAGCAATAAAGAAATAGATTAAGATTCCAAAGATATCATTGCTTGTGGTGATAAAGGGTCCTGTTGCGATGGCGGGGTCGATTCCTCGTTTGTGTAGCAGTAGTGGAATAAAGGTTCCGATAATTCCAGCAGTAACAGTCACTGATATCAATGAGATAGAGATTGATAGTGAAATGAGTAAATCTCCTTTCCAAAACCAGGTAAGCAACATCAGTATGATCGATAGTATGGTCCCGTTAAGAAGTGCCAAAAGAAGCTCTTTGATCAGACGACTTGCCATACTTCCTTTGATGTTTTCATAGGCCAATCCCTGAACGATAATTGCTGAGGATTGAACTCCTACATTTCCTGCCATTGCAGCAATCAGAGGTGTAAAGAAAAAGAGTACCGCGTGATCGTTTAAGAGTGATTCAAATCCACCCATAATCAGTGCTGCTCCAAATCCACCGACTAAACCTAAGAACAACCAAGGTATTCTAGCTTTGGTGTGTTGTAAGATACTGTCATTGGTATCGACGTCTTGAGCAATACCTGCTGCTAATTGGTAATCTTTTTCAGCTTCTTCTTTGATGACATCGACGATATCATCAATGGTAATTCTTCCGACCAATCGTCCAATCTCATCAACTACTGGAATTGCTTCCAAGTCGTATTTAGACATGATATTGGCGACTTCTTCAGGTTTGTCATGCACATTGACATAATCTACCTTTGGGATGTATACCTCTTTGATATTGGCACGAGCCGGTGTGGTTAATAAGTCTTTTAGGGAGAGTCTTCCAATAAGTTCATCCTTTTCATTTACCACATAAATAGAGTGAACTCTTGTGACATTTTCAGCCTGAGCTCTCATTTCTTTGATACACTTGGTTACCGTCCAATCCGCTCTTACTTTTACCAATTCTTTGGCCATAAGCCCTCCTGCAGAATTCTCGTCATAGCGGAGTAGGTCTACAATATCTTGAGCGTGTTCGCGGTCATCGATGTTGAGGATGACCTTTTTGAGCATGTTTTTAGGAAGCTCAGCAACAATATCGGCAGCGTCATCGGTATCGAGTTCTGCTAATTCAATTGCAATTTCTTTGGCGGTTAAATTGGAGAGTATACCTTCTCTAAGATCTTCTTCTAATTCGGTGAGAACTTCTGAAGTGAGTTCTGAATTGAGCAGTTTAATGATGTAGGTACCCGCTTCGATGGTATCGATTTCATTGATAATCTCGGCGATATCTGCAAAGTGATATTCGTCAAAGAGTTTCTTTAACTTTTTATCACTTCCCGTTTCGATGAGTTGTTTAATTTCATCGATAAGTTCTTCGCTGAGTTTAAATGGTATCATCGCTTAAAATCTTAGTTAAGGATACAAAATCACTTGTGCTTAATGTCTCGGGTCTTTTGTCAAAGATAGCATCTTCTTTTACATTAGCATTAGGAATCAATGATTTTAAGCTATTTCTAAGTGTTTTTCTACGCTGATTAAAGGCTGTTTTGACCACCTTAAAAAACATGCGATCGTCACATCCTAAATCGAGATGGTCTTTTCGGATGAGACGTAGTACTCCTGAATCTACCTTCGGGGGAGGGTTAAAAACACCAGGTGGTACCGTAAATAAGTATTCAGCACTGTAGTAGGCTTGTACCAATACCGAAAGGATTCCGTAGGTTTTAGATCCGGGCTCAGCACAAATTCTCTGGGCCACTTCCTTTTGAAACATTCCGCTAAATTCTGGAATTCGCTCTTTGTGTTCCAAGGTTTTAAACACAATTTGAGAAGAGATATTATAAGGGAAGTTACCGATGATTGCAAACTGCTGATCCTTAAATAGTTGATCTAAATCAAACTTTAAAAAATCACCGTAAATTACTTCAAATGAATTTTTTGACGATTTTAAATCCACTAGTGGCTTCAATTCTCTGTTGAGATAATCGATGGATTCCCTATCGAGGTCTATGGCGATCAAATCGATGGGTTGTTCCACTAAGTATTTGGTCATTACACCGGTTCCTGGGCCTATTTCAAGAACATTGTTTGTTCGATCTAAGATGAGGATATCCGCTATTTTCTTAGCGATCTGTTCGTCCTTTAAAAAGTGCTGTCCTAAGTGTTTTTT
>CAKZOO010000016.1 GCA_937136455.1 uncultured Flavobacteriaceae bacterium | reverse complement strand
TACATCCCCCTTGGTGCGTTATATTTGAGCACCATTCTTCTTAGGTTCTCGTCTGCAAGTCTCGAGTCAACCAGTTGGTTTTTTTCTAGGAACCGAATATCATCAGCATAATCTGGATGATCTTTTATCTCTTCTAGTTTATTCAGTATGATTTTTTGCCAGTGAGGCAGTTTTTTTGAGCCAGCCATGTAGTTATTTAACTACTTAACGCCCATACGAACAACAAAGTAATACATTAGTGCCCTAGAGCATCTGACATCAGTGAAAGTATTATTTTTTGGGACATTTTGGGTAACGTTGTATATGCTGCTACACCCTAAATTGTAGGTCAGAATGAGTATTGAACACTTGTTGTGGTCTGCTGGCCAAAGAACCACATCCAGACAATCCCAAATATTATTATCGAAAAGATACTGATTGCAATAACATGCTCTCCCAATTTTTTGTCTACCTTGTCGTCTTTAGCTAACAACATAGCTCCAAGTATCAAGCCCACAAAGGGCACAAGAAAGGCTATTAGAGTGAACGTCCCATAGCTGTCATGGTTGTTAGCTTTAATCTTTTTATCCATTGAATTGTCTCCTACTAATAGCCTGACTATAGCATTTTTTGATGACAAATGTCAGTGGTTACTTACTTTTGTAATCAATAAGCTATGCATATATGTCAAAGTCAATTGAAAAAATATACAAAGAACTTGGAAAAAGAATTGTTAAAGAGCGTAAAGATAAAGGAATGTCACAAGAACAATTAGCTGCAGAAGGAGGTTTAGATAGGTCTCATCTAGGGTTCATTGAGCAAGGACGCAGAAAACCTACAGTATCAACTCTCTATAAAATAACTTCTTCTTTAAACATCACACTTGAAAAGCTTTTTAAAAACCTGTGACCTAAGCATTTAATCTGTTAACTACGGATGTATACTTAACGTATGCTATCTACAGTATTTCCTCCCCTGGGTGACACTTTATTTGATGAGATAAAGAGGACAAAAAGCTCGCTCTTTATCTCCTCGCCTTATATAAAAGAAGATATGGTTAATGTTCTTATTGAAAAAATGAGAACAAATGGGAGCCTAAAACATATCGAGCTAACTGTGCTCACTAATGTAAGTACTGCTCTTTATCTAAGTAAATCATCTGACATTGAAGCTTTGTTGAAGCTCTTCAGCTCTTTTGAAAACATTACTTTATACGGCATAAGTAATCTTCACGCGAAATGCTATATATTTGACGGTTCGGTCGCCATAGTTGGATCAGGTAACTTCACTCTCTCTGGACTCTACAGGAATTTAGAGATCTCTATTAAAACCGATGAGAAGACTCTAGTAAGTAGCTTAGAGCAAGAGATTCTTAAATATATTGATCCAACCTTAGAGATTAAAGAAAACCAGATCCGCAAAATTAAGAAGGATATAGAAAGTTATCTTTCGGAAAATAAAGAGAAGCTTGAAGAGATTAATGAAGAAATTACTAAGGTTGGAAACCAATTCACCGCATTTAATTCAAGTCCTGCGTTACTTGGTCCAAACTCGAGTTTTGAATCATCAATCACTGGAAGAGACTTCTACGCTAGAAGTACAAAGATACCCACGCTTCTGAGCAAGTCAGTTTCCACGAGCTTCCACAGTAGAGCCTATCGTGATGAAGAATGGGACTCAATGTACGGTATTCTACTGGAGCACATTGAGCATCATCCAAATACGTGGCCCGTTTCTTTGTACACAAATATTCCTGCTGATGATAGCTTGAGCCTTTCTGTGTGGGCAGATAAACAGCGAGATCTCTACCTTATGAATAAACTTAGTATGTATCATAAAAAACAGCTTCTAGACTTGAATTTTGAATTCAATAAAGAAAAAGCGTTATGGGATAAAGTAATGTTCTATCTTCAACGATATCTAACGGCCAACGAACAAAAATGGCCATTCACAAGAGAAAGAATTGGTAGTCTTCTTATTGACGATTGGCTTAGAGATGTCAGAAAACTGAAAATAAAGAATAATTTGTCTGAATCAAAAATAAAATCACTTGATGAGTTGGGGATAAAGTGGAACCAGAAAGAGGCAGATTTAGATTCGGTAATCAGGATTCTCCAAGAGCATCTCAAGAAAAAACCAAACCAATGGCCGATGAAAAAAGAAAAGTTTAGAGGCAAAGTTCTCTATGAGGATTTATTAGTTATTAGTAGAAACCGCTCAATCCTAACAGCCGAACAAGAGAAAGCCATGGAAGAGCTACAGTTCCCATTTGGAGCATATGAACAGGTTATCGACGAACAAGAATGGTTATATTGGATCTCTAGACTAGAGAGCTTCGTTGTGGAGAATGGAAGGTATCCTTATGCAAAGAAAGAATCTATGACATCAGATAGAGAGAAAAAGCTAAGATACTGGTTAAAGACAGAGT
>CAKZOO010000015.1 GCA_937136455.1 uncultured Flavobacteriaceae bacterium | reverse complement strand
ATTGGCTAAGTTCCAAACGCTTCCTGAATTCATTGTGACCTCTTATTGTTGTTTACCGCTTATGACCACCTTATAGAGTAACAAAGCAACGGTCGATGAGTAGGTCAAGACTAGACAGCTTGAGTGGCAATTTCAACGTTGTTTGTGAGGAAGGTATAACGTGATATTTCGACGCTGCAAAAGCGCTTGCCAAATTTCTGGAAAGTATGCTCAAGATAATGGCGGAGCGGACGGGACTCGTAGACACACTGGCAAAACCCGCTTTTATGCTGAATCTAAGTTCTTTTTGTCGTAAATTATTGTCGTAAAGAGGGCTACCCATGGCTAATCGACTGTACTTACGGGGATCAACTTATTGGGCGCAGTTGCCAGTTCCACCCGATGTTCAGCACATATTTAAAAAGAGCAACTTTCAGAAAACGACTCGTTGCAAGGACAAAAGAAACGCAAGCATTCAAGCAGCGTTGATGATTGCTGAATGGCAACAACAAATAGATGAAGCAAGAGGCAGCCCGGACGCAGTAATAAATAAACTTGCGAATCTTAAAGCACTAGATAAGAAGCAACGTGAGCTTAAGCAATTTGCATTTATAGAACCCGCTGACAAAACATCAGAAATACCTGCAGTTCACGGGATCAATGGCTCTGGCTGGACAGAGGCGGAACTTACAGCTGACGTTTATTTATCGTCATTGGCAGACTCAATACCGCCATCTGAACTTTTGTACTACTCAAGTATCTACCACGGTCGGACTGGGGTTCCAAACGGCTTATTTACAGCAGAGTGGATAGCCGCTGAATATGCCACTAACAAACCAAGAACACGCACCGAAGCAGCAAAGGCGGCAAAGTTGTCAGCACAATGGTTTCCAACTACCGATGACTGGAATATAGCTAATAGAAATAAGTGGCTGCAAAGTGAGACACGCAACAGAAAGTCGGTACAAAAAGACGTTGGCTATCTGCGTTCATTTTTCGTATTTCTGCAGAACAACTTTTACGTTGATGCCAGCGTTGCAAACCCATTCGCAAAGGACGGTATTTCTTATCCAAAACATCTAAAACAGCCCGGAGAAAAGCGAAGACGTTCCGCAACCAAGGAAGAGATAAGCGGTCTATTGAGTGCGGCAAAACGAAAAAGCGATTACGAGCTGTTCTGGTTCATTATTGTCGGAGCAGCGACAGGGATGCGGATTGCAGAAATTGGTTCAGCAGTAGCATCAGACCTTACAGTTTATGATGGAATAAAGTGCATACAAGTCAAAGCCGACGCCAAAACAAAAGCGTCCAGCTCTCGAATAATTCCCTTGCCGAATTTGCTTGAGGATGAGTCTTGGCCACGTGAACCTCTTAACGACAAAGCTGTGGGCAAGCGGTTCGGAAGACTCAAACGGAGTTTAGGCTTTGGTGATGACTTGGTATTCCACTCCATCAGGAAAACCTTCGCCACAATTTGTGAACAGCAAGGGGTTAGCGAGGGAGTAGCCGCTGACATTTTGGGTCATGAAAAGCAAACAATGACCTATGGTCTCTACTCAGGCGGAAGTTCCGTTACACAAAAGAAACCTGTAATCGACATAGTTGAGGATTATTTAGAGTTGGGAGTGCAATTTTCTAACCTAAAAGATCTGCAAAAAGAATCATAAAAAATCAGTGTTTTCAGGTGTTTCTACTCATAATGCATAGATCCATATTGGTTATTTTTTGACCAGTAAGTGTGTGTGGCAATGTTGGTGCTTCTGAGGTATCTTTATTTCCATGCAACTCAAGGACTTCACATACCTCCGCATAGAACATTACTCAGGACACCCTGAAGTCAAAGCTGCTGCTGACATCCTCGTTGACCATGTAGCCAGTGGTAAAAGCTTCCTCAAAGACAAACCCGGCTGGACCAAAGCTGCACGTAAGTTGGTTGCGTCTTTGTGGATGCGAGAGGGTGACATGTTTCGCTTTGGCACCAAGAAGGATTACTTTTCTGCTGGCTCTAGAAAGCAAGTCTGGCTAACACCAAAGACACTGCAGCTATTCAAAGCGATGTTGGACTTAGGCTGGGTCAGTAAAGCCTACGACGCTATTCCTCCTGAATATGCAAAGAAGCAGCAAGGTGGGTTAGTAACGATTTACTGCAGGAATCTTACTTTCAGAAGTCTACTGAAGAGCCTCAAGGTAGAAGAAGTAGAAGCAAACAACGACATACCCTTGGTCGAACTGAAGGACAACGAAGGTGTGTTAGTTCCTCTTCCTGCAAAGTACGTCAATTCAGATAGCTATCGTAGAACCGTTGATGTGCTGCAAAGGCATTACGAACTTCTAATTAATAGTTCTATCTCTAAAGGTGAAAGCAGTAGAAGTACAACTAAGGTTGATCCACTATGGTTGAGATACAGACGGAAGTGGATAGGTAATACGGGTATTGGGGGACGTTTCTACAGCGCCTTTGTAAACCTGCCGAAAGAAGAGCGATTAGCGATAACGATTAACGGTCAGCCCGTCGGCTCTTGGGACTTCAGTCAGCTTCATCCTACCCTGCTTCTTCTGCTTGAACATGGCGTTGGTTATGAACCCAATATGTTCTCAACAGGCGACATATACGCAATGCCAGAGTACCCAGATATTCCAAGGTCAGGTCATAAGGCATTTATCAACACCATCTTCAACGCCAAATCAAAAGATGCCGCTGCCAGATCTATCGCCACAGCACGTATTTGGTATGACGTATTTGACGATTGCTGGGTTGTAAAAACCTACAAGAAGAATGAACGCAGGGACGGTGAACCTGTATGGCCTGAGAAGCCCTTAGAGGCTGCCAGAGCTTACATAGATGCCTTCTTATTCCGTCACCCTGCCTTTGAAAACGTGGCATACAAGGGACTTTGGGGCGACCTGCAGCTACTCGACAGCAGCATCATGGAAGAGGCGATGCTTAGGTGTAATTCCAGAGACATTCCAGTCCTGCCCGTACATGATGAACTGGTTGTTCCACGGACCAAGAAGGAAGAAGTGAGACAAATTCTAGTGTCTAGCTTTCACAAGGTTACCAAGAGTAAGTTTGTAGGATTCACACCAAAGATGACATGGTCAGAGAATTAAAATATGACCGCCGATAGCCACACCAAAAGCAGAAAAGCCTACCTAGTCAGCCTCAAGCACAAACTGAAGAAACACCTGCAACTTCAGTCAGCCTAAGCCACCCAAGCAGACCGTCGTTGGCTCAATGGATTTATGGCTGCTGGGTTCCACAGTGGGCTAATAAGCCTGTCTGAATTGAAGCTTGAATACATGAAGGCACACAGCAATGCCTATCGTGAACGCATGTCAGAAGCTCAGGAGCAACAGCTGGAGAGGAGGCTTACTAAGTTATGTCAGGTGGACTGGTTACCACCAACTATTAGATCTATTTTTGATCGAAACTCACGAGATGATCTGATCCACGCTTACTGAATAAATCGTCTTTTGTTTGGCTTTGGAGTATTATCGCTAGTGCAGATCAACAAAAATATAAATATAAACGCAGTATTGTTAAGTGCTGTTCGCTCTAGACTGGAGAATCTCATGGTGACAATATTATGAGCAAGATAACTCGGGTATGTGCGATATTTTTGGGTCTGTACATCGCAACTCTAATCTCTGCTCTCGTCACCAGTGAGCCAAGCGGTGTGGTTAACGACTTTGCCGCTCAGATCACTTTAATTCGTTTACCCTTAAATTTGTTATTGCTTCTTTGGCTTGGTTGCATGGCCTTACTTAAAAAAAAGACAGCTACTATTTGGCTGGTGGCAGCGTTGTTTAACTGGATTTTGGTTATTGATGACTACTTTGTTCTTCGGATGCAGGATTTTCCTTTCGAGTCAATACTGGTTCAAGCACTTGCAGCTTTGCGTCCATTTGTTGCTGCAGCGATTAGCCTGATCGCTTTTGAAGTCAAAATGAAAGAATCAGAGACCGCTACATGAATGATCGCAAGCTAATTACCGATGCTGAATTGGAGGCAATTCATCAAGCGTTCACCGCCAAGCCCTTGAACGAGGTGTGGAATCGTTTCAAACAAAGCTCGCTGCGCTTTAAAGCATCTTACTTGTTTATCAACTTTTATGTGGCGATCTATTGGATTATGCATTCTATCGGCGAGGCGCAGACCATTCTTCCAAGCATTCTGCTGATCGATCCTCTTACTAAGCAAGTCATGGCCGGACGTTTGCTGATTGGATTGATCATTCTGACGGTTATGAATGCTTCGTTTTACTTCAGAATCGGGTTCAAAACAACTGCTCTAGCTTTCCTGATAGCTTACCTCTATGCAACCCTGTCCATGACTGTAGTGATCATGCCACTGATCCCAGATAGTGACTTGGGAATTAAAGAGTTTTTGTGGGCGGGCATCCGGCTCACAGTTTTGATAGCTATTTGGCAGATATATCGCTCTAAAGAGCCATGAAAACACAGCGCTTGTAGCCTCGAGCGGACAAAATTAGATCCTTTTTTTCAAATTGCCTTCTGATGTATCTGGCGTGGAACTACTGCGACAGTGATAAGAGTTTTCCGGACCCGCTCCTAATTTCTGCTCAGGTTTGGGTAAAACTGTCGTAATATTTTGTCGTAAAACAGTAGTATTCTGTCGTAATCTAGCGTCTAGAAACGGCATTAACACTGGACTTCAAGATAATGGCGGAGCGGACGGGACTCGAACCCGCGACCCCCGGCGTGACAGGCCGGTATTCTAACCAACTGAAC
>CAKZOO010000014.1 GCA_937136455.1 uncultured Flavobacteriaceae bacterium | reverse complement strand
GGATCGGTGGATGAGCCATAGGGGATTCGATTGATGCGGATGGTTTACCCCCCTCGGCCCGGCCGACAGGTTCGGGAGGATATCGAAGTACTCGGTTGGACCATCACAGAAGCGGCCGGTTATCTCGGTTGTTCGCGTAAGCAGTTATCTGACATTGCGAACCTTAGATCGGGAATATCCCCCGAGATGGCGATCCGGCTCAGCGCAATTATTGGTGGTTCGCCAGGTCTCTGGTGCAGAATGCAATTGAGCTATGACTTATGGCAAGTTGAAGGTCGTACCGACGAGATCCTATCAACGATCAATCAGCCGCCCAAAGAAAAGTATTGGATCCATGATGAAGAGGGCGGATACTTTGATCCGCCCGATCTTAAATTGATGTTGAAAAACGCATCAGGCCCAATGAAGAGCAAAAAGTCAGTGGGATAGTGCTTCTGGTGCCTTTGCTTGCGCATACATGCGATACAAAGCACTTACCACGATGAGTGCGACAGCCCAATAGGCTGAGCTTGAGAATGCAGCTGGTGCATACATCAGTTCACGGCTGACAAACTCAGCCATGGTTGGCTCAAAATTCCCTGACCACAGATAGAAGCTTCCACTCGAAATCAGTTCGCAAATAAAGGTTCCAACCATCGCGAATCCAAAGAACATCGCAAAACCGGAAAGATGCCCATTTAGGTATGGCTTCACTAAGCGACCAGCCATCCACATGGAGAGGTAAGCTGGGATAAGCATTGCATAGGCAATCGAAAAACAAGTGCCTGGTACTCCGCCAAATGTGAACGCATAGGCATCAATACCGACTGCTAGAGAAATAAACCAAGCAAAAGACCATACAGGTAGAATAGCCCCGGCTGCCATAAAGATCATCCAAGATGCTTCGGCTAGTGGCTTCACAGTCACATGGCCTACCTCAGTAGACTGGCCCGCTGCAACGGCTCCTACTCTCACAGCCACTGCGTCAGCTAAGGACGTATTCGTATTCACTACTCGTGACGGTGGCACAACGTGGTATGGCTTCACTGCTGGTCAAGCACTCGCATAATAAGGAGCATATCTAATGGCTACTAAAAAGAAGATGCTCCAAGCCGCTGCTGGTCAAGCTGGCGGTGCTGGCCTTGATATTACAGATGTGTTCAGCACTTATTTGTATACTGGGACAGGCTCTACACTAACAATTAACAACGGCATTGACCTTGCTGGCGAAGGTGGTTTGACTTGGATTAGAAATAGAGGCCCGAATGCCGCAAATCATGCTTTTTATGACACGGAAAGGGGTGTCAGAAACTTCTTGATGTCGAATTCCACTAACGCACAGGACACGGCGTCAGCGGGTTCTGGCCTTACAGCGTTCAACTCAAATGGGTTTACGCTGGGAACAAGCTGGCTAGACGAGAACAACAACGGGCAGGACGTAGCCTCATGGACATTCCGCAAAGCCCCTAAGTTCTTCGATGTGGTGACTTATACGGGGGATGGGGTGCTTAATACCTCTGCTTCTTCGGCAACAAATTTTGATAGGGTTATTCCGCACAACCTAAATTCAGAAATTGGCTGTTACATATTAAAAAAAACTAGTGGGTCTGGCGATTGGTTAGTTGCTCATAAGGGCGATAATGGCTGTGCCTTGATCTTAAATGGCTCTGGCGCAAAGGAAAATAGATCATCACAAGTTTTTGGTGACTCCACTTCGTTTAAGCCCGGATCAAATAGGACGGCTGCGACGGGTAATAATTTTAATGTTTGGAATGAGTCTGGAGAAACCTACGTTGCCTACCTCTTCGCCCACAACGACGGTGACGGTGAGTTCGGCCCTGATGGTGACCAAGACATTATCAA
>CAKZOO010000013.1 GCA_937136455.1 uncultured Flavobacteriaceae bacterium | reverse complement strand
CTCAGATACTGTGAGTTGGATACTCTTGCAATGGTGATGATCTATCAGCATTGGAAATCATTAAGTGAACAATAATTTAGGGAGGGTCAAATATGTTTGAAAATATTTTAGAACAATTAAATGGTGATTATGTGCAAAGTGGTTTTTCTTTAAAGTCTTTTATTACAACTGCAAAAGAGAGATCAAATGAACATATAGTTATTAAAAATTCTATTAAGGAGATCAATCAATCAAATTTTAATGTTGAAAATTTCAATAGAAACGATTTGGTTGAAGCTTATAGGAATGCAGAACTTTCTTCATCGACTATTTTCTTGCTAACCTTTTGGTGGGGTCATATGAGCCATAGAACCCAGGCTCCTCGATTCTATACTCAAGAGAATTTAAATAAGTTGAATGAAATTGCACCATATCTGAATAGGGATTTAAAAGTATTGTACAATGCAGGTATGCTTGAAGCATACAAGGATCAATTATCGAATATTTATAAAAAACTAAAGGTTTCTGAATATAAATTGGCTGGGATTAATACAGCTTTCTTTACCAAAATATTGCAATTTAGTTATGAAGCTTATGGTAAAAAACCAGATAGATATCCTTTTCCTATTATTGCCGATAAATGGACTAAAAAAGCAATTTATGCTGATTTAATAAACTTAAATGAGCATCAATTAAAAGAAAAGATCTTTAGAAAGGGGTTAAGCAATGCACTAGAGCCTATATTCAAAGGCAGTCCTAATTCCGAGTTTGATAAATATTGGTTATTCATCAATTATTTTTTTGATAGAACTAATCAACTACGAAAAAATGACAAAACTTTGGTAACCCCATTTGAATTAGAAGGAATCATATTTGGTTGGGCTAGAGATATGTCTAACCCTGAAAATCCTAGAGTTATTGCTCATAAAATAATCGCGCAATACTTCCGAAAAAATTATTAACACTAAAACGATAGATACTATTATGACACTACAATTAAAATTTACTGAAGATCAAACCTACATTAGGATAGTAGATCCGCAAAATGATCACTTCAATTGGGCGATTATTTCACCAACTGATGGTCAAATTGCAGTTAAGCATAATTTTTGGGAAGAATTGGATAATGATTTTCGCGATTCTTTTAATTGGAAGGACGGAGAAGGAAGGCATGGAGGTGTCAATTACAAATGTCATTCTACAAACGGAAATTCCTTAGGTCAAACACTAATGGAATTAGATAGTTTTTGTTCACGAAATAATATTTTATGTAATTTCAACTTAGGGTAATTAAAACCTTAACCAACCCTAACTTACTCTTTCAATACACTGACCAAGTAACATAAAATGGGGTACATCCAATGGGATTACTTCGGTTAGTGTATTTTCTTTGTGAACGTAAGTATCTCTCAATTCCATTAAAAGTTTACCAAGCACATTATCTCCGACAAGAAAATTCGTATTGGTTCTGTCCACTTTAGTGCCCCAGAAATCATCTTTGTGACTTATTTCAACTATAGGTTTGGTACCTGTACTCTTAAGTAATGCACCAAAATTATCGTAATGTTGCAGCAGTTTAATTTGCAATGCCCATCGCATCACATCAACTCTTACTAAATCCCAATCTTTCCTGTTGTAAGACGAACGGTAGGGCTTGGTAACCATTTTAGCAGCCATAGGACTTTTTTGGTCTATTACTTTTTGTTGAATTTCGGGATGACTAGGAAATCTACATAACTGATATAGCGCTTCTGATGTGCGTATAGAAATACCATTAACTTTGAGAGGGTAACCAGAGCACATATTAGATAAACCTCCAAAGAGTTCTTTGGTTTTACGAAATGTAACGCAATGGGATCTATAGTAAGTGGGCATAATGTCCTCTTTAATTAATTTTTCTGCTAGAATTTTAAATGTTTTTACCGAATATTTAATTTTGAATAATTTTCATATAAAAAAATGTTAAAATTATTGTATATATTATTTAAAATAAAATGAATAATTAAAAATAGATTAGCTCTGTGTCAAATAGCGTCATACAAATGAAATTAGCAATAGTAGGGTCTAGAACTTTTAATGATTATGAGCTTTTAACTAGCGAGCTAGCTGACCTTGCAAATAATGTAAGTGAAGTTGTCAGCGGTGGATCTAAAGGGGCTGATTTGTTACCTGTAGTGATAATGAGCAGATAGCGAAGTATTAGGTAACCCCTAATACTTCACTCTTATACCCATAATATCTAAACTCTTCACCCTTCATCAATCCCATCA
>CAKZOO010000012.1 GCA_937136455.1 uncultured Flavobacteriaceae bacterium | reverse complement strand
TAACAGCTAGTCAAAACCAAGTTAAGTAAAGACATTATTGGCATGAACCATGGCGTACCCAGCAATAACAAAAAAAATCAAAAAAATGGAGGCAACAATGCTCAGAGACTCAATCTACCCTAAGACAAAACAAGATTTAATCAAAACACTACAACACCAACGGATCTTGCAGATTGAAGTAATGGAACCCTATGAACCCATTAAAGATCAGGACTTAAACAAATTAGCTAAGACAATGTTCAATCGACCAGGGGACGTCACAATCATAATGTTACGAACACAATGATGAAATTCAAACAGTTCGTAGCTGAACAAGACAACCTCGAAGAACGTTTGGTTCGCAAAGGTGTGGTAGCAACATATGCTACTCAAGGAAAACGTCATGGTGATAAAGCCATCCAACAATACAATAACGCAAAGACAGTATTTACAAGCTCTTTAAACAAGTCGAGCACGGATGAAAAGGTCGACGGCTTGATCAAAGTAATTCTTGCAATGAACGATGGATTAATTTCTACCAGACACCAGATTGGTAGTGTATCAGCACAGATAACAGCATTGTCTGTACTATAAGTACCTAGATCAGGTTGACAATTTTACTTCTCGCTGCAGCATCACCTTCAATATATCGTTGTGTGACTGCCAGCGAGGAATGCCCAGAAAGTGCCTGAACGTCTCGAAGTGAACCACCTACTGAACCGATCTTCCTTGCAGCATTTGTAATGAAAGTCCGTCGACCACTATGTGATGAACAACCAATTAGACCAAGATCAGAATACCAACGACTGAAAAGGTTCACGATGCCTTGGGCGGACGTTCGGTTGGATCGTTCGGTGGTTACGACAAAACCATCTTTAGAGTTGGTACGAAATTGTTTTCGTTCAACATCCAATAATTCAATCAGGTGTTCACGTAACTGTTTGTTCATTGGGATCACACGACCACCTCGGCCTTTAGAGGCGATGTCAGTTAGGTGAATGGCAGCACCAACCTCACCGTCAGCATCCATCACCATCGACCAAGTCAAACTAGCAATTTCCTTGGCTCGAAGTCCTGCTTTAACAGACAACAAGAAAATGGTTTGATCTCGTAATCCATTACGTCGCAAGCCAAGGTGAGCATGGATTGCCTCAATCTGTGACTTGGTTAAAATCTTTGCTTGTTTCCCAAGTGCCATTACAGTCTCTCATTATAATAAGCTACAAAATCAAAATAATATAATCAGTGTTCATCGTACATATCCCTGACCTTGAAAAGAACCATTTGTTTTGAATGGGTTATGCTGACTGATGATAAAATACATATTTTATCATCAGTCAACCAACGGAATGGGAAATGGGCACTCAGTACTCTTTGATGGCTGAATGGAGAATTCAGCTTGCTTGCTTAGAAAGTCTGTGGATGACAGGTAGGGGAATAAATGCTTTCTGATCAGTCGTAATTTTTCTCGGGTTAGCTCAGTGTTGGGCACCTGCTTGGGTGTGAATGCATTTTTCCTCCTTGCATTGTCCACATCAGTTTTAGAACATGGAACTCCAAGGTCATCATTCAAAATATTGGCAAACTCCATAGATTTCAGCCGATATGTTGGGAATAAGTTCTTTCGCCCAAAAGCATGTGGTTTCAGGATATGTGTCCCTGCTTTCCTTAATGACCAAGCAATAATGATCTGCTGCCGTAACCTCTTTAACTCCCCATCAGACTTGCTCAAATATCGACCAACATCCCCATCACTGCTCAGTTGACTCTCAAGGAAAGATGCAAAACTCTGATAATCCGATAGAGTTTTCAAACAGTGACGTGACCCGTGATTATATGACTGCCAGATAGATCGAATTTTGACAAACTGGTCAATGTTATCCCATGGCTTAGTGCTGAAAAATAAATGTTTGTAAGGAAGACCAGATGCAGTGACGCCATGTGTTTCACCAACAAATGATGGCTTACGTTTCCAATCAAATTCCATAGACAGTGACTTTTCAAGCTCTTTGTCCACAAAGTCATCACCATGCTCATACATCTCACGAATACCCAACCCAAGAGTAATCGTAAGCTTGTCTGATGGCTTTCGGTCAAAGAACAATCGTACGATCTGTTCATTCTCACCAGCCTTGGACATCGGATCAGGAAGACGAATACCACCTTTAGCTAAAACCAGACGTTCATCTTCTTTTGGCGTCACTGCAAGACTATCCCAGTCGGACAACTCACTGGGAGCCAGAGTAGCTTGTCCCCGTGTCCGCCAGCCCAAGGGTTTGCGGATAAGGTGTTTAACCTCATAAACACTCTCATCGCCTGTCAGCAACGTCCGTGCAGACATGTAATATTTACTCAAAGTCCCTTTGGCAGCAGCTTTCATTTGTGCATCGGTTGCTGTTGTTAGAAAGCCATCTGTTGTGACACTGAACAGGGCCACGTCAGATGGTAGATTGTTCATAATCTCGCTGAGAGTGCCCCTACAGAAAGCAGTAATGAAAGCTGCATAGACAGGATTGGTGATTTTACTTGGTGCAAGCCTTTTGGTGTCCATGTCTCGAAGATCGAACACACGGCGTTCTCGTAGACCTTGAGCAGTCTTACCGTAAGTAGAATTGATCAGTTCCTTCCAGAAAAGGTTTTCCAAAGTCTTTTTGGGATACTGAGATCTTTGCTCAATGCAGAATTTTGTAAAAGCATCAAAAGGACGTTGAGGACGGTCTATCCCTTTTGACCAGTTTCCATGTCTCTCTGATGGAACAAACCTTCCTTCAACCATATGAATCTTGGCACCAAGTGACTTTGCTAAAAGAATTTCACTGATATGAGTACTGGAATTACCTTGTCTTGGGAAGATCAGACCATTCTCTGTTCGAACTGGAAGCACTGGAAATCGAACATCTTCGGGAAACTCAAAATCTACGTTTGCAAAGGCAAGATCAGCAGCAATAAACTTGTTCATCAATTGATACGTGTCTTTAATTGGTCGTATACCACTCCATTTTGGACGCCCGATCAAGGCCATCGCTGACGGATAGGCACTTGAGAGATCATAGTCGAACCACATGCCTTCAAATGCAGGGCCAAACCAAAACTGTTCATTTCGTCCGCCGTGATAACATTCAGTGAAGAAATCTTCGTGCCAGAACAATTTTTTAACTGACACCGCCTTTTCGATAGTTTGATAACGGTCATTTTTCTTGCTCCAGTATTTTACTGTCTTCTTTTCTTTGCCGACGATCTCAAGCGGATCAATACCATGCTGCTTCCAGTAACGGATAATCATATCAACGCCGATGGCTGTCAGCGTAACAGGCATTTTGAACTTTTCTGTCTTCTCTTGATAAAGACGGATCATTCGTAAAGCATATTCAGCACAAATATCAGCATCCCGAATGGCATAAGCCTCGAAAAGTTTCCAATCCTTTTTCATCAAGGTTTTCATGTTCTGCTTGATGAATAATTCGTCTTCAGGCCGTTCAGCGACTTTGATTTTCTCAAAACCCAGAATATCGCCAATAGCAGAAAGACTTTTGGCGCCACCCGGAGCCAAAGCAAGTGTATCACGGATTTTCAAACTTAAATTAATGTCAGATTCATCGTCGGCATCTTTGATTGTTATTTTGATGTCCTTCGACACATTCATAAACAGGTTACGGATGTTCTGAAGATTTAAATTTTCACGTGAGGACTTTTCCTTAAAATCTTTGAAGCCTGGTACATCTGCTCTTGTAAAATGTGCCACCAGATAAATAATTTTTGGGACTAATAATTTAGGAAATTTGGCAACACCGCTTTTGACCGTATGCTCAACAAATTCATTGATTGTGAGGCGATCATCAACATTGCCACCCTTCGGCTTGATCAGTCCATTCCAGCGAACTGAATCAACGTCAGGATCTATATCAACGATGATGGCACTGTACTGAAAACTCAGTACCTCGTTCTCAATTTTACCTGTATCTTTATTCAAGAAACGTTGATATTCAGTATCGAAACCAATAATCAGGTAACGATCTGGTGTCTTGGCGTCAGGAGCAAAGTTAGCAGATGTAAGAGCCATCAGTCTCCGTAAAAATGGTAAGTGTTGTCATCCTATACCCATACAGCACTTTTACTATTTTGATACACGTAAGTACATGATTATATTAAATATTATACAGGAGAATACATCTCTGCAAGATATTGGTTGATATAGCGGTAGTAGTGAAGGGTCACGGCCAAGAGGATGAAGGCACCAGATCACAAAATCAGACAGAATACCCGAACAGCTTACGACTGAGTTTTTTTTACAGACTTCCATATCAACAAAAATCCCCAATGATTAGTCACCTTCGATCAATTGCAAGACATCCTCTTTCGATGTATTTGCCTGTGCAATCATTGCCACTGAAGACTGTTGAATAAGCTGGCTCTTCACCAAACGTGCACTTTCAGCCGCATAGTCAGCATCTTGGATACGACCCACCGAAGCGGTCAAGTTGATTGCAATATTGGTATTATTGGCCACAACATGATCAAGGCGATTGGATATTGCACCAAGAGAAGCTCTTTGTGAGTTCAGTGTTTGCAGGGCTTTATCGATACTTGCTAAACCAATATCTGTAGCTTGATCCAAATCAATGATCTTGATCATAACATTGCTCTCCGCTCCGGGATAATGGTTCCACATCAAGGTTATTTTTTCATCATTCAAAAGTTCAATACGTGGAAATAAATTCCCATTTTCAGGATCAGGGTCTACTGACCAAGTTTTTAACGTTTCAAGAGAATTATTATCAAGTTCATAACCTGCAATTATATTTCTGTCCTCTCCCTTAGCACCGTCTTCCGTGAACAGAATAACATTTCCATTAGGCCGTTCTACCATCGAAAATAATTGACTTCCTACTGTCTCGTCGCTTATTTGGATCGCTTGAATATCAGAAGTTGGAAGGCCATTGCTATCGAACTTTCGAACTTTTATTACTCTTTGGGTCTCGTCAAAAGCTGCAAAAACAACACCTCCAGCATTGGAGGGTATTGCTAAAGAAATGTCTGAGCTCATCTCCCCAAACCCAGTCTCAAATTCCATTGAATTTTGTGATGACTTATCCGTTATTGTGAATTTATTGGACGAACCGCTCAGGGCAAACGTGTAAAGCTCGTTTTCAATTTCAGTTGAATCTTCCCCATAACTTCCATTTATGTCATAGCTGTTGGTAAATGATTTTACCTGTTCCTGTATATCAGTTGGCAAGGCTGTGACAGCCCCAATGCTAGTACCATCTTTTTCAAACTTCAAAATTTGGTTGTTATCATGGAATCCAATATAATTTTCTGTAACAGAAATATTCTCATAACCATTTGGTACTTCTATACGATCCGTAAGGGCATTGCCCGAAGAGTCGAAAATTACAAAGCTTGTCTTACTATCAGGGTTGTCTGTGGTGACTGCCACGAACTTTCCATCTCCAATCACCTCAATGTTTCCAGGTGAACTAATTGAGTCATTGGAAAATAGTATCGTAGTGTGTTCTGATGCTGTTTCTCCTGAGACTAGGCTGAAATTCAAACCGGCTATACCAAGAGAGCTTGCACCAGAAGCTGCTATTGATACAGGGAACTGATCAGCCGCCACACTTCCACCACCAACTTGAAAGACTTTATTGGTAAATGATCCATCCAGGAGTTTTTGACCCGCCCATGTTGTTGAGTTGGCAATGCGATCAATTTCAGCCAACAACTGTTTCGCCTCATCGTCCAGATGCTTCCTGTCTGACGTCGAGTTAGTGTCATTGGCAGCCTGAACAGACAACTCTCGTAGTCTCTGGAGCACAGCCTCGGTCTCTTGCATCCCTCCTTCAGCAGTGTTCAACAGTGCTTGAGCATCAAGTGCATTACGGGTGCTTTGCTTCAAACCTCTGACTGAACTGTCCAGTCTAGAACTGATAGCCACTCCTGCGGCATCATCCTTGGCTGAGTTTATACGTTTCCCCGTCGAGAGCTTCTCCATCGCTTCGTTTGCTTCTTTCACAGCTTTTGAAGTCCCCAGAAGGGCAAGCAATGCAGAAGTGTTTGAATTTACAGATAAAGGCACAACGGGGGCTCGTTCACATATGATGGGCTTGGATGATCTCTCAGACGACTTGGTTGATTCTGAAAACGACCATACGTTTGTCGGTTTTAGTAAATATACACAGATACCGCAAAAATTGTGTGTAACTTGCTGAAACAAGTCAACTTTCAGCCGGCCCAGCTTACTCGTCTGATAGATGCTTTGACGGAAGGATACTGTGACCCGATCTAACGGCTTTGACCCTTAGTGGGCAGCCGATATCGGTTTATAACAGTCTATAACTTTTTGATAGACACCGTGTATTGGCTAGCACCCTGCCAAGCCATTGATTTTAAACGGTTCAGTGGTGAGCCGTGCAGGATTCGAACCTGCGACCCACTGATTAAAAGTTAAGTGGGATATGTTCAAGATCAATGACTTAGTATATGGTTTATAAGTGAGGTTTATAACTATGGTCTGGAACGATGTCAGAGACACCATCAGCGATCAAGCTGTACAAGGGACTGTCGATCTATCGGGTATCAAAATCAAGGTTTTGGTATGTGAGGATCTGGGATCGGACACGGAAGAAATATCTGGTCAAATCCACTGGCGAGGACACAGTGATCCGTGCTCGTGAGGTGGCTCAGGAACTGGCACTGAGTTTGCTTCGATCTGAGCGGGTTACGGACACCCAGTATCAGTTCAAGACCTACGCCATCAAAATGCTCAACAAGAGCAAGCTTCAAGCTGCTGATGGAGAACGAAGCGTCGGCTATATGAAGTCGATCCACTGGGCAATCCAAAACGAAGATTGGGGCCTCGTGAAATGGTTTGGTCCCAAGGATGTCAGAAAACTGAGAACTCACGATTTTCAGGAGTATTTCGCTGAACTGGATCGACTTCGTCCGGACCTATCATCTTCGACAAAGAACACCTTGATGGCGGCTTTTCGAAATGTCCTGAAGATTGCAAGGGATGAAGGAGTGATTGATGTGGTGCCTGATACGCCACGGGCAAGACAGAAGGATAATCCTCGACCATTCTTTCGGTTCCATCCTCTCGTGTCGAAAGATGAGGACATTTACAAGAAGTTACTCAACACAGCACAAGCAATGGCCAACGAACAGGTCGAGGTACGAGGAGTCACGGTAACTGACGAACTCTATGATCTGCTTTTGTTCGTGACCCATTCCTTCATCCGCCCGATCACGACAGAACTCTATGCCCTTAAACATGAAGATGTCACCGTAGCAAATGACCCCCGCCGATTGATCCTGACGATAAAAAACGGCAAGACCGGTTACCGCTCGGCAAACACGATGCCAGCCGCAGTGTCGGTCTACGATAGAATATGTCTTAGAAGTCCGCAGAGGACCGCTGGAGACTACCTTTTCCTGAATGACTATGCCAACCGTACTACAGCGTCAAAAGTCGTCCAGCGGCAATTCCACGAATTGTTGGATAGGGCAAACATCCACCATGATACAGTGACAGGAAAGAAGCACACACTGTATTCACTTCGTCATACGGCAATTTGTATGAGACTGATCCTCAGCCATGGAAAAGTGAACATCTTCAATCTTGCCAAAAATGCCGGAACCTCAGTGGATCAAATTGAACGTTTCTATGCAAAACATTTACCACTATCGAGGGAGATGGCGATCAATCTTCAGACCTTTGGTGATCAAGGGTAAGCATCTTGTTTTTTTGAACTGAGATACCGATTAAATCTTGACAATCGAGAGTGGATGAAGACTGTGATCGTGAAGCGTCTTACACCACGAGTAGGACTGTTTGCTCCTTAGCTCAAGCAAGACAAAAAAGGGAAAGAAATGATTGTTCGTGTGGATGTCTATACTAAAGATGTTGATGCTGCTCTGTCCGCTTTTAAAACTGCATTTGAGACTGGAGCAAGTGATCTAAACCTAAATTCCTACGATGACCGGGATGCCAGAGTTGTAAGGTACTTTAATTTATCATTTGAAGCTGAACACAGTTCAAAGGCAATATCTGACCTAGACAATGGTCCATTCAATGTCGACTCTGAGAAACTGTAACAAATCCGCAGATCCAGCAGGACAAAATTAATACAAAAAAATAATCGTCAGAAAAATCTCAATTGCTGACTTTTTTTTGTACTTCTAACACAAAGCTCAACTCAGAACACTAAATTTTGATGTATTTTCCTTTATAACAGTAAACTTTCGTTTCAATGTTTGAAACGTTCGATTTTTTGTATATAAATATTTCTGCCCTAACACGGCACTGACATATTTTGAGGACGTCAAACCTGTTGAGCAACCTAGTAACTTGAATGAAACAGGGTGCAGATAATCTCAGTTAGGACCCAATAACGTATTGTAATGAGACAGCAAAAGTGGATGGGCTGTTAAAAAATTTCCACTACGATGAAGGCAATGCAACACTGCAACCTTCAATAATCGATCAAAGTCGTCCCATTGGCTGATTGGTTATACCGCTGGATATAAGCAGAACATAAAAGGAGACCGGCCAACCGCCCTTTCCTGTTGAAAATGCAGGTTGTTCTAATGGGAAGTGGACAGAGGCGATATACACAAACCGTCTTGGACATACTTTACCTCTTAGAAGGTGAAGTGTGTCCAAAACAAATCCACAAACACACCTATTTAAAATATCAAAAGATTCTAATCATGTAAGCATTATCCTAAAAAAAAATCCAGGCAAGCATTAATTCGTTAAACTATAGGCAAAACCAGATTAATTAACAGCTAGTCAAAACCAAGTTAAGTAAAGACATTATTGGCATGAACCATGGCGTACCCAGCAATAACAAAAAAAA
>CAKZOO010000011.1 GCA_937136455.1 uncultured Flavobacteriaceae bacterium | reverse complement strand
AATACAATAGGGGAGAACTCAAGTATCCTCTAAATCAAATCGCTGAGGTGGTACCCACCATTCCAAACATATCAGTGACTACGCTTCCAATTGTGGCGATGAAAGGTCGTTATTACGCTAAGGCAGGAAAGACTAAAAAGGCCATTGAAATGTTTCATGAAGGTATTGAGGTAAATCCGTATTTGGGATTCTCTGAAAATCTTATTGCTCAGGAATACAAAAAGATGAATCAATTGGATTCAGCATTGAAATATTCGAGAATTGCCTATAACAAACTACCGATTCCTCCTCATTTTACCAATTACCTCATCGAGGCTATTCGAGTAAAAGATACCGTTGAAATCAATCGAATGTTTTCTAAAGACAGTGCGGATTACAATCAGGATGTGTGGAAAAATTATTTAGTGGCGATGAATTCCTTGAGTCCTGTTGGAAATTCAAAATACATTCATATTGCTAAAAGAGGAATGGAACTCTATCCGGATCAAAACGATTTTAGAGTTTTACACAAAACACTTTCTTATGGAAAGACTCGAGTGGACCAGGCACTAGCTATTTCACAAAACGCCAATCAACTTTTTACTCAGGGATTGTACCTCGAAGCTGCTCAGGAGTTTAAGCGTTCCAGTGAATTAGATCCATTGGAATTCTCTTACTATGAAAATATTGGAGCTTCTTATTTCTCAGCACGTCAATACGAACAGGCACTTCCTTATTTTAAAAAAGTGGTTGAAGAACTCAATCCCAAATCAGGAAAAAGTGAATATTTATGGGCTATTTCATTGGTGAATCTCAATAGAAGAGATGAAGCATGTGGTTTGTTAGAACAATCCAAAGCTTTTGGTTATAAGGATTCAGCAACTGCCCAAAAGAATTTCTGTTCGAATAATCAGTAGTTGTTTAAACCTTTTTAATTACATAGGTAACAATTCCCCACACTAGGAGATTGTTTTCAGGGGTCACTTCTATGGGTTTGTAGTTTTTGTTTTCAGGCAAAAGAAAGAGTTGCTCTCCTCTTAGTGCTAATCGTTTGACAGTGAATTCTCCATCGATAAAACAGACCGCTATTTTGTTGTCTTTAGGCTCTAAGCTTCGATCGATAACCAGTAGGTCTCCATCGTCAAGTCCAGCATCCACCATGGATTCTCCACTGACTCTAGCGTAAAAGGTCGCCGCTCTGTTTTTGACAAGACTCTCGTCTAGGCTAATCCTCACTTCTGCAAAATCATCTGCAGGAGAGGGGAATCCCGCTGCAATACCACCTTCGATCAGCGGTTGTTTTAAACCGCTTTTGGTATGTGTTTTAAAGATTTGAAGTCCCGGTGCTTTTGATGCTGTCATTTAACGTACCTGTATTAATTCATTAATGTCTGTAGTATAACGCTGAGAGAGGTTTTCTTGTCTCATAATCCATTTTCCCGTAAGGTTTTGACTGGCGAGTTGGAGTGCCTTTCCATAGCGATTGTTCATCTTGTCCATCACTCTCATTAAATCCTTGTGTTTGGGCTGTGTATCGCAAAAAAGATTGAGTTGCTGTGTCTCATTGGGTTGTAGGCCTATAACTAATACCCCAGCCTTTTTGTAAGGAACTCCCTCTTTGTAAATATGTCGAAGTGCCTTTTGAGCATAGCTCGCAATAAGAATACTCGAGTCAGAGCTGTAGGGAAGGCTGATGGTCGTATTCCTAAAGACATGAGGTTGGCTTTTATCAAAGGGATTGGATCTCAGAAATACAGAGATCATACTACAACTGCTCTTTTGTTTGCGAAGTTTTTCAGCACAGTGCACGGCAAAGGTAGCAACGCGTTCCTGTAGTATTTCTAAATCAGAAATATTGGTTTTAAAACTTCGAGTAGTAGCGATCGACTTTTTATTTTGAGGTTGTTCTAAGAAGAGGCTCTGCTGTCCTTCGAGCTCTCTTTTGAGTCGTAGTCCCACTACCGAGAGTTCTTTTCGGACCCAAGCGTCGTTTAATTGAGTAAAGTCCCAGGCGGTATACACTTGCCTAAATTGCAGACGCTTGCTGTGCTGCCTTCCAATACCCCAAACATCTTCAATTTTAAGCCATTTGAGTGCTTTGATTCTTTTCTCTTCATCTTTAATAATGTAAACACCCTTAGTGCGTTCTTTAAACTTTTTTGCAATTCTATTGGCCACCTTAGCGAGCGCTTTGGTAGGTGCAATTCCAATGCTGATAGGAAT
>CAKZOO010000010.1 GCA_937136455.1 uncultured Flavobacteriaceae bacterium | reverse complement strand
ATTTCTCCAAATAGTTTGTTTCGATAAAATGTATCTTAAGTTAAAGTGTTAGTTGTGTCAAGGGATTATTTTAGGTAAAGTAATTTATTTTAGGTAAAAGGTTTATTTCTTAGAAATAAGAAAACCCTCACGAGGAGGGCTTGTTTTGGGTTATAGGTTATTGTTTAACTTATCTAAGTAGAAAGCTCTTGCTTTATCAGAGATCTTTTTACCAACATCTTTCATTGAAAGGTTGGAAGCTTCAAGGGTATCAGCTTCTTCTTTATTAATGTCACGATTAACCCATCCAATGTACTGACCAATCAATTTTTGATCCAGACCTACTTCTTGAATACCTTGTTCTAAACGGTTATCCGTTGCAGCATACTCTACAAATTTTTGAATAGATTCCAGTTTCTCAGGACATACAGACGCAACGGATTTAACCTTTGATACGGAATGTTTCTTACCTTTGGTTTTAAAGAAGTTACCGCTGTCCCAGCAATATTTGTTATTCAATGGTGTCCAAACATAACCTTCTCCCAAACGTTGAGGATTACCTTCACCATCTTTCAAATCTAAAACTTCTGATACAGGGCAGCAATTCTCAGCAGATTCAGTAAACTCTACTAACTTATTCTGACTGTACTCAGGATTTTGAAAATCAATCATTAAAGTTTTAACTGGGAAGTCTGTGATAGAGTAGATACCAGATTCTCGATCTGTAATTGTCGTCAATCCGTCTAGATAATCTAACGCTAACCATCCTGTCTTATGCTCTTGGTTTGTTTCTCCCGATTTAATACCGAAAATAAACCAAGAACGTTTATCTAAGAAAGAAATACCAACACCTTTTTGAATACCACCACACCACTCACCTGAAATTTTAAGAGGGTAACGCAGATTATTCTCTTTAGTGAGACGTTCTTCCAGATCACTAATAATTGCCGATAAACTGTCAATCCTGCGATACATACTTTGTGCAAATTCTGCGTTATCAGAAAGTAAAGTAAACTCCTCATTAACAATATATCCCAACAGATTATTCTTACTGTGGAAACTGATTGTACCATCTTCGTGTTTCACAACACTACCATTGGTACCGTGTAATTTAACTGTTCCAACATACATAATCTTAGGTGCAATAGCATTACGATCCATTATAGGTTGTTGAGTTTCTTCATCAAAACCTAAGTATTGGGCTGCATGTTTAATATTCTTCACTACGTTACGGAATTGTCCAGTAGAGTGAAATTTATAATTAGTTGGTTGTGTCATAATATTCTCCTCTTTAAAATTCAAAATAAGGGTTACCTACATTGATAACATTCAAACCTAGATTAAACGCCCACATTCTTGTAACAGATGGTCTGTCATCTAATACACATACAACATTGTACTTATGAGAGATATACTTGTCAAATATTTCTCGTTTAACTTTTGTATCTTTTCTCATATCCCCTTCTGGCCTCATAAACAATGGAAAGTGTCCATCTAATTCTGGTATATATTTCTCCAACCATTCTTGGGTTTGTTTCATACAACAAGCATCTCGTCCAGATACAAACACTGGGGTCAAATCTTGGAAATGGATTAAACCTCGTAACATATTAATCACTTCCCAACGGGGATTGTCTAAGCCTACTTTATCCCACTCAAAAGGTGTACGAACTCCTGTCATATCTGCTAAAGTTCCATCAATATCGACAACCACACAATTAATTTTATCATCAGATAAGTCTTGCCTTACAGGGTGTAATTGTCTGAATTTATTATATTGTCCACTAATAACCTTATACCCTACACTACGTTCTCGTTTTGCATCTCGTTCTATAGCTTCCATAAAATCAATATCGAAAACTTTTACAGTAAAGGTATAACCTTTTGAGATACTGTTAACAAAAGCTATTATACTTTGGATGGTCTTCTCTGATAGGTTTGTGTCAGAGATAATAATACTTCGTCCAAGTGAAACATTTTCCGAGATAATCTTGAGCTGCTCTTGTGTAACAATTTTCTCATTTGTTTTTGTAAACTTATACTTGTCCCAACATAACTTACCATCACAAAATAATTCACCACGTATGTCATCACGATTGATATTTGTATACTCAAGATTATCCTTTGCAAATTGTTCAGCCCAAGTTGTCTTCCCTGATGCACTAATACCTTGTGTAAATATAATCTCTTTCATTAATTTTCTCCTATCAAATTACTCAACAATTTAATCTTATAAGAAACTTTTTGATCATGCAATACTTTTATTACATTTTTATTTGTGTTTTGCGATTGGAATAATATTGCACTGAAAGGAAAATCTTTAACTTTAAGTGCAAACTTTTTCCTGTCAGTAATATGTTGGTAAAGGTTAAAAGTCGCACTTAAACTATTCTCTAGATTTTTCCAAGCAGTGATATATTTTTCAAAGTGTACTTTATCTTCGGGGAAAACAGCAAAATATTCATCGCATTCTCCGATAACCACCATTTCCATAATACGTTTCGGTGTTAGTCCGTCACCTTTTAACCTATGGGCTTGGAGGTAGGCTTTAGACTTTATCTTAAGTACTGGTTCATTATTAGGATTGTATAACACAAAACCTTCTTCCAAATTAGGGAGAGAATTTACAATTTGCTTTAAATGTACCTCGTCCTTAAATTGATAGACTCTTGGAATCCCTGCATTAAAAATTTTAGCAATATCTTCTTTATTCATAATTTCTTTATCCTCTTTATTTAAAAACCAGAAACCTAATTCCGCCCATGTACAACCTTTATTACAATATCTTTTCAAAGAATAACATCTTTTTATCTTTGATTGATTATTTTTACAAATATTACCGATTGTGGCTCTTGAAACATTGAACCAGTAACCTGCAGTAACCTCATTATCAAATATACCTTCAGGTGTTATATAATAGCCTTGGAAGTTGGGGTTATTCTCTCCTGTATAGTAGTACATAGGGTTTAATTCTCCCTTTTTAATATTAGAAAAATGGAGTTTATTATCTTCATACCACTGTTTTAACTTATCTTTGGTAGCTTGTGTATGTTTGAAGTTTTTCCTTCTTTGGTCAGGTCTTATCTTACCTATGCAATGGGAAGTCCCTTTAGGTGAAGGAGGTTTACTACCTCCGATATTAATATTCCACCCCGTATTACATACAGGTCTCAGGTCTTGTTCTATTTTATAACAGTAATCTTCATACCCCTCCATAAACACGTAGTAAATAATATCGGTATATTTATCTAAAGCATTACGAAGATGTGGATTCTCATTCCTGTTTCTATGATGTTCCCATCTCTTACTTGGATGGAAAGAAACTCCTATATAACCTTTGCTATAATCAAACTTATCTCTTTCTCTACAAATATGGTATAATTTACAAATACGTTCCATCAGTCTTCCTTACAGCTAATAGGTAAGCCTTGTCCTCAGAATATTTGACTACCACACGGTTCTCACGGCCTACAACTTCAAAAATATAAGTGTAATATTTATCCAATAAACTCTTGTTAACATTTTCCCAAGCCAAGGCTGACTCAATAAAATCTTTCCAAGTACGTTCCCAACCTTGTACAGATAGTTCTGGCATAATCATACTCTTGGTACGGTACAACCAACCATATTGATCGGTATAAAACACGCTTACTAAACTACCATCTATCTTCTCATATAAAGTTACTTCAGATAGGTCATATGTAGTAGCACACTCTCCTTGGTTAAAGAATCGATCAAATGCACGACTTACTACATGAAAACTGTCACCATCCCAACCAACTACAAGGGAACGACATTCTTTCACAATAGGGTGATCCTTTGGTGAGTCAATCTGATTATAATTCAACACCAGTAGATCGGGAAATCTTTCGTCAACACTTACTTTGATTGAAAATTCTTCTACCAACTTATCTAACCCATATTTGTTTAAATATTCAATTGTAATCATAATATTCTCCTCTTTGTTAAAGTGTGACCATTCTAAAGTGAAGTGATCGTCTTGTCAATAAGTATTTTTGGGGATAATAAATTTTTAGGGGAGGGATTATTTTTGGGTGTAAAGGTTGGTAGGGGAGTATAAGTCTACAAAAATGACATACTTTTGTGGCAAAATTGTAGACTTGGGGGTTAGGGGTGGGTGTAATTGATAATGCTTCTCATTTAAGGTATAATAACAGTAAGAGAAACCAAAAATACAGGTAAAAATCCCATGAAGAGAAATTTCGTATATTTACTTACAAATATTACAAAACAGAGTGGTAGGAGGTTTTACATAGGTTCAAAACAAGAATCTAGTGTAGAAGAATTTGATGGAGTTATGACTATACTTAATAGGAACGGTACTCCTTACTACTCTTCTACCACCTCATATGAAATGTTAGAAGATGTTAAAAATGGTCATATACTTTCTGCCGAAGTTTTAGAGTACGTTGTTAATAGAGAAGACCTTATTAAGGTAGAGAACGAGTACATTAAAAAATTTAATGCAGTGGATAGTCCAGAATACTATAACAAAGCTTACGCGATACTCAATGCTCACTACGATCCATTAGCTCTTGCGAACAAATATGGAGAGACTATAGCTGAGTTGTCAAGTAGAAATAGTACTTGGAGTAAGAGGGATGGTAGAGCTAAAGAGTGTGGTTTTAATAATTTTGGTGAAATGTATTTTTGGATACAAGAACAAAAAGAACTTGGAAGATCTGGTAAAGAAGTTTCAGAGCAGATCGGAAAGGAAAGACACTTTGCCTATAGAACTATAAAAGGGATGAACATACCTAAAGCTAAAGAACAGTACGAAACTTTAAAGGATGATGAAAATTTAATAACAGAGTTAAGGAAAATGGTTTACAACAACTGTAGTCCTATTTATGCTTGTGAAAAATTAGGTTTAGAATGGGCTTGTGGAAGATTACTTTTAGGTGATTTTAGGGAAAGGGATAAAGGGTTTGTAGCATCTTTGAAAAGAGGAATGACTAAAGACCAAATGGAAAGGCGGATAGTTCAGATCGTTTATGACAGTCCTAAAGTAGGTAATGGATTCAAGGAGGCCGCCAAAGAGTTAGACTTATCTTTAGAAACTGTAAGAAGGTATTTCATACGATATGTTAAAAATAATTTAAAAAGGCCAGATTAATATTAAAAGTAATGGAGAGGAATCCTCTCCATTTTTAAAATAGGTTAATGAACTTCGTAGTAATTGTCACCAACACTACTTCCTGATTGTAGTTGAATATGGAAGTTAGGTAGATCACTACCTTTAAACCATTTAGAATGTTTCTTATGCCATTCCCACATAGCAATACTTGCTTCTTCATAAGATTTATACATAAGTTTCTTTACATCCTCTACTACATCAATATCACACTCTACTGTATACTCATCCAAAGTTCAATATGTTCGTTACACATACCCGCAACTTTACTTGCAAAGCCATAAACTTTCGTCTATGGATCGGACTATATAACCACCCCTCGTTAAAGGGGGTCTTGTTTTTCAAAAGGGACTACCCTTCTTACGACACTTAAGTATCTATCTTATAGTGAAAACTTTCAAGAACGTAAGGATAAAGTTTCTTACTAAAAACCTTCCCCTCTTTTGTACTCAACCTTAAAGAGTAGTATTTACCTTTTCTCAGAACCTTTCGAAAAGTTACCCCTGTTAGATTGTAGATCCAAGATATATATATATCTGCGTCTTTTTCAGAACAACAAGTACTGAATTCATAAGTGATACTCTTAATCTTCCCCGTCTCTTTGTCTTTGTGAACATAACGACTACCATCATCCATCCAAAGTAGTCCTAAATGTTTTAAAGACAGCCTATTAAGAATCTTTTCAGTTACGTGTTTCTTACTAGTGCCTTTATATATAATCTTACGTAAACATCGAGTGAATTTATTACTCTTCGTTCTGAACCCATATAAAGGTTTTCCATTCTTTCGTTCTTTTGTATGTAAATTTTTATAAGATACATACTTCTTTAGTAAAGAGTATTTATACTCTACTAAATCGCGTTGCTTTAAGCTGTGGTATATTTCTAATTGACCTTTTTTATAAAGGTATCCATCACCTAAACTACAAGCTATTAAATTATCACGATCTTCTTTACTTATCTTCACTATACTCTCCTTACATTTAGTTAGGTTATGAGTACGATTTTAGTCTCTGAACAACAATATGTCAATATTATTGCTGCTGGTTAGCATTTTAAAACCTTCCAGACAATTAACAAGATTATTCGACATACATTACTGTATGAAGCCACAATTTATTTATGGTAACTGAGTATACGATTAGCTGGTAAACCTAATCTTTTAGCTTCTTTGTGAAAATAAAGTTCTGCCCATTTTTGACAAGCTGCTTCACTTCCCTGATCTAGGTAATTAAATCGAGCATGAGGTGAACTACAATAAGCATAATACCCAAAAGGTAATTCTATATACCCCCCACGACCACGTTTATTCTTTTCACACATAGCATCTAGTATCTGGATAGGTCTATCTAAACCAATTTGCTCTAAGAATCGGTTTTTACG
>CAKZOO010000009.1 GCA_937136455.1 uncultured Flavobacteriaceae bacterium | reverse complement strand
TGATAACGCTAGAATAACACAAGATACAAACGTAAGAATAACGCAAGATAGAGGTATTAGAATTGTACAATAATGGCGGAATTTAAAATAACAGACCTCACAGAACTTGCAGCGGTTGACGTTGATGGGTCTGATTTACTAGAAATTGTTGATTTCGACGCTGATGAAAGTAAGAAGGTTTCAATTACAAGTTTACAGACTTCATTAGTAACTACATCAGCGGTAACGGATACAGGGGCTTTAATGGAATCGGAACTGGAATCTGTTGAAGATGTCAAGGCACTGGATCAAAGTGTTTCTGTTGGCGCTGCACCTGTTTTTGACGCATCAAATATGACTAATGTTCCTTCTACTCCAGGAGGTTCAGACACTGAGGTTCAATTTAATAACGGTGGTGCTTTTGGGTCAAGTTCTGGATTTACCTATGTCAATGGTGCTGTTCTGACATCCCAAAATATAAATCACATTCCATTAACTATTTCTCTAGCGAGTGGACAGATAGATGACGGGTTTAAACTAAAGTCTTTTGCAGGTATTGACTTAATTCGACTTACGAAGGACGGCAAGGTTGTAGCGGCGGGAGGAGTTGAGGTATCAGGCTCGCAAGTCACCCTGAGTTCAAGAGCTAACTTGTCAGATGACTCTACGGGTGAGACTTCTTTTGTATCAAATACAAATGGCAGCAATACAGACAAAACGAATTTAACGTTCTCTTTTACTTCAATATCTAACGCTTTAGGAGTTAAAAAAGGTTTAGTTATCAACTCAGGATTCACACCTTCAAGTGGTAGTAACACTTACACACTAGCGGAGTTGAATCCTACAATAAACCAAACAGGTGGAGCAAGCGGAATAACTAGAGCCGTTTATCTAAACCCTACATTAACGGCGGCTGCTGATTTTAGAGCTTTTGAAACGGCTAACGGAAAGGTGAAATTGACTGACACATATTCGGCTGGGTCAGGTTCTTTAGATGGGTCACTTTTGGAGTTAGATCAGACATGGAACACAACAGGTGCTCCGACCGCTTTCAAAATAAATGTTACAGATACGGAGTCTAATGCAGCGAGTAAGATTTTAGAACTATTGGTTGGTGGTTCGTCAATGTTCTATGTAAAGAAAAATGGAGTAATTAACGGAACGTTCCCAACTAGTTCGGCTGGTTTAGATACTGGTGATTTATGGAACGATTCGGGTACAATAAAAGTGGCATAAAATGAAATTAGTAAAAGAAAATAACGAAGAAACCATTTTACAAGAAGGGGAATCTCTTTTTGTAAATCCAGTTGGAGACGTGAAAGTAATACCTAGCGGTTATTATGGTGTTCTTTTAGAAGAGCCTATACAAGATGTGCAGGATTTTATTGAATACGCGTGTCGCTATTATGGTTATGAAGGTGATGTTGAAGATGATGGGGCAAAAAAGGTTTTTGCTCTTAATGTATTGAGAAAATACGCTGCTGAAATTGTGAATAAGGGAAGGGATGAGGATGCGACAAATAAGGCTTTAGAAAGTAAGCCAGAAGTAAACAAGGTAATAATAGAATGATAACAACGAGCGAAGCCCAAAAAAAAACCATCAAGAACTACGAGAAACAAATCGCAGAACTTGAAAGCAAGTTGAAGTCACTAAACGACTACATGAAGGTTTACATCACGTCAATTTTGGAAGGTGAAGAAGTTAAAGAAAATGAAACCTACCAAAAAAACACTGATTATAATTTTATAAAAATTAAGGATTGAGAATACCATTTACAAATATCGAAATCAAAAGACGAGACGCAAGTCCAACAAATCCGTTCTATAATTTTGGACACGGGTTCGGTTTCGATTCTAACAACGTAGATGTTGATTCGGTTAGTGGTATAGCTGCATGGTGGAGGGCTTCACAGATTTTGAGCAACATAATTGCTGGACTTCCAAAACACTTAGTTAAGTATGTCGGTGACGATAGGGAAAATGTCTATGACACGCCAGCGGTAGATTTGATAACAAACATGGCTAATAAGAACTTAGATTCTTACTCATGGCATGACTACATGATGCAATCTGTAATAAATTACGGGAACGCTTATTCTTTAATTGCTCGGGATCAAAACGCAACTCCAAGAAGTTTAACAACTGTTCACCCTGATAGGGTGTC
>CAKZOO010000008.1 GCA_937136455.1 uncultured Flavobacteriaceae bacterium | reverse complement strand
TCTCCTTTTTATTTAAATATTATAAAAAATTAGATATGGCTAAAACTCCAGATTTATTTCCTAGAAGACCTATGGAGGAATTAACTAATGATGACAATCTATTTATTCGTTTAGAGCATTCTTCTCTGCGGTATTATTTAGACGATTCTTGCGAAAAGCTTCACAAGAACCATGGGCCAGCAGTTATTTATAATAATGGTAGTATAGAATATTGGAGGCAAGGTCAATTGCATAACATTTCTGGTCCAGCTATTGAGACGAGTCGAGGTAAAAAAGTATACTATTTATATGGCCGCAGGTTAACTCATGAGAATTGGCTCTTATTCAAGCATAGATACTCTCTTGACAAAGACCCAGAAAACAGTGTAATAAAAGTACATGAAAATTACGGGGAAACAAGAAGTACAGATTGAGATCTCAGAAGCTCAAAGGCATTTGATTGCTATAGACTATATATCAGAGGTCTTTGACTGGGATTCCGATTATTTTATTGAAGATGGTTGGGTTATTAAAAGAGAGATAGCACATACTTCACATAGCTTCGAAATGAACAATAAGGTCAGGGAAGCAACAAAAGGAGATCAGTGCTTGTATGATATCTTTAAAATATTAAAGAAACAGGTTTTTTAATTTAACCATTAAAAGTACTACCATCTCCCGTGTAGCGTAGTCCTGCATCATAAGGGGAAATATAAAGAGATTCTGGCATGTTCAGGTCTCTTATTTTTTTATTGAATTCACGAACAATATGATCATTCAGTTCAGAGGCATCATTTGTACCATAAAAACCAGTGACTTCTGCCCTGTAACTAACCCAATCTCCAGAAGTTAAGCTGAAGTCGCAGTGAATTTCTCCTTGTTTTTGTCTAGGCATATTATTCTATACACAAAAAAGTCGCAAGTTTAAGCGGGATTTGGCCAAATAAGGGGGGTGCAATAAGCTTACGAAAAATAATATTCAACGGCATCATTTGAAATCGGAAATGTATAAGAAAAATCCAATGTTGCGTTTCCGTCTAAATCGTGAGAATGACTCACAGAATCTAAAAAACAATTATAAACTTTTATATTTAAATTTGGATTTTCAGAAGATGATCCCAAAGGAGTTTCAGGTATTACAAATGTAAAGTTTCCTTTTTCTACCACCAAGGCTGATAGATTCATTGTGTCATCTACATTATTTTTGATTACAGATATGCTTAAAGATCCTTGTGCTGGTAAAACTGGATATCTTCTTTTTGCTCCTCTTTGGCCAACTCTAATTGTAGCTCTTCTTTCTATTCCAACAGAAAGAGAAATAGATTGAATAGGAAAGTCTGTAGAATTAATTCCTTCATCAAGGGTGGTGGTTAATGTAATATCTTGTGGTCTAAAAATATTTATTTTTGAAGAGTCTAGATCTAAATCAATTAGTGAGTTGCCTTCACTAACTGACAAAGAATCACACTGGTATCCATAAGAACCACGAGCCAATTCTCCTACGCTAAAATTCAGAGAAAAGTTTGTTAAGTTCGCTTTCGAAAAAGTGGTTCTTGCAGTAGAGTCTTTGAGTTGAATGGTCGATTCATCAGAGCTTAGAAACTTTAAGTAGTTGCCATCTGTTTCCAAAATATGATCGTTAACAATAAAATCAATAGATGTATCGATGGGCTGATCTGCGGTTAAAATATAATCTTCTTGTTTGTAAGACCCAAGTTTTCTTAGTTCTTGAGTATTTTTAGGGTTCTCGTAGCTGAAAGATTGTACTCCTCTAACCAAAGTATCATTAATGTACACTTGGCTTTCATGAGAGTGGACTCTAGTTGCAGAAGGCATGTTATATATTACACAAAAAAACCCACTCCCGTAGGAGTAGGTTGATCAGCGGTGAATTTTTAATCGTTTTTACTCTATTTCTTTTGACTCTTTAGTGCTAATGAGACCAAGCTCTTTAGCGAAAAGAGTCCCGACAACCACGTAGGCTTCGGGTTTTAAAACTCTAAGTAAATCAACTAATTGAACTTTCACTGTAGTTACAGAATTCCGTGGGCGACCCACTTTTCTTTTTTGTTTTGTGTCGTTCATGATAAATCTTTATTTCTTTGCTCCATAAGCATCGCCTTTGCGAGGATCGCATAATTTACGATATCATCACATGCGTCTTCAACGCTTTCATTTGCTACTTTTAGCTCTTTATCGTTAGTAAAGGATCTGATTCTTTGGATCTTATCAATGACCCTAAGTAGTAATCCTTGAACTGGATCAATCCCAAGGACAGATGCAGCGTTGAAATTAGAGAAGGGATCTTTAGAGGTTTTTCCTCCAGTATAATCGTTATTTTTTCGCCTCATAATATCTCTGCAAGTATCACAGGTATCTTTATGTAGTTTTAATAGTTCTTCAGTTGTCATAAGATTTTTTTTCTTCTATTCTTTTTATATGTCTTTCCCAAATGTTTTCTGAGTTATATTTTTGTAGCTCTTGTTCAGCTCTTTTAATCCTTTTTAAAGCCAAATCAGCTCTAGCTTGATAGTATACTTGGAAAGGGAATTTAAACCAGCAGACTAAGCCCACAATTAACCCAAGTGGTATGCCAATAAAAATAGATCCGACTATAATAAAAATATGTTCTAATTTCTCTTTCATTACTTTGCGGTATACCATGTTGGGGCTTCTCTCTTCGTCCACTTAGCAAAGCGGGATTTGTCGTAATTATAGTACTCTCTGTACTTTTCGACAACCGAAAGAGTTTCGAAGTTTGGTAGTTGTCTGCATCTCTGGTCTTGACTAATGGCTACAGCGAATTCTGTTTGCTCTTGTTTGTCGAAGTTCAAGCGATGTTTGTTCTCCAGAATCCAAATAAAAGTATCTGTGCTTTTGTGACGCTTGCCATACCTTCTAGTATATTCCTTAAGTAGGGCTGCTGTATGCTGAACAAGCCACTCAAAGTTACCACGAGACTCTCTAGTCCAGATTGCAGAGGGATGATTGTAATGAGTCTTCTTGTATGGGGCTTCAAGATCCTGCATCCAGAATGTCGTGCAGAGAAGCTGATTGCATTCAAGGATTAATTTAACACAATGTTTATCGCAAAGATTCTTGGCTGCTTTGCACGGGTCTTGATCGGTAACAAATATGTTCATGTCGAGGTCAGAATAATGGCTTAATCCTCTGGGTCAAGCCATTTTTTTCTATTTATTAATATCTTTTCAATATCGTACTTGTAACATTGAACTCCATTGACGACAAAATCCCACAAAATACTTTCGAATCTGGGACTTGGGTCTATTTTTTTTACAAGTTCATCATAAATTTTTCTCTTTTCTAATTCTAGACCAGCCGACATTTGTTGGGCTTCCTTGATTAAATTCAACTCTTCTTGAATATCCATTTCTATATTTTCTATTTTATTTAGGGTTTGTCAATTAGAAGTGTAATTATTTAAGATGAGAAAGGTGGCTTCAGTAAACGTTTTAAATCACAAAATTAAAATAATTTACGAGGAAATGGAGGACTGGGGCGAATGCTTTATGGACGACAAGCTTATTAAATTAAATAAAAAATGCTTAAAAGATCCAGAACAGCACTGGTGGACCTTGGTTCATGAAGTAACTCACATGATTTTTGAGATGACAGGCTTGGCTTTCATGGAAATAAACGACGAGGAGGCTTACGTGAGATGTGTAGAAAATTTAGTTATTCCTTGGGTGCTGGGTAACAGTCACTTACGAGAAAAGTGATTTTTTATTCAAAAAAAGCATTGACCCAAACCACATGCTCTATAAGATGTGGGCATGCAGATAAACAAAGCATTTACAGGAGTCATAGGGCAAGAGTCAGTTAAGCGCACGCTCAGTGTGTTTATCGATTCTTACAAGGCGACAAATCGTTTGCCGTTTATTAACCTCACTACCCAGAAGGGTGGAGGGAAAACATTCTTTGCTCGCAAGTTTCGCGAAGCTCTTGAACGTCCAGATGGGACTCGCCCACCGATGCTTGAGATTAATGGCAAGACAATCAGAAACGCTCGTGCGTTCTTTGAGCAGGTTTACCCATTGTGGGTTGAGCATAATGCTTTTCTTTTTATTGATGAGGGACACAACATCCCCAAGGACTTGCAGGAAATTTTCTTGACAGCACTGAACGTGGACAAGAATCCAGTTAGGACTGTTACTACAGAAGAGGGAACTTTCACATTTGATTTTTCGAAGCTTTCACTTTGTATGGCGACAACAAATCAAGAAAAGCTTTGTGAGCCACTGAGAGATCGACTTAGAGATATTTCTTTTGAAGATTATTCTGGCGAGGAGCTTTACGAAATCTTTGAGTCTAATCTAGAAAAAAAGGTCCAGATTGATCCTGCAACGAAGCAGGATATCGTTTCTGTATTGAGGGGAAACCCAAGGGACGCTGTAGTCAAAGCTCAGGACGCTCAGACGTATGCCTCCGCTACCAAACTGAAAGTATTCACAAAGACTGTCTGGTCTCAGTTCTGCATTGCTATGGGAGTTAATCCGATGGGCCTCTCTAACTCTGAGCTTCAGATTGTGAAGGCTCTAAAGGACAGGGGGGCGATGACGCTCAATGGCCTTTCCTCTGTCACTGGTTATCAGAAGCAAGCTATCCAGAGAGACTATGAGCAGATTCTGGTGAGGAAGAACTTACTAGAGATAGATGTCAAGAGAAAACTTACCAGACAGGGTATGGCATTTGCTCAAACAATTTAATGAAAAAAAACTTGACCCTAAGACAAAACCTGCTATTATATGGCCATGAACGACGAACTGGACATTGACTTTCCTAAGATCGACATTGCAGTCAACGGCAATAAGATCGAATCAGACAACCTTTGGGAACTCATTGGTGGCTTGGAGAAAGCTCTCAAAGAGGCAAAGGTGATTGACTACGACGATACTCTTGAGGTTCTCTCTAGAGAAGCCAGTGCAGTCGTTTCGAAGTGCGGATACTAATCTCTAAAACAAAAAAACAAACCAACTAATATTATGGCAAAACGTGGAAGACCCAAGGGCGGCACATCATTTGTGAATATCGATTTAGAGCAACTTAATGACCTATTCGGTCGCAAGCAATCAATCCCTGTATCAAGGGTTTGGCTAGAGAAGCTTAATATCACTGTAGATTCTGCGCCCAGCACGATCATTACAAGTAGTGAAGTTCTTACTGAAGAGGGTACAAAGATTGACATTAGACTTGAAGCGTAATGAGTGAAGTGGTAAAATACGAAGTATACAATCGCAAGGGAGATTGGATGGGCGGATACTCTATAGAGTTAGAGAAAACAAATCCGAAGATTAATTGTCTTGACATGGCTAAACAAAATGCCTTTCAATGCAACGGCAAGGTCGTCGCGATCTTTTCTGACGGTTCAGAGAAAAAAGTATATCCAGAAAAATAAAACAAACAATATGAAAATTACTTGTACCCCCACAGACAAAGAGCAAATTGCTAAATACCTTAGCAAAGGTGACCCGACTCTT
>CAKZOO010000007.1 GCA_937136455.1 uncultured Flavobacteriaceae bacterium | reverse complement strand
TGATTCTTCATGCTGCCAACCATCAGGAACTTTCTTAATATAAAATTGTACTGTAGGAGAATATGCTAATCGACAAACCTCTTTCAGTACATCATTACTTTTCTGCGACATTAAGATTTCTAATTTCTCTTTACCTTTCGCAGCTTCAATTTTATTTAAAATCTTTAATATTTTTGTCACTTACTTCTTCCTCACTTAAAACTTTCTTAACAACTTCCACAATTCTACACAAATAATCATACTCGTGATTACGTTCATACACAAAAGGTACATTTTCCCATAACCAGTATTGGAACTCTTCACTCTCGCCACTCCAATAGTTCTCATAGTGGAACAATTTACTCCAATATTCAGATATAAAATCCCAACTATCTATATTCCAACTAAAACATTCATGATCATGTTCAGGAATCACATTATAAAACCTGATATAATCTAGATGATTCCATAAACCTCTAGCTTCAATCTTTGAGATATATTCATCTCTACGTTTCTCCAGAATCAATTCTCTTATCTTCTTATGGAAAGTTTTAGTCATTTCATGGACATCTTTCTCATCCGTTGTAGGACTAATACCTCTGTCGAAACAATTAACTAAGTAATGAACATTACAACGAGTGAAGAAATCCTTAACACTTCCACCCATAGCACCCCAATAACTTGTCCAAGATTTGTCATAACATTTGATAGTAACGTGTGCTTTGCCGTGAGCAACATCTTCTACAATGATTGTAATTGGATCAAGACGTTCAAGGGCAGATATTTTAATTTGTTTTATTAATGATTCTTCAATTTTCACTATTCATTTCCTTTAGTGTATCAAAAACTTGTTGTAAAGTGTCTTTGCAGTAGAAAGCATCTTCACTGAGTTTATTCTTTATGTAATCTAATTCTTCAAGGATAGAGTTTTTCAACTGGTGTTTTGCAACAATATTTTCGTGCTTGTCAGTAAAAGGTAATGCCTTTACATATTCCCATTTTCCCAACCCCTTTTTAAATCCTGAATCGATGTTGTAACGTACTTCTTGACCGAATCTGTTTACTGTCACTAATAATGTTTTTGTAGTTCTTGAGAACTTTTCAACTGACCACCCATTCCTGTGTTCTACCCAAACTTTATCACCCTCTGTTAGATTTTCAAAGTGTTCTTTAAGATCGTTCATCGTTCCTCCCAATCAAACATTGCAAAATCATTTACATAACCACCATTAGTGAGTTCATCATACAGGTGATTAGCACTTTCATCAACATGACCCATTTCATCACTAATAGGATCATTGTGTAAAATAGACATCAAACCTGTTTGACCTACTCGGTCATAAAAGTGTCCATGTGTTAAATATTCTAATTCTTCATTCATTATTATTTCCTTACTTCTTTTTGTTAGGGCTTAGGATAGCAAACTCTTTCTTACTAATCAAACCTTTTTTGTAACCACCTTTAATCAATTGATTATAAATATAATCCTGCAACACAATTAGATCATATTCTCGTGAAGGATTCCATTTTCTCGTATATTGAATAGTTTTGTCAAGTCTTTCTTTTAACCATTCGGTAGACATAACAATATCGTAATCATACTCTTTAGGTGGATCACTACCTCCATTATCATCGATACGGGTTCTTTTCACGAAATAAGATGTTACTTTAGCAGTAGGTGCATCTCCTTGGAAAATAGGATCATCATTGAAAGATTTCCATCCATTTTCACGAAAGTTTTCATACCTGTTCATCTACATATTCCAAGTAATCCCAATCACTCACCACAATAACTTCTAATTCTCCCTGTACGAAGTGTGGTAATGTTTTATAAACTTCCTCTACACTTTCCTCAAGTGAATCCTGAACACTTTGAAAACGTTTCCCAAGCTTCATACGATGTGGTTTATAGAAAGGTTTACTCAGCATATAACGTAATTCGATCACACCTTTCTCATCTACAACTAACTCTACGTTAAAATCTTCACCTTTTTGCAGGTACTCATATTCCCACCAAAGTTCTAAGTCTTGAGCGAGTTGTTTTGTGTGTAAGAGTTCAAACACTACTGCAGCATTACCGTGTTCTAAACAAGGCAGTTTTACAGATTTATATTTTGGACAAATAGTTGCCTCTTTACGTTGACGGTGTGATAGTTTCTTTAAACGTTGTTCATAGTTTGGGTCTTTCACAATAATTGGAATATTCTTTAGTTTAATCACGTACAACCTCCTCTCTATAATCTTTATCAATAATGCAAATAGCTTCGTCAGGTAAGTCCATCTCCGCTAACAACATGTATGCGTAATATTTGCTTGTCTCATTAGTCAAATTATAATCCGAACTAACAACAACTTCTTGTGAGTGGATTATCTTATTCGAAAATGTCCCTTCTGTAAAGTGAAAAGTGTAAATATAATTAATCATCTTTGAACTCCAAACCTTTAAACATCTCTTTAACCATTAATTCATATCTGGTCTGTTCCAAGATATTCTCCATAAACTTTACACTATCAGAGAACTCTACCCACTTCAATTTACCATCTTCTTCAACATCTAAAAACTTTACTGATTTATATCCTTTCTGATTATAGAAATAATCGTAGTTGGAATAATATTCTGCCACAGTATCTTCCGCTTTAACTAACCAATCTTCTGTACTAAGTCCTTTCGGGATAGGTGGACAAGTTAAGGTTAAGTAGTCGTGTTTAAGGAATAAAGTGTACCATCCTTTATCACACAACACACCTTGTCCATCAAACGTTAACATCTGGACAATCTTAATTAACTTACCTATAAACAATCCACATAATACCACACATAGTGTCTGTATAATCATAGCTCTAACCCTCTCTTATCAATCTCCTGATTAATTTCTGCGACCTTATCTTTCAAAGAACGCACCATACTTTCCAACATAAACTCTTTTGTTAAATCGAATTCTATTCTATCAACACCATCGCTCATACGCAAGCTTTTATTTGAAGGAAAATTTAACATATTTTGTAATAATTGTCGTTGCTTATCTAAACACACTTTTTGATTAATCAGAGAAAGTATTTCAGGTGTAACTTTATTCACACCATAAGCGTTCTCAAAGTGTTCTAACTCTGCTCGGATATTGTATTGATTCTCACAGTAATCTTCTCTGTGATAAGTATTATCTGTATGTACAATACGTTTTTGGTAAATATTAGTTTGTTTGTTCATAAGGTTCTCCTCTAAGGTTTAAGTAGATATTAGAGGAAAGAGTTGGATGTGTCAAGGAAAGTTTTAATTTATTTTAGGCAAAGAAAAAGCCCCCGATCTGAAAGACCGAGGGCTTAAACGAGTGGAGGAGGAGAACCACTCAAGGAGGAGAAAAGTTATGAAGATTATTATTAGTATGAGGAGAAGTCTATTCCAAGATCACTTATATCAAAGTCATCTTCTGTAGGAATGAAATCAGGGTTGGAGAAATTAATACATTTTGAGCAGAAGTCTTCTTCTACTATGGGGAAATTTTTGTTCTTACCGTCAAGCGTGACAATTTTAACTTTAGTAGAATCATCAGGGTGGACGATAGTAACTTTCTTAAATTGTCTCACAGAAGGTAACATTGCATCGCAACATTTACATCTCATAAGTGAGTTCCTGTTTGTTTGAAATAATTATTAAGAATAGCTCTAGAATTAGAACTATTAGTTTGTATCAGGAGAACAAAACAAGGAATAAAACTATTCTGAATAATTACTTTTACTCTATATTTTCATTATAGCAATAGAGTGTTTGTGTTGTCAAATTGTGTGTAATAAGACACGTAAGATCAGAGGAATAGCATCAAGCGAGTTCCTTACACATCACGTATGTGATATAACACCAACTAGCTTAGTTAAATTAGAAACCGAGTTTCTTACATATCACGTATGTGATATAACACCAACAGAAGCTGCAGCAAACCGTGACCTCTTACTTACATATCACGTATGTGATATAACACTACACTAAAATCAAGTAAATATTATACCAAACATACACTTACATAAGAAATGTTACAATCACCTTTTATTTTACGTGTTTTGTAAGTAAATCACACCCTTAAAAATAAGGTTATTTTATGTTATATCAAATACGCTCTAAACGGATTCAGCCCTATGTCTTGAAGCTTTGCATCTTGACGTTCATAGAGAAAGATTTCGTCCCAAAACATATTCAAGGAAAGTAAACTCTCTCATACAAATATATCCTAGAAACAGGGTGGTAAGGTAAATGATTACTCATCTGCACCCTAAGTTATTTTTAAGAGTTAACTCAAACTCTATTCTTTTATAATATAATAACTATTTTACAAAGTCAAATTATTTTTCAACCAATTATTATATTTAAACTCATCTGGCATTGGTTTACCTTTCTTAAGCTTAGTTTTAATAGCTTCAAAATTGATAAACTTACCTGCAATATTAATTGCACCTACTATATCAGCATGTTCTGTATAATCACACACTTTACATTTAAAGGTATCTCGTGTCAAGCGGTTTTCTTTATCGTAATTACCGCATTTTGGACAGGTGATTGATGTTCCTGCTGCCAAAACATCTTTTGCAGGAGGTAAACCAACACTCTTAAGTTTATACTCTAACATAAACTCTAGACGTCCATATTGTTGGCGAGATAACATTCTTCTAAAATTACTCTTTCTTGCACCAGTTTTACGTTTCATTTTAGGGTTGTTCTTAATATTTGTCAAGTCTTCAATTACAACTTGTGCAGAATATTTATCAGCAACCTTTACAATCTCGTTAGACAGGTTATGCATTAGATTGGTGGTGTAATCACTCCAACCTTTAATACGTTTCTTACCAACCCGTTGATTATTCTTTTGTGCAAGTTCCATTTTTCGCTGATGCTCTCTTAACTGTACACCTGAGAAAGATCCTTTGTCAACAACTTTACCTGTATGGTCACGAACTGTGTAAGTAGCAATTTCTTCAATACCACGGTCAATACCTAGTACGTATTCTGGTGTACGAGCTTCTACCTCAAAAGCAACACTTACCATGAGGAAATACCTATCTCCACGCTTTACAAGTTTAGCTGTTTTAGCTTGACCATTTCGTAAACCTTCTACTTGATGTTCACCACATTTCAATGGTAATAACAATCCTGTGGAAGTTTTCTTCACAAACTGTTCACCTGTTCTTGTATCGACCATATCTATTTCTAGTTTACGAGCACGTTTATCTTTAGCACCCCATAAATTCAGGAAAGCAAATAACCTACCATCACCGTTATCAAGAATCATAAAACCATCTGTTGTACGATATTTCTCAAAAGTGAGTGGTCGTAGTTCTTTCACTTTACTCTTAGACATTTCGTCTCTAGCTAAATTCTCTGTTTCAACATCACAACTATTTATCAGAATATCCATCCAATACTCAAAGTCATAATCTTGATCCAACTTTGTTGGGTAAGTAGCATCTTGTCCAGACAGTGTTAATTCTACGTAAGACAATACTTGTGCCTTAACACCTTCAATTACACTAGATTTTAATGCGCTTGAAAAAGGTAAAGGTTTTACAATAGCTTGTAACTTTTTAGCTAATTTAAAACTTTCAGACTTACGTTCTTTCTTATCATCGATAAGTAACATTTTCTCAGCATCTTCTTTGCACAACTCTAATGCTTTGTAGAAAGACATCTCTGCTTGAACGAATGTTTTGTTTAAATCTCTCATTTTAGTTTTAGAAAGATCTTTTATTTCAAATCTGAATGTTTTAAACACGTTATAAGTTTTCATAATATACTCCTTAAATTTCAATAAGTGTATATTACGTGTAAGTATTTTATTTGTCAATAAGTTTTTATTGAAAGTTGGAGCGAATTACGAGATTTGAACTCGTGATGCCGACTTGGAAGGACGGAGTGTTACCGCTACACTAAATTCGCAATGGTTCTCCTGCCTTGAATCGAACAAGGATTAACCGATTATGAGTCGGACACATTAGCCATTATGTTACAGGAGAATGGCAGAGGTACTACGAATTGAACGTAGACTATTTCTTTAGAAGAGAAATGTGCGATCCATTACACTATACCTCCAAGTTAAAAGGTTTTGATAACTCTGACCTTACGAGATGACTAGTCTCAACAGAGAAGTTTGGCAAGCAGATGCATAAAATCAAAAGAACACAAAATTCTTTCGATTATCTACGTCATCAACAGAAACAACTTACAAATAAGAATTACATTTCCTACTACGTAGGGATTATAGAGGAGCTTACATCTGTCACCTCTTTAATAAAAGCTCCTATTTCACAGTAGCGACTCTGTGTCAAAGCTGGAGCAACACTTTGATAGACACCATCTAGCACATAACTAGACGATCCCAAGGTGTTTGACTCAAGGGAGTTATAGACCTTACCCAAGAACTGTCTCTCTCAAACAGTAACCTTATAACACGTATGTTTATAAGAGGATGAGAAGTTTCATTTCATAATTCAAAGAAGTTCGCTACTCTTTCTCCCGCAACATTACTTGCAGATACATAAAACCGCAACGAATGAAACATTCGTGAGGTTATCTACGTTATTAACAGAAACAACTTATAAATAAGAATTACATTTCCTACTACGTAGGGATTATAGAGGAGCTTGTATCTGTCTCCTCTCGTGAACTATGTTCACAATCTATTCTTTATTTGTTTGCTAGACGCAAACCTTCCTCTAAGATGTTCTTGGAAGCGTTTAAATCTCGGTCAACAAGTTGACCACAGTTATCACACTTCCATATAGATTCTCCTAACTTAAGAATATCATTCTTAAATCCGCACTCGTTGTGGATTTTACTAGAGGGATAATATCTATCTACGAAGTAGATGTCAACACCTCTTAAGAAAGATTTATACTCTAGTTGCCTACGCAACTCATACATACCTACATCTAAGATCATCCTGTTTAGGGATTTGTTCTTACCTTTCGTCATAGACGAAACAGATAAGTCCTCTAAACAAATAGTTTTATATTTAGATGTAATAGTGTTACTAACATTGTGAAGCAATGCTTCACGTTGATTTCTTATTCTAAGATGAAGTCTATTAATCGAAAGCTTGGCTTTCGCATAACGATTAGAACCTTTCTTTTTCTTAGATAACACCTTTTGTTTACGTTGTAAACGTTTAAGACTTTTACTAAGTTTATTACTCTTTTGGAACGTAGTTCCATCAGAAAGTGTGGCTAAGTCTTTAACACCTAAGTCTATTCCAACACTTCCGTGTTGATTAAAATCACCTTTATAATTGGAACAACCTTCTATTAAAATAGAAGCCCACCACTTACCGTTACGGTAAGAAATAGTGATCTGTTTAGGAACACCTTCGAAGTGTAACTTCTCACGTAATTTTAAAGGCTTCGACTTTCTCCCCTTATTAAACTTCTCTAAGTAAAGATTTCTACCTTCTACTTTAAACTTAGCTTTTTCTCTTATAGAGAAAGAGTCTTTACTCCCACGTTTCTTGAATCTCGGATAACCTCCGAGCTTCTTAAAGAAACGTTTATAAGAGTTTTCTAAATCATTAATAGATTCTTGCAGTATTGCCTGACTAACGTCAGAATACCATCCATTCTCAACACGTAAAGTGTTGTAGAGATATTCTCTTGCAGTTTTCTTAGAAAACTTAACACCTTCTTTAGAAAAGTTATCTAATAGATTATTAAAACAATGTCGGGTTGTTCCAACCCATTGTAGTAACTTTTCATGTTGTTCTTTAGAAGGTCGTAATTCGACCTTATGTGCTAACAACATCACGACCTCCTTTATTAATAGTGTTTACTTTCTAATATAAATAATAACTTATGTTTTCATAGAAAACAAGTATTATTTTTAAAAAATGTTGCATTTGTTGTATTATTTTATATCAGTTTACTTAAACCTACTTGGGGCAGAAAGCTGTTAAACTCTAACCTTTTCATCTTATAATAAGAGGTCACATCGGTCAAGTGTAATTTGGTGAGGTGCTTGCTAACCAGCTACATAATGTCCACTGGTCAGACGCTTTTTGTTTCACTACGTTGGGAGAAGCTTACTCCACTAGGCTTTTG
>CAKZOO010000006.1 GCA_937136455.1 uncultured Flavobacteriaceae bacterium | reverse complement strand
TTCCTAATCGCTTACAGTGTTCTCCTACTCTAGCTCCAAATTGCTCAATCAACGAATTATCAGTTACAGCGCCTAGTGTCATATTCCAAGGATAACGAAAGGTATTTTTTAAACGCATGTCTAATCCCCATTCACCATCAAATCCAATCATTAACGGAACTTTAGAAAGCTCTTGATATTTATTATTTAGAACAGCTTGCTTTTGTGGAGTTCCTTGCATAAAGATTAAATTACCAACATGATATTTTTGAATCATTTCAGTAATAAATTTCTCGTGCTTTTCATCCAAGTTAGAATAGGCTTGTACCATAAAAAGCTGACCAATTTTTTCTTCAATCGTCATCTTTTTAAGGATTTTATTCACCCACTTCTTTTGAGCTTTTGCATCTTTAGTTACTAATGGATTATTAGATTGCGCATGCACAAAACCTATACATAAAACGGCTATTACAACAACTATTCTCTTCATATATTCTATCCTAAAAAACGATTATGCCAACTTTGACTAGCCGGAATTTCCCATTGATTTTCTACAGCTTCTTTGGTCTGCACCATATTGTTAAAAACAATTGTATCCTTAGTGATTCTTTGCTCTTTTGCAAACCTTTGAAAATCTGGCAATTTTACAATATTGATATTTTCTCCATCTTTAAAAGAAACATTCATTTTATTCATTAGATCTACCTTCAATTCATTTTCTAACTGTTGTACAAAACGCACAGACGCATCAATAGAACATCCAGAAACATTATTAAAACTTTCATCAACAGCAATTACTAAAAACTGATTGTATTTAATGGTAAATGAGCCTTTTAAATTATCTCCATGACGTGTCCATTGCTCAATAAAATCTATGGCCTTTTCAGAAATTACTTGCACTTCTGATGCTGTAAACATTCTATCTGATTGGTAAATCCAAACTCTAGAATTATCTGGTAAATTGTTATATTCTGTAAACATATTATCAAACGTTTAATCGTTTAATTGTGTTTTTGTTTAATTCGTTAAAGTTAAAGAAATTGCTGGAGCAAATTTCTTAAATCTTCTAATTTTTGTCAAGGCTGATTCTTTCCAAAATCCCTTCACATAATAATAGGTTCTATCTTTAGGTTTTCTGTAATTGTATTTTGTAAATCCAAATGAAAACAACAGAAGTTTAGAAGCTTCATCTCATATAGAAATTGGTGATTTAAAAGAGTTGAGTTATGTGATGCGATGGAGAAATTTATCAGGTAGGTTTGGAGTATACGATTATCGGTATGATCAACTGAGCAGCCACAGACCTTATTATGTTCACACCTCCTTTGGATCTGTATTTGTTCAAGAAATTTCAACTGATATATCTAGTCTTCATCGAGGAATTGAAGGAAGTTTTAACTTAAAAGTTTCTCCAGTAGTTGAACTTGAGGGCGCCTTCTCCCTTGGAAATTACAAATACACCAACAATCCTCATCTAGAATTAGAACTCATTAATGATATTGGAATTGAAGGTGTAACAGTAAAAGATAACCGACTCGATTTAGGTGCATCCAAATTAAAGGGTTATCGCTTGGGGAATGGTCCCTCGAGAGCCTATTCTTTGTCTATTAGTTATAGAGATCCCAACTATTGGTTTAGTTCACTTAGTTTTAATCGCATTGATAACAATTATATAGGAGTAGCTCCTATTCGTTTTACTGATAGTTTTTTGCTCAGCAAGGAAGATCAATCCCAAGCAGAATTAGTTGCTGAAGATCTCAAACTAATTAACAGTCAAGAATTGCTTGAGGGATATTATGTCACTAATTTTTTATTTGGCAAGTCCTATTTAAAAAACGGAATATACTCTTCGGTATTTTTAAGTATTGACAATCTTTTAGAGAGTGATTTTAAGTCTGGAGGTTATGAATCTTCTCGTTTTGGCAATTATCAAGATTATTTAAAAGATCAACAAACGAATACTCCCTTGTTCCCGACAAAATATTGGTGGAGCTCTTCTAGACGATTTTTTCTAAACCTTACGATATCACTGCCATGAAAACCTTTAGACTTATATGTTGTTTGTTCTTTATGGAGCTATCAGTCAGTTGTATTACAAATGAATATGAAGAGTTTAATCTCGATTGTACTTCATCGGCATCATCGGATTGGACCATCGTTTTAGATGAGTACAATCAAAAAGATCCTGTTCAAATCAAAAAGGAAGTCTTTATTGAAGGATATGTAATCTCCTCAAGCGATCAAGGGCAGTTTTACGGGGAACTAATCATTCAGAATTCTTACCAAAATCCATCGATAGGAATGCGAATTCTAACCGATGCGAACCATATTGAAACCTTATATCCAAGAGGAACTAAGATTCGTTTAAACCTTCAAGGTTTCTATATACAGTTTAAATCAAATTCTTTTTTAGTAGGAGAAGCACTTCCTTCCTTTGGGAATATTATCATTGGTAGAATACCAACCAATAGCTTAAAGGAACATTTAGTTCGGGTTTGCTTTTCTAATTCATTGATTCCTAAAAAAACGACTCTTCAAGAACTAAAAAACCAACCCCTAAACAGCTTTGTTCAACTTGATTCACTGAAATTTAAAGAGGCTGATTCACTATTGAGCTTTTCAACTCAGGAGGGTGAAACCATTCGAATGCTCTTGGATTGTAATGGAGATAGTATAGGGTTAAAAACGTCCAATTATGCAACTTTTGCATCGCAGCCAGTTCCCTTAGAAATGGGTTCACTTCAGGGGGTTTTAAAACAAAATACTACTGGAGTCTATTTGGAAATAGCTCGTTTAATGGATTTGGATTTTAGATTAGAACCCTGTGAGCTTCCTCCATTGTATGTGAGCTCTAATCAGGTGCTTATCAGCGAATGGGCAGATCCCTCGAACGATACTAAAGCTCGATTTATGGAGCTTTACAACAGCTCTTCTGAGTCCATTTCTCTCAATGGTTGGAGTTTGGTTCGCTATACCAATGCCAATACAGAACCAGGTTTTAGTATTTCATTGAACGATTTAATCATTGAACCACAGAAGACCTTAGTGATTGCCTCCAATGCTGATGCATTTAAAACTGTTTTTGGATTTGAGGCAGATTTATATACTTCTACTTCTTCCGTTGCTGGATCTAATGGAGATGATCAGGCCCTTTTAATCGATCCCTTCGGAGAAATTATCGATCGTTTTGGAATTATAGGAGAGGACGGAACTGGAACTTCTCACGATTTTGAAGACGGGAAGGCAATAAGAAAAAATACAATTACTACTGCCTCATCAGTATTTAATCCCGACCAATGGATGATCTACAACAAAAGAGGTGGGGCAGGAACCATTCTACAGTCACTCATTGCTCCACAGGATTACAGCCCAGGTACGCACCCTGATTAGATTTTGTTGCTCAGAATATAAAATTGATAGGGCTTGATATCAAAATAGTTCAATGGTGATTTGAATTCCATCAGTTGATTCGACCACAATTCTTTTAATTGATGAGGTCCCTTTCCTAAGCTGTTAAACACCGACTCTGGTATTTGTTGGGTTTCATTACTGTAATTTAAGAAGCAAAAAACACTTTGATCCTCTGATGTTCTGATAAAGGAACAAATAGCTGGAGAATTAAGAGTTAGCCAATGGGTGTTTTTAAGATCTGCAAAAGCCTTATTTTCTTTTCGAATACGAATAAGTCGTTGGTGTCTTTCAAAGACGCTTCCTTCGATTGTATCGATGTTTGTTCTCTTGGACGCTTTGTCCCAATCAATGATAGGACGATGCATCCATCGATTGTCATAAGATTTTGAAGCATCGTTTAAATAGGAGTAATCATTCAAACTTCCCAATTCATCTCCGTAGAAAATGAGTGGAATTCCACCTGAAAAGAAACTCTGAGCCTGCATTAAGGTAAGCTTGTTTATCGATGTTTGAATAGCTTGTGGATCGTTAGATTCAAGTGCCGCTTCCAGCCCACATAAGGAGGCTAAACTTCCAGATATTCTGGCATCGTTATTTTTAGGGTTAGCTCCAAAAAGAGCTCCCTTTGAAGGAGAACCACTAAAGGCCCCTGAATAATAATCTTTTAAATACTTGCGGTGTAAGTTTGGATCTTTCCCTGCATTAGAAATCATATAATCATCGTATCCCAATCCGATATCATCGTGACATCTACTGTAATTAATCCAACTAGTGCCTAAGGGTTTTAAATCGACTACTTTCATCGCTTCACGCATCACTCTGGTATCTCCAGTGGCGAGGGCATCCCATTGAGTTGCCATTTGAGTGGCATTGTATGCAAAATCACACTGGTGTGCTGTAAATCTTCCTTTGCCAAAGTATTCTAATATTTGATGTGGCCCTACAATAGCTTCACCTAAAATAGCCATGCCAGGGGCAGGAACTTCGACAAGAAGTTTGATGAGTTGAAGCAATTTATGAGCATTCGGAAGTCCTTGACAGGAGGTCCCTTGTTCTTTCCAAATAAAGGCTGGAGCATCAATTCGAAGGATATCGACTCCTAAATTTGCATAGAAATAGATGTTATCCATCATCGCTACTAGAACTTCTGGATTCTTAAAGTTTAAATCCCACTGATAGGAGTGAAATACACTCATTACCCATTGGTTCATTTCATGAATATAAGTGAAGTTACCAGGAGCACTCTCTGGAAATACCTCTGGCATATGGTACTCCATTAAATCAGGTATAGAACGATCGGGATAACAATAGTAGAAGTCTTGATATTTTTTTTCCCCAGCTTTGGCTTTTTGAGCCCATTCATGTCTATCAGAGGTGTGGTTGAGAATAATATCTAGCATTAAATACATCCCCTTAGACCTCATTTGAGTTCCTAAATGTTGTAAGTCTTTCAAGTTCCCAAATCGCTCATCTACTCTTTTAAAGTCAGATACTGCATAACCACCATCACTAGCATCTTTTGGACTTTCAAAAAGCGGCATTAGATGTAAAAAATTAACACCGAGTTCTTCGATATAGTTTAATTTTTTTTCAACATCTGGAAGTTTTCCAGCAAAACGATCTACGTATAGACTCATTCCTGTTAGCTGCTCTGAACAAAACCAATAATCTTCTTTTAATTTATCTTTATCTCTTGTTTTTAGCTCCACAGAACGCTCAGAATAAGCACTAAAAAGCTGATCTAACAGTTGAGAGAAGAGCTTTTTACTGTTGGGAAGATGACCGTAAAGATCATTGTAGAGATCTTCAATATCAGAACTATTAGCAATAAAGCGTTCTTTTAACCCATTTTTAAAATCTTCTGAACCCTTGAGATTTTTTAACCGAAGATCCAGTTCGGATAATAAGCGAGGTCTTAACATAATCTTGTAACTAAACTTCTATAAAAGATACAAAATAAACCTTAGTAATGATAAGATTTTAGATCCCCATTATGAAGGAACCTAATTTCAAAATTGTAGGTGTTTAAATCAGCGATGAGTTCAATAAGATCATTCTCATCTTCCCACTTTATGTGTAGAAATTGATCTTCTGTGTCTACAAGGGTCATCGTTCCTAAAAATGCTGATGAAGTATTGCGAAGCTGAATCAGTTGTAGTTGTTTTACAACGAGTTCGCTTTTTAAACGATCCTTCATCTCTTCTGACGTGAGATTCGTTCTGTTGATCTCTTTATGAGCTCCACTTCCACCTTCTTCAACAGCTTTATAATCATTTGTTCCACCAAAGAGATCTAGATACCATATTTGAGGAATCCCAGGAGTAAAGAGTTGAATGGCTCTTGCTAGCAACATCTTTTGATCATTCTCACCAAGGGCTGAATAATAAGTGGCATTAATCTGATAGTAGGAGATTTTATTTCCATCGGCATCATAGAGGTTTTTAACCATACCACCGCGATCTAAGATGGTGTCCATCACCTTTTGAATCTGCTCATCACTGAGCAAACCTTTTAAATCTAAAACGGGAATACCATCGTGACACCCCAGCATGTTAACGGTTCGATAGCCCTCTGCTTGAATTTCTAAAATCCATTTTTTAAGTGCCGAAGAAGAGGCTGTTTCTATAGTGTGAATACAAAGACCAGGTAAAAAGAAATCGTAAATGGTATAATCCTTATCAGCAACTTGTTTGTGTAAGCCTTGTCCGTACTCTGCATGAATTTCAGGGAGTAAGCTCAGATGGTATTGATCTGCTAAAGATCTAATTCTCTGAAGGTGATCCCAGGTACCAGGTTCGTTAAAAAAGTTTGATAGTCCAACCTCTTTGTGCAAATAAGCAAAAGCGTCGAGTCGAAGAATTTTACAGCCAAATTCACTGAGTTTTTTCAGTGTTTGATCGTAAAAATCCCAAACCAGCTCCGATTTAGCGTTGACATCCATTTGTCCCAAATAGCGCTTATTGCCATTCTCATCAACACTTATTTTTTGATAAAAGGTGTTCCAATAGGGTTGTTTACTGCCATCTGGAAATTCCACTTCAAGAATAGGGAGTCCTGATTTTCTCATAAAGAGTTTGGACAAATACTTTTCTTCAGGGATTATAATTCCATCCTTATTTAATTCTCCATGACCCTCCCAAAACTCATTCCAATTGATAAAGAAATCTTTGAATTTAGAGTTCTTTCCATTTTGAAGTAAATCTTTAAACTGTGGTGAGGCTACTGAAAGGTGGTTGAGTACAATGTCAAATTTTAATTCAATGTGTAAGTCTTTAAGATCCTTGAGATCTTGATCACTTACTAATGAACTATTCAAGTCGTAGTCAATGATTGAAAATCCTCTGTCTAAATCTGAATTAAAGAATGTGGGTAATACGTAAAAGAATGAAAAACAATCCTCAAACTCCGATTGTTTTAAAACCTTTATCAGCTGAGTTAAGTTACCACCCATACTATCTGGATAGGCATTTAACATCACCCCGCTCATCTTTTGTCCATTTGTTTTATTCATCTTAGAGCAATTGGGTTATGACATTGATATTGTTGGGTAATCTGCCGATATTTTGAAGCTTTAAAGCAGCTAATTTTAATGCGATCTTTAAGCATTCTTCTATTGGTTTTTCTTTGATATAGGCGTATAAGAATCCAGACCAAAAAGCATCACCAGCCCCTGTAGCGTCCACTACTTTTTCCAGTTTAATCGCTGGAAGTTCTATGAGTTCTTTGTCTTTTTGAGAGAGCTTTACTCCTTTATAACCAAGAGTTAAACATACGATATCAGCACCTGCTTTGTGAAAATACTCAAAGATTTCTGTAGGAGTTAACTGTTTTCCAAAGAGTCTAAGTACATCGTCTTCACTAACTTTAATTAGTGGATTGTATGAGCAATAGGTTTTAATGACTTCAAAAGCTTCCTCTTTCTTGTTATTCCATATTTTATCAGCATAATTGAGGTCGATACTGAGCTTGCAACCTAGCTCAAAAGCTTCCTTAGCCTTGTTTAGAATGGTAGTTCTAGCAGGTTCTTTACTTAGAGCAAAACAGGTGGTGTGGTAAATCTTAGCGTTTTGTAAATCTTCTTTTAAGAGTTGATCTTCACTTATTTGACAATCGGCCTCTCTATAGGGGATAAAATCCGGAGTTCCATCAGTTCTAGATACAAAAATGACAGAAGTAGAGTAGTCGTCTAACCGTTTGATTTGACTGTAATCAACTCCCACTTCATCAAAACGCATATTGATATAATCTCCAAACCCATCATTGCCAACACAGGCAATAAGTTTAGATTTGAGATCTAATCGAGAGCAATTCATCGCTACATTGGTTGGAGACCCCCCTAAGTAACGGTGGTAATCTTTAGTTTCATTAATTTGTACTCCAGATTGGTGTCCGATGAAGTCAATCAACACTTCACCGATACATATAATATCAATCGTTCTATTCATTTAATTTTATCATTAATGTCCAGTACTTGCAATTTGGACATCAGGGTCAACTTTTTTGTTTTTTATAGTCATGGTAATTCCAGCAGCAATGAGTAAGGCTACACCTGCAAAAGTGATCGCTTGTCTTGGATCATTGTCCAGGAAGTTTTTAATCACATATCCAAAAGATAGGTTCTGGAAAATCATCGGAAGTACAATCATCATATTGATGATTCCCATATAAACACCATAGCGTTCTTTTGGTATTTCAGATACAACCATTAGGTATGGTATACCCATCATCGAAGCCCATCCAACTCCAAATCCAGTGATTGCAAAGAAGAGAAGGTTTTTGTTTTCAATATGTGGGAAGGCTAAAAATCCAACGGCTGCTAAGAGTAAACAAATAGCGTGGACATTTCTAGCGGAATATTTCTTAGCAAACCCTACCAGTAAAAAGGCAGTTAAAAAAGTGACAATATTGTACCATCCATTGACAAGTCCGGTCCAACTCACCGCTTTTTCATAGTTCTCAGGATCTCCCATTGGGGTTGCATTCCAAACTGATAAGGCAATACTCTTGGAAGAATTCTGCCAATAACAAAATAAGGCATACCACTGAAACAGATACACAAGAGCAAGCTTCCACATTACCTTAGGCATGTCTTTAATCGCAGAAGCGATTTCAACAAATGGAGTGATAACTGATTTCTTTTCAGCTCTCATCTTGGCCAATTCTTCATCGGTTGGAGGAATTTCTTTTGTGGATTTGATACTCCATAGTATCGATCCTATGGAACATATAGCTCCTAAAAAGAAGGAGGCGTATACCCAAGTAGGTAAGGATCCTGTTTTTCCAATAAAAATCATCGGGAAGATGAACAGAGATAAATTCGCTAAAGTTTGACCAAAACCTGTAAAGAAACTTTGCATTTGAAACCCTAATGGACGTTGATCATCGTCTAAGGTATCAGCTATAAAAGCTCTGTAAGGTTCCATGGCCGTATTGTTACCAGCATCTAAGATCCATAATAAACCAGCAGCCATCCAAAGCGAACTACTAAATGGATAAGCAAATAAGGCAATACTACAGAGAACTGCTCCAATAAAAAAATACGGAGTTCTTCGTCCAAAACGTGGGTGCCAGGTTTTATCACTTAACACTCCAATAATGGGTTGTACTAATAATCCAGTCACGGGGCCTGCTAAATTTAACAATGGAATTTCATCAGGAGCTGCTCCTAGGAAATCGTAAATGGGGTTGACAGCTGATTGTTGCAATCCAAAACTGTACTGGATTCCGAAGAATCCAACATTCATGTTTAAGATTTGCCAGAAACTGAGTTTGATTTTGGTGATTTTATTAAGCATAGTTTGTCTGATTGGTGTAGCAATATATGAAATTATGTGTTTGATGCAATTGTAAAACACTGATAATTAATACTATAACCTTGTAGTAGCATGCTTTTAATTCCATTTTCAGATTAATTTTTTGAAAATCAAATAGTTCAATAAATTATTTAAAATAATTCTAAATAAACTTGTTTAAAAGATTACTAGGGAGTAAATTTGCACCACTATTTATAATTAATCTAAATAAAAACAATGAGAAAATCCTATCTTTTATCTTTAGTTTATTCATTATTTTCATTTATTGTTTTTGCTCAAAATAAAGTGCAGTCGTTAGATACGATCCAACAACTCGACGAGGTAATTATTAGAGCAAATACCATATTAGGAAATCAATTTGTCGCTAAGAATCGAACCGGTTCAGCCTATTATATTTCAAGTAAGGAATTGACTAGTTTTTCTGCAACAGATATTAGTCAAGTATTGAGCCGTGTGCCTGGTATTAATTTTTATGAGGAAGATGGTTTTGGATTACGTCCTAATCTATCAATTCGAGGTACATCTCCACAACGAAGTTCTAAAATCACGCTAATGGAAGATGGAGTCTTAATCGCTCCAGCACCTTATGCAGCTCCAGCAGCCTATTACTTCCCCTCAATTCTCAGAATGGAGGCAGTTGAGTTACTTAAAGGAAGTAGTCAAGTACAGTATGGTCCCCATACAACTGGAGGGGCACTGAATATGGTCTCAACTTCAATACCAGAATCCTTTGAAGCTCGGTTTAAAACAAATTTTGGGAGCTTTAATAGTTCTCAAATACTTACCTCTGTAGGAGATCAAAATGAACAATTCGGTTATTTGTTAGAATATGCGAACTATAATTCGGATGGCTTTAAAAATTTAGATTCTAATGACAATACAGGATTTGATATCACTGATGTCATGACTAAAGTTCGTTGGAGCTCAAGTCAAAATGCCACGAATCCCCAGTATCTAGAATTGAAATATCACTTTTATGATGAACTCTCAAATGAAACCTATTTAGGTTTAACAGCTGAAGACTTTAATGAAAATCCTTACAGAAGGTATGCTTCTTCACAGGGAGATCTTATGGATGCACAACAAAAACAATTCATGTTGACTCACTCTGTTGAATTCAATCAATTGTTTAAAATAACTACCAATGCGTATCGTAATGAATTTACACGCAATTGGTATAAACTTGATGATGTTATCTATCAAGGAAATAAGCAATCATTAGCAAAAGTGGTTTCAAATCCTTATCAATTTTCTAATCACTTAGCATTATTAACTGGAACAATTGACGGTGATCCTAATTCACTATTGTTAAAAGCCAATAACAGGGTCTATACTTCTAAGGGAATTCAAACCAAATTAGATCGTCATTGGTACAGTTCTAATGGAGCATTTAATGATATTGAAGTTGGAATGCGCTACCATTATGATGAAGAAGACCGATTCCAATGGGAAGATGGTTACCAACTCATCAATCAAGATTTAGTAAAGAACTCAGACGGAATCCGTGGTGCACAAGGAAATAGAATTTCATCAGCAACTGCTTTTTCATCTTATGCCCTTTACAAATGGAAGCACAATGGGCTTACCCTGACTCCTGGATTACGCTACGAAGATATTACCTTAGATCGTTTGGATTATGGATCTTCAGATGGGAGTCGAGTAGGATCTGACATAAGCGAGCGTTCCAATACGGTTCGCGTATGGATCCCAGGTGTAGGATTTAATTATACCAAATCCAATCAGTTCTCTGTCTTTGGAGGAATTCACAAAGGATTTTCACCTCCAGGAAGTAAAACTGGAGAAAAGGCAGAATCAAGTGTAAACTATGAGTTAGGTTCTCGATTTAGTTTTGGTCCGTTAAGCGGTGAGTTGGTTGGTTTTATAAATGACTATGAAAACTTATTAGGATCAGATAGTGCTGCTAGTGGAGGTACAGGTTCACTAGATCAGTTTAATGCTGGAGGGGTATTTGTTCATGGTATGGAGCTTCTTTTAACGTATCAAGTGATCAATACCACTAAATTAAAATGGCCACTAAATTTTACGTATACACTTACTAATGCAAAATTCGAGACTGATTTTAATAGCAGTCAAGACCTATGGGGTTCTGTTGAAATAGGAGATCGTGTGCCCTATATTCCACAACATCAGTGGAATGTGAACACTGGAATTGTAGTGCCTCGATTTGAGTTAAATTTTAACGCTCGTTTTCAAGGTTCCTTCCCAACTTTGGCAGGTTCTGGAGCTGAAGCTCAACCTTTAGATTCGTATTTGATTGTCAATGCTGCAGCTCAATATGCATTAAGTGATCAAATTGATCTTAAAATAAATGTGATTAATCTATTCGATGAGGTATATGCGGCATCTAGAGTTCCCGCAGGTTTTAGAGCTGGACATCCCTTTGGAATCTACGCTGGGCTTTCGTTTAATCTTTAGTTTTAAAAACGCACCAATCATAAAAGGGGATGTAATCATCCCCTTTTTAATTTTGTAATTTGAATGAAATTACATTCGACTTACCCTTGATTGAATTTCATCGATAAAACTATTATAGCGTTTTAAAATACGATCCCAAGGTCGATATAATTCATCGGCACGAACAGATTGTTGTCCAACAGCTCTTTCAGAAATTATTTTAAAACTAAACTGTTGAGGGTTTTCATTGGTCAATCTTACGACCAATCGAGTTCTAATAGTAAAGGACTCAAAATTATCAACAACCCAAGAAGTTCTGAGGTAATTCACTTCATTGTCGTTGACTTCTAACGCGTCAAAATGAGAGACTACCATTCGAACAATTGCAATCCAATTGTCTTTTACCGTTCCTGCTTTAGGATTTAGTACAATATCGTTGTTTGCATAATTACTTGCTGTAGATGCATCATATGAAGGGTCAGCTTCAAGTTCTACATAGGTTGTGTTTTCAATTTTAGGCATTAAAGGTTGGTTGCACAAATCAAACTTTTGAGGGATGTAAGCGTCGTTTTCAACTTCAACCGTGATGCAGTCCCCTTTGGGAATTTTTATTTTATTAACGATACCTGTGCCTGCAACACGACCATTAATTTTTATGGTTGCTGTTGGAATATTGACACTTATTGTGGTTTTTTGCGCCAAGATCGATAATGGCATTAAAGCCATGATGAGTAAAAATAGCTTTGTTTTCATAGGAGTAGATTTAGCGATATAATAGTCTTAAGATAAGACATTTAGCTTAAAAATCCTATTAAAAAGCTTTTTAATCGATGATGGATTGATAGACAAGGGCTCTTAGGGTGTCGTGATCTTGAACATCAGCAATAGGAATCACTTGAGTGAAGTAGACTACAATGAGTTCTTCTTTAGGATTTACCCAATAGGAGGAATGATAGGCACCTCCCCAACCGTATTCTCCCACTGAAGTTAGTTTTGCAAATTTGCCAAGATCGGTAACTATTGAAAATCCCAATCCAAAGCCAGTTCCTCCTGTCCAGGGAAATTCCACAGAATCTAAGTGATTAGTAGTCATCAGTTCAACAGATTTTCTAGATAGAAAACGGTGATTGTTATACACTCCATTGTTGAGCATCATCTGTAAGAATTTTGCGTAATCATTAGCAGTACTCAATAATCCAGCCCCGCCTGAAAAACTCTTTCTGGGGCCATCTACATAGAGCCCCTGTCCTTCCATTCCTCCAGATTTTGGAGCTTTGACTAGGATGCCATTTCGTTGGTTGTAAACGGTTGCCAATCTTTTTTTCTTTGATTTTGGAAGGTAGAAATGAGTGTCTTTCATTTCAAGTGGATCTAATATTTTTTGTTGAATGAATTGATCTAAAGGCATTGCAGAAACTATTTCTATGACTGCACCTAGAATATCGGTATTGTATCCGTATACAAAACGCTTTCCAGGATGCTCTTCTTGAGGTAATACTGCCAATCGTTTAATCGTTTCAACAATGGGTTCATCTCTATGAGCAAAATACCATCCTTGGATTTCTGCTTCTTTCCAAAGCTGTGATGCTGCTCCACCTCCATAACTAATTCCAGCCGTGTGAGAGAGTAGATCTCTTATGGTGATTTCTCGATTTGCAGCAACAATTTCATAACCTTCTTTGGAGTCATTTGGAACAGCAACTGTGGAGTTTTTAAACTCGGGTATATAGTTGCTAACGGGATCGTGAATGAGTAATTTGCCTTCTTCTTGAAGCATCATAATTCCAACACTAATTAGGGCTTTTGTTTGAGAGGCTATTCTAAATATGGCATCTTCTTTCATCTTTTTGTGAGCTTCCAAATCAGATTCCCCTAGTGCTTCTAAGTAAACAATCTTCCCTTTTCGAGCAATGAGTGTTACTGTGCCGGGAAGAGCTCCCTCATCTATATATTGTTTAAATCGATCAGTTAATCGCTCTAAGCGCTCCGATGACATCCCTACAGATTCAGGGCTTGCTAGTTCTAAAGTTTGAGCATTGATCGTAATAATACTCAAGACAAATAATATGAATAGAAATTTTTTCATTGATATTGTATTAGGAATGGAAACATTCATATTTTACTTTTTTATAAACGAGCATCAACTTGATCCATTGGGAAGGTTCCTTTAAGGTCAAATACTACTGAAGTTGAAAAACGCTTTAAGTCGTCTAAAATTATATTTTGGTATTCCTTGTGGTTGACTGCTAAGAGAATACTGTCATAGGTTTGAAAGGTTTCAATCAAATCGATATTAAAATGCTTTTTGACCTCCTTAGAATCCGCATGAGAATCATGAATGTATACAGTTATACCGTATTCTTCCAATTCGCTAACCACTTGCGGAATCTTTGAATTTCTGATGTCTGGACAGTTTTCTTTAAAGGTAATTCCCAAAATCAAACAACGACTTTGATTTAAAGGAATTCCTTTTTGCCCCATTAGTTTGACCATTTTCTGAGCGACAAAACTCGGCATATAATCATTGATTTTTCTTCCAGAAAGAATTACTTGAGGGTCATAACCGAGTTCTTTTGCCTTATGGGTAAGATAGTAGGGGTCCACACTGATGCAATGACCACCGACTAGTCCTGGTGTAAATTTCAAAAAGTTCCACTTGGTTCCAGCGGCCTCTAAGACTTCTCTTGTATCGATGCCAATTCGATCAAAGATGAGTGCGAGTTCATTGACAAAAGAAATATTGAGATCTCGCTGAGCATTTTCTATCGCTTTGGAAGCCTCAGCGACTTTAATACTAGACGCTTTATAGGTTCCAGCCTCTATGATGCCCTTGTATAATTGGTCTACATATTCAGCGATTAAGGGAATAGAACCTGAAGTAACTTTTTTGATTTTTGTAAGCGTATTGACTTTATCACCTGGATTGATGCGCTCTGGAGAATAGCCACAGAAAAAATCGTGATTAAATTTTAGTTTGCTGTATTTTTCAAGAACAGGGACACAATCTTCTTCGGTACAGCCAGGATAGGTGGTACTTTCATAGATGACTAAATCACCTGATTTTAAAACCGAACCAATTGTTTTAGAAGCCTCGAGTAGAAAACTTAGATCTGGCACTTTATTTTCGGTTACAGGAGTAGGAACGGTAATAATATAGATGGTAGCATCTGCAATAGCTTCAATCTCACTAGTTAATTGTAAACCTTTTTCTAAAGCATCGCTAAGCTCATTAGGATCTGTTTCATCTGTTTGGTCGATCCCCTCTTTTAATTCTTCTATTCTAGAGTTGTTGATGTCGTAACCGACAACAGGGTATTTTTTTGAGAACGCTAAAGCAAGAGGAAGTCCCACATACCCCAATCCTACGATCGTAATTTTTTTGTTTTCGTTATCCGTATTCATCCTCGCTAAAGTACTAAAATATTGCATAGAAGCAGTTTAGAAATCATCCTTTCAGACATTTTTTGTATCTTCAACTTGCTTAAAATTTAAACCATGAAAAGAACCCTTTTAGTAGCATTTATAGCACTTACTTCAGTGATGAATGCTCAACTTGCTTCACCTGCTTCAGCAGTAAAAAAATCCTTGACCTATCAAGAATCTCTAAAAGAAAATTCAATTGTTAAAAATTTAGAATTCGTCAATATTGGGCCTGCTGTTATGAGTGGAAGAGTTGTCGATGTAGATGTTAATCCATCAAATTCAACTGAATTTTATGTGGCCTATGCTTCTGGAGGATTGTGGTACACCAACAATAATGGGACCTCATTTGAGCCGGTAATGGATAGTGCCTCTACTCAAAATATAGGGGATATCGCAGTGGATTGGCCAACAGGAACTATTTGGGTGGGTACTGGAGAAAACAATTCTTCTCGATCCTCCTATGCTGGAGTTGGAGTTCTCAAATCAACTGACAAAGGAACCACTTGGGAGCATATGGGATTGGAAGATTCTCATCATATAGGGAGAATACTCATCAATCCTCACAATCCTAACGAAGTTGTAGTAGGTGTTTTAGGACATTTGTATTCAACCAATGAAGTGAGAGGAATTTACAAGACTACAGATGGAGGTCAACGTTGGGAAAAGACATTGAATATCTCAAATGATACCGGTATAGTAGATCTTGCAGCAGCACCAGAAAACTTTGAAGTTATGTATGCGGCTGCTTGGGAAAAAGACCGTAAGGCTTGGGACTTTAAAGGCAGTGGAAGTAATAGTGGAATTTATAAAAGTACCGATGCAGGTTCTACATGGAACTTAGTTTCAACTCAAACGAGTGGTTTTCCGACAGGAGAAGGAGCTGGAAGAATTGGATTAGCGGTTTATGATGCTCAAACCGTTTATGCGATTCACGACAGTCAATTTCATCAAGAAACTATTGAGACAGAAGAAAAGGAAGAAGGTGCTCTCGAAAAAGAGGACTTTAAAACCATGAAATCTTCAACATTTTTAAGCCTAGCTGATGGTCAACTAAACAAATATTTGAGATCCAATGGTTTCCCAAAAAAATACGATGCTACATCCGTAAAAGAACTCATTAAGAACAAAAAAGCAAAACCTTCAGATTTAGCACTGTATTTAGAAGACGCTAACTCTAGTTTGTTTGAGACACCAATTATTGGTGCAGAGGTGTTTTTATCTGCTGATGGTGGAGCTAGTTGGACCAAACAAAACGAGGAACCCATAGAAGGATTGTTTTATACTTATGGTTATTATTTTGCCAGAATGAGTGTCTCTCAAAAAAATAAAGACAAAATAATTGTAGGAGGCGTTCCTTTGCTCGCTTCTAAAGATGGAGGTAAAAGTTTTTACTCTATCGATGGAGATAATATGCATTCAGATCATCACGTGATGTGGATCAATCCAGACAACGATCTTCACATCATCAATGGAAACGACGGTGGAATTAATATCACTTATGATGGAGGTTCTAATTGGCTCAAAAGCAACACCCCTTCAGTAGGGCAGTTTTACTTTATAACAACAGACAATCAAAAACCTTATAATGTATATGGAGGATTGCAAGACAATGGCGTTTGGAAAGGAGCTCACAATGCTCGTTTAAACACTTCATGGCATAGTAGTGGTGAGTATCCTTGGAAGAATATTATTGGTGGAGATGGAATGCAAGTTCAAGTTGATTCAAGAGATCACAATATTGTTTATACTGGATTTCAGTTTGGAAACTACTTTAGAGTTAACCTTAAAACAAACGATTACAAGCCCATACAACCCAAACACGAATTGGGAGAAGCTCCTCTTAGATTTAATTGGCAAACACCAATTTATCTATCGAAGCACCATCAAGATATTTTGTATTTAGGTTCCAATAAATTGCACAGATCTCTAGATAGAGGAGATCATTGGGAAACCATTTCAGGGGATTTGACAAGAGGAGGAAAGAAAGGAAACGTTCCTTTTGGAACTCTTTCAGTTGTTGAAGAATCTCCTTTTCAATTTGGTAAAATCTATGTGGGATCTGACGATGGAATGATTTATAGAACTGATGACGGAGGTGGAAGTTGGAAACTAATCACAAAAGGACTTCCTTCAGAGCAATGGGTGAGTAGTATCTATCCTTCTACGCATCATAAAAATAGAGTTTATATGAGTTTAAACGCGTACAGATCTGATAATTTCACTCCTTATATTTACGCTTCTGATAATAGTGGAGAAGATTGGAACCTCATAAGTGCGGCACTGCCTTTAGGAGCAGTCAATTCAGTAATTGAAGATCCTTCGGATGAAAACTTGCTTTATGTAGGAACGGATAATGGAGCTTATGTAAGTTTTGATAGAGGAAATAGCTGGGAACCTTTTTCAAATGGACTACCAGCTGTTGCAGTACACGATGTAGTGATTCAAGCAGAAGCAAAACACTTATTGTTAGGAACTCACGGAAGAAGTGTATACAAAGCTGATATTTCTAATGTACAAGCATTGAATGCAGCGACTCGAGCAAAAGACCTATATCTATTTGACGTTAATGGAATTAGACATAGTTCTAATTGGGGAAACAAGCGATCTTCTTGGTCAACTGCTAGAACTCCATCGATTCAAATCCCATACTACCTTAAAAAGAAAGGTGAATTAACTTTTGAAATTCAACATGTCTCTGGACCAAAGGTCTATTCGACTACCTTCAATTCAGATGCCGGTTTAAATAATTACAGCTATGATTTGAGGTTTTCAAAAGAGGGACTTAGCAATTATAGATCGGACTTTAAAGAAGAACTTAAAGAAGCTGAAAATGGAGTGTTCTATTTGCCTAAAGGAACCTATAAAGTAATTTTAAGCGATGGCATCACCTCTGTGGAAGCAGAATTTAAAATTGAGTAGGAAAATTATAGCGATAAAAAAAGGCTCCATAATGGAGCCTTTTTTATTTATTAAGTTGTCCCGTCCTGAAATAAGTTGACACAAATTAGACTTATTTATGGAAGAATTAGAAAACAAGGGAAAGAAGCGAACC
>CAKZOO010000005.1 GCA_937136455.1 uncultured Flavobacteriaceae bacterium | reverse complement strand
AAAAAACCGAAGTTATTAATAACTTCGGTTCTATATAATTTATTCAAAAACCTGTCAACCTATTTTAGGACGACTCAAGTCTTAAGTTCAATTAGAATTTATAGAAAATTCCAAATGATTGTACGTAGTGGTTTTGAGCGTATTGTTCCCATGCATTTCTGTATGAAACGTCAAAATAAAGACCAAAATCATAGGTAATATTAACTTCAGCACCAACTCCAAATGCAAATGTTGGAGAAACTTCTCTTGAAAGGTTTGATCCAAAAGCAAATCCGTTAACGGATGAACTTTCATAAACTGAAGATCTACCATAAGATGCTTTTACAAATGGGCTAACTAAATTTTCTTGTAAGAAGGTGTATTTTCCAAAAAGGTCTAAAGCAAAGTAAGTGAGATTTAAGTCTTGACCTGCAAATTGATTTTTAGTGATTCCTAATCCAACTTCAGCACCGTCTGCAAATAAAGCAGAAATTCCAAAACTTGGAAGTCCTTGGTGTTTTTGATCATCACCAAAGATCAAGTGACCAATTGAAAGGTGTTGACGCTCTAAATCTTGACCTTGAAGCCAAAAAGCAGCATCTTGTAAAAAGTTAATTGCGTTAATTCCAGCTGAGAGTTTAATTCTTACATCAATATCCATATTGTCAACAGTAGAATTGTAGTCTTGTACAACTGGTGCTTGAGTTTTTTCAGGCAAAAGTTGTCTGGAATAGTGGTAGTGGTTGTTGTGCTTTTCTAGAGGTACGTTTTCCTCTTGAGCAAAAACTTCAGAAGCACCGAACACTAAAAATAAGCTTGCAAAAAATAAGATATGCTTTTTCATAGGAATTAATTTACGAGATTGTCTTTTTAATAGAGCTGCAATTTACAAATTATAGATGCAGTTCGTTTTATATTTTAGTATTATTATTTTACAAGGATATAAAATAATGATTTATGTCAATAATGTAAAGTTAATAAGAAGAATTGAAATAGCCTTATAAATGGACAATATTGGCCCTATTTTTGAATAAATATTTAATAAAAACAACACTATGAAAGTATTTTTTTCTTTTCTGACGATGTTTTTAGTTCTAAGTAGCTGTTCTAGAAAGGAGTTAAGTGATTGTGAGTCTGAAGTGTTTAGAGGGAAATTAGCTCTAAAAGGGATTTGCATGAATTACGTAATTCAATTGGTTGATGGGGATTTAGATCCATCGTTGTACGAAAAGCAGTGGACCAATCCTTTTGACGAACAAACATACACCAATGTATTTGCATTAGAATCGGTATGTACATTTCCCAGTAGTATTGAAGAAGGAGAAGAATTTTTCTTTGTAATCAAAAATGAAACTCAAAATTGTGCAGTATGTGAGGCTTATAGCCCTACTCCAAACAAACGAATTTCGATAAAAGTCTGTGATTAATTCATAAATCGCTTTTCATATCGCTCAATCCAATCTTTAACAGTAGTTTTAGTAACGAGTTCTTTAGTTATTACATTAGATTGGAAAACGATAACTCAATTTGAGGTTAATTGAACGGTATTTAGGTTCAAAATCATTGACAAAATAGTTGTCGTTATACACTAAATAAAGATCTGATAAAGGAGCATACCTCCATTGTAATCGAGAGTTGATTCCTAAATTATCCGATTGATTTGCGTATTGTACTAAAGTTGCCCAGAATAAATTCTTTGTAAATGAAACATCAATTTTAGGACTGATCAGCCATAAATCGGCACTTGAATATGGTTTAGGTAATTGAATTCGGTTAAAATCTACAAGCATGCTGAGGTTGACCTTAGGAGGGAATCGGTAGTTGAGTTGAAGATTTAATGAAGTTCGAGTACCGTTGTAAAATTCCCCAAATGACAATTGAGTGTCTAGTGAAAACTGATAGGCTTGATTTGTTCTTAATTGCAGTTCAGCATTTGAATAGCGATACCCTTGATTACCGTCTAAAGGTTGACCATTATCACTTCTTGTTGGATCGAACGAATCTGTTAAGTAGGTGTAGGTATTTGAATACCTCATCTGTATATTAAATTGCCTTTTAGAAGTCGCATCAAAGTTTAAAAACAAACGACGATCAGTCAAACGCATATCGTCAGAGGGTTGCCAAAAGTCGAACCACATTAAGCGATACTGTAATCGATTGATGTTCCCTTCTTTAGGGTAGCTACTGTATTCAATGACACGTCCTGATTTTAAAAGATCGGTTCTGCGAATAAACCCTAAATCGGATTTAAAATCTTTTCCCAAGTAAACTAAATCGGAGAAGATATTCCACTTTCTTGTGTTGTAATTGAGGAAGGTTCGCATACTTGAATTGTCCTTTCCTGAATTAGGTTGATACGATTTATGAATGTAAAAATTTCCACTCCAAACATTATCGGAAGAAGCAAGATTATAATCGATTCCAACTACTTTGTTGTAACGCTCATCTGGATCGACAAAATCAAAGCTTCCAACATTGGAACGATCGAGATAGAACACTCCTACATTGGATCTAGCAAACATCTTTTTTTGAAGCACAAACATACTGTTGTTGTTCGCGGCAATTTCATTGAACTGATCAGCAGCTGTTTGAATACTTAAAACACCCAGTCTCCAATCTTCATTGAGCTTACCACTGAGTCGAACACCTCCAACAATTTTATTTTCAATATTGTTCCCATCTTTGTCTTTTGCTATTCCGATTCTTCGTGAAAAGAAAGGGTTCGCATCTCTACTAGATCCAAAAGCTCCAAACAAATCACTGTTATCGATAAAAAATTGACGTTTTTCAGGTAGGGAAACCTCAAATCTTGTTATGTTGGTAACAACATTATCTACTTCGACGTTTGAAAAATCTGGATTGAAGGTCACATCGAGATTCAAGTTATTTCCTACAGCGATTTTTGCGTCTGCTCCTGCAGCAATACTATTAACTCCCTTTGCATCGCTAAAATTTCTGGAAGAGATGGTGTTTACGTAGGGAATCAATTCTATAGGAGTTTTCGATTTTTTTAAGGGTTCTTCAAATTCTAATTCCCCTGTAAATGCTAAATTGATTAACATTTGATTTTGTGGAACCCGAGACCAGATACTCTGAGTTTTACTTTGGTTGTCAAAACGATAGCATTGAAATCTCCATTTTTTAGCTCCTTCTTGATATTTAATTGATTTAAAGGGGATGGCCATTTCAACGATATAATAGTTGTCGTGGGTTTTGGCTTCAGCAAACCATCTAGTATCCCAGGATAAATTATAAGAGTTTCTATCGGAACCCCCATTTGAAATCAAGCCCTCTCTCATGGCTCCAGCCGTATTGATACCAAACATATAAGCTGTGGTAGCATCCATATAGGTGTCTAATAAGATAGAAGTATTGTCATTAGATCTCCCAGCAAAATCGCGTTTTAGGGTACCTACTTGAAAATCATCTCCTCTGGTGTTTGATTTAATACCGAGGTATAAATTTTGATCATCATATAAAACTCTAACCTCTGTTTTATCTTCAGATTTAATAGAATCAGTTGGGAAAAATTCCCAAAAATCATCGCCTACTTCTGCGGTTTCCCAGATCGATTCATCCAATTGGCCATCAATAGTTATAACTTTGTTTATTTTTTTTACAAATATTGATTTTCTGCCTTCTTGCGCAAAAGAGAGTGCACTTGTTAGGAGTAAGAGTAGGAGGGTGTATTTTTTCATATGGTGTATCGTCTAAATAATTTAGACGATAAAAGTTTAGAAAGGTTTAAGAAAGTTAAAAATAAAATAAAAAAAGCTAGCAAAAGCTAGCTTAAGTTTAAAATTAACAAATTCATTAAGCTTTTAATTCACAAAGTTTATTTCTTCCTATAACTAGAATTGCTGAATTTAAAGCAAAAAAGACGATTGCAATAGGCAATGCTGACGGATCATTTACAATATGGGTTAATAGAATACCCGTCATAATTGGAAGTAAAGTGATTGCTCCAATGAGTCTAGTTTTTGGAATTACAATAAGAATTCCTCCAATGAGTTCTACAATTCCTACCAATGGCAGTAACCATCCGAATGCCATCAAATGACCAAAGAGCTCTTGCATCGCTTGAGATGGTTCCCCCATAGGCATATGATTTGTAAATTTGTTGATTCCAGAATTGGCCATAAAAAGTCCAAATAAGATAAATAGGATGTTTAAAATTTTTTCTTTCATAATGATTTGGTTTAAGTTTTTACTATAACTCAATTTATTTAAAAATAGTATAATCGAAATTTAAAAATCTTCGTATAAGATTGATTCAGAATTTTTAGATAGCTGATTTAATAGGACTCCATTTTTCCAAACAGCTGAATTGCCAATACATTCAAATCGAGTCGTTATTCCACTACTATTAGACATCATCACTGGTATCTGATATTTTTTTGAGGCGTAGCTGTAAAAATCCATTGCGGCTTGTAAACCTTCCTGTTTTTTAGCAGTACTCACGATATAGATATCAGTGCCTAATGCTACGCAGTTTGAGAAATGTGATTCTTGAAGACTTTCATAACAAATTCCCATAGCAACTTTTTTTCCTTTGATATTCAAAATCAACTGTTTATCTCCAGGAACAAACATAGCAGATTCAGATTCGTGAAGAATTTGTTTGCTGTAAATTGCGATTGGTTGATGAGGTTGAAAGACCGCATTGGCTATTTGAATTCCACTTAAAACAGTTAAAGGGAGACCTACGACAATTACTATTTCACTAGAATCACTCCACTCTTGGAATACTTTGAGTCTTGGATCATCTAAACTCATTTGTAATTCAACAGCACGATCAGGCTCATAGGAAGTAAGCGATAGTTCGTTAAAGAAGAGGGCGTCGCATTTTTGATCAACGGCAGATTGAATCAGTATAAGATGCTTTTCAATATTCTCCTCTACAGCTCCAGCTTTTGGGGAGTGTTGAGCTACCGCAATTCTCATTTTACTGCTCCGATAAGTGCTGTAAAATTTTAGAGCTCATAGGAGTAGTAACTGAATAGTAGAAATCGATAAGTTCTCCTTCTTCACCTACTAAGTATTTTTGAAAATTCCACTTTACAGTAGAACTTTTTTTGCCGTTGAGTTCTTTACTGGTAAGCCAAGTGTATAGGGGATGTTGATTTTCTCCTTTGACTTCGATTTTATCCGTCATCAAAAAGCTCACTCCGTAAGTGGCTGAACAAAATTCTACAATTTCTTCGTTGGACCCTGGTTCTTGACTCCCAAATTGATTGCAAGGTAATCCAATGAGTACCAATTGGTCTTTGTAAAGATCGTGTAGCATTTCTAAGTCTTTGTATTGAGGCGTAAAACCACATTTAGAAGCTACATTGACAAAGAGTATTTTCTTTCCTTTAAATTCAGACAAATTGATTGGATTGCCATGGATATCGTCTATTTGGATATCGTAAATTGAGGTAGATGCTTTAGAATCTTGAGCTTTAGAAAAAAGAGAAAAGGCCATAAGCAAGGATAGTGTTAGTGTGTAAATTGATTTCATGGGGATAGGTGTTAGACTTGTAAAGTTACTAATTAGATTGATTTAATTGAACCATTTTTCAATAAGTTCTTCTTCGAGATTGTGTTCCATCTTATGAATGAATTCATTTCTTAGTGGATCATAGGAGTAATCTTTTGACCACTCTTTGTGATGTATGCACAATTGTTGAATCGAATCACAAATCATATCAATTTCAGCATTACTCATCGTCGGATGAATGGACATTCGCACCCATCCTGGACGTTCTATTAAACAACCTTCAAGAATTTGCTTTTCAATGTCTTTGGAAGTTGCCTGATCAACATGTAAGAGATAGTGTCCATAGGTTCCAGCACAAGAGCAACCTCCTCTAGTCTGAATCCCAAATCGATCGTTGAGCAATTTTACGGCTAGATTGAAATGTAAATCGTCAATAAAAAAGGAAAAGACCCCCAATCGATCTTTTTGATTGCCAGCCAGTATGGTTAGATTTTCAATTGGTTCTAAAGCATCAAATATTTTAGAATTGATCTGATGTTCTCTAGCGATGATATTTTCAACACCCATTGATTCTTTTAGTTGAATAGACAGGGCAATACGGATTGCTTGTAAAAATCCAGGAGTACCTCCGTCCTCTCTCGATTCAATATCGTCTACATAGTCGTGATCTCCCCATGGATTGGTATAGTTAACCGTTCCTCCTCCAGGGTTGTCTGGAACGATGTTTTTATAAAGTTTTTTGTTAAAGATCAAGACCCCTGCAGACCCTGGTCCTCCCAAAAACTTATGAGGTGAAAAGAAAATGGCATCTAAATAGGACCATTTGTCTTTTGGATGCATATCGATAGATACATAGGGCGCTGAACAGGCAAAATCTACAAAACAAAGACCTCCCTTTTTGTGAATCATCTTTGCAATTCGATGGTAATCTGTTTGAATTCCAGTGACATTAGAACAAGCTGTTACAGATGCAATTTTAAGAGGTCTGTCTTCGTATTGTTTGAGTAATTTTTCAAAATTTTTAAAACAAAACAAACCACTTGAATTACAGTCGACTACTTCTACATCTGCAATAGTTTCAATCCAGGAAGTTTGATTGGAATGGTGTTCCATATGAGAAATAAAGACTACAGGTCTTAGTTCTTCAGGAATATGAGTGTGATCTTTTAATTGTTCAGCGATTTTTAAACCGAGAATTCTTTGAAATTTATTCACAACTCCTGTCATCCCTGTCCCTGAACTTATCAGAACATCTTCAGAGTTTGCCCCAACGTGATTTTTGATGATGGTTCTAGCTTTTTTATAGGCTAAGGTCATTGCTGACCCTGTGATGGAAGTTTCAGTATGTGTATTGGCTACAAAAGGACCAAACTCATGGATGAGCTTCTCTTCGATTGGACCGTAGAGTCTACCACTGGCAGTCCAATCAGCATAAGTGATTTTCTGCTTTCCGTAAGGAGATTCGAAAGTTTGCTCAACACCAATAATTTGATCTCTAAAGGGTTTAAAGTAAGCTTCTAAATTGATTGCAGTATTCATAGTAGCAATTTGAGAATACGAAATTACGTTAAATAGTTAATGATTTTGAAATTTCCAGCAAGATCAGTTCTTTTTGTTGTTCTTTAAATTGATTGATAGCCTTTAAGTGATCAATTTCGATAAAGCCAAAAGTGTCGTAGTGATAGCCTAAAATTTTAGAGCAATTCAAAAAATCACTTGCGATGATGGCATCTTTGATTCCCATGGTGAAATTATCACCAATAGGAAGTACCGCAAGATCCAATCGATGTCTTAGGGGGATGAGTTTCATATCATAAGTCAATGCAGTATCTCCTGCAATGTAGATACATTGATCATCTGCTTTAATAACGAATCCACCTGGCTGTCCTCCATAGCTTCCATCAGGAAAAGAAGAAGTGTGAATCGCAGGGGTGTAGGTAATAGATCCAAATGGAAAATCCCAACTTCCTCCGTGATTCATCGGATGACCATTAATTCCCTTGTTTTGAAAATGAGTGACAATTTCAAAATTACTAACAATGGTACTATTGTTGTTTTTGGCAATCAATTCTACATCTAAAATATGATCTTGATGCGCATGAGTCAAAAGGATGTAATCGGCCTTAATTGAATTGACAGAAACTTCCTTAGCAAGAGGGTTGCCACTTATAAAAGGATCGATTATTAAAGAGCTCCTTCTGGTTTCAATCAATAGACAAGCATGTCCTAAGAAGGTAATTTTCATAAGGCAATAATTTTTAACTAAATTTAGTAAATCTAAGTCAGTCAGAAAACAGAAACTAAAAATGGCTAAAACATTGATAATTTCCGGATTAATTCTAGTGTTAATTGGAGGGATTTTGTGGTTTATGGATACTAGTTCGCTATCGTATAAAAATCCCTTGGATTTCAGTTTTAAAAAAGGAAATACACATATCTATTTTCCTTTGGGGAGTTCACTTTTATTGAGTATTTTACTATCTTTAATATACTATTGGTTCAAGGGGAAGTAAATGGAACAAAAAAAGAAATATCCCAAAGGTTTTTTTATGTCTACGGGAATTGCTGTAGGAATTCCTATTGGATTAGCAATAAGTATAGCTTTAGATAATTTTGCATTCATTGGAATTGGCGTCGCCGTTGGTACTTCCATAGGTATTTCTTTAGAATCTTCGTATCAAGATAAAGGATTGATTAAAAAATCAGGAAAGCCAATTCAAAAACACAATAAACAACTGCTCTATTTGTTCTTTTCTGGGACAGTTCTCTTAACTGCATTACTGATTTATTACTTTTTATCCAATGCATAATTAGCAAAGGAAAACCTCTTCGATTTTAATTCTTATTGATATGCTGTTCGATTTGATGAAAAAAAAGCAGTGGATCATTTTGAATTTAATTTGCCCTTTTTACAAAAAAATCATCTTTTTTGTTCAAAAAACCTCTAAAAATCATAAAAAACAATTCAATTAGCTCAATTAATTGTTTTTTTAGAGAAAAATTAAAATCACACTGCTATTGTTTTATTCACAATTCGATGTTTGGTGTAAAACATTATATCGACATCTAGTTATAAATTAATTATTTTTACCCTGTTATTATAAAAAACAAACAAACATTCGATGGTACAATCGAGAGGTTCAATTTAAATAAGGCAATTATGATTATTGGGGTTCCAAAAGAAATTAAAAACAACGAATACAGAGTAGGGTTGACTCCTGCAGGAGTGTTAGAATTTGCAAAAAGAGGACATGAAGTCTTTATTCAAACAGGAGCTGGTGTCGGTTCTGGTTTTACAGATGAACAATACATAGAGGCTGGAGCACAAATCCTTCCAGGAATAAAAGAAGTATATGCAACTGCAGAAATGATTGTAAAAGTTAAGGAACCTATTGCAGAAGAATACGGTCTAGTTAAAAAAGATCAATTGCTCTTTACCTATTTTCACTTTGCCTCATCAAGAGTTTTGACCGAAGCGATGTTAGAATCGAATGCTATTTGTATTTCATATGAAACAGTTGAAAAGGATCGAACACTTCCGCTATTAACTCCAATGTCTGAAGTAGCAGGAAGAATGGCAATTCAACAAGGAGCTAAATTTTTAGAGCGCCCAATGCAAGGGAAAGGAATTCTTCTTGGAGGAGTTCCTGGAGTTGCACCAGCTAATGTAATTGTATTAGGAGGAGGAGTCGTTGGAACACAAGCTGCAAAAATGGCTGCCGGATTAGGGGCTCAAGTGACGATAATGGATATCAATCTCGATCGATTAAGACATCTCTCAGATATTATGCCTAAGAATGTCACGACCTTATATTCGAATGAATACAATATCAGAAAACTTTTGCCAACGGCAGATTTAATAGTCGGTGCAGTTTTGATTCCAGGTGCTAAAGCTCCAAATTTAATTACAAGAGACATGCTTAAAGACCTTGAAAAAGGAACAGTGCTTGTCGATGTAGCAGTAGATCAAGGTGGTTGTATTGAAACTTGTACTCCTACTACACATGAGAATCCAATCTTTGTTATTGACGATGTGGTGCATTATTGTGTAGCAAATATGCCTGGAGCTGTGCCTTTTACATCTACAACAGCACTTACCAATGCAACGCTTCCCTATGCGATCAAATTGGCAGAGTTGGGTTGGAAAAAAGCTTGTGAACAGGATGCTTCGTTGAAAAAAGGACTAAATGTTATTAAAGGTAAAATTGTATACAAAGAAATCGCAGATGCATTTGACATGCCTTATCACCCTCTAGATTCCTTGTAATAATTATCTTTAGGAATTAATTAACTCAGAGAACCCTAAATTAATTCCAATGAAGAACTATTTGAAAATTGTTGTTGGCGTTATTTTGCCAGCACTACTTTTTGGTTGTAATTCACAAGCAAATAAGAATACACTTCCTGTTCCAAGCCCACGTCAATTAAATTGGCAGGATCTTGAATACTATGCCTTTATTCACTTTAGTATCAACAGCTTTACCGATAAAGAATGGGGATATGGAGATGAATCACCAAAATTATTTAATCCTTCTGAATTAGACACGGATCAATGGGCAAGGACCATCAGTGAAGCAGGGATGAAAGGAGTTGTAATTACTGCTAAACATCACGATGGATTTTGTTTGTGGCCTTCTAAGTATACAGAGCATTCCGTAAAAAACAGTCCTTGGAAAAATGGAGAAGGAGATCTTTTAAAGGAGCTCTCAGAATCTTGTAAGAAATACGGTTTAAAGATGGGGGTTTACCTATCACCATGGGATCGAAATCACCCTGATTACGGCACAGAAGCATATCTCAGCTACTACAGAAATCAGCTCAGAGAATTATTGACTCAATACGGACCCATCTTTGAAGTTTGGTTTGATGGTGCCAATGGGGGAGATGGTTATTATGGAGGGGCCAATGAAACCCGAAAGATTGATAATAAAATATATTACGATTGGCCTAAGACGCATCAAATCGTTAGGGAATTACAGCCTGATGCTGTAATGTTCTCCGATGCGGGACCTGATATCAGATGGGTTGGTAATGAAAAAGGCTATGCCAATCAAACAACCTGGTCTACTATTTATAAGGATAGTATTTATCCGGGTATGCCTGATTTTAACAGGTTTTCATCAGGACAAGAGAACGGAACCCATTTTATACCAACTGAAACGGACGTTTCGATTCGTTCAGGGTGGTTTTATCACCCAAGTGAAGACGATGAGGTAAAGAGCGTCGAACATCTTTGGGATATCTATTGTAATTCAGTGGGGTTAAATAGTAATTTACTCTTAAATCTTCCAGTTGACCGAAGAGGTTTAGTTCACGAAAATGACATTATGTCCCTTCAAGGTCTGAAGTCGAAAATCGATAGGGTGTTTGAGACCAATCTTGCTATTATGGCTCAACTCAAAATGGAATCAACCCCCAATACGATGGATTCTTCTATTTTGACAGATGGCCAACGAGAAAGCTATATAGAACTCACTGACAAGAATTCAAAAGTCGTTCTTGAATTTGAAACAGCTAAAAAATCAAATCTAATTGTTGTGCAGGAAGCAATTCAAGAAGGACAGCGAATTCGATCTTTTGAAATAGAGGTGCTTATCGATAGTAGTTGGCAGCCGATCTATAAAGGAACTACGATAGGAAATAAGCGTATTGTTCGCTTCCCTACATCTGATATTCAAGCCATTGCTTTTAAATTGAAAGATTTTAATGACAAAGCACTTATTTCAGAAATGGGCTTGTACTTTGACTCAGATATCAATTAATTTTTATCTAGAACTAGTACTTGAGGATCCTCTTTATAAGGAATGGATTCACTCATAATATGAATTCCTTGTGATTCCCATCGAATCTTTAGTTTTTTACCAGAGGCTAACAAAATTGCTTTTTTAGCATAAGATCCAGGAATATAAATAGATTGATCTTTTGGATGATTTAAAATGTGTACATAAACCTTTTTATCTGTTTGAGTAGTAACTCCCCAAACCTGAGGACTTAAAGGTCCTCCTCTAGTACCGTAAATAGAAGCGCCGTTTATAGAGGTCCATTCCCCCATTTGTTTTAATCCATCGAGACTTTCCTGTGGGATGACACCTGTTGGTTTTGGACCCACATTGAGCAGTAAGTTAGAATTTCTACCAGCAGCTCCAATAAGGAGGTGAAGGAGATCTCTTTTACTCTTAAAGTTGTGATCACTGATTTTGTATCCCCATGAACCATTCATTGTTTCACAAGATTCTAAAGGCAATTTGTCGGTGACCTTTTGGAAGTTAAATCCCGAGTGGTTTTCTCCTGGTAAATCGCGTTCAAACATCTGAAAATCTTCACCAGGAATAGGATCCAAATGATGGTTGTTTCCAACTAGAGTTGATGGTTGTAGTTTGTGAATGAGTCCGTAGAGTTCATCGTATTTCCAATCAATTCTAGAAGAACGATCCTCATGCCCTTCAGGATTGGTTTGATCCCAATGACCATCGAACCAGATAGCGTAAATGTCTCCGTAATTTGTGAGTAATTCAGTGAGTTGATTTTTCATAAACTGAAGATAGGAAGCGTAGTCTCCTTGGCCAGTTCTACCTGTTTTTTGACCAGTTCTACCACTTCTCCAAGGATAGTCTTCACGAACCCAATCGAGTGTTGAGTAATACAGTCCTAATTTCATATCGTGCTTTTTACAAGCTTCTTCTAATTGTTTTAATACATCTTTTCCATAGGGAGTATTCGTGATTTTCCAATCGGAATAAGCGGTGTCCCAATTAGAGAATCCATCGTGATGACGAGTAATGAATATAATATAATTCATTCCTGCTTCTTTGGCAGCCAATACCCATTCTTCTGCGTTGAATTGACTCGGATGAAAGGCGGGCAAATAGCCCTGGTAATCTTCTTTTGAGATCCCTTGTACTTGCATCACCCATTCACCATCTCCAAATATAGATGACAGTCCCCAGTGAATAAACATCCCAAACTTATCATTTTGAAATCGTTCTCTAGATTCGAGAATTGCTTTTGAGGGTGTATACTGCTCTTGAGATCGAGCTGTTAAGCTCAATAGGATTAAGCTAAATAGAAGAATTCTAGTTTTCATGGAGGGTGTAATTTGAGTATTAAGAGTAATAAATATAAGATTTTTACGTTTGTTATTTAAATCAACCTGATAGTTTACTTATGGAAATACAAATCAATATGTTAGGAGTTGGGATTGCAGTTATTGCCAACTTTGTACTTGGATGGCTTTGGTATGGTCCTATTTTTGGAAAGGCTTGGGCTATTGAAATGGGAATGGATTTAAACAAAAAACCAGAAGCATCTGTAATGATCCAAGGGATGGTCATGATGGTTATTGGCAACTTCTTAATGGCCTATGTCCTCGCTCAAGACTTATTCGCATGGAGCAATGTACCAGGAATGGAAGATATGACTGGAATCTCAGCCCTTTTCAGTGCTTCATTTTTCACTTGGATGGGCTATTATGTGCCAACACATATTGGAGCGACCACTTGGGAAAACAAGTCCTGGAAACTAACAGGAATCAATTTAGCATATCACTTTTTAACCCTGTTTATTGCAGCTTACGCAATAAGCAATTTCTAGTTTTATTTTGACACCAAAAGAAAAGGCTGAGTTTTTCTCAGCCTTTTTTATTCCAAAGAATTAAATCTTAATGTCCGTACTTTTCAGTTCGAGCATCTTTGATAACCCCTGACCAATTCAATCCAAATGCAAAGTCATAAGTGTTGCCTAAAGTATCAATATAGGGTTCCATGTCATTTGGTACATCTTCAAATTGTTTTTCTACAGTTGCCATATCTTTTGGCATTTGAAGCGGTAATAATCCAGATGGCTCAAACGCTCCGTTGACAATATCAACAATCGCAGAATTGGAAACTCCAAACTCTACTAAGATACCGTCAACCTTTTCTTCAATTGCTGTAAATACCATTGGATTTGAAGCAGAAACCACTAAGATAATTGGTTTGTCTCCAAGTGCTTTACGAGTATCGTCAATCGTTTTTAGATCAGGATACGAGTTGGATCTTGAAGTTTTTCCTTTGTAAGAGCGATTGGTAATTGTTGGATCGACAACAGGATCACCAGCAGCTATTGATTCGGCTCTCGCTTCAGTTGCAGTGTAGTCTTCTAGCTGTAAACTAATAGGAACATAGCCATTGCCGCCTGATTCTCTATCAGCTCTAGAATACCCGTTACTGTATGGGCTTTTTATAAAGATCATGGCAAAGTCAGCTTCCTCCGGGGTATTGACAATATCGTATTTTTTTGAAAGAATTGCTCTGTTGACTGGATCCACCTCTTGTGGGGGAACTGGTTGTCCAAAAAAGTTCACTGAAGCAGGTATTTGTCTAAGTGGGATGTAGACTTTTTTGCGCTCCTTAATAGGAAGTACTTGGTTTTTGTTTTTAAGCATCACTACCGATTTGAGCTGTGCCTCATAACCAGCTTTCATAAACTCCGGTTTTCCTACTGTAGCTACAGAAGTCGCTCGGTCTAAATAAGGGTTTTCAAATAAACCAGTATTGAAGATGTTTCTAAGTAAACGTACCGCTGATTTCTCGATTCGTGTTCTAGCAGCTTCCTCGCCGTATTTTTCTTCGTACATTTTAAATGCTTCAAGTACAGGCCCCGCATCGTTGTTCCCACCAAATTGATCCAATCCAGCTTCGATTACTTTAAAGTGACGCTCTGCAATACTAAGTGTTTCTACTCCCCAAGATTTACCGGAAAACACATCTGGTCTTGCCCCTTCATCACCTGTAATGAGCCAGTCAGTACAAACTACTCCGTCATAACCGTATTTGTTTCTCAGTAAATCAGTGATGATGTATTTGCTAAATCCATTCCCTACATTTTCGCCATATTTAGTGTCTTGATTATAGGAGATGGTATAATATGGCATTACCGCAGCAGCTTTTTTAGTTTTCCCATTTAAATTAAAGGCACCTTCGGTAAAAACTTTAGTGTGGGTTTCGAATTGGTTTCCTGGATAAACGGCAAATTTACCATAGGCAAAGTGACCGTCTCTACCGCCTTCTTCTGGACCGCCACTTGGCCAGTGTTTTACCATTGCATTTACAGAGTGTGCTCCCCATCCATCGGCATTTTCATTTCCAGCAGCACTATTTTGAAATCCGTCTACATAAGCTCTAGCCATATCCGTGGCAAGTGCAGGGTCCCCTCCAAAAGTTCCGTAAAAACGATTCCAACGAGGTTCTGTTGCTAAATCGATTTGTGGTGATAATGCGGTAGCGATTCCTAATGCACGATACTCTTGAGAAGCAATTCTTCCAAATTGCTCAGTAATAGCAGGATCAAAGGTTGCTGATAATCCAATTTCTTCTGGCCATTGTGAAATAGTTCCACCAGATCCAGCATTGTACTCTGCATCAGAACGAGCACCATTTCTAGGGTCAGATGAATTATTAGCTGGAATCCCAAGTCCTAATCCCTCCACTAGCGATTGTACGTTATTATTCCAATCAGCTGCAACTGCAGGTGACTCAACACCTACAACAAGAACATGTCGCAGATTGTCTTCAGTTAGAAATTTCTTTTGTTGATCTGTTAAATCAGAAGCTTTTGCTCCAGATTCTTCAAAGCTTTTGCCGTTGTAGGTTCCTCTAAAATATCCAGCTGATCCAGCGGGAACATTTTGGTGACCTGAATACAGCATGAGTCCAGCAATTTGTTCAGAGCTCATTTTTGACGCTAAATCTTGAGCTCTTTCTTCAACAGATAGTCTCCAATCTTCATAAGAGTCTAAAGCTCCATTTTTGTTTAAATCTTTAAATGGTAATTGGTCTACAACCAAAATGCTAACCCCTGAATGGTTAGAATAACCCAATACTGGTCCTTTTTCAACAGTGACTAATTTGATGTTTTCGTTGAGGTCAGCCTGTGACCACTGAGGTTGTTTTTTGCAGGAGCTAGCAACAAAAAGCACAGCAACTGCTAATAGGTAAATGTTTTTCATATAAGTTAAGTTTGTGGGCATTAAAGTTAGTAAAAATCAACAGTTTACAATACAGATTGTGTAAATAAAACACAATAAATTAATAAATTTATTTTTTTTCTTACTTTTAATGATAAGATTCTAATAAGATGATAGCTAAAAGACCTGAATCAGTTGAAGAATACATATCACAATTTCCTGTGCCAGTTAGACAAAAGTTAGCTATTATTCGTGGTCTTATCTTCGAATTAGTTCCACAGGCGACTGAAAAAATTGGATATGGTATGCCTTCTTATAAATTAAACGGAAGACAGTTTTTGTACTATGCAGCTTTTAGTAAACATATTGGTTTTTATGCTTATCCGAACGTATATATTGAATTAAAAGAAGACTTAAAGAACTATAAGACAGGGAAGGGCTCTGTGCAATTTCCCTTAGAGGAAGACTTGCCAATTGAACTCTTAAAAAAAATGATTCAATTTAGAGCCGAGGAAATGACTCAAAAATAATTATTTCTATTTCCAATCCCACAATACGATTTCAAAGTCAGCATTTTCAAACTGAAGTTGTCCAAGAGTTTGAAACCCTGTTTTATAATGGGCTTGTAACGATCGTATGTTGCTTTTGTCTACATCGGTAATGCAATAGGGGAAAAGTTTTGAGTAGTGATCTCTGAAACTTTGATACAGCTTTGAAGCAAGTCCCTGACCCCTGTATTGTTTGTCAACGCATAACTGACCTACAACAGCGTAGTTTACATTTGCTAAATTTTGATTCTGAAAGCTGTGACGGTCGATGTTTTCAATTAGATCGTCAATCAGTTGATGAGTCCCCTTAAAACGTTTGTCTAGAACAAGGGCATATCCTACAATTTTATCGTGATCAACTGCGATTACAGAAGGAAGAAGGTGATGCATGTGTTCCAGTGCTTCCATGGTGTATGAAGCGGTAACAAATCCTTCACTTATTTTTTCAGCTTCACTTAAATTTACTTTTAAGTTTTGGCTTTGAAGTGATTTGATACCTCCTAGGTCTTCGGAGCTTTGAGTTAAACGGATTTGCATTCTAAATAATTCGTACATTTAAAGATACTAAATTATGAAAATGAACCCATATCAGGAGTTATTTAACAGGCAGTTAAATCATCATTCAGTCATTGGTGCAACAACAGCTAAAGAGCGAATCACCAAATTAAAAGCATTGAAAAAGGCTTTGGAAGTCGACTATCGCGATTCTATTAAACAAGCCTTATACAATGATTTTAAAAAGCCTCATTTGGACACAGATCTCACAGAAATCTATCCTGTGATCAGTGAGATTAAATTGGCAATTCAAAAGCTTCATTCTTGGATGGAGCCACAACATGTTAAAACTCCACTTTCTCTTTTTGGAGCCAATTCATGGATTCAATACCAATCCAAAGGAGTTTGTCTAATTATCTCCCCTTGGAATTTTCCAGTCAATTTAACTTTTGGTCCTTTGGTTTCAGCCATAGCTGCTGGAAATACAGTTATTTTAAAACCATCAGAACACACTCCACACACTTCTAAATTGATGGAGGTAATTGTTAAGTCTATTTTTAAAGAGGAGGAAGTTGCTATTGTTTTGGGAGGTGTTGAGGTCTCAACAGCCCTATTAGAGCTTCCTTTTCATCATATCTTCTTTACAGGTTCTCCAAAAGTTGGAAAAATTGTAATGAAGGCAGCTTCAGAGAATTTGAGTTCAGTCACTTTGGAACTAGGAGGAAAATCTCCAACAATTGTAGATGCTACTGCCAATTTAAAAAGAGCTGCTCAGCGCATTGCATGGGCTAAGTTTTTAAATGCTGGACAAATCTGTATTGCTCCAGATTACCTCTTTGTCGAAGAAAAAGTTAAAGAACCCTTTCTAAAACATTTAAAAGAACAAATTGATCGCTTTTACGATTCCAATTCCAGTGAATCATCTTCCTATTGTCGAATTGTAAATCAATCACATCATCAGCGTTTAAAAGAAGCGATTGAGCACGCTTTGTCTTTAGGAGATCAATTGGTCATTGGAGGAGAAACTACAAATGACAATTATATTTCACCTACTGTAATACATTCTTTAAGCGAAGAATCTAAGTTGATGCAAGAAGAAATTTTTGGACCTATTTTACCTGTTAAAACCTATCATAAAATCGAAGAGGTCATACAGTATATCAACAAAGGTGAGCGTCCATTAGCGCTTTACATCTATTCTAAAAACAATAAAAGTATCAAACAAATTATCGCTCAAACTCGAGCGGGAAGTAGCTGTATCAACAATTCAATTATTCAGTATTCCAATCACCACTTGCCTTTTGGCGGAGTGAATAATTCTGGAATAGGAAGTTCTCATGGTTTTTATGGTTTTAAGAGTTTTTCGAGCGAGCGATCTTTAATGAGACAATACGGATGGGGTCCATTGGATTTTATAATGCCGCCTTATAATAAGTTTAAGAAGAAGCTAGTAGAACTAACTCTTAAATGGTTGTAAAAAAAAGGTCAGTAATTGAATTACTGACCTTTGTATTGTTTTTTTTTTTTTGGATTTTGTTACTATACAATAGCTGAAATTCCACGCTCTCTAGATCGAATTCGAACGGCGTCTTCTACGTGATATACAAATATTTTACCATCACCTACATTTCCTTCTGAGGCGTTGTCTAAAATGACATCGATACACAGGTCTAAGTTTTCGTCACTCACCACACATATAATAAGTGTTCTGTTGGACATGATTAGTGATTGTTCAGTTCCTCTATAGCGCTCTGAATAGGTTTTTTGCAGACCAGTTCCTTTGACTGGAACAGCTGTAATACAGGGAATATTGGCGTTTTTCAATCCTCTTTGAACAGCTTTTAATTTTGAGGGTCTTATGATTGCTTCTACTTTTTTCATTGTAATGCTTTTTAATATTTTATTATTCAAAAGTGGTATAGGATTCAACCCCAAATGCCACAGCATCAATACCTACGACTTCTTCGTGTTCTGGAATTCGAATTCCAATTGTCTTTTTCAAGATAGTCATAATTACATAAGTTCCAACAAATGAAAAAGCACCAATTACAGAAACGCCAATGAGTTGAGTTGTAAATAAATCACTTCCTCCACCGTAAAACAAGCCACCATCGGTAGCGAATAATCCTACAGCTAATGCTCCAAATAAACCATTGACACCGTGAACGGCAATAGCTCCAACAGGATCGTCAATTTTTATTTTGTCAACGTATAATACTGCAACATCAACTAAAATACCGGCGATAAAACCAATCAAGAGTGCTGCATCAGCTTCAACTACATTACATCCTGCTGTTATGGCTACTAATCCGGCGAGGATTCCATTGATCATCATGGTGATATCAATTTGACCATATCTAAAATAGGTGTAAGCCATGGTTGAAATACCTCCTGCTGCGGATGCTAAAAAGGTGTTGGTTGCTACAGTACCAATGAGTTCCCAGTTTCCAACAGCTCCGAGAGTTGATCCAGGGTTGAAGGCAAACCATCCAAACCATAAAATAAATCCACCTACGGCTGCAAGTGGTAGGTTGTGACCAGGAATTGCTTGTGATTCTCCATTTTCGTCGTATTTTCCAAGACGAGGTCCTAATACAATAGCTCCTGCTAATGCAGCAAAACCTCCCATAGCGTGAACTGCGGCAGAACCTGCAAAATCGTTAAATCCTCTAAGAGCTAACCATCCATTAGGATTCCATACCCAGTTGGCTGCTAAAGGATACATAAATGCAGTAAATAGCAATACAAACATGGCGTAAGGCCAAAGTTTCATTCGTTCAGCAACTGCACCAGATACGATTGATATTGCTGCTACAGCAAATCCCATTTGTATAAACCAAAAGAGTTTGTTGGATACCGTAAGCCCAAGACCTAAGTCTTCGGTGGTAATTCCAGTGTCAAAAGCAAACCAGCCATTTGAATTTCCATAGGCAATTCCAAAACCAATAGCATAGAAGGCAATTCCTCCAAAAACCACATCGATCATCACTTTTGCAATAATACTCATGGCATTCTTAGATCGAACGAATCCCGCTTCTAAGATTGCGAATCCTCCTTCCATTAAAAAGATAATGGCAGCACAAATGGCTACCCATACTGAATCAATAGCATTGACTAATTGCTGAGGGTCCTCAACAGTCAATGAGTTAATAGTCTCCATAGTCGTAATATTTTTATTAACACCCCATAATTTTTATGGGATAGGCGGCAAAAATAGTTTATTTATATTTACACCCCCTAAAAATTATAAGGAGGCATAATAAACTTTTGCATTTGTTAAATTAAATTCACTTTTATTGAAAAATTATAAGTATCAACACCTAAAATTGGAGATATGTTATTTGAAGGCAGGATGATCCGCTTTGTAAACGGTATTTTTTAAACTTAAAAAACAACAAATGAATCTTAGCATATTTTTTTCAAAACGCTACTTTTGTAGAAGTATTTAAATTTATAACGATGTTTTATAATAATTCCTATAAAGAAAATCGGCTTGATTCAGAGTTAAATCAATTAGTAGGATCACCTTTTTCAATATGGCATCGATTTATTTACAATGTGGGATCCAAGTATTTAAAAGTAGCCGAGTTTAGAAACTTTGATTTTGCAAAACCATTGATCGAGGACTATTTTAAAAAGATTGTTATTGAACTTCGTCCAAAGGGAATTGTAATTCACTTTAAAATCCAAACGGAGACTTTTATTTGGGCAGTTCCTTACTATCAATTACACATTTACAATACCGATTTTTTTAGTATTCATGCCCAAGGCAAAGCTATTTTAATTGAAAAGGAGAAAAATTTTGAAAGAAATCAAGCCTTTTTAAATAAATTAATTGAATTTAAAAATATGGCATTAGAACCACATTTTGAGGGCCCTAATGGTATGTAAGAAATTCAATTAATCTCAAGGGATTGACTTTTTTTGATAGGTTGCTTCCAATGTGTGATTCGTTGATTTTAATATAAATAACACAAAACCAAACTTTAAACATGTATTCTAAAATTTTAGTCGTCTTACTAGCTCTAGGTTTCCTTTCGTGTGGTCCAACTGCCGAGGTAAAAGAAACACAACAGAAAAAATGGTGGAAAGAGGCCATTGTCTATCAAATTTATCCTAGATCATTTAAAGATACCGACGGTGATGGTATCGGTGATATCAAAGGTATTATTGAAGAGTTGGATTATATCAAATCACTTGGTGTTACCGCGATTTGGTTAAATCCAATTTACGAATCACCCAATTTTGACAATGGATATGACGTTAGTGATTACAGAGCCATTGCTAAGGAGTACGGTGGTATGGAAGCTTTTGATACTTTGTTAGAAGAAATGCACAAAAGAGATCTAAAGATCATTATGGATATTGTAGTGAACCACTCCTCATGGGAACATTCTTGGTTTAAAGAATCGCGCTCCTCAAGAGATAATCCTTATAGAGATTACTATCATTGGTGGCCTGCTGAAAAAGGAAAACCCAACTATCGTTATAGCCTATTTGATGATAAAGGGGATGCTTGGGCTTACGATTCCATCACAGACTCTTATTACCTACACTACTTTGCTAAACAACAACCCGATTTAAATTGGTCCAATCCCAAAGTAAAAGAGGAAGTTGTTGATATTTTAAAGTTCTGGGCAGAGAAAGGAGTAGACGGATTTAGATTAGACGCCTTTCAATTTGCAGCTAAGGATACTACATTCCCAAAATTTCCTGAGGGCTATGAAAAGGATTTTATCCAATACTATGCCATGCAAGAGGGATTACACGATTATTTGAAATTGATGTACGATGAAGTTTTTTCAAAGTACAACGTGATGAGTGTTGCAGAAGGAGCTGGTAGAAATTTTAAAGAAGCTCATGAGCTAGTAGATGCGGATCGAAATGAACTTTCGATGGCTTATGCCTTTGATGCGGTTGATCTTCCTAATAAAGAAGGGTACAGTCCAAAAATATTTAAAGAAGTTTTCACTAAATGGGATCATGAGTTTTCTGAAAAAGGATGGATTTCTATCTTTTTGTCCAATCACGATCAGGCTCGTTTAGTATCGCGTTTTACTGATGATACCGATGAATTTAGAGCAGTATCAGCAAAGATGTTGCATACCTTTTTACTGTCCATGCGAGGAACTCCTTATTTGTATTATGGTGATGAATTGGGGATGACAAACATTTATTTTGACGCTATTGAACAATACGATGATATTAGTACCATCAATAATTATAAGAAAACAATTAGCGAAGGGGGCGATGGGGAAGCCTTCTTAAAACGCGCAAGTATGTTTTCTCGTGATAATGGACGAACACCAATGCAGTGGGATGCTTCTGATAATGGTGGATTTACTTCAGGAACACCTTGGTTGCCAGTAAATGAAAACACCAAAACCATCAATGTTGTAGCTCAACAGGAGGATCCAAGTTCTATATTAAACCACTTTAGAGCGATGACAGCTTTGAGAACCTCAAATCCTATATTGATTTACGGTGATTATCAGCTTTTAGATACAGAAGATCAAATCTATGCCTACCTTAGATCTTATGAAGGTCAAAAAGTTTTGGTGGTATTAAATTACAGCAAAGAGAATTCAACACTTGATTTGAGCAACTACAAATGGTCTGATACTTTAATTAATAATTATGAGGATCTTAAAACTGCTGATGGAAAAGCTGTTTTAAAACCTTATCAAGCAGTTATCTTAAAATTAAAATAAGGGATATTAAACCTTTATGGATTTTAGGTATCTAATTAGAAATAAATATTTAAAAACAATGAAACTCAATTCAAGAAACGCTTCCAACAAAATCAGAATTTATCACCGTTATTTAGGATTTTTCTTAGCCGGAATAATGCTAGTTTATGGTCTTAGTGGAATAATGATGGTCTATAGAACCACCAATACCTTTAAAAAAGTAACTCAAGTTGAAATGACCATCGATCCTAATTTAAAAGGAGAAGATATCGGTAAAGCGCTTCGAACAAGAGTTTTTGTAGATAAAACAGAAGGGAATATTATTCACTTTAACAAAACGGGAACTTATGATGTTTCAACTGGAGCGGTATCTTATGAGAAAGCAGAGCTACCTCTTCTTCTTGAGAAAATGGAACATATGCACAAAGCAACTGTCGATAGTCCGTTGTACTATTTCAATATTTTCTTTGGAATCTCTCTTGTGTTTTTTGCACTCTCCTCTTTTTGGATGTTTATGCCATCTACTTCGGTATTTAAGAAGGGATTGTATTTTAGTTTGGCAGGAGCGGTATTATTGATTATTATGGTATTCGTTTAAGCAAAAAGCTTTTTAAAATAAAAAAACCATCGACTATGGACAGAACCCCAAAAGTTGGACGGTTAAACAAAAATTAATTATTAAAATGAGCTCGGTATTTTACCGGGCTCAT
>CAKZOO010000004.1 GCA_937136455.1 uncultured Flavobacteriaceae bacterium | reverse complement strand
GTTCTTTTCATCACATCAGCGATATTATCTGAAGATTCACTGATAATTCCTTGAACTGTTTTACTTTCAGACTTCTTTAATCCCGCAGGCAATAATTTTTCAGCAGCTGCTTTTTTATATGAAAGGTAATTTCTTACTAGAAGACCTGCAGCAACTAATAAAAGAACCGCAACAGCAGCACCTTTTCCTAAGTAGATTAAATACGTAATTACACCAGCAAAGATAAAGGCAGAAATCGCCGTAAAGAACCAACCACCAATTACGTTAACTACTCCAGCTACGCGGTATACTGCCGATTCTCTTCCCCAAGCCTTATCAGCAAGTGACGTACCCATAGCAACCATGAAAGTCACATAAGTAGTCGAGAGTGGTAATTTCATCGAAGTTGCAATAGATATCAAAATACCAGCAACTGTTAAATTGATCGAAGCACGAATTAAGTCAAATGCTGGTAAATCTTTAGCTTTATCTGCTGAAATATGATTGATAGGTTGTTCGAAACTATTGCTTATTTTTTCTTGTACAGCAGCAGGGAGAGCCGCTCCGAGAAGATTTGCTAATTTTGAACTTCCTTTTACCAATGCTTTTGATAATGCATTTGGCTCAAATTTTTCATTTCCTTCTCCTTGTCTTGAAAGACCAATTTCAGTTTCAGTAACATTTTTTGCCTTTTTAGAAAACCAAAGTGTAGCGACCATGATACCTCCAGCAATAACGAGTAGTAATGGCTCCGCTGGAACTTTCTTAGCTAATACTTCCATAGAAAATTCATTGGCTGGAATTCCAGAAACTGACCATGCCTCAAATGAATGATATGCAGCCATTGGCACTCCAATGAAGTTGACCAAATCGTTTCCTGAGAAAGCTAACGCTAAACCAAAGGTTCCAATAGCAATTACAAGAGTAAGTACGTTTTTCTTTAAAACTTTGTCAATAAATAGTGAAATCAAAGACCAAAAAACAAACATCGCTCCAATCACAATCATTCCATTTTCAGCAAGGACTCCTTTGATGTCATTGTAATACGGGGTTCCTTTTAGACCTTTAAAAAAGATGAAATATCCAATCCCTGTCAAACAGATTCCAGCAAATACAAATCCGAAATTTTTAATTTTTTTCTCGTATTGGAATGAAAACACCAAACGTGACAACCATTGGACTAGGGCCCCAATAGTAAATGCTATCACAACTGACAAAAGAATACCCGTAATAATTTCAATTGCCTTTTGTGTATTGATATAAGTTGCTAAATCAGCAAGTGTTTGAGCTTCATCAGCACCAATTTTGATCAATGACATAGCAACAGCAGCTCCTAACAAGTTAAATACTATCGATACTGTAGTTGATGTAGGCATTCCTAGGGTGTTGAAGAAATCTAATAAAAGAATATCTCCAATCATTACCGCCATAAAGATGTACATGATTTCATCAAAGTAAAATTCGCCAGGCATAAAAATACCCTTACGAGCAACCTCCATCATACCGCTAGAAAAAACGGCTCCAATAAAAATACCCAAACTGGCAATGATCAAAATCTTTTTAAAAGAAATTGCTTTAGAACCAATTGCAGAGTTCAAAAAGTTCACTGCATCATTACTTACCCCTACAACTAAGTCAACAACGGCAAGCACTGCAAGTGCGAAAATCATTAAGAAATAAATATTATCCATAATACAAAATTAATAGGTGCTAAAGTAATTAAATTGCACAATTGCTAGATTAACAAAATGTTATTTAAAAATGTAATTCAAATCCTGATCTAAATTGAATATTGTCGTTTTCACCGCCAACAAACGTTTTAACGAGATCCGATTGAACCTTCAATTTATGGCCTACAATATACTTAGAAATTCCTATTGTGTATTGTTTTTCGTCAGCTTTAGAAGTTACTTCAGCATAATCGACAGAAGTATAACGTCCTACAAGCTCAACATTGTTTTTAAATAGGTATCCTATTTGAGCATTTACTGCAGATCCGTCCCAAACAACAGTTCCTGTTGCAGAACCGTCAGGATTGACTGCAATTGGATTATCGGAAACGCGTTTTGCATACTCAGCCATAACAGAAATACCGCTGTACTTAAACATGGCATCAACAAAAGTCGTATTGATATCTGTTTGGTAGAGTGATCCATCAGAAAGTTGCATATACGAGCCTAATCCCGAACGTGTTTTTACCGCATTGTTATTGTGATTGTAGGTATAAGTCAACATTAACTTTGGCGACTGTTCACGAGCTAAATCGGAATTGGAATAATCTCCTTTCTTGGCAAATTCACCAAATGGCAATACCTCAAAACGAGCAGTGTATTGTAAACCTCCCTCATTACCACTTGTAACATTTCTACCTTCTCCTTGTGAAAGAGCAAATTTTTCACGAGTGATAAAATTATCAGACCACTTTGATTTATGTCTCAATTGAATTCCTAAGTCTCGGTCTATGTTAAATCTGGAGTTTAATAAAGAGCGATCAATCAATTGTAAATTGGCAGATGACACCACGCGCTCAACGTTTCCAGGGAGCTTAGTTTGTCCAGCCCACAATTCCCAATTTTTAGCAAAAGTCCACATGATCACTGCATCGAGTATCTGATTGGGAGCATTTTTTGTATAAGGATTGGAACCAGATAAGTCATTGTTTGATAACCCTAATTCAATTTTGTACTTGAGGTTTTTAGAATATGCAAATCCATCAAATTTCAAACGCGCTCTTCTTACTAAGAATCCGTGTTCTGCTTTGTCGTATCCAGAACCATTGGCATCCCAAGAGGAATATTGTCTAACTTGAAAACGAGGAGCGAATTTAACGCTGAATGAATTGTCTTTTGCAGTGTAATTTAACAATCCTTTTCCAAAAGAAGTTTCATCAACTCCTTGTTGTGCGTGAGCACTAAATACAAAAGCAACAAGTGCTAATGCAGCTAAAAAATAATTTTTCATAATTATCGAATCTGTTTTTGTCGCTGCAAAAGTCTGAAAGCAATGTTAACTTAATGTTAAGACTAGGTTATGTTCAGATGAAAAAAAGAGGAGCAATATAAATTGCTCCTCAACACTAAAAAATGTTTGACAAAAACGATTCGAATTTTAGCGGTCTTTAAAGACACTACAAATATGACCTCTAAACGATATCAAAAAGTAAAGTCATTATTATCTAATTGTTAATTTTAGCCTTCACTATTTTAGAGACTTCTTGTCTAATTCCAAGATTGTTTCAAGTAACAATTGCACTCCATTAGCCATATCTTCAATGGATGAATATTCATCTGGAGAATGAGATATTCCTCCTCTACTAGGAATGAAAATCATCCCTGTTGGAGCTATATGGGACATCTCTTGAGCATCGTGACCTGCACCTGATGGCATGCGTTGATTTGAAAAACCAAGCTTATTTGCACTGGCTTCAATCACATCTTGGATTCTTATGTCGGTGAGCGCTGCTTTTCCAGTTGCACTGATGGGTTTAAATTCAAAACTCACCCCAGACTCTTTTCCTAGTTGATTTGCTTTGGATTCAATTTCAGCAAAGAGCATGTCAATTTTATCCTCACTGAGGTCTCTGAGTTCTAAGGAGAGTTCTACTCGACCAGGCACCACATTTGGAGCTCCTGGAAATGCTTGAATTCGACCAACAGTCCCCACCTGAGTTCCTGGATGTGATGTCACTACTTCATTGACCATTTGAGTAAACTTTGCAGCAGCTAATAGGGCATCATAACGTTTGTCCATTGGGGTAGTTCCTCCGTGATTGGAAACTCCCTTAACAGTGACATCCCACCAACGTAGCCCCACTATTCCTTGTACTACTCCAATATCTAAACCTTTTTCTTCGAGTATTCCTCCCTGTTCAATATGCAATTCTAAGAAAGCGTGAAGACTTTCGTGTTCTCGTGCGATAGAAAGTACTTTAGATGCATCTCCACCTAATCGTTCAATTCCTTCTGCATTGGAATAGCCTGATTTGGTCATGACCTCTAAAGAGGCAGGAGTCAATGCACCTGCCAGTGCTCTAGACCCAAATACGCCACTCTCTTCATTTGAAAAGATGATGAGTTGTAAGGGGTGCTTTGTAATATAATTTTTTTCGACTAAAGTTTCGATCACCTCAATCGCACCAAGGGATCCAACTTGTCCATCGTAATGTCCTCCATTGGGAACACAGTCAATATGAGAACCAAAGGCGATGGGCTTGAGTTTGTTGTTTTTTCCTTTGCGATCAGCGATTAAATTTCCTGCAGCATCTCGATGAACTTGCATTCCAAGTCCTTCCAATTTGTCTTGTAGCATTTGAAGTGCCTCAACATTGTAATCACTGAATGCAATACGATCATTACCCAGGGTTTCTGAATTGTGACCATAGGATTTAAGAGTCTTCCAACTCTCTTCAAGACGATCTTGATCAATGTTGATTGTTTGAGCTAAACTCAATTGAATCGTCAAACTTAGAAGTATAAAAAAAAGTGATCTCATAAGTATTTGTTTGGTTATTGTTAAAGGTAACAATAAATCAGAACTCCTATGAGACCACTTATTATTTAAAATGGGAACTTATTCCAAAATCAAATCACTGTATCGGGCATTGATGTGAACAGATCGTTTGCTCGAATTAGACTTGTGATATCCTTTGATAATTTCTTGATTTCCCATTTGAGTTTTATCAACTGTCAACTCTTTTGCCGGAGTCCAATTAGAATGAATTCCTCTGTAGTACAAATCAAAAGAAGCTGTAGGCATGCTCAGTTTTGCCTCTGTGTTCTCTAATGTAAGTTCTATGGATTTGAACTGATTTCCGACCTCATTGATCTTCAGATGTCCAAAAGATCCATTGAGCCATGCATTTTCATTTATGGATCCAATAACAACATCACTTGTATTAGAATTCAATGAAAGACTCTTAACCAAATCTATTGTGCAGTCGTTTACAAAATTGAGCTTTAAAGTTCCTGCATCCCAATTTTCAACATTCATCTTTGACTGAGACACTTCTATTTGAGTATCATCTCCACTGATACGATCTGCTTTGAGATCCGTGTAATTTAAATGAGCTTGAATATCATTCGCTCCTTTTAGCTCAGTTGTTCCATAACGAACATCTAATTCTACTTGAGCGTATTTAGGTACTTTAATCACCAATGATTTATCATCAGAATTTACTGCAGTTCTGTATCCATATACTCTATTAGCAGGGGCATTGATACGTCTTACTACAATTTCTTCTCTTCGAGACTCCTCTGCTCTCTTTCTTTCTTCCTGAGCTCTTTTGCGTTCTTCAACTCGCTCCTTAAGTTCCATTGCCCTGCTTGTGATACGTTCTGTCAATTCTTTTTTACGAGCCTCCAATCGAGCTCTTCGCTCTTCATTGGATTCTTCATTGTTAACCAATTCAGCTAGTTCCTTTGCTAAAGCTTCGAGTTGTGGAGCTAGATTTTCTTCAACTTGCCTTCCAAATTCTGCCATCTTTGGTTCAAAATCCTTTTCAAAATTCTTGGCCCATTTCTCAATATCCTTGCCGTATTTCTCTCCCCAGGCTTCCATCTTCTCTCCAAATTCTTTTCCAAAGGCTTCCCCCCAGGCTTCCATTTTTTCCTCAAACTCAGGCCCAAATTCAGTTTCCATACGAGCACCAAACTCTTCACCCCAAGCTTCCATCTTGCTTTCGATGGATTTCATCCATTGAGCCAATTCTTCCAACCATTGATCAACTTCTTTCTGAGTTACATTTGTTCCAAACTTCTTATTGAGTTTTGCCAAATACTCTTTCTTGTTCTTTTCATAAGCTGATTTATCAAAATCGACACTGTAAGAAGATTGGGATCCTTTCATCACATCATCCCCAATTCTAACAGAGATATCATCGTCATTAAAAGGCCAAGTAGGCATCTTATCCAGCTTTGGAATCTTAGGAATATTAATGTGAATCTCACCAATAGAAGCTGGTAAAGGTGGAACAGCTGGAATTGGTGGAGCAGGTGGAATTGGACTCATAGGTGGAACCGTTACCTCAGGAGTGATAATTTCGTATTCCTTTCCATCTTCTCTCCACACAAAATTATTTAATCGTTCTCCTTTCCACTGTGAGGCTCCTGCAGTTATAATGACTACTTCTTTATCGCCTTTTGTTTGTACTCCCCATGCTTGAAGCATTTCTTTCTTTTGCTCGTCAGAATAATCTCCAACGATTGAAGCTTGTACCTCTACGTAATTTTGATCCCAATATTCAATTTGAACATTAGAAGAAGAAGCCGATACGAGCACCTTTCCATCTTTGTTTAACTCAAACTTATTGGTTATTTGTTGCGCACTAACTAAAATAGGAAGCAACATTAACAAACTCCACACAACGTACTTATAGTGATCTTGTATTGTTTTCATTTTCTGTCTTTTTTAAATCGTTTAATCGTCCTTTTAATTGAATAAGGAGCCTCATTCTCATTTCTAAATTTTGAATCATCGCATTGATCAACTCTTCTGATGGCCCTTTTTGATTGAGCTCATCGGTAAGAACTTTGTAATTCTCATCCAAGAGATTCATCCTATCTTCAGTTGCATTTACCAATTCCTCATTAGAAGTGTTCGCTTTTAAAGAGGCCCATTGTAATTGAACTCCTTTGGTATAAAAGTTTTCCACTTTTTCTAATTCTGGAGAAAGGGATCCCAAAGAGATGTACTGCTCTTTTACCTGTTTTCCTTCTTCGGTCTTCATAGGCTTTATCACAAGTGATAAAAGCACTAATACGACTGCCGCTGAACTCCAGTAAAAAAGTTTCATCGATTTTCTTTTCTTAGGAAACTCCTTTTTTAATCGCTGCTCAAATTCCTCTAGATGTCCTTGTGGCATTTTTAGGTTTTGTTGTTGAGCCTCTTGGTAAACTTGTCTAAGATTTCGTTCCATAGGATTGTTGTTCTAATGCGTTTTTGACTCTTTGTTTCGCTCGGTGCAGATAGGTTCTAGATGCCGTGTGAGTGATTCCTAAAATTTCTGAAATTTCAAGGTGATCATAACCTTCCAACAAAAACAATCTAAGTACACTGAGGTAAGGTTCATTTAGACGATCGATAGCTTCGATGATTTGTTCTGGACTGCAGCTAGTGGACACATTCCACTGCTCTTCTTCTTCGATAGCGAGTACCGCTATATCTTCGTCGAGTCGCTCAAAAGAATGTTTTTTTAAAGCATCTAAGCACTGATTAATAACAATCTTTTTAAGCCATGCTCCAAAACTAACCTCTTCCCTGTACTGTTCTAGTGATTTAAAGGCCTTGATAAATCCTTCTTGAACAGCGTCTTTAGCACTATCTTCATCTCTTAGATAAGCATGAGCTACTACATACATTCCATCAGCATACTTTTTATACAAAGTGAGCTGAGCTTTTGGATTGTGTGCCTTACACTGGTTGATAAGAAGTGTTTCTGACATAGGGTTTTGCTAATTCAATCTTCTACACAAAAGACGATTGCCAAAACCTTCTGTTGCAGAAATTTAGATCAATTTAGTAGAAATTATTTTAACAGGGCAGGCTTCTTGAGCTTTTACACAGTCTTCAAAGATGTGATTTTCAGCAGATTTCAGGGTGTGAAAGCCCTTTTTGTCTGTAGAATTTAAAAGGACACTCTTACCGTCTTTTTTGGACATACGAAATTGTCCAGGAGCCATTTCAACACAGTAGTTGCACCCGATACACTTTTTTCGTTGTAGTGTGATAACGACCATTAAGCTGGTACGTATTTGTACAGTTTGTCAGAAGCTCGAACTCTAAAGTCAAGCTTAATTGTTACCTCATCTCCTTTTTTAGCTGAATCTGAAGGTTTGTCATTAACCATCATTTCAGTGAGATCAAACTCTTTTACTCCTGTACTAGGTCCTGTGATGAGCAGTTGATCTCCAATATTGATATCGAAGGCTTCCATTTTAAATTGAGCGACATTGGCTTTTGGGAAGTAGTGTACTCCTTTTCCAACGTAGAGTTTCTTTTGAGTTGCTGCAGAACCAGAAATATCACTCCACTCTCCAAGCTTTTGTCCAAGATAATAACCTGACCAGAATCCTCTATTGTATACTTTTTGGAGTTCTACCATCCAAAGAGCTACCTTTTCCTTTGAGAAAGTTCCCGCATCAATAGCATCGATAGCTTCTCTATAGGAGCGAATTACTTTTGCAACGTATTCTGGAGCTCTACCTCTACCTTCGATTTTAAGAACTTTGATTCCAGCATCAGCTACTTGATCTAAGAAATCCAAAGTACATAGATCCTTTGGAGACATCATATACTCATTGTCGAGTTCGATTTCAAAACCGGTTTCTTGTTCGATAACCGTGTATTTCTTTCTGCAGTTTTGCTTACAAGCTCCTCTGTTTGCAGAAGAGTTTTTGGAGTGTAATGATAGATAACACTTACCTGAGACTGCCATACAAAGCGCTCCGTGACCAAAGATTTCTATTTCAATGAGCCTTCCTGATGGTCCTTTGATCTCTTCTTTTTTAATCTGCTCAACAATCTTCTTCACCTGATTTAACGAAAGTTCTCTAGAGAGTACCATCGTATCGGCAAACATGGCATAGAATTTTACTGTTTCAATATTGGTAATATTGATCTGAGTAGAGATATGCACTTCCATGTCGATTTGACGAGCGTAAGCAATTACCGCTTGATCCATTGCGATTACTGCAGTAATCCCTGCTTTTTTAGCTGCGTCGAGAAGTGTTTTAATAATCGATAAATCGTGATCGTAAATGATGGTATTCAATGTCAAATAGGTTCTGACATTCTTTTCTTTACATCGTCTAGAAATTTCTTCTAAATCATCGAGAGTAAAATTAATACTTGCTCTAGCTCGCATATTGAGTTGCTCTACTCCAAAGTACACAGAGTCGGCACCGTTATCTAAAGCAGCTTGCAGCGATTCGAAATTCCCCGCTGGAGCCATTAATTCTATTGAACCACTTGATGTCATCGATTAATTTTTTTTGCAAATATACCATTTTAAATGGGATAAATTAATGCTTAAATAAGCCTTAATAAAAATATATATCGTAATATTGCGATTATTATGGGAACAACAAAAACAACAGATTATATTGAGGAGCATCTACAATTAGCCGACTGGATGAAAGCCTTGGCACATCCAGCTCGAATAGCAATTGTGAGTTATTTATCAAAGAGAAATAGCTGTGTTTGTGGAGAATTAGTAGACTTTTTACCACTCTCTCAAGCAACTGTTTCACAACATCTCAAAGCCTTAAAAGAAGCTGGTATTATTCAAGGTGAAGTTGAGGGCACCAAGAGTTGTTATTGTTTGAACCCTGAAAAGTTAAATCACATTCAAAAAGTTATGGGTGACTTTTTACAGTCACTTAGTACTGATCTAAACAATTGTTGCAGTAATGAATAAATCAGAATTAACTACAGAAGACATTCAATGTAAATCGGCTAAAGAGCGAAAAAAATTAAGCTTTTTAGATCGCTATTTAACCCTGTGGATCTTTTTAGCGATGGGAATTGGAGTTGGACTTGGATATTTCTTGCCAGAGAGTTCTGGTTTTATCAATTCTCTTTCAAGTGGAACAACCAATATTCCTATTGCGATAGGACTCATCCTTATGATGTATCCGCCTTTTGCAAAAGTAGAATACGAGAATATGAAAGAGGTGTTTAAAAACACCAAGGTTCTTTCGATTTCACTGCTCATCAATTGGATCATAGGCCCCATTTTGATGTTTGTGTTGGCGATTGTTTTCCTAAGCGACTATCCTGAATATATGATGGGACTTATCTTAATTGGACTGGCTCGTTGTATCGCCATGGTCATTGTTTGGAATGAACTCGCTGAAGGAAGCAGAGAATATGCTGCCGGTTTAGTGGCCTTAAACAGCATCTTTCAAGTACTCCTCTATTCGGTTTACGCATATATTTTTATCACCGTTCTTCCTCCCTATTTTGGTCTAGAAGGAGTGACTGTTGATCTTTCAATGGGAGAAATCGCTAAAAGTGTAGGGATTTATCTAGGTATTCCCTTTGCTGCAGGATATTTTACAAGAAGAATACTCCTTAATGCTAAAGGAAAAGACTGGTATCAAGAACAGTTTGTACCTAGAGTATCAAAAATTACTTTAATAGCACTACTTGCAACCATCGTTTTAATGTTTAGTCTCAAAGGAGAAATCATTGTTGAACTTCCATTGGATGTTGTTCGAATTGCTATCCCCCTACTGATCTATTTTGCACTCATGTTCTTTGTGAGTTTTCTGGTTGCTAAAAAACTTGGAGCTGATTACAGCACCAATGCAGCAATCTCATTTACAGCAGCAGGAAATAATTTTGAGCTAGCAATTGCAGTTGCCATCGGAGTATTTGGACTCAATTCTGGTCAAGCCTTTACTGGAGTCATCGGTCCTTTAGTTGAAGTTCCTGCCTTAATCTTATTAGTACAAGCAGCCTTTTGGTTAAAAAAGAAATTATACAACTAATGAACACTCAATTGCAAAACAACATTCAGTTATTAGACATTACTTCAATTAGCGAGGAGCGAAAGGAAGTTTTGACCGATCTTATCAATTATATCAAAGAGAAGATTGAGAGTCAAAAACCGATCAATTTAAACTTTATCTGTACCCATAATTCTAGAAGAAGTCAATTTTCTCAAGCCTGGGCATTTGTACTTGGACATCATTATAAACTCCCTGTAAACTCTTATTCTGGTGGTGTGGAAATCACTGCTTGTAATGAGCGAACTGTTGCTTCATTAAAACGTATGGGATTTGAAATTACGGAGCAAGCCAATGGAACTAATCCTATCTACACACTTCATCTAGAAGACACTTCATTAGAGTTGTATTCCAAACTCTACGACGATCCAAACAATCCTCAAGAGGATTTTGCTGCGATTATGACCTGTTCTTCTGCCGATGAAGGTTGTCCTTTTATTCCAGGGGCAGAAAAAAGACTTCCTATTCGATACGAAGATCCCAAAGCTTTTGACGATACGGATTTAGAATCTAAAATGTATGATGAGCGCTCTTTGAACATCGCTTCTGAACTCAATTATGTGTTTGCGAAGGCTCTAGAGTAAGACTGTTTTTCATTCTTAGTTTTTTGTATCTTGGATAGCAACAAAATGAGACCCCCTTATGAAAAACCTCTTTTTAGGCTGTCTTTTGATTGGATTCATCAGCTGTCAATCGTCTTCAACTGAACCTTTAAGCATACAAGGACTACATGATTCTGTGGAGATCTATAGAGATTCCTATGGAATGAATCACATCTATGCCAACAATCAACACGATTTGTTTTTTGCTCAAGGCTATGCGGCAGCAAAAGATCGACTCTTTCAATTTGAAATATGGAGGAGACAGGCTACTGGAACTAGTGCTGAACTTTTAGGAGAACGACAATTAAAAAGAGATATCGGGACTCGACTCTTTAAATACAGAGGAGATTTAGAAGAAGAGTTTAATTATTATCACGAAGATGGTTCTCAAATTATCAAGGCCTATACTGATGGTGTGAATGCTTATATCGAAGAAGCTTTAAAAGATCCTGAATCACTTCCTCTCGAATTTAAAGCCTTGGGAATGTTGCCTGAGAAATGGACTCCTGAGGTAGTTATTTCAAGACACCAAGGATTATTGGGAAACATCAATGATGAATTAGCTGTTGGAAGAGCTGTAGCAACTATTGGAGAAGACAAGGTTAAGGAGTTGATGTGGTTTCATCCAAAAGAACCCAAACTAACATTGGATAAAAGTATCAGTAAAGAACTCTTAGATCAGGATATTTTAGAACTCTATAACGCCTATCGCAAACCCTTAGATTTTAAAGCTGAAGACTTGGTACTTAAGTATCGATCAAAAGAAAACTTAGCAATAATTCAACCACATCAATCTGCTTATAACGACAGTTTATCTCTAGGGTCAAACAATTGGGTTATCAAAGGAGAAAAAACTAAAAGTGGACATCCGATTATGGCTAATGATCCGCATCGCACCATCGCTGTACCATCGCTTCGATATATGGTTCATTTAGTTGCCCCAGGTTGGGATGTGATTGGCGGTGGAGAACCTGAAATTCCAGGCATTTCTATTGGACACAATCAATATGGAGCTTGGGGTCTAACTGTTTTTAGAACCGATGGAGAAGACTTGATGGTTTATGATATCAACCCAAAAAATACAAATCAATATCGCTATAAAGGAGAATGGTTAGAAATGAAAACCATTAAAGAGACCATTCCTGTTAAAGGGCAAGATGCTGTTGAGGTAGACTTACAATATACCAAACACGGTCCTGTGGTATTTAAAGATCCACTTAGAAACAAAGCCTTTGCTGTGAGAACCGCTTGGTCAGAACCTGGAGGTGCGCCTTATTTAGCATCGCTTCGAATGGATCAGGCAAAGGATTGGGAATCCTTTAGAAAGGCCTGTGAGTACTCACATATTCCAGGAGAGAATATGATTTGGGCAGGAACTGACGGAACTATAGGATGGCAAGCAGTTGGTATCGCTCCAATTCGAGCAAACTTTTCTGGGATGGTTCCCGTTCCAGGAGATGGTTCCTATGAATGGGAAGGATATTTACCAATAAAAGAAAAACCTCATTCGGTGAATCCTCAAATTGGATTTATCGCTACTGCCAATCAAAATGTCACTCCAAAGGAGTATACCCATTGGGATGCTATTGGATTTTCTTGGGCTGATTCGTTTAGAGGGGAACGCATCGAAGAAGTATTAACTTCAAAAGAATCATTCTCACTTGAAGAAATGAAATCCCTTCAAGTTGACGAGCTCTCTGTTCCTGCTCGAAAACTAGTTCCTTATTTAAATAACTTATCTTTAGATACCTATGAGGAGGACAAAAATCGATTGCTCAATTGGGACTTCGTTCTCAATACTTCATCAATCGAAGCTTCTATCTATGTTTTTTGGGAACGTGCCCTATCAGAAAATGCTGCAGATCGTTTTATTCCAACTGAAGTTCGATCTTCTATTCGAAGTATTCAATTGGAAAAACTCATTGGGTGGATCGAAAATGTCGAGCAATTTGAATCTGCATTAGATCGTGATCAATTCTTAGCTGATGCTTTTATAGCTGCAGTTAAAAAACTTGAAGAACAATTAGGTGCCGATCGATCAAACTGGGCTTATGGTCAAGCAGCATTAAAACACTCAAAAATGACACATCCATTGAGCAATGCTATTGATGAGTCCTATCGATCCTCTATAGATGTTGGCCCTCATAAAAGAGGAGGAAATGCCTATACCGTTGGATCAACGGGCAATAATTTAAATCAAAGTAGTGGTGCTTCATTTAAAGTCATCATTCCTGTCGGTGATTGGGAAAATGCCGTTGGAATGAATTCTCCAGGACAGTCTGGTGATCCACAGAGTCCCTATTACGACAATCTATTTAAACAATGGGCTGACAATCAATACTTCCCATTGTTATACGACAAAGCTAAAATAGTAGAATCAGCGGATTCAAAAGAAGTTTTAGTTCCTAAGAGCTGATAATTTAAGTAGCTTTAGAAAGTTACAGTGATGATATTCCCTTCTAATGAGGCTCCAAATTGTTTGAGGTTGCCCATGATGGTATTGGAATTGCAATTGGCAACAGAGCCGGATCCTATCCCATAGGAGTTTCCGTGATTATTACATCGAAAGTTACTTCCATTAAAAGTCCATCGATTGATAGTTCCCTGGTGAGGACAACAATTGTCAAATGCCAAGACCGTAGTGGCATCTTTTCTTAAGATTAAAACTCCCTGTTCTAAGTGATTTACAAAAGATCCAGGGTTTTTCAAATTCGAAAAATTAGCATTCTCAATATTGACCATTAGGGTGTTTTCTGAATAGTAAAAACCTGATTCACCAATTAAATCCGAAGGATCATCTCCTTTTGGATCTGGATCAGGCTCTTTAGTACAGGAAACTAGTAATGGCGTATTCATCATTGCCAGTATTAATACAGGACATGCCTTCCCTAAAAATTCTTTGCGTTTCATTAAGGTTAAATTTACTAATTAAATAATTCAAATATTCTTAAATTTAGACAGATTCAATTTTATGCCACAAAAATCACCCTATAAACCCATTGATTTAGTAGATCTTTTCTACAAGGAAAATGTCGATCTCAAATCAATCTTAAATTCTAGAAAAACTAAAGTTGTAGTGAGTTCTGGAATTACTCCCTATGGTGGTATTTGGGGAAAAGAACAAAAAAAGCATTTGTTGAATCGAACGCTTATGGGTTATGCTTACAGGCATTTTAAAGATCTTGATAATTTAAGTATGGACCAGGCCATCGATTTGATCTTTACTCCAGATGCAAAACCTGATCCCCCTGTAAACGATTACTTTAATGAAATTACAAAAGAAGAGGTAGAGAGTTCAGGTCATATTTATGTTCCTCCAGGAGAACCCTATGTTGAGGTTGGTGAACCAAGTGGATCACCCTGGCCCAGACATCAATCCTTATACGCGTGGATCTTTAAGCAAAATATTGAGCAAAAAACTTCCATTCACTGGAAAATGGTCTTCTTTTTACACAATTTACTCGCCACTGGTAGAGGAAGTGTAAAAATGCAGTTCCAACATATGGACATGCTCTTTGATTCCGTCTATAGAGGCTATAAAGAAACGATTAAGGCTCTAACACTCGATCCGATGATGTTGGATTACTTAAACCTACAGGGGAGTCAAAAGGACAATCCCGATGAGAATTACGCTCGTGAACTTCAAGAATTATTCACTGTTGGCAAGGGACCCAACTCCAAGTTTACAGAAGAGGATGTTGTTGCCGCTGCTAGAGTTTTGGTAGGATGGCGTTTTTCTTGGGAAACTAAGAACAAGCAAGGAAAAATTCAAACTTATTTTGAACCTTGGAATCACGATAAAGAAGACAAGCAATTCTCAGCATTTTACAACAACACACTCATTAAAGGGAAAACTGGAAATGATGGTGCTACAGAGCTCGACGAACTCTTAGATATGATTTTTAATACGGAAGAATGCGCCCTCTATCTCTGTAGAAGACTCTATCAGTTTTTTGTATATCCGGTTCTAAACGAAGCGGTTGAAGCAAATGTGATCACACCCTTAGCTCAAATACTAAGAGCAAACAATTACGATTTGATGGCTCCCTTAAAAGTGCTTCTCAAAAGCGAGCATTTTTACGATACCTCATTTTACAATGCAATGATCAAAGCGCCTACTGAGTTTGTATTTGGATTGATGAAAGAATTTAGTTTTGATCTTAGAAATTATCAAAACGAAACAGATATTCCATCAAAAGTGACCGATGCTGCTACTGCAGATTACTACAAATACAGACCTATTGATTGGAACATCAACAACCAAGGATTGAATTATATGGAGCCTCCTTCAGTTTCTGGTTGGCCTGCTTATTATCAGGCTCCTGTTTACGATTTATTTTGGATTAACTCCTATACGATATCTCAGCGATCACAGTTCGGAAATTCATTTGGACGCTGGGGGTATGGCTTGGTCTCTGGAGACATTGAAGGCTGGGTTCAGCTGGTCATCAACCGAGCAGACTATCTTCTAACATTTGAAGACCCTGAAAATTTAGACAGTGTGATCGATGAAATTACGGATCGATTATTAGGAGCTCCTTTACAGGATAGAGCTAGGGCTCGCATCAAAAATCAAGTGCTACAAGGAGCTAGTGAAAACTATTACGCTCAACTGGTAAGAACTTATATGAATACTCCCACTGAGGAAAATAAAAACACCCTATCGAACCGAATTGAAAATCTCTTTGGAGCCTTATTTCAATTAGGTGAAATCCATTTATTCTAATGAAGAGAAGAACGTTCATACATCAATTGACTCATGCTGCTGCAATGCCAGCACTCTTTTCTAGTTTTGGAATCAATCCCCTAAGCCTTTCTTCTTATTCACTGCTTTCAAATACCTTACAAGAAGGTAATATTTTAATCATTCTTTTGCTCAACGGTGGTAACGACGGACTCAATATGGTGATCCCTTTGAATATGAAATCCAACTTACATGCTGTACGTCCACAAGTAGTGCTTCCGGATAGTAAAATCTTGTCTTTGGGAACAAACGATTTAGGGCTTCACCCTTCTATGTCTTTTTTTAAATCCCTTCACGATGAAAGTAGGCTTAAAATTGTACACTCTGTAGGTTATCAAAATCCTAGTTATTCTCACTTTCGATCGATGGATATTTGGCAGACAGGATCTGAATCCAATCAATATCTAAACAGTGGTTGGCTAGGTCGTTATTTAGAAAATAGACATCCAGAGTTTCCAGAGGCATATCCTTCGGACAGTTACCCCCATCCCCTAGCAATTGAAATGGGTTGGAATTCTTCCCTGCAATTTACAGGGAACAGATCCTTTACCAGTATCGTTTCCTCCAATCCCGATAACTTTTATGAAATCATCAATGAGTTTAACAATGAGTACCCTTCTACCAATGTAGGAGAAAAATTAAAGTACTTACAACTCATGGCTAAACAATCTAACTCCTATGGTGAAGTTTTAAAAGATGCCTACAACAAAGGGGAGCTTTCTGGTATTGATTTTCCCAGATCCAATTTAGCAGATCAATTTAAAATCATTGCCAAACTAATTTCTGGTGGATTAAACACGCGTATTTACAAAGTCGAAATAGGAGGTTTTGATACCCATGGAAATCAGGTGGACACCAATGATCACTCCAAAGGAGAACACGCAAATCTGCTAGGCCAAATTAACGATGCTGTTCAAGCTTTTATGCAAGTGATGGATGCTCAAAAGAAAAGTGATCGAATTTTGGGAATGACCCTAACTGAATTTGGAAGAACGGTTCACTCCAATGGAACCAATGGAACCGATCACGGTACCGTTTCTCCTATGCTGTTTTTTGGAAATAAACTCGACACCAATGTACTAGGAACTAACCCAGTCATCCCAAGTAGCATTGAAGGTCAATTCGATTTAGAACGGCAATTTGATTACAGACAAATGTATCAAGCAGTGATCAACCAATGGCTAGGTGGCACTAGCACAACTAGTACTGATGTTCTTTTTAAAGACTTTGAAAACGTTCAAATTATCGCAAAAGAATACGCTGATTTAGATGGGGATGGAGTCGGTGATATGTACGATTTGTGTAATGATACAGCAGCGGGTGCTCTAGTCGATTTCAATGGCTGTGAAATCTTTACCTTGCCTGCAGACAATTACCAGATTCACACCAAATCACTGAGTTGTATTGACTCCAACAACGGAGAAATGACCATAAAAGCAATTGATACAACTTATGAGTACACTATTGCTATCAGTGTGATCGATAAAATAGCCACCTTAAATCAAGAGAACGAGCACAAAATCACCTTTAGTGATTTAGAGGTGGGAACCTATCATATCAGTATTACCATTGATGAAAAGCCAACTTACAATCAGATATTTGATGTCAAAATAGTAGAGCCTGCACCTCTTGAAGCTGCTGCATTAATAGATTTAACTGCAAAAACGGCCACTCTTCACTTATCGGGGTCTGAGCAGTATACAGTAACACTCAATGGAGTCTCTCAAGAGATCAAAAGTCAAGAAATCAAACTTGAATTGAGCAGTGGAGTTAACACCATTAAAGTTTTCACTCCGCTTAGTTGCCAAGGTGTATTTGAAAAAGAAGTGTTTGTTTCAGAGAAGGTGGTATTCTATCCCAACCCCATAAAAGATGAGTTATACCTATTGCTTCCTGGGAGTGATGCGACCACACAAATTAGTATCTATAACGAACAGGGAATCGAACTATTTAATAAAGAACTAAGTATCCCCCTTTCCCGTACAGTGAAATTACAAACTGAGGCATTTACGAAAGGCCTATTTATCGTTCACGCAAAAGGAAAAACCATTGATAAAACCTTTAAGGTTATCAAGCAATAAAAAACCTCAACACTTTTGTATTGAGGTTCAATTATTTCTATTTATACTAATACCTAGTATCTGAGGATTCCACCTCTTAAGTCATAAATCTCTTTAAAACCCATCCCTACAAGAATACTAGAAGCAGTTTTACTTCTGTTTCCTGATTGACAATATAAGTATACTGGTTTTTCTGTATCAAATTTTGAAACAATTTGCTTAAACTGAACCTGACTGAATAAATCAGCATTCTTAGCCCCTTTAATATGTCCCATTTGATATTCTCCAGCAGTACGTACATCAATTAATTGTACTTTACCTTTACTTACGCGTTCTCTGTATTCTTCAGCATCTAATACGGTAACAAACTCAGAATTACCTCCGCCAAATAAACTTCCTAATCCAAACATTGATTTTATTTTTTAAAATTAACAAAGGCAAAAATAGATGGATTCATAAAGACCTAATGTAATTTTAGTTACACAAGGTTTTTTAAAGCCGTTACAAATAAATAAGCTTGTTCTCCTCCAGATGGGGTGATATGAACAGGTCGGTCGCTCTCAATAATTTTAAAATTAGATTGTTCTAAGGCAGCACTCATCTTTGGTTCATCGTATTGTGTAATGGGTAAACCGCTACACATCGTAGGGCCTATATCTGAAAATGTTCCGATGATTGCGTATTTAGAAGCAAATTGATCTATTAATTTTAAATAACTGTTAATGTCTAGCTCTTGTAACAAGAAGTGAAATGCCGCTCGATCGTGCCAAATCTCATAGGAGCGTTCGGGTTTAAACTCTGTTATATCAGATACAATCCAGTGTATTTCACTTGCTCGATCACCTATTTTTTTTTAGCTCTTTCAATAGCAGCAGCAGAGATATCTAAAACAGTTATATCTGTATAACCTAATTCTAAAAGAATTTTAGCCAAATCACTGTCTCCTCCACCTATATCGATAATCGATGCTGATTTTGGTAGCCCAGTTGCCTCAATTCGCTTTACAGAATCATCTGGATAAGGTTGTGTCCACCCAAACTGATGGGGAGTTTTAGTTGTATAGACCGTATTCCAGTGTTCTTGTTTTGACATAATTATTCATTATTGTGTTTCGATATTAAATGATATCCATAGCGATAATGGCTTTGTTGAAGCTTCGTTCCCTTGGTTCTTCTTGCCTTAAAATACTTTTGAGTATCATCTAATGAAGCCTTTACTAGAGCAGCAACCTCAGGTTTGAGCTTTTCATCCTTTAAGAGCTCCTGAAGTCTAAGCACCCAATTGATTTGAAGATTGCGCTCCAAAAGATCAGGGTTGTTTTTGGATGTAAGCAGATCACTTTTTAGCTGCATCAAAAGCTCCTCAACAGTCAATGGTGTACCAACTAAGGTTGTTTGAGTTGAGAGCATTTCGTTTAATTTTGCAGTCGAAAGGATTCTGTTTAACACAGCCCTTTGAGTATTGGTTACTCGGTCCATTCCTCCATTTGAGGAGAATTTTGAAACAATTTTAGGATCCAATAGCCAAGTTGGACTAGTCCATAAATTGGTGTTTAGAGAACTGAGTGCTTGGAGTTGTTTTTCTCTTGGAACCGTTTGATAAGGAACAGCATCTTGGCCCTTGTTGATTCTTGTTTCATATACTCCACCTACAACAGTTCTCACGTGATTTATATAGCGACTATACACTGACAATAGCTCCGAATAGAGTTCTTCTAAATCATCATAGGTCGCCCCAGCTTTAGTAGTCCACTCGTCTAAATGTTGAGCGACAATTTTTAAGTTTTTTAAACCATAGGCTGTCGCCTTTACAGGATCATCGCCGATATTTTCAGTTTGAGAATTAGGATCTGAACCATAGCCTCCAAACATATAGATTGGATCTAATGATTTCTGGTCGACCATTTCTTTTAATAACTCCTGGATTTGCTCTGGTGTTTGATCTTCAAAATAGCGATACCCCCATTCGATGGCATAATCATCATAGGGTCCTAACTGCCTTACAAATCGTATGTTATCATCTCCAGGTTGAGCTACATAATTGTACCTAGCATAATCCATGATCGTGGTAGCGATTCCCATTTTTTGAGTAAAAGTCCCCGATCGAAGAGAGTCTACGGGATAAGCCGAACTCGCTTTCATATTGTGTGGTAATCCAAGGGCATGGCCTATCTCATGAGAAATAACTCTTCTCATCATTTCTCCGATTTCCTCTTCTGGTGTCTCTAAAGATCTCGCTTTAGGGTTCGCCGCCGCTGTTTCGAGTAAGTATCTATTTCGATAGGATCTCAAATGGTTGTGATACCAAATAATATCACTCTCTAAAATCTCACCTGTTCTAGGGTCTGATACTGAAGGTCCAACAGCATTTCTAGTAGTAGAAGCTACGTATCGTACTGTTGAATAGCGAACGTCTTCAGGAGAGAAATCTGGATCTTCTTCCTTTGAAGGAGGGTCTTTTGCGAGGATCGCATTTTTAAAACCTGCCTTCTCAAAAGCCGCATTCCAGTCTTCGATCCCCTTTTTAAAATAAGGCCTCCACTTTAAAGGTGTTGCAGGGTCTAAATAATAAACAATAGGCTTGATCGGCTCTACCAATTCTCCTCTTTTATATGCCTCTGGATCCTTAGGCTCCAAACGCCACCTTCTTGCAATTTTATAATTGTCAGATTTTAGAGCCTGAGATGAATAGTTGTATTTCTCAAGTGAAAACCATCCGACACGTTGATCAGCATATCGAATCTCCATGGGGTTTTCTGGAAGTAATACTATGGAATGATTGACCTGAAAACTCAAGGTCTTTGTTTGATTTGCTCTAGGCAATTTTGAAGCTGAAAAGGTCAACGTATGGGTAATCTCCATATTTTGCTCAAAACTCTTCACAGAATCGATCCAACTGCGAGACTTGTCAACAGAGGTGATACCGTAATTCTTTTTATCGGTACTGGAGACCGTATTAAACCCTGGAGAATCATCAGAAAAATAATCCTTTGCGTCAAACAGATAGCTGTCATTTTCCTCATTCTTAATCTCAAAACTGGCCAAAATTGGCTCAAAATTATTCTCTACTACGGATTGGTATATAGGGTCGTTCTCTTCAGCAATAGACACATAAGAAATTTGTTTGAGAACAATTTTATTAGCAAGTTTTTCGAATCGAATCACCGATTCCGAGGTTTTAGAACCAGCATTGATATAAGGGTTGTAATTCGAAGGTAATTTCACATAACGACTCACCATTAAGAAGTCTTTTCCGAGTTGTTCTTTTGAAATTCTAAGCATTAACTTCTGATCGTTTATATCGAAATAAGAATCGACAACTCCTTTGTCAACCTCAAGATTTTTTACAATAGAATCTAATGGTTTCTGTTCATCTTTACTTTTATTCTGAGACCATCCACTTAAAGACAGTATCATAAAGGCAAGTACCAGGGATAATTTACTTTTCATTTGATTTAATTTTATCCCTTAAAGATAGTAAAACTAAGACTTATCCTAAAAAGGAAATCAAGACTCCAGCAGCAACTGCAGAACCGATGACACCCGAAATATTACTCGACATACAATACTGCAAGAGGTGATTCGATGGATCGTATTTAATCGCTAATTCATTCGCAACACGCGAGGCCATTGGAACGGCACTGAGTCCAGTTGCTCCGACCAGTGGATTGATTTTTTTCTTGGCGAATAAATTGACAATTTTTACAGCTAATATCCCTCCAAAAATAGAAATAGCAAAGGCGATAAATCCACCCACAACAATGAGTATAGTATCCCATTTCAAGAAAACATCTGCGGTCATGGTCGCTCCAACGGTAAGACCTAAAAAGATCGTTGAAGTATTGAGAACGGTCCCTGTTGCCGCCTCTGTCAATCGACCAACGGTCGATCCAATTTCTTTAAGCAAATTACCAAAGAGCAGCATTCCTAAAAGTGGAGTTGACGAAGGAACAAAAATACTGATCACTATTCCCAATACGATGGGGAAGATAATTTTAACAGCCGTTAAATTCTTAATCTTGTAGGTGGCAGGATAGAGCTTATCCATTTTTTTCATATTGATGGATAATTCTTTTTTTGAACAGGTCAATTTAGCCACAAAGGGAATAATCACAGGAACTAAAGCCATATACGAATAGGCGGCAATGGCGATTGGCCCTAAGAGGTGAGGTGCTAATTTGATGGTTGTATAAATGGCTGTTGGACCGTCTGCTCCTCCAATAATTCCGAGCGAAGCCGCTTCTTTTGCAGTAAAACCAATTAAAATTGCAGAAATTAAAACGATGAAAATCCCCAACTGTGCAGCAGCTCCAAAAAAGGCCAATCGAAGGTTTCTAAGCATTGGACCAAAATCAGTAAGGGCTCCAATACCCATAAAAATCAAAGGAGGTAAAAAACCTGTTTTTAAGAGTGCGTAATAGAGGTAATTCATAATACCGTATTCATAGGCTATCTCAAGCAGATTCATATAACGATGCTCGTCTACTTTGATCAAATCAACTGGAACTACCGCCATTTCACCTCCAGGTAAATTCGCTAAGATGACCCCAAAAGCAATGGGCAATAACAGCAATGGCTCATACTTTTTAACAATTCCCAGATAGAGAAGGAATGCTCCGATAAGAAGCATTAACAAATATCCAGGATTATTAAATAGCTCCTGAAAAGCCGTCATTTCAAAAAGGGTCTTTAAGATATCCATGCTTATGAGAGTATTACTAATACATCATCTTCATCTACATCAGCTCCACTGTCTATTACAATTTCAACAACAGTTCCCGAGTGTTCTGATTTGATGGCATTAAAAGTTTTCATCGCCTCTACATAACCGATTAAATCCCCCTCAGCAATTTGGTCTCCCACCTTTATTGGAGTCTCTGAATTGTCAACAGTCAGATAGAATTTTCCTTCCAAGGGAGCGATCACTTCAGTTCCTCCTTCAGCTTTTGGAGTTTCAACAGAAGCAGGTTTTGGTGTTGGCGTAGCTGCTTTTGATACGTCTGGAGCCTCGTATGAAACTGAAACTTTGTATGATTCTCCCTCAACATCAACATAGAGTATTTCTGGATCTGGAACAACAACAGCTTTTGGTTGATCGACAGAAATTAAACCTGCTCCTTCTCTTCTCTTTTGTGCTAAATCTTCTTCAAAAGCTTTTTTCGCTTCACCAGACTTATAGGCTCTGTACTGTTGTGGATGCATGGCTAGTTCAAAGAGTTCTTCTTGGTCCTGACCTTGATCCCATCCCATTTCTTTCATTTCTTTTTCAAAGACTTCAAGCCCGTCCGGATAAAGTGTTTGAGGTTTATCAGTAAATGGTTCTTTGCCGTTCTTTTTGGCTAATTCTTGTAGTTCAGGAGCTAAAGGTCCAGGTAATTTACCCCCTCTTCCCATGAGCATATCCCATATATTGTCAGCAATCATTCCCCAGCGTTCTTTCCCTTTTTCCAGGGCCATTACATTCATCATTGCCAGGTTCTTTACATACTGGCTATAAGGAGTCACCAGTGGTGGATATCCAACTAAAGGCCAGATATATTCTACTTCATCGAATAACTTAACTAATAATTCTCCTTGAGTAAGTTCTTCTTGATTTTTTTTCTTTTTCCATTTATTGATACTCTCTAGATTACTAGCTAAATCAGCCATCAAGGATCCCATCATCCCTCCTGGAAGTCCAGGACCAATCAAGAGTGAATTCATCAGGCGGTTTTGAGGATTGATGTAGTATCCTAGAAAGTCATCGATAAAACTTTGAGTCAAACGACGTACCTTCATATAGGCTTTCATATTGATATCAGGAACATCAAATCCGGCATCTTTTAACATCGCATGAACTGCTATTAAATCGACATGACCAGTACCCCATGAAAGCGGTTCCATAGCCACATCTACGTATTCAACTCCTGCCTTGCAAACTTCTAATATCGAAGCCATTGCAAATCCAGGGCCAGAGTGAGAGTGGTATTGTAAAGGAATATTGGGATGCATTTCCTTGATTCCTTTTACAATTTTTCCAAGCCATACAGGACGTCCAATACCTGCCATATCTTTTAAACAGATTTCATCGGCTCCACCCTTGATCAATTGATCCGCTAAATCGACATAAAAGTCAACCGTATGTATTTTGGAATAGGTTAAACTAAGTGCTGCCTGAGCAATCATACCAGCTTCTTTCGCATAGGTAATCGAATCAATGATGTTTCTAGGATCGTTTAATCCACAAAAAGGTCTAGTGATATCCGTTCCCTGAGCCTTTTTAACCTTGTACATTAATTTTCTAACATCCGCTGGAACAGGACTCATACGAAGTCCGTTTAAAGATCGATCTAACATATGGGTTTGAATCCCAGCATCATTAAATGGTTGTGTCCAATCTCGAACAGCCTTATTTGGATTTTCTCCAAAGAGCAAATTGATTTGTTCAAATCCTCCTCCATTGGTCTCTACTCTGGCAAAACAACCCATATCGATAATATGAGGTGCTACTTTTACTAATTGGTCAACTCTGGGCAGGTATTTACCTGAAGACTGCCACATATCCCTGTAAACGAGTGAAAACTTTACTTGTTGCATGTTTGATTATTTTTTGATTTTCTCTATGTGAGAAGGATGACCCTTCCCCATAGTTACTTTACATACTACTGCGGTTATTGCTGCAATGTGTTTTTTGGAAATTGATGAAACTGAATCTGCTGATTTTTTGAGAACAACAGGGGCTTCTGGGAGGTAACGATTCACTGTAAAAATAATAAAACGACCTAACAAAAAAACCAACGTTAAAATTGTAAAGACCGTAATCATTCCGACTGCTAATAGCTCAAATGCTTTACTAATGTCATTCATATAATTCAATTTCTATTCAAATGTAGTCCTAATTAGAACTGATAAATATGATAAATGTTATGATTTAAGGTGACAATTGTTACAAAAATCACCCTCTAAGATAAGGATTCGAGATAAAAGCGTTCAAAATCATCTAATGAAATTGGATTTTTCATCGCATCGACTGTTGCTGCTTTGTTCTTTGCAACACCCATTAAAATTTTCTTGACAGGAACTTCCATTTTTTTACCACTGATTGTATAGGGGATTTCAGAAACTTTGACAATCATATCAGGAACATGTCTAGGCGAACAATTTTTTCTAAGGGCTGTTTTGATGTTTTGAATCATGGAATCGTTCAAATCTCCATCGAGAGTTACGAACAAAGGCATAAAAGAGCTTCCGTCTTCTCGTTCCAAATTGACGATTAAAGCATCTTTAATTTCACTGAGATCATCTAAGGTATTATAGATTTCAGCAGTACCGATTCGCACTCCATTTTTATTGAGTGTTGCATCTGACCTGCCGTAAATAATGATGCCATTTCTCTTCGTGATTTTGATATAATCTCCATGACACCATACCCCCTTATATTTGTCAAAATAACTACTGTGATAGCGTTTGTGACCCTGGTCATTCCAGAAATAAATTGGCATTGAAGGCATTGGTTTTGCAACTACTAATTCTCCTAAAGCATCAAACACTTCATTCCCCGTCTCATCATATGCTTTTAAATCAACTCCAAGGGTTGCACACTGAATTTCTCCTGTATATACTGGTTTTGTCGGGCATCCTCCAACAAATGCCGTACATACATCGGTCCCTCCGCTGAGCGAAACCAGTTGTACCACTGGCAACTGCTCAAAATACCAATCAAAAGCTTGGGCAGAAAGCGGGGAACCTGTGGATCCAATCGTCTTCAATGAAGATAAATCGATTTCCTGAAGGGCGTCTTTGAGCATACAGTGAATAAAATAGGCTGCTCCTCCTCCAAAGTGATTGATCTTTGCCTTGGAGGCAAACTCCCACAAACTATTTGTTTTAGGATAGGTTGCAGAACCGTTGTAGAGACAAAGCGTCGCACCACAGGCCAATGATGATAAGGCGTAATTCCACATCATCCAACCTGTTGTCGAATACCAAAAATAGCGCTCTCCTTCTTTGAGGTTTTGATGTAGTGCCAGACCTTTTAAATGTTCCAATAGAATTCCTCCACAACCATGTGTGATTGCCTTAGGGGTCCCTGTTGTACCTGATGAATACAAGACCCAAATAGGATGATCAAAAGCTAGCTGTTCAAAAAAGATTTCAGTTGCAGATGTAGCATAACAAAGTTCTTCATTTAATTCAATCACTGAAATTAAAGTAGGTAGCTCATTTTTAATAGCAGCGACCTTATCACAGAGATCATATTCTTTTCCGTGGTATTGATAGCTATTATGTGCAAAAAGCACCTTGGGCTCAATTTGTTGAAATCGATCGACTACGGATTGCACTCCAAAATCGGGAGAACAAGAGGACCAAATAGCTCCTAGTGAATGGGCCGCTAAAAACGCAATAATGGTTTCTGGAGTATTGAGTGCATAAGCTACAACCCGATCTCCTTTTTGAACTCCAAGAGTTTTAAGTCGTTCTTGCAAAGATGCTACTGAATTCTTTAATTGAACCCAAGAAAGCTCTCTAAGATCACCTGATTCAGATTGATAACATATAGCTGCTCTTTGATCGCAAGCCTTTTGAAAGATATACTGAGAATAATTCAACTGAGCCCCCTCAAACCATTTGGTGTTGTAAAAAGGGATGCCCGGTTTATAAGGTAAAAAGTCAGACTCTAAATCAACATTAAAATAGGCTGCGATGGAACTCCAAAAGCTGCCAATATGAGTAATAGACCAGTTGTGTAACGCCTCATAATTTTCAAATTCAAGTTGATAGTTCTGTTTCAAAAACAACTGGTAATCAGCCATATTTGATCGAGAAATTTCATCTTTCGAGGGAGTCCAAAGCTTCATGGATTTTCTTTTAAAGTTACAAATCCACTAAAACATATCATCGATATTTTCTACTTTTAGTAAAATTTAAATTTATGAGAAGCCTTCTAATCCTTCTATTGTGTTTTGGCTCTAGTGTTCAAGCACAGCAATTATCCAGCAAAAAAATTAATGAATTATCCAAAACCTACACTCTAAAGTCATTTGATCTCCTACGCGATCTATTAAGTATTCCCAACGATGCCAATCAGCCTGAAGAAATTGAGCAGAATGTTCGATGGTGTGAACAAGCCTTTGAGCAAAGAGGTTTTAGCAGTCATCGAATCGAAACTTCAACAGTTCCTCTATTGTTGGCAGAGCGCAAACATCCAAAAGCAACTAAAACGGTATTGATCTATCTTCAAATTGATGGTCAACCAGTTGATCCATCGCGATGGTTTCAAGACGATCCATATACACCTACTCTTAAGCTTCAAAACAATGAGGGAGAATGGGAAAAAATTGATTGGAATCGCATAAATGACTACCAAGATGATTGGAGAGTTTTTGCTAGGTCTGCTTCTGATGCCAAAGGACCTGCAGCGATGTTTTTAGCTTCTTTGGATGCGATAGCTAGTAAAGGAATTGAACCCAACTTCAACATCAAAGTCATCATGGATTTTGAAGAAGAAATGGGATCCCCTCGACTGCCAGAAGCGGTTCTTAATAACAAAGAACTCTTAAAGGCAGATCAACTCATCATCTTTGACGGACCTAGACATATCACCAATCGACCAACTTTAACATTTGGTGCACGAGGAATTGCAACCCTTCAATTGACTACTTATGGGCCTATAGTTCCTCAACATTCTGGACATTTTGGAAACTACGCCCCCAATCCTGCACTCAAATTATCCAAATTACTCGCATCCATGAAAGACGATCAAGGAAGAGTACTTATTGAGGGCTACTACGACGGAATTTCGATTGATGAAGAAACTCAAAAGATTCTAAAAGCAGTTCCAGATGATGAAAAGCACATCAGAGAACGCTTGCAAATAGCGAGTATCGATAAGGTTGGATCTTATTATCAAGAATCCATTCAGTATCCTTCCTTAAACATTAGAGGAATGCAGTCGGGTTGGATAAATGAAAAGGTTAGAACTATTGTTCCTGCTTGGGCAAGAGCTGAAATTGATCTTCGACTTGTATTAGACTCAGATCCCGAGCGACTGATTCAATTAATTCATAATCATATCAAAGAACAAGGTTTCTATGTTTTAGATCGCGAACCGACCAAAGAAGAGCGATTGACACAGCCTAACATTGCAACACTTACTCATGAAATTTCCTATCAATCCTTTAGAACCGATTTTAATGCTCCTGTAGGCTTATGGCTTCGATCAGCCTTAAAACACGCATTTGATCAAGATCCTATTATGATTCGAATGAGTGGTGGATCTATCCCAATTTCCCCTTTTGTGACGACGCTCAATATTCCAGCTGTTACAGTTCCTACGGTAAACAGAGACAACAATCAGCACAGTCCTAATGAAAACATCCGCTTAGGAAATTACAGAGAAGGAATTCAAACGATGATTGCAATCCTTTGTGAACCACTGTAACTAATTTATTTGTATCTTTTTTCCTCTTTTTTAAAACCCCTATTATGAAAAAGCACTTGTTTCCAATAACTCTGACCTTTAGTTTCTTACTCTTAGCAAATATTTCAAAAGCACAAGAAAAAGATACTATCGCCAATGACACCATCAAAAAAGCAACCAAAGAACTGCCTTTAGAACCAGAGCGAACGATTTCTTTTACGACCAATGAAGGAACCTGGATTTCTGTAGACGTCAGTCCTGATGGTCAAAAGATTGCCTTTGATATGTTAGGAGATATTTATGAAATGTCCATTCATGGAGGAACAGCAAAACGCATCACTAATGGAATGCCTTACGACGTTCATCCAAGATACAGCCCTGATGGCAAATCGATTCTTTATATATCTGACAAGAGTGGATCTGATAACATCTGGATTAAAAAAATCGATTCGGATGAGGATGACACTCAGTTGACCAAAAGCATGGATCAACACTACTTTTCAGCTGATTGGAGTCCAGATGGAAACTATATTGTAGGTACTCATGGAAGAAGAAATATCAAACCTTATATCTATCACAAAGATGGTGGCTCAGGTGCTCAACTCATAAAAGAGCCTAAAAACATGAAGACCATTGATCCAGCATTTAGTGCCAATGGGAATACCATTTACTTCTCGACAAGAACTTCTGCATGGAATTACAACGCTCAATTACCTCAATATCGAATCATGAGCTTTGATAGAGAAGATGGAAGCACTTTTACCGTTAGTAGTCGTTATGGATCTTCCTTTACACCTACCCTTTCACAGGATGGAAAATGGATGGTATACGGATCTCGTTTCGAAGAGAAAACAGGTTTGATCTTAAGAGATTTAAAGACTGGAAAGGAACGCTGGTTAGCCTATCCTGTTCAACGTGATGAACAAGAATCAATTGCTCCCTTAGGAGTTTTACCAGCAATGTCATTTACACCAGACAGTAAAAATCTTATTGCTTCATACGGAGGAAAGATCTACTCCATCTCTATTGAAAACAATACTGCCTCTGAAATCCCTTTTGAAGTAGAAGTTGAATTAGAGCTCGGTCCTCAATTGGATTTTAGTTACCCCATCGAAGATAGCGCAACGGCTCAAGTCACTCAAATAAGAGATGCTGTAGCTTCACCAGATGGAAGTCAATTAGCTTTTACCGCTTTGAACCGACTCTATGTGATGAACTTTTCGGATAGCATCCCTCAGCGTATTACTCAAAACAATTTTGTTGAGGCAATGCCCGATTGGTCTCCTGATGGTAAGTCACTCGTATTCACTAGTTGGAAACACGGAGGCGGACACCTTTATCGAGTTGATTTTGGTAAAAAGAATTGGAAAATTAAACAACTAACTCAATCACCAGGCTTTTATTTTGATCCTGCATGGTCGTATCAATCGAATCGTATTGCGTTTATTAGAGGTTCTGCTCAGGCTCAAGACGATGCCATCGATATGTTGTCTAGTAGATCTTTTGAAGATTTAGCATGGATCGATGCCAATGGTGGAGCGGTTCAAATCATAGACGAAACGAAGGGTAGAGATAACCTTCATTTTACAAAGGTTGACGATCGTATTTATCTCAACCATGGGTCTAAAGGATTAATCTCTATTCGTTGGGATGGAACGGATGAAAAAGCTCACCTAAAACTAACTGGAATTAAAACCTATGGTTCTTCAGATGTATTTGGAAAAGATCATTCTGTATCTCTCTTACCTTCTGCTGAGAACGAGCGAGAAAACAATACTGCTTCTCGCCCTTCTGAAATAAAAATTTCTCCTAATGGAGAAAAGGCTTTAGCTAAAATCAACAATGACATCTACTCAGTTCTCATTCCTAAAATTGGATCAACACCAAGTATTTCTTTGGCAAAGGCGGATAAGGCTGCCTTCCCTGCAGAAAAATTAACGGTGATGGGTGGAGAATTTCCACATTGGTCTTCTAAGAGCAATCAAGTAAACTGGTCCTTAGGCGCTAGTTATTTTAGCTTTAATTTAGACAGACACCAACAGTTTAAAGACTCATTGGATTTAGCTAAAAAGAAGGAAAAGGATCTAGCTAAAAACGACAAAAAGGAAGAGAAGGAAAAGGATAAAAAAGAGAAAAAGGAAGATCCAACTTTTAAGGCAGATGAATACGCTGTAAAGGTGCTCTACAACAGAGCGATTCCTAAGGGGTACACCCTTTTAAAAGGCGGTCGTATCATTACAATGGAGAACGATCAAGTCATTGAGAATGGTGATATTCTTATCAAAGACAACCGCATTGAAGCCATCGGAACCTCAGGAAGTTTAACCCTGCCAAAAGGAACCAAAACTATCGATGTAAGCGGTAAAACCATCACTCCTGGTTTTGTGGATACTCACGCTCATATGTGGCCCAATTGGAGTCTTCACAAAAACCAAGTTTGGATCTATTCCGCAAATTTAGCCTATGGGGTTACAACCACTAGAGATCCTCAGACTGCGACTACTGATGTATTGACTTATTCCGATATGGTTGAAGCTGGAATGATTCACGGACCTAGAGTATACTCTACAGGGCCTGGAGTTGGATATTGGCAGTACAAAATCGAGAGTCTTGATCACGCTAAGAATGTATTGAAACAATATTCAGATTACTATCATACCAAGTATATTAAAATGTACTTAGTTGGAAATCGTCAACAGCGTCAGTGGGTCATTATGGCTTCGAAAGAGCTCGGATTACTTCCTACAACAGAAGGTGGCTTAGACTTTAAGAGTAATATGAAAAACATGATCGATGGCTATCCTGGTCATGAACACGCCCTGCCTATTTATCCAATTTACAAGGATGTTGTTCAGTCTGCTGCTGAGTCTCAGATGGCCATTACTCCAACGCTATTAGTTTCGTACGGTGGTCCATGGGCTGAAAACTACTTTTACTCAAGAGAAAATCCATATCACGATCAAAAGATGCAGTATTTTACTCCATACGATGAGTTAGCACCAAAATCAAGAAGAAGACCGGGTTGGTTTATGGATGACGAGCACGTGTTCACCAAGCATGCTGAATTTATGAATGATCTAGTCAATGCAGGAGGAATCGGTGGAGTTGGTTCTCATGGACAACTTCAAGGATTGGGATTCCACTGGGAACTATGGTCAATAGCGAGTGGAGGAATGAGTGAGATGAATGCTCTTAAGACAGCTACCCTATTAGGAGCTAAAGCGCTCGGTTTTGAAAATGATTTGGGTTCAATTAAATCGGGTAAATTGGCTGATCTTATTATTCTACATCACAATCCATTAGAAAACATTAGAAATACGAATAGCATCCAATATGTAGTTAAAAACGGAGTGGTATACGACGCCAACACCTTAGATGAAATTGCTCCTGTTGCTAAAAAAGCTCCAGAATTTCATTGGCAAACTAAAAAACCTGCCGGAATCCCAGGAATTAAAGAATAGTCCGTATTTAAATTCATCTTAAGCGTCGGTCTGGTTTCGTTTCAAACGAACCAAATCGACGCTTGTGGATTACTATAGGGCGTTACCTTCTTTTGAAGTTGCTTGCCAACGGCTTATTCGCTATCGTTTGCTCTAAATGTAGGAACGATACGCTCTTTGGAATGATGTTCAAATCCATAGGCTATTTCGATGAGCTGAGGCTCTGACCACGCTCTTCCGAAAAATGACATTCCAAGTGGTAGACCGTGAATAACTCCCATGGGGATGGTAATGTTTGGGTAACCAGCCCAAGCAGCCGACGAAGAACTTCCTATATGGTAATTATCTCCGTTAAGCCAATCAGTATTCCAAGCAGGTCCACCAGTGGGTGCAATGATAGCATCGAGATGTAACTCATCCATCACTCGATCGATTCCCTGGGTTTGACTTCCTTCTTTTAAGGCTTTTAGATGATCCTCATATGTTTTTGAATTCATTCCTTCGGTAGCTAAGGCCATTTTTAAATACGCTTGATTAAAGAACTTAAGCTCGATGGAATCCTTCTCATTAAAGGCGATGAGCTCTTCAAGACTTTTGATTGGAGCATTGTCCCCCAACGAAGCAAAATAATCGTTTAAACCATCTTTATACTCATGAAGCATTACCTGAAAGGAATGAGAACCTGTTCCTCTTGGGGCTATCGATTCAATCTCGATGATTTCAGCTCCTTTTGATTTCATGAGTTCAATAGCCTTTAGGGTTACCTCATCTACCTTGTCAAAATCACCAAAAGAAGCTTTATACCATCCGATGCGTTTTCCTTTGAGGCCATCTACTTTTAAAAAGGGAGTATAATCGGTTAAAAAGTATTCCTTACTCTCCAAAGTTTTTGAATCTGAAGCATCGATTCCAACCATGGTTCCAAGGGCTATGGTCGCATCTTTTAGGGTTCTTGCCATAGTTCCTGGGGTGTCTTGAGTAAATGAAATAGGAATAATTCCCGAACGACTCAATAAGCCCACAGTAGGCTTTATTCCTACAATACCATTGTTGTTAGAAGGACAAACAATGGATCCATTAGTTTCCGTTCCAATTGCCAAAACAGTTAAATTCGCTGAGACTGCGACTCCTGAACCAGAACTAGATCCGCAGGGATTTCTAGTGAGAACATAAGGGTTTTTAGTTTGACCGACGATTCCACTCCAACCACTTGAAGAATGTTCACCTCTAAAATTAGCCCATTCGCTGAGATTTGCTTTTCCTAAGATAACAGCTCCAGCTTCTCTAAGTTTAGTGGTAATATAACTATCGTTGAGAGGATATGAATTCATTAATGCCCTCGAGCCTGCAGTAGTAGGCATCTTATCGGCTGTATCAATATTGTCTTTTAAGAGAACTGGCACTCCAAAAAGAGGTCCTCTTTGAGCAGTGTCTAAGGCATCCAACTCAGCTGCAATAGCTAGAGCATCAGGATTGGTGATAATTACTGAGTTTAATTCTGGTCCATTGTGATCTATTTGATCGATGCGTTCCAAATAGGCCTGAATTACTTCAGCAACTGTGTAGTTTTGATTTGCATAACCTTCTTGAAGTTGTTCAATATCAAATTCCAAATAGGCAAAGTCGTTGTAATCGACCACCTGTTGCTTCGAAGATTGACAGGATATAATTAATAGACTTACTAATACAAAGATTCTTAAAGCTTTCATAGAGGATTCTTTTTATTTAAAAGTATAAAAACTATTTATTATTACCTTAGGCTTATGAAAAAGCTTTTAACCCTCAGCCTTATTTGGATCAGTATTGTTTCTTGTCAAAAGAATCCTGATTTTGACCTTTTAATAGCAAATGGCAACCTCATTAATCTTGAAACTCAAGAAATAACTAAAAGTGATATTTACATCAACAATGATCGAATTGTAACAATTAATGCTGCGAAAGAAGCAGATCGATCTGCAAAGACTATCATTGATGCTACTGATAAATTTCTCATTCCTGGGCTTTGGGACAATCACGTTCACTTCAGAGGTGGAGAACAGCTTATCAAAGACAATGAGTGGTTTTTATCTCAATACATCGCCAACGGTATTACCGTTGTTAGAGATGCTGGAGGAGACCTCACTCCTATGGTTAAAAAGTGGCAACAAGAAATAGAAGACCACGAGAGAGTTGGTCCAACTATTTTTACTTCTGGACCAAAAATCGATGGACTTCATCCAACTTGGGCTGGTTCCTTAGAAATCGATGGAAAGGAGAGTATCGATAAAGCTTTAGATCGTTTAGAGGCCATTGGAGTTGATTACGTAAAACTCTACGACAGCAAAATAAGTGCCTCTGATTATATTTCAACACTGCAAAAAGCAGAAGAAAGAGGATTCGTTTCTTCTGGACATATGCCTTTTACAGTGACTCTTGATCAAACCATTGATGCAGGAATTGATGCTGTAGAACATTTGTACTACATCCTAAAGGGATGCTCAAGCATGGAAGCTGAAATCACTCAAGGATTACAAGATGGAAGCTTAGGGTTTTGGGATGCCCTTCCTCAACTACAAAACACCTACGACCGTGATGTCGCCTATACGACTTTTTCGAAACTCAAAAACAATAGTGTTTTTGTAGTACCTACCCTTCACATTGGAAAAACACTTAGCTATTTAGATGAACAAGACCACAATAAAGATTCGTACTTATCAAAATTAAGTGATGAATTTAAAGAGACTTACAAAGGTAGAATTAAACGATTTGAAAATTCCTCCCAAAAGGCAAGAGATGACCGAAAGCAATTGGATCAATTCTTTGTAAAACTGGCCTATGAACTCAATAAGGCAGGAGTATCGCTACTTGCTGGTTCTGATGCTGGAGCTTATAACTCCTACGTCTATCCAGGCCCTTCACTCATCGGAGAATTAAAGGCGTTAGTCAATGCTGGTTTAACTCCTGCAGAGGCCCTTCAAACAGCAACTGTAAATGGAGCAAAATTTTTAAACAAAGAAACTGATTACGGGACTATTGAGGAAAAAAAGATGGCCTCGATTTTAATTCTCGAGGCCAATCCCTTACATCACATTAACAATATTCAACGTATTCATACGCTCATTCATTTGGGAAAAGTATATCCCAAATTGGTTTTAGATTCCTTAAAGAATTAGAACTCTAGTTCTAAATACAAATTACTTGAAGGGTTTTCTTCATTCACTTCAGAACCTTTTATCAAAGTTCCACCTGCATCATAGGCCATTAAGTTGAGTTTCCAATACCCACTCATGGTCAATGACAGTTTTCCTTCATAAGATCCTGTTGCCGAATTATAGAACAGATCTTCATTATTAGGAGATGAATGATTATCCATTGATGGCATTCTTGGGTCTAAAGCTATTCTACCATCATTGACCACTAAGAAGGAAGTCATTGATTCCATGACATAAAATTTCATTTCAATAGCATTTAGGGCAATTTTTGGATTGGCAGGTTCTACAAGTGCCAAAATATATTTGTTTTCAGAATCATCTGTAAAAACAGTTACATTTTTCATTTCATCCTGAGTTTGATATACATAGATATCTTGAGTAGCTTGTTCCGTTTGTCCGTTAATTGTCAAATCAAAGCTTATATCCCAATACTCTGATTCATTAGAAGGCATTTGAAAAATCACAAAACCTCCTTTAATACTTGGATAAAGAGAAGATTTTACTTCAGAAACTGGACAGGAATGGGTTTTGCTCATCATATGCATCATTGGCGTCCAACTGATGATTGGGTTATCGATAATTTTTCCAGAACTATCCTTTACTCTAAATAAAATTTTATTGTACCCCAATTCCCATCTGCTTTTTGGGGAATACACTTCCATGGTATAATTTGTAAAACTCACCTCTTCCAATAAGTTAAAATCGGCCATAGGATCTTGGACAACCTCTTCTTTTGAACAAGAAAAAAGGATTCCGGCTAGTAAAATACTGATGTACAATTTTAGTTTCATAGGTATTGTTGTTAGCGTATCACATTTGATACGAAAGATTTAAAAATAGTGTTCTTCCCATTCGAGGGATATTATTCCAATCGGAATAGGTTGTGTAATAAGTGTCCAATAGGTTCTCCGCTCCTAATCGAATATGGAGTTGATTCGCTCCTACATAAACTCTTTTCGACAAGGAGGTATTTAAAATAGTATAGGATGCTGTTTGATCTTCCCCGTATTGAGAATTGAAGTGAATCTGTGTTCCGGCTCCTTGAACTGAAGCGATTAATTGAAATCCTCTAAATTTTAATTGCCCTTCAAAATGGTATTCTATCGGTGCAATAAATGGCAAATTCTCGCCCTCTGAATCGATAGCTCTGTGATAGGAAATACTCGATTTGGTTTTAAAATTTTTCCCCTGTTTTATTTCAAATTCAGTTCCTAATGAATAAAGACGGGCATAATCTAAATTTTCATAGCGCTTGACTCCATCAGCTCCAAAAGTCATCTTACTCAAACTGGAATCCACTTTTCCAATGATGTAATTTGGCATGTGAAAAAAAGAACCGTGGAGTTTTACTTTTGAACTGTTAGATCTGTAAGTTGCAGAAATAGTAGCTTCCAAAGAAGACTCATTTTCCAATAGCGGATTACCGATATAATCGTGATTGTCAAAACTGTTAAAAAGGTAAAAACCATAGGCCTCTGATACCGAAGGAGCTCTTGATCCAATTCCTAATCCAAATGAGTGATCCCAGTTAGTGGATCGAAGTTGATAGACCATGGACAGACTCGATAGCATTCTGTTTTGAGTCTTGGATAATTCTGGAAAGAAGATCTGTAAACTCGATAAACCTACTTCACTTTGAATGGTGTTTTGATGTGCATTTATTCGAGCATTAAACTGTAGGCTGCCATTATTTAGTTTAAAAGTATCCCCAACAAATATTCCCAAATCTAAACTCATCACCTCTGGCCATGTCAACATAAACATCGCCTTTTCATATGAGTTGTTTGGATACATGGTCATTTCAGCATAAGAATTGTTTAAAAAGGCATCCCACTTAAAAGTAAATTGGTGTTTTGATTTAGACAGATCTAATTGTGAATAGGCTCCAAAGGTATTTGAATAACCAGGCATATCCATACGAATAGGCACATCAGGCCTTTTGGAATCATCCATAATATGAGTGATACTATTAAAGTAGAGTTTTGACTCCCAATCAGTAAATGCACCTAGTTTCTTTTGCTGATAGGATACCGATGCAATGGTCGCCTTAGCAAGAGATACATCCATAGGTAGTGCTGGATATCCAACATCATTTGCTCTATCGTAAATCAGTGATGTAGACAATGAACTATTGTTTGAAAGGTATACTCCTGCATTTAGTGAAACATTGAATTTACTGTATTGTGAATACAAGATTTCCTCCCCCGATCCAGCTCTATAATTCTCAGCCTTTCGATGCATGGCATCAATATCAAAGAAATAGCGCTTATTAGCAACAGAAGCATCTGCTCCGATAATTCTAAGCTGATTGTTGGTTTCAAAACCACTCTCGATGGACAACTTTTGAATGTCTGTTCCCAACTCACTTTTGTCAATCACCAAATTCATGGAGCCCCCTATGGTATTTCCAATTGAGGATCCTTGTTGTCCATTAGACACTTCAGCCTTGGCTAAATTAGAAACCTCTACATAGGAGGTAATGGGGTCCATCTTGTCAGTACAAGCTCCAAATATTTTCATCCCATCGATTGTCACATTAATACGTTCTGTATTCATATTGTTAATCGTAGGCTCCCATGCATAGGCACCTCTTTTAACCATCCCCACTGAAGGCATGGATTCTAAATAATTTTCTACTCCAGATAAAAGTTTGTGTTGTAGGATGCTTTTTGCCGTGAGTGATTGTCCGATGACCACAACCTCTTTTAAAGAGACTGGTGTTAGAGAATCTACTACGATGATGGAATTGTTATATTGAGCTACAGCTGTATCAACACTCATTACCACCAACCACAACACTACGACTTTTAATCTTTTAAGAGCTGCCTCAGCAGACAGTTTAAATGATTTCATAGGTTTAAATTTTAATCAAACAATTGATTCGAAAAGACTCGAATCACATAAGTAGTGTTCAATTAAACTTTGGGAGGTGGATCTAAGATATAGATAGCATCATTTATCGAAAGATTGTAATGATATTCAAAATAAAAGTTTGATTCCTCTAGTGTTGCTATTGGAATCGAATAATTAAATTTTTCTAAGTAGACAATTTCTGAAGATTCTGTCTTTTTACTCTTCTCGAATGGATTGGTTTGATCTTCATCTGATTGCGCAGCCAATTGCTTCATCAAATAGCATTGACCATTACACTTCAATTCAGGTTTGTCTTTATTGATACAGAAATTTTCAACGATATAATCGTAATTAGTCACATAGTTCACTATGGGCCAAAGAGGCCTTAGCAACATAACTAGAGTGATACTTATCGATATAAAAAACTTCATACCCCAAAATTAAGACAGAAATGTCTTTTAATTAATGACAAATATCACTTATTTTCAAATCTCATTACTAATTCATAAAACTCAGGAGTTACTGTAAACCAATAGCCGTGTTCTTCATGCAGGGAATTATCTCCTTTTCCATTTATAGAATGAAAATCGATCAAATGTTGTTTAAAGCGATCAAGATCCTTTACCACATATGGTTTACCTAGATCATCTTTTAGCTTAAGACTCATCTCTACATATTTGAAAATGCGATAAGGGCTCCGAGAATCGTACTAAAAAACAATGCTGCAATGATCAATCCTGCAACCATAAAAATTAAATAGGCTTTAGCCCAATTTTGTTTGGAAGGATGTGTGTCTGAACTAAAAGCCCAAACAATTAATAAAATAAATCCAACTAGTGGAATCGCTGTTAGCAATAATGTGATGACCCAGTCACCTACCGACATTGGTTTTTGTTCGTTCATAGTTTTAAGTTTGATATTATGGTAATTTAATTTGACTTCCGTAAAAAATTGCATTTAAAAACAACTTATTTGATCCAAAACTAGTCGCTCTAAAATTTGGATTATATCCAAATAGTACAACGGTTCCTCTTCCGAGAGAACTCGTAATAATAGGAGCAGACTTATCAAAATAGTAGTCTAAGTTTTCTTGACTTACATAACCATCTATATGTGGATTTGCAAGGTATTTTGAAACTGTAGCATAGGGATTTTTACTAGGCTGAATAAAAACGTTGTTGTTTTTATACACTGGTAGTTGAGATCGGGTATATCCAAATGCAATCGGGTGTGAAAGATCTAAATCAGCTTTAAAAAATGCTCCGCCAATTTCTTTTTTACCCTCGTGCTCTGAAGCATCTACATAGGCCAATCGTTTTACATCTTCATCATTTTTGGGTTTTTCAACCAATGCCTCTTTGACTAATTTTTTGTCAATAGCCCATTTAGAGGCTCCAGCAATAGTGATAAGCGTATTGCCTTTTTTAACCCATTCTGCTATTTTTTGTTGCTGAATGGAATCGAGATTCGAATAGGAACCAGATACCATTATCAGTGTATTATAGGGGTCTAATGAATAGCGACTAAAGCGTTCCATTCTAAGTTTTGATATCGGCATCTTTATACGAGTATCCAACAAATGCCATACTTCACCTGCCTCATAAGAGCGAACTCCCTCTCCGACAATCAAGGCAACCTTAGGAGTTTTAGCAACTATGAAATTTCGAGATCCTAAATCGATGCCCTGAAGACTAAACCCTGTAGAAGTTCCCCAAACTGATACTGGAAACTTCATTTGAGCCCCGGAAATAATATCAAAAACTTCATCAGCTGTTTCGTCTTGAACACTGACAGGAACAAGAAGCGTTCCATAACCAAAATTGACTGCTCCACTTGAGGTTTCTGCTTTAAAAGGTTTATGAGCAACTGATACTTTTAATCCATTTGATTGTAAATCGTATAAAAAAGAAGAAGTCAAATAATCCTCCCCAGAAATTAAGTAGGCATAAGATGACTTTTCTGCTTTATGAATTTCAACTAATTCGCTTGATGAATTTACTTTATCACCTAATGAATATTTTGTAAGAGCTCTGTAATTCATATTGTAAAAATTAGCAGTACTCCAAGCAGAAGCATCGTAAAATACAGAGTCACGATATTGTGAATAGGTCTCAAATATATTTTGAATCACTCTTCTTTGAGGCTGCTTCATAGGAACCACTAGCTTATTGTTGTTCTTGTAAACTTCAATTTTATGAGACAGTAAATGATCGACAAAAGCTTTGGTTCTCGACTGATCTTTTTCAATATCAAAACTATAGGCAGCTACTCCTGTGATAGGCTTTTCATTTACTGCTGATCTAAAGAAATCCTGCTGATAAGCCCTTAGTAATTTTCTGTTTTCAACTGCTGCTCGAATGGTAGCCATACTCGATGTAAATTGATTGCGTATGGTAAAAGCAAAGGTGATTTTACCGTAATCCGTCTTTTGAAGGTGTCCTCTAGAACTCGCTTGTTCAAATAAGAGCGCTAATCCTCCTTGAAGATCTGGATAGGATGATCCATATCCTGGATAAGTTCCATCAAAGGCTTCTTTTGTGAAATACAAGGATCCGATTGAATCCAAATCCTTTCTAAAGTAAGTCGCAAACAAATCGTTTAAATCCTCGTAATTCTCCTTAGGCATAATTGGGTCTTTGGATCCTATAGGTTTCATAGGTTCGAAAAAGTGAGTCGAATTGGTCCCCATCTCATGAAAATCAGTAACCACATTTGGATACCACTGATGATACCATTCTAATTTAGCAACACTTTCAGGCTGTGTTCCAAGAAACCAATCCCTGTTTAAATCAAACCAATAATGATTGGTTCTTCCTCCTGGCCAGGCTTCGTTATGCTCCGCTTCATTGGGATCATCACTAAGAGTTTTGGCTCGCATTACATTAGCCCAATGCGTATGACGATCTCTACCGTCTGGATTGATAGCGGGATCAATCATAAAGACAGCATTGTCGATATAATTTTCGATTTTTGAATTCGTTGAAGCTGTCAATACATAGGCTGTGAGCATGGCTGCTTCAGATGAAGAAGGTTCGTTTCCGTGTACGTTATATCCGAGTTGTACAAAGACCGGCAAATCCGAATCTTTAGATGATGCTTTTAATTGAACGAGCTCTAAATGCTTCTTCTGAAGGCTCCCTAAATTACTCTGATTATCCTTAGAAGTCACCGTAAAAATTACGAGTTTTCTGCCTTCGTGAGTTTTTCCATAGGTTTCAATAGAGGCTCTATCAGATACTTCCGCAAGCTTTGTCAAATAAGCTACTATGAGATCGTGCCTCGTGTGATAGGTTCCTATGCCGTATTCCAAAAAAGTTTCAGGTGATGGAATTTTTTGATCAAAGGGGGCGAAATCTTTGTAGTAGTAATCCTGTGAGTGAGACCACTGAAAAGTACTTATTAGAGTAATTAATAGAAGGACTGTTTTTTTCATGATTAAGAATTTATTAATACGTGTTTTAGTTTCCAAACACATCAAAGTTGTGAGTGTATTTTACGGTGAATATTTGATTGTTCATCGGATTAAATAAATCCTGATCTCGAATGATATTAAACACTACAAAAAGCCCAGTATTGGCGTCTCTTAGCCATCCAAATCGAGTATTGACTGAAGTGATTTCGGTGACGTTATTGTATTGAATTAAACTTTGTAAAAACATTCTAGGAGTAAAGGAATAGGCAAGTTTAGCTCCAGTTACTACAATCGTTGCATCTCCGTTAGGAAGTTTTAAGTCGTTGTAACTTATATTGAGTTCAGAGTTAAACTTGTCTCCCATTCGCAGTTTAAAGGTATTTAAAGTAGTGAGTCTCGTTCCTCCGAAATAACCCCCAATCTTAGTATAGGTTCTGTAATAAAAGGGTTTGTTCGCATTTGTATTGTATACAATCTGAGCTTCTCCGTGATGGTAAGTTCCGGGCTCCACTTCCACATCTGAAATACGAAATGCATCGTATACCCCTTCACCTGTCGCATTGTACCCTGTGTGTAATTCTGCGCCACTATCCCATACCCAGTGATTGTCAATATGTAAAAAGCTACTCTGCATTCTGTTTTGAAAATCATTGTAAACCCGATAGGCAATATGTGGTCTGATCTCCATCATTGCTCCCATATTTTTTAAACGAATACTTCTAAACACTAAAAACTCTGGTTTTTTAAAAGAGGAGCGTTGTAAGAATCCTACCTCTGGATTAAAGTCCTCTCCAACCTCGGTATAAGCAGCGTTTAATCGCCATCCATCCCATTCATAAGACCATGATAATTTAAAGGCGTGATTATTTCTGTTTGAGGGCGCACCAACTAATGACTCCATACTTTTAGCGTAAAATCCAGTAAGTTGTGCTTTTTTTCCAAAACCTAACTTGCCGTCTAATGCAGCCACATTGTTATAACTCGAACCTCCATAAGAGGATCGACCCACAAAAATTCCTCCGATGGAAGATCTTGTCCCTAAAAATTCGTGATTCACTCTTGCTACTCTATAAGATGTTTTTTCGATTACATCTCCCACAGCATCAGTTACCATATTGAGCAGTCCGACATTGGTATTACCAACTTTACCCGAAAGACGTGCTCCCCCAATGATGGGCACTAATTCACCTTCAGATCCAATTCCAATTCTTCTTGAAAAGAACAAGTCAACTTCACCAGGAGAACCTACCGAAAATTGTCCTGCATTTTCTAAAAAGAAGGCTCTCTTTTCAGGAAAAAACAGATTAAACCGATCTAAATTCACCTGTTGTTCATCCACCTCTACTTGTGCAAAATCTGTATTGTAAGTCAAGTCCAAAGTCAGTGCTGGCGTTAGTGAATACTTTACATCCACTCCTGTATCTGCTTTCGATTCATTAACATTCTCAATCTTATCTCTACTCGCTTGAACGAGTCCGTAAGGCATTATTCTGAGGTTTTTAGGATTCTTAAGATCAAAACCTGTGACACTTCCTGCTATGGAAAGTCTCTTGATATCAAAACCAAGTGGTAATGAAGCCCAATAGGCTACTTCAGAAGTCTTTGCAATATTTCTTTGAAAGTTAACACCCCATGATTTGTCTTTACCGGAGCTAAATCGAATCGAACGAAGAGGAATTCTAAACTCTGCACTCCATCCAAAATCACTTTTGAGCGTTTGCACATCCCAAGCAGCATCCCAGTTGATATTAGTACCTCCAATCACACCTCCCTGTTGACGATTAGCACTCATATTACCAACTCCCTCATTGTTAATTTGTGCATCGAACTCCATCCCTTCGGCATTGGTCCCAAATAGAAATCCATTTTGCCCATCGTGATAGGTGTCAATAATAAATTGAAAACTGTCAGAATCACCTAAATCGGCATCTCTTCTAGAATCAGATACCACTATTTTACCTGGCTGAGAATCAAAACACACTACAGAAACATAGAGTGTCTTTTCGTCATAGGCCATTCGAACATGAGTATCTTCTGATACTGCTTGACCAATTTTGGGTTTCAACTGAACGAAATTAGATATTGGTTCAATAGCATTCCAAACAGCATCATTGATGACATCTCCATCTACAATTGGAGCTTTTTCTAAATAAGTGATTTTAAAATCAGGGCGCTCTAAATTTTTGGTTTGAGTTTGAGCAAAAGAAAGGGTCGATGCAAGTGCAAAGACCCCTAATAAGCATAAGTTTTTCATATTGAGGGCTTAAAGTCCTCTAAAAATATGAATTTTGTATTTAATAACAGTAACTTATTTAATCTTCCAATGTAACTATTTTTTCGAGTAATTGATCAGAACTCAATCCAACCATCACAGAAAAAACACCAGGCTCTAATAAAAGCTCTCCATCAGGTCCAAAAAACGATAAATCTTCTTTATCGACAACCATACGAACCGATTTTGAGGCTCCTGCTTTTAAAGAAACTTTCATAAAATCTTTAAGCTCTTTAACTGGTCTAACATAAGAGGCTGCATGATCTCTAATATAGAGCTGTAGGAATTGAGAACCATCGATGTTGGAATTGTTTTTTAAAGTAACCTTCACCTCAATAGTCCCTTCTTTTGTCATTGAATTAGATGAAATATCAAAGGATTCTATTTGAATGTCTGAATAACTAAGTCCGTGTCCGAAGGCAAAAAGAGGGGTTACTTCTTCATCCATATAATGAGACCAAAAAACGAGATCATTACCTGGATAGGTAGGTCTTCCGGTGCTGTAATGATTGTAATATATAGGAAGCTGACCTACAGATCTCGGAAATGAAACTGGAAGTTTTCCTGTTGGATTATAGGCGCCATAAAGCACATCGACGATTGCATTACCACTCTCAGTTCCCAAATGCCACGCTTGTACGACTGCTTTTGAAACTGCTGTTTCTTTGGTAAGATCAAGGGGACGTCCACTGTGATTGACTAAAATAATATTCTCATTGACTTTAGAAACGGCCTCAACGAGTTCTTTTTGTAATCCAGGTAAATCGATGTAAGCTCGAGATCGTCCTTCTCCAGCTTGAAACCCATCTTCACCAACAGCTAAGACGACCACATCAACTTTTTTTGCCAATTTCACAGCCTCTTCAATTCCAGTGAGATCGGTCGTATTTAACTGAACTTCAAAAGGAAAACTAACTTGTTTCTCAACCAATCGAACTCCTTGAGCGTGTTGGAATTTAATTTTTTTGGCTTTTAATGCTTCTAAGATCGACACTGCACTGTTATCTTCTCCTTGCAATCGCCAGTTTCCTAAAGAAATGTTTTTATCATCGACCATCGGACCAATAAAAGCTACCTTTTGACTTTTATTTAAAGGAAGTATGGACGCTTCGTTCTTAAGTAATACAATAGATTTTACCGCAGACTCGTATGCAATAGATCTGTTTTCTTTAGTTCCAATTAGTTCTTTTTCTCTTTGTTCGTCACAATACAGATAAGGATTGTCAAATAAACCCAAGTCAAACTTTACCTTGAGAATTCTTCGAACGGCATCATCTACATATTCCATTGCTACAGTGCCATTTTGAACGAGTTCTTCGAGGTGATTGCTAAAAAATTTCGCTTCCATATCCATATCCGTTCCTGCCACAATTGCTTTTTCAGTCGCAAATTTCGCGTCAGGAGCATATCCATGAACGATCATCTCGGCAAAGGAACCCCAATCCGACACCACGAATCCTTCAAATTCCCAGCGATCTTTAAGAAGATCCCTAATGAGGTATTGGTTAGCAGTTGCAGGTACTCCTTGAATAATATTAAAAGAGGTCATAAAGGTACTTGCACCCGCATCGACCGCTGCTTTAAAAGGCGGTAATACAAAATTGTGCAAGGTGAGATCACTGATATCTACGGTGTTGTAATCTTTTCCGGATTCAGAAAAGCCATAAGCTGCAAAGTGTTTCGCACAAGCAGCTAAGGTATGTGGACTGGTGAGATCATCACCTTGAAAACCATGAACTCTTGCTTTTGCGATCTGTGCACTCAAAAAAGGATCTTCACCGGATCCTTCCATGATTCTCCCCCAACGAGCATCTCTTGAAACATCGACCATTGGAGCAAAAGTCCAGTTGATTCCTGCAGCAGTCGCTTCCTTAGCAGCCAAAGCAGCTCCTTTTTTGATGACTTCCATATCCCAACTTGCAGATTCAGCTAGCGGCTCTGGTAAAATCGTTTTAAATCCGTGAATCACATCCTGTCCAAAAATTAAAGGAATTCCCAAACGGGTTTCTTCAACAGCGATCTTTTGAATTGCTCTCACTTCTTTGACACTGGTAATATTGAGCATGGACCCAACTTCTCCATTTCTGAGCTGTTGGTACTTAGCTTTGGAATCTCCCTGCTCAGGTGCAGGTCCTGTAACATCCCAAAATCCAGTTAATTGATGCATTTGACCGATCTTTTCTTTGAGGGTCATCTTTGACAATAAAGCCTCAATTTTTTGACTTGTATCATCTTGCGCATGAGATACACTGCTAAAAAGGAGTGTGAGTAGAAGTAAAAAACTGAGGTTTGAATAGGTATATTTCATAGTTAAAAGTTTCGTCATAATTTTTGAATCTTTGAGTTGTAAATTTACTTAATAGATCTTGATTCCTCTATGATATTCATCAGAATTTCAATTATTTATACTTTGATAAAATTATAAATTAATCAAGATTTCGTATCTTAATCCTAGCCTAATCAACTCTCTATGAAAACTTCACTACACTTTTTTAGTCTTATCCTTATTCTATTATTGCTAGCATCCTGCAGAAAGGAGATCGAATCAGTAGATCTACTCATCAAAAATGGAATTGTTTACGATGGAACAGGATCTAATTCTTACAAAGGAGTCATTGCAATTAATGCAGACACCATCTACTATGTAGGAACTCCAAAAAACTTTAATGCAAAAACCCTAATTGATGCCCAAGGCAAAGCCATTAGTCCAGGATTTATCAATATGTTAAGCTGGGGATATAGCAGTCTCTTACAAGATGGACGATCTCTAAGCGACTTAAAACAAGGCGTTACTCTAGAAGTATTTGGCGAAGGTACTTCTCCAGGTCCTAGTGGAAGTGAATTAAATGGCGATTATCAATCCTTTGGTGATGCGATGACTGCTTTAGAAACCAAAGGTGTTTCAACAAATATCGCCTCCTATTTAGGAGCTGCTTCAGTTCGAATTCAAACCATTGGCTATGACGATCGAAAAGCAACCCAAGAAGAATTAGAACAAATGCGAAAATTAGTTGCAACATCTATGGAGGAAGGGGCTATCGGTATTGGGTCTTCTCTAATCTACGCTCCTGGAGACTATGCAGACACGGATGAATTAATTGAACTGTGCAAGGAAGCATCAAAATATAACGGTCGGTATATATCTCATATGAGAAACGAAGACAATCGCGTTATGGAAGCTCTAAATGAGCTCATTACCATTGCTAAAGAAGCGAATGTTCCAGCAGAAATATACCACCTAAAAACTTCTAGAAAACCAAATTGGCATATGCTAGATTCGGTAATCAAAGTAGTAAATGAAGCTCGTGAAAACGGACTTCAAATAACAGCTGATATGTATACTTATAATGCGAGCTCAACAGGTCTAACTGGAGTAATGCCTACCTGGGTACAAGCAGGAGGACACAAAGCTTGGATTGAACGAATGAAAAAACCAGAGATTCGAAAAAGACTTTTTGCTGATATCAGAAAAGAACTCTCAGAACAAGAACCTGAAGGAATATTGATGGTCGGTTTTAAAAAGGATTCTATGGCTCAACTATACAGAGGTAAAACTATTGCTGAGGCTGCTGCAATGAGAGGGCAATCTCCAGAGGAAACCATTGTTGATTTAATTATCGAAGACGACAACCGAATCCAATGCATCTACTTTAGTATGAGTGAGGAAAACATTCAAAAGAAAATTCAGATTCCGTGGGTATCCTTCTGTTCTGATGCGGGAACCTATTCAGATATCTCCAAAAACTTTAGAACACACCCTAGAGCCTTTGGAAGCTTTATCCGTGTCTTAGGAAAATTCTCTAGAGATGAAGGACTCCTATCCTTGGAAGAAGCTGTTCGTAAACTAAGTGGGTTGCCAGCTACAAATTTAGGATTGACCAACAGAGGGTTTTTAAAGGCTGGTTATGCTGCAGATATTGTCATATTTGATCCTAATACCGTAAGCGATCACGCCACTTTTGAAGATCCGCTTCAGTTTGCCACTGGAGTTGACAAAGTGCTGGTTAATGGTGTTCTTGTCCTAGATCAAGGAGCGCATACCGGTAACTTTCCTGGAGTATTTGTCAAAGGATCAGGGGCCTTATAAATACCAACTTTCACTATTATGAACTTGTCATTTAAAACAAATGAACTTTGGAAAAAGAGATGGTTTACCATAGGAATGGTATTATTTATCCTTGGAACCATTGATCCCTTGGAGGGATCTCCTTTTCTTTTGATAGGAAGTTTTTTAATGGCTAGAATGAAATACCTTACCAAAGAGATTTATTGGAAACATTATAAAATTGGAGCCATTTTAGTCGCAGTCGGTTTTATTGCTTTACATTTTTTCTCTTTTTTAGGTGGTTTTGGTCCAAATGATTTGTCGTGGTGGTGGACCATCTTCTTAATTCCATACCCATTAGGATGGTTGTTTTTTGTATTTTTCTTCTTTAAATGGGTATTCAGTGTAAATAGCAGCTCATGAAACAAGAATTAATAAAACCTCAAAAAAATCATTGTTTAAACTGTGGCTCTCCACTTCAAGGAACTTTTTGTCACATGTGTGGACAAAAGAGCAAGGACATTCAATTGAGTTTTTTTAAAATCCTAAAAAACTTCTTTGACGAGGTTACTTTTTTTGACAATAAAATCTTCGCTACCTTAAAACTATTAGTATACCATCCTGCAAAACTTACTCAAGAGTATATCGATGGAAAGCGGATGAGTTATGTTCCTCCATTTAGAATATACCTGTTTTTGTCGTCAGTTTATTTCATTTTTGCGATAAGTAATCTAAAGGAAGGAATCGACAAGATAGCACTCAAAGATAACCCAGAATTGGTTGGTGTCATGAATGATTCAATCCTTACAAAGGATTTGGATATCAAATTTGACCTTCAACAAAAAGACAGCCTACAGCTATCCAATGAAGACTGGCTCAATAAAAAGTGGAGTGGAATTACAACTCAAATTAAGGAGGACCCACAAGAGTCTTTAAATAAACTAACCACAGCTTTTTCTGAAAAACTCCCTTACTTACTGTACCTCTCTTTACCGGCATTAGCTTTTCTGCTTTGGTTGTTCTATTGGAGAAAAACAAGGAGTTACTACGTCAATCACTTTATATTTTCGCTCTATTTATTTTCTTCAGTTTTCTTCTACCTTATTGTGGAAAACATCATTGAAATAGTCGTCAACCAATTCTCTAACACCCCTTTTAGTTTTGACAGTATCAACTTTATACTCTTTGGAGTCTTTCCGTTTACAGCACTATACTTATTCTACAAACAATCCCTTTTAAAAACACTTTTTAAATTTTTATTGTTAGCTCTTTTTCTAAGCACCTATATGTTTGTCTTACTGCTAATCTTGTTTGTTGCTTCGATAATTTCACTTTAAAAATTTAAAAAAGCACTCGTTTTTACATTTTCTTAATTAGGTATTACACTCCAAAAACTTGTTCAAAATTGGACTTATATCTAGCTAAAATAGTTGAATTTTGTTTTATTTATAACAATAGTTATCATATTATGTTAATTTTATAAAAAAATTCCTAAAAAAATCTATATTTATTTAATTAAACATCAATAAACTTAAACTAATGAAAACACTAACACATTATTTAATAATTCTTGCTTGTACCCTAAGTGGAATTGCCTTTGCACAGCAAGATGTTTCGGGAATAGTCCAAGATGAAACCGGAATGGGGATATTTGGAGCTACCGTTTTAGAAAAGGGGACTTCAAATGGAGTTATAACTGACGAAAATGGATCTTTTAGTTTCACTGTAAGTCAAGATGCAACCTTAGTAATTAGCTTTTTAGGATTTCAAACTCAAGAGGTGCCTGCAAGCCAAGATGAAATCAAAGTAATTCTTATAGAAGGAATTACTCTTGGAGAAGTTCAAGTTGTGGGATCGAGAAGTTACAATCGCTCTTCAGCAGATTCTCCTGTTGCAGTAGACGTCATTCCAATCGCTGATGTAGCTGCTACTAATGGTAAAGTAGAAGTCAATCAAATCCTACAATTTGCAGTACCTTCTTTCAATGCTACCAAACAATCTGGTTCAGACGGAGCAGATCATATTGATCCTGCTTCTTTAAGAGGTTTAGGCCCAGATCAAACACTTGTATTAATCAACGGTAAAAGAAGACATCAATCTTCACTTGTCAATGTATTTGGAACTAGAGGTCGTGGAAATACAGGAACCGATTTAAATGCAATTCCAGCTTCTGCGATTAAACGATTAGAAGTACTTCGTGATGGTGCTTCTGCACAATATGGATCGGATGCTATTGCAGGCGTTATCAATATCGTTCTAAAAGACAATACTGATGGTGTCAGTGGATCACTTACATACGGAGGATATTCAACAAATGTTGGGGGAAACTACCAACAAATGATCTATGACACTCAAGATGGATGGGACACCCCTGTTTTTAACGTCAATGGAGAAAATAGAATCGATGGACAATCTAAAAAGTACGACGGTATTACTAAAAAATTAGATTTAAACTACGGAACAAGCTTAGGAGAAGATGGATTTTTCAATGTAACAACTGAGTTCTTGTCTAAAGACCGAACCCTAAGACCTAGTTATGAATGGCGTGAAGGATATGGAACTGCAGCAGTAGAAGGATTTAATGTAATGATTAACTCCGCTATTAAATTAGGGAATCAAACGGAAGTGTACGCTTTTGGAGGTCGCAACTTTAGAGATACAGATGCATACGCCTTTACTAGAGGAAGTTATGCCAGTGGAGACAACAGATCGGTACCTAGCTTATACCCCAATGGCTTTTCTCCTCGCATCACATCCATTATTACAGATGCCTCTGTATCAACAGGAGTAAAACACACTATGGATAGTGGATGGATTGTAGATTTCAACAATACCTATGGTGAAAATTTATTTCACTATTATATCAAAGGAACTAACAATGCTTCCTTAAAAGATGCTTCTCCAACCGAATTTGATGCTGGAGGACATAGCTTAAGCATGAACACTACAGGCATCGATTTCTCAAAGTATTTCAAAGACAAAATGGAAGGAGTTAACTTGGCTTTTGGTTTAGAATTTAGAACTGAGAATTTTGAAATTTTTGCTGGAGAAGAAGGTTCCTATGCTATCTATGACAACAATGGAACTGTGATTACAAACCCAGCAATACAGTCCCCTGCAACAGATGGCAATGGAGACACTCTTTCAGGCGGTTCACAAGGATTCCCAGGATACAGTCCTGCAAATGAAGTAAATGCTTTTCGATCTAATTTTGGAGCCTATTTTGATGCTGAATTTAACTTTACAAATCAATTCCTAATGGACACGGCTATTCGTTATGAAAAGTACAGTGACTTTGGAGAAAATCTAAGTTTTAAAGCCGCAGCTCGTTTAAAAGCATCGGACAATTTAAATTTTAGGGGTTCTGTTTCTACAGGGTTTAGAGCTCCATCACTTGCTCAAATTTACTACAACCTAGTGTTTAATAATATTGTAGCAGGTAGATCAGTGAGAACACTCTTGTCTCCAAACAACAGTACGGTTACAAAAGCATTTGGGATTGATACTCTTAAACAAGAAACAGCCGTCAACTTAAGCCTTGGTTTTACTTATTCTTCAGGTGGATTTAAAGCTACCGTTGATGCATATTCTATCTCCGTCAACGACCGTATTATTTTAACGGACTACTTTGATGCTTCTAATTTAAATATGGGAGTTGAAGCAGCTCAGTTTTTTGCTAACGGTGCCGATACTAGAACAAATGGAGTAGACATTGTAATGGATTATAAAACTTCGTTAGGAAAAGGTAACTTAAACCTAGGATTAGCTGCTAATATGAATGATCTTGAAATTAAGAAGATCAACAGTGGAGGATTAAACGAATACGCATTCTTTAGTCCATTCTCTAGAGCTTATCTTGAGGCTGCAGCACCTAAAAGCAAATACACTTTGAGTGCTAATTATAAAATTGGAGATACCAATTTCTTAATTTCATCGACACATTTTAGTCAAGTTGAATTACAAGATTTTCAATGGGTTGACAGTCCTGCTACAAATGCTTCTGAAGCAGCAGCTCTTTATGAGTCTGCAACAGATATTTACGAGGCAGCAGCTGTGATTGATTTTAGTATTACCCAAAACTTTTCAAACAACACCACATTGACCATAGGTGCTAACAACCTTCTAAATGTTTATCCAACACCTCAATTTGACGGTTGGACTGATCAGGGTGGTTTTAACGATTCAGTTCAAATGGGGGCTGACGGAAAGTATATCTTCGCTCGTTTAGGATTTAAGTTTTAATCTTTAAACGCATTATAAAAAAAGCCGCTTCTTTAATAAGAGCGGCTTTGTTATTAAACAATTTAAGTTTTACTGCTCCTCAAAGCTAATTCCAAACCCACCACCTGCGGCAGTAAATATTTTGAGTTTTGTCTTTGAAGAAACCGTCTTCTCTTCGATGACATAAGCTTGTGGATTGTCTTTATAGTTTGCATCATCTGCATCTCTATAAATAGTCGCTGTATACTTCTTCCCTTTCTCTAAAAAGCTACAATCGACAGTAGCTGTTCTAGAGTGATAGCCATTGTTGTTTCCGGCAAACCATTTTCCTGTTCCCTTTTCTTGACGAGCAATGGTCAAGTATGCTCCAGGCTCTGCCTCTAAATAAACAGATTGTTGCCAATCGATTCCCACCTCTTTGATAAACTCAAAAGCATCTGCAAAACGCTCGTAATTCTCGGGTAAATCAGCCGCCATTTGAAGTGGTGAGTACATTACCAAATACAATCCCAACTGATTTCCGATGGTCGTTGGAATCTGAGTATGGTTGTTTGGGTTGAGTTTAGTCATATCCATTTCAAAGATTCCAGGAGTATAGTCCATTGGCCCTCCAATTTGTCTTGTAAAAGGTAAAATCGTTGTGTGATTTGGGTGAGATCCTCCGAAGGCTTGATATTCGGTTCCTCTTGCTGATTCATTCGCTACCATATTGGGATAGGTTCTCGCTAATCCAGTTGGTCTTACTGCTTCGTGAGCATTGACCATGATTTTGTAATCAGCTGCTTTTTGAATAGCGTATAAATAGTGGTTATTGATGTATTGACTGTAGTGTTTTTCTCCTCTTGGGATGATGTCTCCAACATAACCTGATTTTACTGCGTGATAACCGTGATCATTCATAAACTGATAGGCCTCATCCATAAAACGCTCGTAATTTCTGGTAGATCCAGAAGTCTCGTGGTGCATAATGAGCTCCACACCTCTTTGGTGCGCATACTCGTTAAGAGCCTTTACATCAAAATCAGGATATGGAGTCACAAAATCAAAAACGTAGTCTTTAGACTTTCCAAACCAATCTTCCCAACCGGTATTCCATCCTTCTACTAATACCCCATCGATTCCATTATCTGCTGCAAAATCGATATATCTTCTCACGTTTTCATTGGTGGCCCCATGTGTTCCATTTGGAGTCGTCTTTGAATAATCCACTGTGTCTAAATTGATCGCAGAGAGTTCATCGGTATAACTCCATGAGCTTTTACCAGTGATCATTTCCCACCAAACACCGATGTACTTCATTGGACGAATCCAAGAAGTGTCCTCGATTACTGATGGTTCATTTAAATTATAGGTCATACGAGAAGCCAAAATATCTCTGGCATCATCACTAACGATGATTGTTCTCCAAGGTGTGTTCTGTGGTGCAATCATATAGGCCTTATTCCCTTTTGCTCCTGGCGTTAACCAAGACTCAAAAGTGAAAGTCTTGGGATCTAAATCCAAGTGCATGGTTGGATAATTAACCGTAGCTGCCTCGTGTAAATTGATATACAATCCATTATCTGCTTTTAACATTAATGCCGTTTGGACTGCTGTTTTTGAGAATTGTTCTTGAGAAGCATTTCCCGTATAAGCCTCATCGAATTTAGCTTCAATCTCAGAGAGTTTTGAAGTTGTATAGTCGTATTCCTGAGTGTCGTAATCTCCTGGAATCCAGATTGCAGTATGATCTCCTGTAAGGGCAAATTCAGTTCGTTCTTTTGTGATCACAAAGCTTCCTAACTTATCTTGAATTGGGAATTCATAGCGAAATCCAAGTCCTGTATCAAACATTCTAAAACGAATCGTCAAACTTCTATCAGTTGAAACTTGATGTAGTGTTACAGCCAGTTCGTTGTAGTTGTTTCTGATTTGAGATTCTTCTCCCCATACAGGTTCCCAGGTCTGATCATAAGAACTTGAGGTACTTGAAACTAGTTCAAATCCTTCCAATAAAGGCTCTGTATCCTTTATTTCAAAACCCAAATGACTTGATTTAATTACTTCTTTTGATTTGTATTGCAAATCATAAGTAGGTCTTCCCGCTTCATCTAATGAAAAATGAGCTTTTAATAAACCGTTTGGAGATTTTAATTCTTGTGCGGTCGATGCCAATACAAATAACATCAACAGAGCGCTGAACAATTTTTGTGTTTTCATATGTAAAGTTTAGTGCCTCAAAAATAAGGCTGAAACAACTTTAAAAACAGAAAAATCCTTGGAATCTACTAAAACGTTTTAGTTAGGGAAGAGATTCAAAATCGATGATTGGAGCTTCGCCTTGATCTTGTCCAATAGACGAATCGACGATACTGTGTTCATTAAAAAACCCACAGTGTTGTAAGTAATAGCGACCTGTTTCCACTCCTCCTTTATAATCCAATCGATAGGCTCTTCTGCCGATATCATCGGTTGTAAATACAGCCTTGTTGAGATCGTGCCAATTTCCCTGAGTATCTCTTGCCCAAAGCTGATGATAATATGCCTTTCTAGTTTCATATCCCTTTTCTGGATTGAAGTTTTCCAAAAAAGAATATGGATGTGTATACCACGTATTAGTCTGAGGTCTTAAAAAACTTGCAATGAGTTTCCACTCATCTACTGTTGGGTCTTTAAAATACGCCGTATAGATTGTATTTCCATTTCCATCGGGCTCCACAGAATTTAAAAACTGATAACTCACTCCTGCCTTCCAGGGATATACTAAATAACTCTGCCCTCCAGAGCCTTCATTTCCAAATTCTCCTATATGAACTCCTTCTCCAGCTTTGACAAGTTTAATTCGTTGATCTTCGGGGATGTCATTTGGGTTTTGAGTATTGTAGGGGCTCCATACTGAAAACAATATTCTACGTTCCGTTTCTGAATTTACTTGCATACCAAAATAGCCTTCCCCAAAACCGTTGGCCATGGCATAGGTTCCTAACTGGTCAAAATCTTGTGGAACCTCTACCTGAGAATACATCCATTTGATATCGGTGTTTTCTGGGAATTGATAAGAGAGGTGAACTGAAGGACCTCTTCTCCCCCAATAAAATCTATTTTGCATATTATCTCTTACAAAATTTAAATCCAATAACTCATTGGAGTATATTTTGAGATTGAGCAATTCAGAGAATACTGCTGTGGTTTCTAATCCTTGTAAAGAGATTGAATTGTAGCCTTTTTTAAGAGTGTGTACACCAATATTAATTTCTCGTTCACTTGGAGCCACCTCAATATCAAAAAATTGATGATTAAAAGAAGCTTTGTACTTGATTGGATCTAAATGTGCTAAAATTGGAAAAGTAAATTTGCATTCTACCTCTTTATTAGCGTAAAAGTAAACGGTCAATTCTTTGTCAGTACCAGTCCAAGAAATAACCCCTTCTGGAATAATCGACAAATTTCCCAAACCAGAAGTCGTATACGAATTACCTCCTAAAGGGATCAATTCACTATAGGTATATTCTCTTTGATTGTCATCTTGAGGGTCGATGGTGTTTGACTGACAAGCAAGACATAAGTATGCAATCATTAGAATCAAAGTTCTCATTGGGCATCATTTTAATTCCTTAAAATAAAAATACAAAACATTCCATGACATAAGACTTAACTACTTATTAAAATATCAACTATGGAATTGTTACATTTGACAAAATTTTTCAATTATGAGTTTATTAAAAGAACTAGAATCCAGAGCAAATAACTGTTGTGAATTATGCGGTGCTACTGAGAACCTAGAAGCCTATCAAGTACCATCATCACCAAGTGAAGGAGCTTCAAGCTCTATTTTAGCTTGTAAGACTTGTGTTTCAGATTTTGTCGCAGAAACTAAAGATGTCAACCACTGGAGGTGTTTAAATGATTCTATGTGGAGCTCCGTTCCTGCAGTTCAAGTAATGGCCTGGAGAATGCTCAACAGAGTTCAGGAAGATTGGACGAGAGATTTACTCGATATGATGTATATGGAGGACGATACTAGAACTTGGGCAGAAGCCGCTGGAGACGGTGAACAAAAAGAAGACGCTGTGATCCACAGAGATGTCAATGGAGTACAGCTTCAAGCAGGAGATTCTGTAGTACTTATTAAAGACTTAAAGGTTAAAGGATCTAGTATGGTTGCTAAACAGGGAACTGCTGTGAGAAGAATTTCTCTAGATCCAGAAAACGAAAACTATATCGAAGGAAAAGTAGATGGACAACATATTGTTATCATCACTCAATATGTCAAGAAGCTATAAAGCTGATTGAATTCAATAAAAAAGGGCCATTAGAGGCCCTTTTTTTATAATCGTGGTTAAGAGTAACTTATTCTCCGTGTAACCAAGCTTTCTTAGCGAGTAATTCATCTTCTGATTCCTCGTGATTATCATCTGGTACACAGCAATCAACTGGACATACAGAAGCACATTGAGGTTCATCATGGAATCCCTTACACTCTGTACACTTATCAGTTACAATAAAATAAAATTCATCTGATATTGGTTCATTTGATTCATCTGCATCTACTTCTTTTCCAGAACCTGGAACAGTCACCATACCACTAAGAGCAGTTTCATCAGAATAAGACCATTCGCTATCTGGTTCGTAAATTGCATTGTTTGGACACTCTGAAATACAAGC
>CAKZOO010000003.1 GCA_937136455.1 uncultured Flavobacteriaceae bacterium | reverse complement strand
TATCCCCTACCTCTTTCCCATTCGTGTTCAGTTACTTTTGCCATGTATAAAGTGTGTTTCATAATCATTTCTCCAAAGAGTTTGTTTCGATGAAATGTATCTTAAGTTAAAGTGTTAGTTGTGTCAAGGGTTTATTTTTGGAAAAGTAATTTATTTTGGGCAATAAAAAACCCTCACGAGGAGGGCTTGTTTTTGGGTTATAGTGAAGCTTTTACACGTTCACGAATTTCTGACAAAGATGTTTCGTATAAAAGTTTACCATCACGGAATACTTCACGTAATTCCCCTTGTTGTTCTTGTTCAGGTGTTTGTTGATCGTATAAGACGTAACTGTCACTTTCCAACTCTACACGTAACAGACCTTTTGCGGACTTCTTAGAGTTAAGTGCAGTTTTAGGGTTTTTCTGCATAGGAGTTTCAACACCTTCAACAACTGAATGAGTACCCTTAACGCAGATAGAGTAACTATCTCTACTAGCTCTGTCTAGGAAACCCCAGCTACCTACTCCAAGTAATAGGTTAGACACACAATAACCCATTTCAACCATTTTCGCATAAATACGGTCTTGCATTTCAATGTCAATTGCCTCACCGTAGATGATCCCCACCATTGGATTTAATACTTTAAATCCTTTATCATTAACAGTATGACCAAACACTTCATCCAGTAAAACCAAACTTCCTTTATATTCTGGACTACCAATCTCAGCATCAGGATCTCCACAGATAATCTCTAAAGGTGTCTTAGGACTAGAGTCAGGTCTAACAACAAACTTAACTAATCCATTAGAATCAGGTTTACGGTTTAAAATAATATCTTTAAGCTTAGGTAAATTTACAGTTAAATTGCCGTAGTAATCTTCACTGTCCGCCACATAACTGAAAATACCAGTAGGGTAGACTCGTGTAAGATAGTCCTCTAAAGACTTAAACTCTGCTTCCATATAACCTGTATAACCTTGTTCTCGGAAGTATGCAATACGTTGACAAGCAACAGCATGTTCTGCAGCACAAACCGACAAACCTACAATCTCTTTATCAGAGTCAGCATTATAGTATTGCTCCAATGCATCAATCGCCCAAAAAGTGTCAGTACCTAAACTAGACAGACTGTGACCCATACCAGAAATCATAGCATCCTCTGTCCCTCGATGACCTCTAGCTGCAAAACAGTGATTAGCAATTTCAACCCAAAAATCATCAGCTCCTGTAATATTAGCATACTTCTGAGAAGTTTGTCTGTATTGGCGAGTAACACCTGCAGCATTACAGAAAGGCCAGATTGTGCAAGACAGATACGTTTCCATATAATTCACCAACCAAAAGAAGTCAGGGTTAGTGTTGGTGATAGTAAACGTTGGGACTTGCATATCAACGCGAGAACCTTCAGGAAGTGTCTTAATCTTCAAAGGAAGGTATCCAAGATCGTGAAGCTTTTCTAAACCTTTTACTTGGTTTTCAATATGGTCTTTACCTACAGCGTTACCAAGTAGACGAGAGAATTTTTTAATTGCAACATCCTTTGGTAAATTAAAGAAGGTGTCATCCCAATTCTCCACCAGAACTTTAAGTGCATATTGCATACCAAACCAAGTCATCTTACCATCATATTGCTCCCTGATAACACGAGCTAGACGGTTTGAACGTGGAGTCATATTAGACCAGACATATTCTGTCTTAGGCATATACTGGCTAATATGGTCACCTTTGTATAGGTCGATTACTGTTGCTTGTTGAATGTTTTTCATAGTTATTTCTCCTCTCTGGTAAATGTATGTCCTCTGTGGGACTTTTGTTTCCCTGTAAAACAGGAATGGACATTTCTGTAGTCAAAACCTAAATCATCAAGTTCTTTATTCCCGTAAGTTTCTGCCACTAAAACTCCATCTTTGTATATCTTGGTAACATATTTTGAGTTTCTAGCATCCTCTCCATAAGGATTGTATATTAACCCTGTCTCTGTAGCATGTCTCATATTTTCCTCTTTAGTACACCACTCTAAATTACTTACCTCGTTATTCAACCTGTCACCATCTATATGATTAACTTCTGGTTTATTTTCGGGATTGGGTATAAAAGCTTCTGCAACTAATCTGTGTACAGACTTACTGTACTTCACCATGTCAACGCACAACCTTACCCTGTAACAGTTAGTCTTATGCTGTTCTTGTGCAAGTATTTTAGACTTAAGGTTCAATACAGTGCCGTTATTGCAAACTATTTGACGATCTTTACTTCTAACCCTACCTAATGTAGAGACTTGATAATGATTACCAAACTCCTCTCCTAAATCTTTCCAAAGCTCTTTCACATCTATGCTCTCCTCTATTGACCTAAATTAAAATCTGTAACAGTTTGTTTGTTAATGTACCCTGCTACTGTGTGGTGACAGTATACCTTGTCGATAATACCTGTCAAGTGTTTTAAACCTTTTGGTGCAATTAAATGTGTTACGTATAACTCTACCTTCTTAGCTCCAGCTTGTTTTAATAATCCTCCTAACCATTTCAAAGTTCCACCGTAGTCGAAAATATCATCTGGGATAAGAACTTTCTTACCAGTAAAGTCGTAATCAGGTAAATTCATCTCTGTAAGCTTCCCTGTAGAAACGTCACGAACTTTATTAGCAAACACACAAGGAACATTTAAATACTCTGCAATCGTCTTAGCTTTCTCTACAGCACCCTTATCTGGTGCAACTACAACATCCCAATCTTTAACTGTGTCAAAAGATAAGGAATCTTTGAAACATAATAGCTGAGTTTTCTCTTTGATAGGTAAGTCATGGATAAAATCAGTTACTGGTTGAATATTATGAATATCACAAATATAAATCTCATCAAAATCTAAATCTGATAAGAAGAATAAGAAACTATTCAAACCATGAGGATTACCCTTTTCAAAAATGCGGTCTGCACGAGCATATGGTAGATAAGGCAAGTTCAGTGTCATAGGTACGTTATGCTCGAAATAACCTTTCAGTGTTAACTCGTAAATACATTCCATAATCATAGTTAATTCCTCACGAACAATATTAACTTTCGTAGAAGGATCTACATTGATTGAAATATATTTTGCATTAGGTTGTAACTGGTCTAATTTGTAAGTGATCGCTTCATCTGAATAATCCACTTTATTAGTAGGAATTTGTTTATTATTAGAAAATACTGTAATCATTTAAAACCTCCAATTTAATGTTAAATATAAGTTATAAGAGCGTTTCTTACTCTGATATCTGTCTCTTCTTCTGACAGTTTAAGGGCAACCTCTCTTTTACACTTTTTATAAGCCCTGCTAGCATCTTCGGGTGTATTAAAAGTTCCAAGATGTACCCTTTTACCTGACGAATCACCGCATCTAGCTTGATATTTACCTCCTTGATGCTTATGCACACCTAGAGGGTACTCCCCTCTATGATTTCTCCTGTCGGTCATAAAAGAGTTTGTTTTTTCTAAAATAAAAGCGCAAGTTTCTGGAGAATATAGTTTACCATTTCCCAATAAATCTTTGTCCAAAACTTTCCCTTTCCAATCTTGTTTTTCCATCCAAGATTTAAAGTTAGAGAAGGTTAACCAATCCTCACAAACTTCACAACCAATATAAGTTGTTTGTTTCTTTTGAACAGCGGGACTGTAACATCTAGCAAGCATTAGACACCATCTTTTATAGAAAGGGCAATTTTTAATTGGATAATCTGAATCGTTCACACCTACCCCGTACCTCATTATTCCTCCAGATATTTATCTTCTAGAACTTCTGGATTTGCTTTTGCCAAAAGAGGAGCGATACCTCTACCCATTCTGCAGAAACAATTATACTGTTGACCATGAGTATCTAGCTCTTTATCTAACATACTTTTAATCATATCACCTTTTGCAATTTTAATCATTATTTATTCTCCTATAACCGTAAATTCCTATAAGTACGATAATTACTAATCTCATGGTCATCTACCACACAAATATAATCTAATTCACAAAGTTTATCAATACATGCTCTATTGTGCCAACTATCTCCTAAACCAAGAAGATCTTCTAAGGTGCAAATACTTTGGTATTTGAATTTATTTTGAACGTGTATAATTGTCTCTACAAAGTACCTTGTATGAATATTGTTATCACTAAACATGTGGGTGAAATTATCTTTATTGTACATTATCTTTCTCCTATTTAAATTCAACTTTCATAAACTGACCTACTAAATGTTCAACACTTCTACCTCTATGACCTTTCACAGCAAGATAACTATCCCATGATAATCCATACTCTTTCTTAGCAGGTACTCTATATACTTCAATCATTTCTATCCCAGAAGAATTCTTCCACAAATAAATACCTTCTTCGGTGATAGGGTTTCCTGTGAAAAGTGTTTGATCTATTGTTAAAGTGTTCATTTATTTCTCCAAATAGTTTGTTTCGATAAAATGTATCTTAAGTTAAAGTGTTAGTTGTGTCAAGGGATTATTTTAGGTA
>CAKZOO010000002.1 GCA_937136455.1 uncultured Flavobacteriaceae bacterium | reverse complement strand
CCTAGCGGTGGTGTTTCGTTAATCGAAGTGCCAATGCAAGATTTAATGAATGTCTGTAATGCGGCCGCTGTGGTTACAATTGGAAGAGTCTGGGGAGAAAAGATGGGGATCATCAAGCCCATTTTAGAAGCTCAAGAAGATTTTAACCAATTAGAGCTATTTGACTAATGGCCGCTGTAGTGCCGTGTAGCGTAATCAAGGGAATGGGTTAACACCTTTCCCTTTTTTTGTTTAAAGCCCTAGAACTGTCCTTCTACAGCATCTATGAAGGGAGCTAGTTTCGATTGGGCTTCTTGGAATTCAAAAAAGTCTGCATTTTCACCTTCTTCAGTTGGGGTTTCTCTGGAAAAGGGAGAGGGGTCTATTATTTCGTTAGGTTTTGGAGTATTAAAAGCTTCAATAATCTCCATTATGTCGTATTCATCATAGCCCCTTTCCTGAAGAATTGAGAAGTACGTGGCACTTTTAGAAGAAAATGGCGATTTTTTATATTCATTGGCTAGTAAAGCAAACTTACAAGCGAGGGGTGAATAAAGAAATTCTGTGTCAATGGTCCCGTTATCAAGATCAACTAAATCAAGATAAGCTGGAGTAATTGAGAAGAAGAGTTTCGCTTCTTTTTTTCTATTGGCAACTCCACTTGAGATGTAAGACTTGTGAGATTTAAAATCATTAGAGATCACTGAGACATCAAGTTGAGTAAATGCTGAGTGACTAAGGGAGTAGGTCATAAAAGAGTTTCTGAAGGCATTGTGAGCTACATTCCCCCAATTAAAATCATCCCCCTCTTGAGCTTTACATTTAAACAGATGTCTGTACTTAGTCAGGGCGATGTTGCAATTATCCTGAATAGTTTCCCTACTCTTTAAGCGAAGTAAGTCTCTCTCTTGTTTATGACCATTGTGAAGATCTAAGCCCCATAAAAGCCACGCTTGTAAGTTTGGTATAGTGTCAATTGTGTAAGCAATAGGCTTGTCTGTCTGGCCTTGCCTTCCTAATTTAGTGATTTCTGTAGGTATAGTGATTTCATTATTCTCTAAGTCTATATGCTCCCAAGTAAGCTCTTCAAAGAGTTGCCTTCGTGCGCCCATTAATCCACATACTATTGGATAAAGTGGGTCTAGATAGCGCTTTTGGGAGAAAAATTTGATAAGGAGAAGGAATTCGCTGGTCCTGAATGCATAGTCTGGTTTAAATGCCTTCAGGTTATGATTAAGTTTATAATGCTTGAGGATAGTGATCTGATTTAAGACTTCTTCTGTTGGAACCTTGGTGATTGGTTGAATGTATTTAAGGATTTGGCGAATTCTGGCTCGCATTACTTGTAAAGAGGATAGCCTTTTGGTTGTTGGTTTATCACAATAGGCCTGAAGGATAGGCTTTAGTGCCTCTCTAGATTTCTCCAGAGACATAAATGTTTTCACGGGTACTTCGCCAAGTCCTTTTAGCTGGTTATTAAGATCCCTTACAACGGCAGGGTGCTGCCGCTTCTGTTTTTCAAGATAGTCAGTTGCATATAGATCGATGAAGTGTTGAAGTTTGTAATCACTGTAATCTTTTAGTGTTACAGCGATGTCTAAACCTGCATCTAGAGCTTTCTGAGGATTAAATCCAGCTTTAGCAGTCTCTATTGAGGATGCTAAGATGTTGGCGGCATTATAGCCCAGTGTTTTAAGCTGATTAGCTAAGGATATTAGTTGTGTTCTTTCATCAGGAGAAACATTAACAGAGCTTGTACCTAGACTTGTTAGAGAATGTATGATTTCTTCTGCTCTAGCTATAGCCTTATCCTTGGATTCGTGAGTCGATCTTGTTTTGAGTTCTTTGAAAGATCCCGTGGGGTCTACGCTATCACTCCACCTCTTATAAAACGAAAGGACAAATGGCTTCCGAAGTCTGTGTCTCTCCTCCTTAACCCTGTAACGCTTTAAATCATCATCATGAACAACCATTTTTCTGTGTCGGTTTTGTGTTGGCAAAAAGTGTCAGAAGAGGGCAAAAATGCGACAAAAACCGTAGCTGGTGGACAAAACTGTGTTGGGAGTAGGATTTTAGAATGATTTAAAAGATTACAAATGAGAAAGTTAGGCAGATGTTAGATATTTTGAGTCAATGTAGAAAAAACTATCTACTGATGGTCGATGGGTGCGGAAGAATTACTGCAAACCCCCAATTTTAGGGGAAAAAGAGGAACCAGTGGGAGATTTTGACATATTCTGTGTCACTTTTGTGTCGTTTTTCTTGATTTAGCGCTTGTACAATTGTCGATGCGTACTAGTCTTTAGCCATGGAACACAACATAACCATGACGATAATTAAGAGATTAGTTAAAAATGTGGAATCACAGTGGAAAGTAAACAATTCTGCTTTTAAAGTCACTATTCACTAAGGATCTCTTTTATTTTATCCGACATTTAAAAAGTATAGCACCCTACAGATTTTTATGAAGATGAAGATAGTCACAATTCGCCGAGTCTCGACTAAGAAACAAGGAGACACTGGATTAGGCTTAGAGGCGCAAAAAACAGCATTAGATAATTATGTCGCCTCTAATGATGTCGAAGTAATTGGTGAGTTTACTGAAGTAGGTAGTGGTCGCAAGAAAAACCGCCCTGTATTAGACAGGGCGATTGCTTTATGTAAGCAGGAGGGAGCAACGCTTGTAGTAGCTAAACTGGACAGGCTTGGCAGAAGAGTCTCAGTAATCTCTGCTTTATTAGAATCGAACATAGAGCTTAAGTTTCTCGACTTTCCCAATTCCAACCGTCTTATGCTACACGTACTAGCTAGTATTGCAGAATACGAAAGTTCTTTGATTTCAGGGAGGGTAAAAATGGCTATTGAGGTCTATAAGGGAAATGGTGGAGAATGGGGCAAGTACGGGAAGCAGTTAGCTCAGAAGAATAAAGAATCCGCTAAAGCTTTTGCTCAAACTATTGGGGGTAAAATTGCAGAGGCTATTACGAGAACGAGGAAACCAACCTTCGCACGAATAGCCGATAAACTTAACGCCCAAGGAGTAAGAACACGTACAGGTAAAAAGTTTTATCCTGCCTCAGTAAGAAACGCGATGAAGCATTTAGGAATGAGCTTTTAAACAGGAATGTCTGCCTAAACAAAGAGCCGCCCCCAAACGGGAAGCGGCTCTGTATTTTGGGGGTAAAGAGATTCGTGTGGAAAGCGATATCTTTGTTGATTTCTTCTAGCGTTTCAGCCAAGAGAGAAAGATCGAAAATTCTCTTTTAATGTCAACCAGAAAGCGGCATTTAATTTCATGCCCCCATTATTTTAAACTTTGGTAGTGCTTGACAATAGCCATATGGAGTTGTGGCCCCGTGCTAATTTTCTCAATGGCAGATTTTCAAAATTTTTTCTTGTACAAAGCTTAGAAATTTGCTCGCTCGTTTTAAGAGGGGTCAAGTTTTATTCTGATTATATTTTTGTACATTTATTTCTTTGGCCCAAAAAAAATCGGCACACCTTGCTCATATAAGGCTCTCTCACGGGGTTGAATGGGGGCCTGTTGGTTATTATTCATTAGGGACTATTGCGCTAGAGGGGCAGGTTAGAATATCTGGGGCAAATAGAATATTTTTGAGTTTGCTTGCAAAGACGATGATTAACCAATCGTCGGTCATAATTTAAAACAAATTTAATTCACAGAAAAACCTGTTGTAAATTATCCGAATCCCTCTTTTGTAATTACAAAGCAATTACTAATGTTGATTTGTAAGGAATTTTTCCCTGATTTATTGCTTAAAAGTATTTAATCTTTATTTACGAAAACGCTCAGATTTCTTTTTGGGGTAAGAATTTTCAAACTCCCTGACCTGACGTTTATTAAGCTCCTGCATAGTACGACTATTGACAATGATAAACTCATCATCGGCACACGCCCATTCAACCACACCTCTGGGATAGACAAACTTTTGTTTGCACCATAGATCAAACAATCTTGTTGGTTTGCTATTTAAAACAGTATCTTCAACGTCTATGTTTCTTATTTGTGATCTCCAATCAGTATTTTGATTCTCACTGAATACAGCTTTAGTAGAATCTTTCAGGTTGAATAAGGAAGTGTTGGGGATATCCGCTCTGCCCATTAAAAACGTATAATCGTTATACTCAAACGCAAAATCTCTAATCGATTTAAGCATTTGTTTGAACAATCCTTTCCGTCTTTTAAGAGGATTTACCTCTGCAAGTGTAAGTATAGCACAGTCGTCAATTGGCTCTATTACAAATTTAAAATCACCTAAATTATCTTCTACCCAAATCATATCGTGCTGTTTTTCAAAATTTTTCCACTCACCATTTACAAAGCTTGAAGCTTTTCCTATTCCAGTAGCTTTAAAGCAGAAAAGGTTTTTTTGAGGCAAAGCCGTTAATTCTCCCTTTTCAATTAATTCAATCTTCGTTTTGCCTGTCTTAATTAATCGGTCAATCAACTCTATTTGTTCGTCTTCAGTTACACAACTTTTAATCCGCTTCATAAAAGGCGAGATTTCGTTCTTATCCAGATATTCAGGTAAGAGCTCCTTAAGATTAGATTCGAATGTTTTATTCATACTACTGTATTTACACTCAAGGGGTTAATTTGGGGTAATATTTATTAATTATTTATAGGGTAGGGTATTCTGAAAAAGCCTCATCATTTGTTTTAGGCGATTAGAAGAGTGGGGTATCCAAGGCGGTATTTTCATTAATAGAGCTTTCGTTTTTGTGTGTTTACTAAAAACATGGCCCCAAACCCTATTTTAAATTATTTTTAAATACCTCTTTGGAACTATTTCGGTTAAATTCGCACTTTTTTGGCTTTCATGTGAAACCCTTTGGAATATTTGGTGTATATATAATCAGCAGAGAGTTGGGTACTCTGTTAAAGACTCGGATTAATGATCGTGTGTCTCAAGCCTTGCTTTTGCGTGAATAGCTACATCGATGCCCTAGTAGGCTTTAACGCATCAGTTGCGGAGACATTGATTGCCGAAAGCGGCCAAAGGCTAACGCGATAGCTATATCTACTCATTAAAAAGATTAGTTAATTAAAGATCTCTATTCAATGAATAACTCTGAATATCGAAGGCAGTTACTTTTTATTCGCAAGACTATTGAATTAAATGATTTTCAATTGTTCTTCACTCTCCGCGATTTGAGGAACAAGGACTCTTATTTGAAGTTCCGCTCAACAGCAACTGATGATTCAGGTTATTATGAGAGAGAAAAGACCTGTCATAAACTAATGGAGAGCTTTAGGAGGGCATACAGATTAAGAGGTGGCAAGAATAACAAAGATAAATTCTTTTATTTTGGAGTACACGAAAGCGGAGTCGGCGAAAGACATTGGTTGTCCGATAATGCAGGACATTGCCACCTAGCTGTTGGCTTTACAAAAGATTCTAAGTACTATTCTGATCCAAAAGCACATTTGGATAAATTTTTACTATCTATTAAAGAGAGATATACTTTAAAATGGATTAGCTTTTGTTCTTCTCTTCGTAATGAGGATCAGGTTTATACAATAGTGAATAAAAACAAGGTAGCTTGTTACATGTCTAAAGCAGAGACGGGTATACTTAATGGCTCCAACTTTTCTAAGCATCCATTCTTTAAAGGATCTATTGTATTACCAAATGAGAAAGATTTAATTCTAAAACCTCTCCCTCTAATTTAATCATCCCTTTGTTTTTTTTTAAATCCTTAATGAGTCCTAAGAAAAAAACATCGCCGAAGGCGATTAAAACGTAATTTTAAGTGTATATATATTCTATATGAATAACAATTTTTCTAAAAAACGAGGTAAGGGTAAGCCTAGCGGTGGTGTTTCGTTAATCGAAGTGCCAATGCAAGATTTAATGAATGTCTGTAATGCGGCCGCTGTGGTTAC
>CAKZOO010000001.1 GCA_937136455.1 uncultured Flavobacteriaceae bacterium | reverse complement strand
ATTCGCCTCCCGTCCCGCGGTGATGCTGCGGGTATAGACTGTGAAGTGATCTTCTTAGCATTGGACCAACCTAAAGATGTACGTAAACTATTATCCTTAGAACTAACAGGAGCGTGGGTCAATGAAGCAAGAGAACTTCCAAAAGCTGTTATTGATGGCCTCACTCATCGTGTTGGTCGTTATCCTACACAGCGGGATGGCGGACCGACTTGGCATGGAGTGTGGATGGATACTAACCCAATGGATGATGACCATTGGTGGTTCCGCTTAAGTCAGAAAGATCAGATTACAGGCAAGTATGCATGGGACTTCTTTCACCAACCAGGTGGTGTGATTGAGGTTGATCCTGAAGACTTACCTGAGAATCCAGAAGCCAATGATCATATCTTTGCTGGGGGTCGTTGGTGGACAATTAATCCTAAAGCAGAAAACGTCAGTAACTTACCAGGTGGATACTATGCCCAGATGTTGGGTGGTAAGAACTTAGATTGGATACGATGCTATGCTGAAGGTAAGTTTACATACGTGCAAGAAGGTAAGCCTGTATGGCCTGAGTATGATGACAACATGATGAGTAGTTCTGAAGTAGATTATGATCCTACATTACCAATCCATATCGGACTTGACTTTGGTTTGACACCAGCAGCAGCGATTGGGCAAAGATTGAATAATGGTCGATGGGTTGTTCTGCATGAGATCGTCACTGAGGACATGGGGCTAGAGCGATTTGGGACACAGCTGTTAGCGGAGATTAATGCAAAGTATCCTAAAGCCCAAGTGTTAGTCTGGGGAGATCCAGCGGGTATGCAACGTGATGCGATCTATGAAGTCACTGCATTTGATTACTTACGCACTATTGGATTAAAAGCACAGCCTACACCAAGTAACAACTTTAGAGTCAGACGTGAAGCCGCAGCTGCACCGATGCAACGATTGATTGCGGGTAAGCCTGGACTAATCTTACATACATCATGTAAACGTTTACGTAAATCGTTAGCTGGTGGTTACCATTTTAAACGAGTCAGTGTCGGGGCTGGTCAAGAACGATTCAAAGATAGTCCTAATAAAAACGAACATTCACATATAGGTGATGCATTTGGTTATCTGCTTTTGGGTGGTGGAGAGCATAAGCGGATGACCAAGTCCGCCTTAACACAAAATACATTAATATCACAAACTGTTGTTAATAGCGACTTCGATGTTTTTAACTCACGTTGATAAAATACTTACAGCCATGCCAGATGTCGAGAATGGATATTATCTGCCATTCCATGAAAGTCATTTGGAAAACTTTACAGGAATAATCGAATATGAATCTCAATCAATTACGATTGAAGATAGAAAACGGTTTCTTATATTTCAATCTCACTGCGGTCCTTGTGTTACTGCGTTTGTCAATCGTCGTCCTGTCGCTGTGTTTGGTCTTATGTTTCACTGGAAAGGAATGGGTGAGGCGTGGTCTATGTTTGCTGAGGAATCCAGAAGATACCCAATAGCTATGACTAAAGGTGCAATTGCATTCTTTGATATCTGTAAGATATTATTCGTTTTACATCGTATACAAATAACAGTAAAATGCAATGATCAACGTGCTGTTCGTTGGGCCAAAGCATTAGGTTTTGTAGAAGAAGGTGTGATGGTGAAGTACAGTGCAGATCAAGAAGATACATTTATGATGAGGAGATTGTAATGGGTGGTTTTGGTGGCGGTAAGCCAGATACATCAGCAGCCGAAGAATCTTTACGCCTACAACGTGAAGAAACAAAACGTGCAAGAGCGGCAGCAGAAGAAGAAAAAAGAACATTAGCAGAACAAATGTCTGGATCTAAAAGAGCAAGACGTGTGGGTGGTAAGCGTATGTTGTTAGCACAACGAGTGACTCCAGAGACAGGTGTGGATGAAGAAGAACAAAAGAAAATGCTAGGGACTAAAGCGTAATGGCTGCCCTAGACTTTGGTATGGCAATGGCACGAGGTATGTTGCCAACATCTGAAAAAGCACAGAAAGATTTAATCAATCTTGCTGGTGGTCGTAATATATTTAAATCTGAAGACTGGTGGAATCAAGCCGTTGATAAACAAATCTCTGAAGGTTATCGTACTGTAGAGCGACAAGATAAAGAGTTCTTAATGCCATCAGGTGAGTATCAGCCAGGCAAAAGACAAACTAGCACAACTTATGGTAGAACAATTATGGGGCAGTTCTCTCCAGTAACAGGACCATTTGGTATGCCATATGTCCCATCTTATAACCCAATCTTTGGTTATGGTGGTGGATTAGAACGCATAACATCAGTCAGTTACAAAGCACCAGAAGGTGCAGTAAGTTATTATGATCCAAAAACAGGTACAACAAAATACACATCAAGAGACTTTGATGTCTTTGGTAAGCGTGAAGATTATACTGCTGGTGAATTAGCAGATATTGAGAGAAGTGCTGAAGCTGGAGCAACAAGAGCAAAAAAACAAACTGAACAGGCTAAAGCTTCACAAAAGAGATTGAGACGTGGAACAGGTGGATTAGCAGCAAAAGCTATACTACCTGGTGATAAACCAGCAACAGGATTGCCAGCGCTTGGAGAAACAGGCCTTGGTCTAGGAACAGCAACATTAGGAAAAGGATTGATGTTATGAGTGACGATAAGATGATTAAGTTTGGTAAAGATGGAAAGCCAACAGATGAAACGATGGAGTATTTATTTAAGAATGATCGTGATAAATTTTTAGAATTTCAAGATAAATATATGACAACGAAAGGCACCATGGGTGACAATGTCTTTAAAGATATTTTACAAAAAGTCATGGGAAAATCTAAAGGAGAAAAGAAATGAAAAAAGGTTTATATCATAATATTAATAAAAGAAAAAAAGCTGGCACAAGTCGCTCTAAAGAAAATTCGACAATATCACCTAAAGCTTACAAGAATATGGTAGCTGGCTTTCCAAAGAAAAAGAAATAGATGGAACAATACAGAGGGGCATATCCTACTAGAAGTGTTGAACATGTCAGGCTGATTGAAGGCCATGCATTTAGTGCTGGCTTAGTTGCAGATTATGCTAACAAAGTAGCTGATGGAGATAGTATTGATATTGTGATTGCTTTTCCTTCTGGAGTAAATCCTATATTTACGATTAGCGGCTTATCTAATGGCAATGCAGTCGGTTACTTATATGAAGGTGCGAGTGCCACAGGTGGTACATCACTACCTATTATTAACAGAAATAGAGCAAGTACATTGTCTAGTACAGGTGTAGCTTTAGCCAACCCTACAGTGTCTAGCACAGGCACATTAATATTAAAAGAAATACTTACAGGGGGTGTAGGTAAAAAAGGTGGTGGTGGTGAAGTCGGTGGTAATAATATTATCCTAAAAGGATTAACTAATTACCTATTTAGATTAACCAATGCAGATGGAAACAATAATCCACATGCAATGGAAATTATATTAAGTTGGACTGAATAATGGTTGCTAAAAAATATCAAAATCCTACAGGTGGACTCAATGAAAAAGGACGTAAACACTTTGAAAGAAAAGATGGTGGAGATCTCAAACCACCACAAAAGTCTGGGACAGATGGTCGTCGTGTCAGTTTTGCTGCACGGTTTAGTGGCATGGATGGTCCTTTAAAAGATGAAAAGGGTAGACCAACAAGATTAAAACTCGCATTACAGAAGTGGGGTTTTAGTAACAAAGCAGAAGCAAGAGCATTTGCTAACAAAAATAAGAAGGCATAACTATGGAAATGATGAGACTGAGCGCTGAAGATGTTTTAAAAAGACATGAAAAGGCATTAATAAGAAAAGAAAACTTTAGAGACTTATATGAAGAAGCATATGAGTTTGCTCTACCTCAACGTAATTTATACGATGGCCATTATGATGGTAAGGTTGGTGGTACTAAGAAAATGAATCGCGTGTTTGACTCTACTGCGATCAACTCAACACAACGATTTGCTAACCGTATGCAATCTGGCATCTTTCCTCCACAGCGTAAGTGGTGCCGACTAGAACCAGGATCAGACATTCCAGCAGATCGTAATGCTGAAGCTCAAGCTGCATTAGATTTATACAATGAAAAACTATTTGACACACTCAAACAATCTAACTTTGATATTGCTATTGGTGAATTCTTACTTGATTTATCTGTAGGTACCGCAGTAATGATGGTACAGCCAGGTGATGATATTAATCCTATTAACTTTATCTCTGTACCTCAATACTTAGTATCTATTGAAGAAGGTGCAAATGGACAAGTAGATAATGTCTATAGACGGATTAGAATGAAAGGCGAAGCAATCCAACGTCAATGGCCTGATGCAGAAATCCCAGCTGACTTACAAAAAAAGATTGATGATAAACCAACAGATGATATGGAGTTGATTGAAGCCACTGTATTTGATCAGAAGCGTGGAGACTATTGCTATCATTTAATACATAAAGAATCTAAAGCAGAACTAGTATACAGACGCATGCCTTATTCACCTTGGGTTGTTTCTCGCTATGCCAAAGTAGCTGGTGAAATCTATGGTCGTGGTCCACTCATTACAGCATTACCTGATATTAAAACACTCAACAAAACATTAGAGTTGGTATTAAAGAATGCATCACTATCAATCTCTGGTGTGTATACAGCAGCAGATGATGGTGTATTGAATCCTAATACAGTGAAGATTATGCCAGGTGCAATCATTCCTGTTGCACGTAACGGTGGTCCACAAGGTGAATCACTCAGACCATTACCACGTGCTGGTGACTTCAATGTATCTAACATTGTTATGAATGACTTACGTATGAACATCAAACGTATTCTACTTGATGAATCATTACCACCAGATAACATGTCAGCACGATCAGCAACAGAAGTTGTTGAAAGAATGAAAGAACTATCACAAAACCTAGGTTCTGCATTTGGTCGACTTATTAATGAAACAATGGTTCCTCTTGTTAGCAAGATGTTACAAGTGATGGATGATCGTGGCATTATCAACCTACCTTTAAAAGTCAATGGACTAGAAGTGAAGATTGCTCCAGTAGCACCATTAGCTATGGCACAGAATATGGATGATGTGCAAAACATTTTACAATATGCACAGATTGCACAAGGTGCTGGTCCAGAAGGTGCAATGACTATTAAGATTGATGAAATGATGGACTACATTGCTGAGAAGCTTGGCGTACCACAAAAATTAAGACCAACACCAACTGAACGTGCAGTGATGAAACAACAAGCAGCACAAATGGCTCAAATGGCACAACAACAAGAAATGGCCATGGCACAACAACCACAGGAGCAATAGATGGCTGAAGATTATGGAATGAGACACAATCCCAAAGATGGGAAAAAGTATACTGGATGGAAAGGTATTCATACAAATAAGCAAGGACAAAAAGTTACGGAATATTCTATGGGATTTGGAATTGATGGAAAAGAAGTTGATATTCCTATTATCGTTCCATCTACTACTCAGAAAGAATTAGATGTTATTTTAAATGGCGGAGAACCTACACCTGGTATGATTGAAAAAGCAATCGAACATGCCAAGATTAGAATGAAACAAGGTAAGTCACCATTTAAAAATCCAGAGGATGATGAATAATGGCTGGATGGGAAGATTTACAAGAAGCATTACCTTTAGAACAGGGTGATGGTTTAGAGAAGCGAGACGAGTTAGATCGTCTTTGTTTACGTGTCCTAGGGGGTGAGGACGGGGAGAAGTTAATGAAATGGCTGCGTGATGCAGTCGTTGAGCAACCTGTTGCCTTGCCAGGTAGCGACCCGAGCTACGCATTTTACCGTGAAGGACAAAATTCAATAGTGAAGGATTTAGAAGCAAGGCTAATTAGAGCAAGGAAATTATAATGGAAGAAACAATCGAGCCTAGTGTTCAAGAGGAAACTCAAGAATCTACTGGCCTACTCGATGGAGCAAGTCCAGAAGTCGAAGAAGCTAGTGAAGTAGATCCACAAAAAGTAGAAATAGATCATCGTGATCCTGATGAAGTAAAAGCAAAAGAAGAATTTGCTGTTAATCAAGAACAAGAAGATGATAATGAACCGTTAGAACGTCCAGATTGGTGGCCAGAAAATTTCTGGAAATCAGAAGACGATGCACCAGATCTTGAAGGCATTGCCAAATCATGGATGGATTTACGCAAACAAATATCCCAAGGTAAACATAAAGCACCAGCTGATGGTAATTATGATTTATCTGCATTTGGTGAAACACCAGAAGATGATCCATTACGTAGTCATGTTGTGGGTTGGGCAGCGAAGTATGGCGTCAGCCAAGCTGCACTAGATGATCTTGTTGGTGAAGTAGTGCAAAACAATATGCTGGCCGCAGAAGCTCAGCAAGTTAACCTAGATCAAGAGCGTAAAGCTTTAGGTCCAAACGCTGATGCTAGAATCAATGGCATTGTCAAATGGGCATCTGGTCTAGTAAACAAAGGTGTTTGGGGTGAAGATGACTTTGAAGAGTTTAAAGTTATGGGTGGTACTGCAAAAGGTATCGCTGCATTAGAGAAACTCAGAGCATCTTATGAAGGCAGAGTTCCTGTCGAAACAACTCCAGTAGAAGGCGCACCATCAAAAGATGAGTTATATCAAATGGTCGCTGATCCAAGATATAGTTCAGATCCATCCTATAGAGCTAAAGTAGAAAGAGCATTCGCTCAAAACTTTGGTTAAATTGCTTGACAATAGGCTTTGTTCCCGTGTAAAATCGGGAATGAGGCCTATTACATATTCTTTGTGACCCTCAACGCAAGTACTCTTGTCGACTGGCTATCGTAAATAGCAAGCACGGCCCAGTTCTCTGGCACACCACAGCGATTAATTTACTTTATTAATTACTATAAGGAGTCAATAATGGCTATTGGATTATCTAATGCTTTTGTTACCTTATTTGATGCCGAAGT